>NZ_JAKLTZ010000029.1:0-41219 GCF_022012555.1 Bradyrhizobium zhengyangense | reverse complement strand
AGCTTCAAATAGGTCCCGCGCTGGACTTGCGGCGAGATCTGCGACGCGGGACCTATTTGAACCCTCCAGTATTCCGAGATGATCTCGCCCACCATTCCGATTTGATGTCGCCCGGGGCGCGAGGCGTTCTGGCTGTCTGGTTTCTGGCATCGGCGAAGCCGCGTGGTCAATCTTGAATCGCGGCTCGACGGGCGGGTTTTTCTGTTGTTCCTGCTGTGGGCATGTGGGCAACGCTCTTGCGTTGTCCAAGCGTAGCGGCATGTCCACAGCGCCACAGGCTCAGGCCTTTCGGTCAGGTTTGCGGGTTCGCCGCATGCTTTCGCCGTTCAGATCGATCCGGTGGGCGTTATGGACCAGGCGGTCGAGGACGGCGTCGGCGTAGGTGGGATCACCAAACACAACAGAGTGCCCCTATTTTGGAACGGGTCGTGTCTCACGTCACGATCACTGACCCGCATCATTTTCTTTTTGGGCACCGGCTTGAGGTGCTGAAGGAGCGGTCGGGGGCGGTCCCGCCTACGTCGTTGTCGCGCTGCCGGACGGCCGGCCGCGGGCAGTTCGGATCGCGTCGACGGATCTTGTCGAGACGCCGATCACGCCTCGCCCGAACGCCGCCGATCTGCCGCGCATCAGTGCCCGTACGCTGATCCCATTGATGCAACATTTGAGCGCGAGTCTGAGCCTTCTCGACGAGAAGGTGATTCGCGATGACCCACCGACCGCTTCCAGGTCGCGTTGCGTATCGACCCCTGCCGATATTGGCAAATCCACCCCGCCGTCCGACGGCCGACATTCCGCGCCTGTGGCCGAATCTGTCGACCGCGACGCAAACCCAGATCGCTCAAATCCTCGCCACGCTGCTGCGGCGAATGCAAGCGGTTCCCGGCACGGCCGGAAGGAGACTGGGTCGTGCTGATCAGCTCGACCGTCGCTGACGAGCGGCTCACGACCGCACACCGAGCCAAGTTGGCCTACGTCTACGTGCGGCAGTCATCCGTGAACCAGGTGCGCCAGCACCAGGAGAGCACCGAGCTGCAGTACCGCCTCGTCGATCGGGCCATCGGTCTGGGCTGGCCGCCGGAGCGCGTCCAGGTCATTGACGAGGATCTGGGCAAGTCCGGAGCTGGCGCTGTGGATCGTCATGGTTTCCAGAAGCTCATTGCCGAGATCGGCCTTGGCAACGCCGGCCTTGTGGTGAGCCTCGACGCTTCTCGCTTGGCCCGTCGTCTGGCAGACCGCCACAACCAGCGAGCATCACGTACAACGGCGCGTTCATACCTACCGCAACTACATTGACATTGATCGGTTGCGGCGACGGATCGTCGAGTTGAATGCTGAACATAAAATGGATGCCGAGATCGCGGCAATCCTCAATCAGGAAGGCTTTGTCGCGGCCCGAGGCTGCGCTTTCAAAGGCGAGAACGTCCGGCTGTTGCGCACCCGCTGGGGCATTCCCACGGTCAAAATCAACGGCGTAGACAAGAATCCGATGCGCTGGCCCGACGGCAGCTTCTCGATTCAGGGCGCAGCGGCTGAGCTTGGAGTAACCCCGCAGACGGTATTCGACTATCTCGCGCGCGGAATGCTGGCAGGTCGTCAGTTAACCAAAGGCCAGCCATGGCAGATCGAGCTCTCAGACGAACAAATCAGTCAGCTTCGCAATCGAGTACAACACACCAAGCGTTCGAAGGAGGAGGCATCATGAAGTCATCGGCTCGCCGATCAGCGCGTGCCATTGATCGATCGGGAGCTGGCTGGTGACGATGGTGGAGCCGCGGCCGTAGCGGTCCTCGAGGATCTCCAGGAGGTCGTGGCGGGCCGCGGCGTCAAGCGGCTCGAGGCCCCAGTCGTCGTATGTGGACGGCCTCTGATGGCAAGCACAATTTGGCACTTCGAACGACTTGGACGGCTGCGATCGTATGTCCGGCGTTTAGCGCGGATCATATCTCCGCTGGCCCTGATGAAGTCCGACAACCAAGGGGTCACATCAAGGATGCGAGCTTTGAGGCTCACACGACTGGTCGGGTTTTCCTGGTTTTCGGTGGCGACCGTTGTCTTTCATCATGCCTTTCTTGCACTTACCAAGCTTATAACTCTTCGATGCGGCTGTCCGACACTCAAAGTTTGGCGAACATCTCGGTGCGGAAGCATTCTCCGGTTTTCATCATTGCCCAGATGATCCGAGCAAGCTTGTTGGCGAGGGCGACGGTCACAAGCCGCGCCGGCTTTTTTAGCCAAAAGCCCGACAATCCAGTCGCGCAAGCCGCCGCGGCGTTTTTCCACAACGTTTAGAAGCGATGTTGCTCCGAGAACGAGTAACTTCCTTATATATCGATTACCCGCCTTGGTGATGGTTCCGAGAGTTGGTTTACCCCCGCTTGAAATTTGCCTGGGCGTCAGACCCAGCCAGGCAGCAAAATCCCGTCCCGAATTGAATACGCTTGGGTCTGGTACACTGGCTGTAATTACCGAGGCAACAAGCTTGCCAACGCCGGAAATTTCTCCGAGCGAACGGCTCGTCTCGCTGAGCGCGTGAGCCTTGGCGATCTCCCTCTCCAAATCATCGAGTGCGCCTCCGAGCGCATCAATTTGCTGACCGAGAACCCTCGCGGCCAGGACAGCGGCGTCGGGAAGAGTCGCATCGCCTTCTGCGAGGCCTAAAGGCTCGTCGACGCGGCCGGTGCCCTTGGCGACGACAAGACCGAATTCGGCCAAATGGCCGCGTAGAGCGTTCACGCTCATCGTTCGCTGTTTGACCAGCAGCTCGCGCGTCTTGTGCCACATCAGGGTCGCTTGCTGATCAGCGCTCTTGATCGGCACAAAACGCATGGCAGGGCGCGAGACCGCTTCACAGATGGCTTCCGCATCGACGGCATCGTTCTTACCTCGCTTGACATAGGGTTTTGTGTAGGCCGGCGGCATCAGAGACACATCGTGTCCCATGGCCTTCAGTTCGCGCGCCCTATAGTGGGCTGAGCCGCAAGCCTCCATGCCAACGCGGCACGGCTCGATCCTCGAGAAGAACTCGCGCATCGTCCGGCGCGTCAGCTTGCGCTTTACGGCTGGTGCATCCTCACTAGACAGCGCATTAATCTGAAAATAGTTCTTGGCGAGATCAACGCCTATTCTAATAAACTTCATCTCGGACGGTCCCCCTTCTTTGTGGCGCTCTGGCGACCACGCCTTGGCACTATGATGCCGTTGAGGTGAGGCCGTCCACACCATCAAAGATGAGGAGATCGACGCGGCCAAGCGCGCGCAGCAGGCGGGAGTGGCGGCCGTCGCCGCGCGCCAAAGCGAGATCGCTAAACAGCCGTGGGACGCGCTGATAAAGCACGGAGCGATTGTCGCGGCAGGCCTTGTTGCCGAGCGCTGAGGCGAGCCAGCTCTTACCGACGCCGGAGGGCCCGCAGATCAAAAGGTGGCGTGGTCGTCGATCCATTGCCCTTCGACCAGCATCGTCAGCAGGCTGCGGTCGAGGCCGCGCGGGGTGCGATAGTCGATGTCCTCGACGCAGGCCTCCTGGCGCAGCTTGGCGTATTGCAGCCGCTTCGACAGCCGCTTGTCGCGTCGCAGCGACGCTTCGCGTTCGAGCAGGAGCGCGAGCCATTCGGCGTGGCCGAGGCTTGCGGCCTCGCCGCCGGCTTCGATGTCGGCGAAGGCGCCTTCGCCATGCCATGCAGGCCGAGCGTGTAGAGTTGATCGAGGGGCGGATGCGTGAGCAAGGCGTGATCTCCTAGTTGTAGTAGCGCGGCCCGCGGTTGTTGGGATGGAGGATCGGCGCGTCGTCCGCGGGCCGCTTGGGTGAAGGCCGCCGATCGAGATTGTTGGCGAGGATCGATTTGACTGAGCCGTAGGTGCGCGCCGATGTGCGAAAGCCCTGCTCGGGGTGCGTGCGTTCATCGAGGATCAGGTCGCACAGCGCGGCGGTGGCCGGCCCGATCGCGGCGGCCTCCTTGCGGATGCGCTCGATGGTCCAGCCGGCGTAGCGCCGATGACTGGACGCCATGTGTTCCGGCACGGTGGTGTGCTTGTGGTTGCCGCTCATGCGCTGATGCGCGGCGATCCGCTCGCCCTTGTGGAATATCTCCACGGTGCGGGCGGTGAAGCGCACCTCGACCTCGGCGCGGACGAAGCGATGCGGGACGCTGTAGTAATGCGCCTCGACCTCGACGTGGTAGTCGATGCTGGCCCGGCAGATCCGCCACTCGGCGAACACGTAAGGGCTCTCCGGCAAGACCCTGAGTGCCGGCCGGTCGATCTCCTCCAGCAGCTTGCGGCGGGTCACGCCGAGCCGCCGGATCGGTCGCTCCTCGTTGAGCCGGGTCATTAACTCGGCGATCGCCGCGTTGACCTCGGCGAGGCTGTGGAAGGTCCGATGGCGCAGCCGTCCGAGCAGCCAGCGCTCGACCATGAGGACCGCCTGCTCGACCTTGGCCTTGTCCCGTGGCCGCCGTGGGCCTGGCCGGCAGAATGGCGGTGCCGTATTGCGCCGCCATGTCGGCGTAGCTGCGGTTGATCTGCGGATCGTACAGGCAGGCCTTGATCACGGCGACCTTGGTGTTGTCCGGCACCAGCAGTGCCGGCACGCCGCCGATCGCCTCGAAGGCGCCGACGTGGCCATCGATCCAGTCGGCGAGCCCCTGCGTCCAGGTCGCCTGCGCGCAGGTGAAGCTCGATGCGCCGAGCACCGCGACGAAGATCTGCGCGGTGCGCCGCTCGCCGGTAAACCGGTCGATCACCACCGGCACGCCGTCGCCCGCATAATCGACGAACAGCTTGTCGCCGGCTGCATGCGACTGGCGCATCGTCGCCGACAGCCGGCCTTCCCAGGCCCGGTAGAGCTCGCAGAACCGCGAATAGCGATACCCGCCGGGTTCGCCCGCGATGTACTCCTCCCACAGGATCGACAGCGTCACGTGCGTGCGCCGGAGCTCGCGGTGCACCGCCGCCCAGTCCGGCTCCGCCTGCCGGCGATGGCCACGCCGGGTGCCGAGACCGGCTCCCGCGCTGGCGAACAACCGGGCTTCCAGCACAGCGTCGGTGATGCCGTCGGGCAATGGCCAGGTCAGCCCCGCCGCTTCAAACCGGCGGATCGTCAACCGCACCGTCGAAGGCACCGTCCCCAACCGCCGCGCAATCTCGCGGGTCGGCATCCCAGCCGACTTCAATCTGATCACATCGCGCACATGGCGCATCGCAAGCCTCTCCGTCGGCATCCAGGTCCCCCTTCGCAACGAAAGGCGGGACCGTATCGGAGCCAGAAGAGGCCTCGTCACCCCGGGTTCGCTCTTGCGATACCCCGGGCGACATCATCCCGGAATGGTGGGCGACATCAAGCGGAATCAGCAGCCGAACTCCTTGACCCATTTGCGCAGAACGTTCTCATGAACGTCCAGGTCGCGGCCGGCTTGTGCCACCGACACCCCGCGTTTCCGGACCAGCTTGACCGCCTAGATCTTGAACTTGCGACTAAACTTCCGTCTCTTCATCGCCCACCTCCGGCTTCATGAAACACCTAATCTCGGTGTCCATCAAACCGGCAGCAGCTCAGACTGAGGGAGCGTGCCACGCGCCGTCGGCGGCTTGGCAATGATGATTGTTTGGTGCAATTCACGCTTGATAGCGCCGTCAGGCAACAGCTTTGGCCAATGTCAACGGCGCGTCAGTCCTGCGAGCGCCGGCTCGGATGTACAGGTTGTCTTCCAATTGTCGCTGAAGTCAACCCACGCTGAGCTTGTCCATATGCTTAAATTGAACTCCGCGCGGCAAGGAGTCTCAAGAGTGCGCGATCACGTTCACCTTCTAATTCGGAAATCGATCTGCCATCCGCCTCTGCATGGACGCCAGCGACCAGACGGGTACAGACATCGGGAGTAAGCTGTGGCTGACCTAGCGTGGCCCATCGGCGTTCCTGGCTAGGCCCGAGATGTCGCAGGTAATGCTCAATTCCCCCAGGACCCCCACCAAGGTGGTAGGCCATATGTGCACCGACCACTGACCAGCGCAGCCCAGGTCCATGCACGAGCGCCGCGTCGACAGCGGCGACATCAGCAATATTCTCGGCGACTAAGTTGACCGCTTCACGCCAGAGTGCTGAAGCAAGCCGGTTGGCGATGTGCCCTACTACGTCGCGGGCTAAAAGAACTGGCTCGCGGCCGAGCCCGCGAAAGAACGACACAGCCGTCGTCCGAAGATCAGCATCGGCCCCATAAATCTCCACTAGCGGCATGATGTGTGGAGGATTGAAGGGATGAGCAGTAATGAATCGCGAGGTTCGTTTTAGGCTGGTGGCAAGCTGTGACCAAGTTAGAGAGGATGTACTGCTTGCGAGTACCGTATCGGGATGGGCTGCCGCCTCAACGCGGCCGTAGAGCTCTCCTTTTAACTCGAGCACTTCGGGTGCGTTTTCCTGAACCCAAAAGGCGTCGGAAACCGCCTGTTCCGGTGTCTCGACAAGGCGAAAGGAACCAAGGCCTGATTCAAGTTCCGAGGGACGAAAAACCTGCTTCTGACATCGAGAAATCGCTTCTTGCAACAGGGACTGCGATTTTGGCGCTGGATCCCAGCCGACGACGTCATAACCATAGGCAGTGAATAGCGCCGACCAGCTTTGGCCTATAAGCCCGCAGCCGAGAACCGCGATTGTGCCATTCATGTTGCGAGCCCCAGATCGATCGGCGTACTGCCGAGTAGCCCCAAACTATCTTCAAGCAGTTTAGCACCGGCCAATAACTGCCCGTCGGCTCGAGGGGGAGCGACCATTTGCAAGCCTACCGGAAGGCCGGAACTCGTGAAACCGCAGGGCAGAGACATCGCGGGGCAACAGACGAGGGTGATTGCAAAAGCGATGGCAACCCAATCCACGTAATTCTCAAATTGTCTGCCGTCGCACTCCATGACGTGGCTGTTGGCCACGGGGAAAGGCTCTACGATTGTTGCCGGCGTCAAGAGAAGATCGTACTTCTCGAAAAACTTAAGTACGCGCACCACCATGGCAACTCGCTGCTCCTCGGCGCGTTCGAGTTGCTCGATAGAAAGCTTCAGCCCTTCTTCGATGTTCCAAACGACGTCCGGCTTGAGCAGATCGCGATGGCTTCGAAGTAGAGCAGCTTTGCTAATAGCGAAATCGAATGCGCGGAGAACGTGGAAGCACTCTTGAGCTTCTCGAAGATCGGGGTGAGCTTCTTCGACGATTACACCAAGTTCGACGAAGCGCGCTGCAGCGCCGCGGGTAATTTCCACAATTTGAGGATCCACGGGTGTAATGCCCAGATCGGCCGAATAGGCAACCCGTCTTGGTCTCTTTGCCGTGCGCGTGGTCGTCAGGAACGATTCTGCGGGTGCCGGCAAGGACAGTGGATCGGCAGGATGCTCACCACTCATTGCGTCCAACAGGAGCGCAACGTCCTCGACATTGCGCGCCATTGGTCCGTGTATGCCGAGGTTGCGGTCGATTTTAGATTTGGGAGTTCGGGCCACTCGGCCCAAGCTCGGCCGAAGACCCACTACACCGCAAAAGCTCGCCGGATTTCGGAGTGAGCCCCCCATGTCAGAGCCATGCGCAACCCAAGCCATGCCGGCGGCGATCGCAACCGCGGCACCTCCGGACGAGCCAGCAGCAGAGCGAGCTGGATTCCACGGATTGAGCGTTGCTCCGAAGAGTTCATTGACCGTGTTGGCCCCCGCTCCGAACTCGGGGGTGTTCGATCTTGCATAAACAACACCACCATTCTGCTCGATGCGCTCGACCAAGATGTCCGACGTCTCAGCTATTTTGTTCCTGAAGATCGGGGAGCCCTGTGTGTTGCGAGTGCCGGCAACGTCAATCAGATCTTTGATGGGAACGGGAAGACCGGCCAGCAGCCCACGTGCGCCGGTAGGTCGCTCCATCAGCGTACGAGCATGTGTGCGCGCGCGATCAAAACAAAGGATGGGCAGCGCGTTAAGCTTGCCGTCGACTTGCCCGATCCGCTGCTCCAGCGCGTCCAGCAGCTCCAGGGGGCTTACTTCGCCATTCCGCAATTTTTCGACAACACTGCAGGCGGTCTGCCTGATCAATTCATGCACTTCAGAACCCCGTCTCTTGCCGTCGTCCCCTTAGTTGGCGATCGAGAGCAATGATCGCAAAAGTGTAGGCATTTTCGAAAGGCCGCTTCGACGACGCATAGAAAAGTCTCCAACTGGACGGCGAGCAGAACGCTGGGCGGCGCTTGACGCGCACGGCCCCGTCTGCCTACGAAAAATTATCTCTTAGCTTTTCCTCAGCCCCGCCTCGCCTGCCGTAGAGAACGTAGGACCACTTTGGGAGTAAATCCGCGAAGAATCCCGGCGTACGCGCATTTATCCTGCCAAATTCTGCGATGAGCGCAGGACTGCGGCCTCTAAGTGTAGTTGCGTGTGTGGAAGATGACCGCCAAACTATCAGGGCTTGTCGTCCTTGCGCTCTTTGGCGGTTCTCGCCTACAGAACCGCCCAGAACAGTGATGTCGGTTGCGCCGTGTCGAAAGTGGACGTGAGCTGAATAGGTGCAGCTCGATCGCTGGTCGGTTAACAGTGTGACGTCGCGAGACTTTCGAACAACTTGCCTTTACGCAGCAAAGGGACTCGTAACGTCGCTCATCTTCTCTACCGAATCGTATGCGAATGAGCACGCACCGTATCTTCCAAAATTTTCTCAATCTGCTGATCAACGCGAACCACGCTGATGGCTTTAGCGACGCCTTGGCGGTCACCGGACGCGCACTTGAGCTGCCATGTTTGGCTTATCTGGCCTGGCCGAAGAGACGGGGTGAGAACGCCCTCGTGATTTCCACGTATCCCGCCAATTGGGTTGCGCATTATGTGCGCAGTCACTATGAGCGCCTCGACCCCATTATCGAGCGTGCGCTGGAGACCACGGAGCCCTTTAGCTGGGACCACAGGGAACCTCATAGATTGATTTCTCGGGCGCAGCGAAGCTTGCTCGACGAAGCTGCTCAGTGTGGGATCCGATTGGGATTCACCGTTCCAATCCACAACGGCGCCTCCATGGCCGCCTTGACGTTTGCCACCGACCAGAATGACCGAGCATTTCAATTGAGCATAGAGCGCCGCTCGGAGGTCCTCCAGTTCATGGCCATTTCTTTCGACCGGCGCGTGCGGCAAAAGCTTTCTCATGAACTGATGATCGCTAACGTTGAACTCTCACGTCGCGAAATGGAGTGCCTCGACTGGGTCGCAAAGGGCAAGACCACATGGGAGATTGGGCAGATCCTGCAGATATCGCCAAATACCGTGAAGTCCTATTTGAATAATGCAAAGAACAAGCTGGGCGTGAGGACATTGGCCGAAGCGACTTCACGACTTGGCGCTGCTAAGGCAGTTAGGCAAGATTAGGGCCGCGCCGCCCCTCTAGTTGTACGTGGTGCCATTTGCACCCGGCTCTCCCATATAGTCGAAATCCGGACAGGAGGGGTCATGATTCAACTGATTGCCGAACCATTTCACGGCGCGTTCTCCCAAACGCTAGCGGCCATGCACAGGCTGCGGCATCGCGTCTTCAAGCAAAGATTAGATTGGAGCGTTCACAGTTCCGGCGAGATGGAGACCGACGAGTTTGACGCGCTAGGTCCGGTATATCTCGTCCAAACGTCGGTCGAGGGACTGGTGCAGGGGTCGGTTCGCCTTTTGCCGACAACCGGCCCGACGATGATCCGCGACACCTTTTCTGTGCTCCTGGGAAAGTGCCCTGCCCCATCGGATCCTCATGTGTGGGAGAGCAGCCGCTTTGCAGTTGATCTTCCTTCAGATGCTCCGAAGGCGGCACACGGGCTTGCGAGGGCAACTTACGAACTCTTCGCGGGCATGATTGAGTTTGGTCTGTCTCGACAGCTCACGAGCATCGTCACAGTCACCGACGTCCGGATGGAGCGAATTCTGAGGCGCGCAGGATGGCCGCTTCGCCGGATTGCATCGCCTTGTGAAATTGGAAACACGCTTGCTGTCGCCGGCCACCTGGAAATCACGCTCAATGCTTTGGACAGGATACGTGCGGCCGGTGGACTCGCCGGCCCAGTTCTCTGGACTCCAGTCCTGTCGCACGCCGCCTGACTGCCGGCTCGCTGCCCGCAGAACTCATCCGACTTAAATCGCCGCACCTTGATTTGTAAATGCCTCCAATCGACCACCTTGCCTGTCAGACACAGCGACCAATATCCAATCCAATAAGTTTACAACATCTGCGCGTTGCTGTGACAGTCAATGAAGCGGGCAGCATTCGGAGCGCAGCCAGGGTGCTGGGTGTCGAACACTCGGCCATCAGTCGGGCGATCGGACGATTGGAATGCCTGGTTGGTACCCGCTTGTTCGAGCGATCGAGATACGGGATGAATCCAACAGCCTCTGGTACGACATTCCTGAGGACGGCAAAGCTTATCATCGAGCAGGTCGATTCATTATCGAAGGCGACAGTCTTGACCCTGTCCAAGCGGGCGGATCACCTGGCTATCGGCTTCTGCCCATTCGTCTCCGCAGGACGAATAACACCTGCGATCGCCGAGTTTCAAAGCCGTTATCCGGAAATCAAGGTCGCCGTCCTTGAACGCGTCATGCCGGAACTCCTGATCGCGCTTCAGACGGGCTCGCTCGATATCGCCATCGCGCCAGACGGTCTATCTTCCATGCTGCTCACGGCGGCCTTTCCCCTATGGCGTGAAGGTATTCTCATCGCACTCGCCAAGAATGATGAGTTAGCTCAGAACGAGTCGGTCTCCTGCGCCGATCTGCACAGTCGAACCGTTCTCGTCAGCCGCGATGATCCCGCAAGAGAAGTCGAAGACCTTCTGGTCTGCAAACTGGCGGCTCATGGAAACGGGGCCTTAATCGAAGCCTGCGACGTGAGCCGCAGCAAGCTGACCAGTCTCGTCAGCATTGGCCGCGGCGTCACGCCGTTATTGGCATCCGAAGCTCACGCCGGATTCCCAGGGGTGGTGTATCGCGAACTGCACGACGCAAGGGGACCCAGTCGGATCACAATGTCAGCTCATGTCAGAACCGGCGATGAAAGATCTGTTGTCGCCCACTTCCTAGCCCTTCTGAGAGAATGTTATTCTTCAGGAGGGGAAGAGCGGGCTTGACGTTTTGATTTCGCAAAAGCCCGGTCTGTCGCCATGAAGCGCGCCAACATCGGGCCAATGAGCTTGGCAGGTTCGACGGCCTGTCCGGTTTGCTTCGCCAGCACATCGGCATAGACGTGCAAATCCCGGTGAACATGGGCCGCGAGTTCGACCGTCATTTTGACAGGCCGATCGTCCACAAGCGCTGCAATCTTCAATTTAGGCATGCGGCTAGCCTCTATAAGGTTCAAGAATGAGATCACGGTTGACCAGGACGCGGACCGGGTAACCCGGGCGTATCGTCAAGGTCGGCTGGATATTGAGGCTACGGCGGACCACTTGTTGGCCGGCCTGGTTCAGCGAATCTGATGCACCGCGCCTGAGGGCACCAATGATTGCGCTGTTGCTATTGCTCGCATCGGAACCTGCACCCGCTTCCGAGCCAACAGCCAGGAAGGTCGACAGCGCCGCCGCCTTGAACAGCTCACCCCAATGGTTGTCAACCTGATCTTCAAGGCCGGCATAGCCTTGCGTGTCTGTCCCCGGTTGGCGCTCCAAGACGACCGAGCGGCCGTTCGGCATGATCAACCGGGTCCAAACGAGCAGCACGCGGCTCTGGCCGAAGCTCACCTGACTGTCATAGATGCCAGTCAGTCTGGCGCCCTGGGGGATGAGGAGAAAGCGCCCGGTGGGCGTATCATAAACATTCTCGCTTACCTGAGCTGTGATCATTCCAGGCAGATCGGAGCGAATGCCGGTGATCAGGGCCCCGGCGATAACCGATCCGGCCTGCACCACGTAAGGTGATGGCGCCTTCACGAGGCGGTCTGGACTGGTCGTTCGTCGATCGGTGGCCGCATTTACGAAGGCGAGCTTCCGGTCCTGAGCGTTTTGCAGTGACCCATCCTCGCTGCTGGGGATCAGGGAGGGAGCATTGGCGCCACCTGCTTGGGCTCCGCTCGACGCTGCCGTGTCCCTCACATTGGTAGAGGCGAACAGTCGGCTTACACGAGCCGCCTCTTGTTCCTGGTCACGGCGTTGCTGTTCCTGGTCGGCCGCAGCGCCTGGCGCGGCGATCTGGCCTTTGGCGGCCAGGATTGGTCTGCCGAGATCGCCGGGAAGAGGTGGACCAAGCTGGGGGACAGGAGGGGTGACCTTCGAGTAGTCCGGCGGCAACGCTGTGACGCTCTCAGCAACATTGTGACGCTCAGCCAGATAGAGCTCCTCGGAAGCGGCCTCACGCGGCCGTTGTTTCTGGAGCGCCCACGTCGCCGCCGCGGCGACCAGCGCCAGGCAGAGCGCGGATCCGGTCAGCAGCACCTTGCGAGACAAGCGGGTGACGCTCGGGTATTCGGGCCGGAGCCGAAACCCATCCTCGAGCTCACCTGTCTCCTGTTCGCCGTCCGGGGAGGTCTCATCTTCGCGGTGTTCTTCCGTCATGACGAAAACCTCCCGTCGGTGCGGACGATCCTAACCTTTTGTTGATGTTCTCCACCAAGCCGCAGTTCGGCAGCCGCAAACAGGCGGTCGACGATCAGGACGCTGCCAAAGGTGCGATAATTGACGATTTCGCTCTTACCGTCAGGCCCGAGCACAAACAGCGGCGGCATTTCGCCTTGGACGATACCTTGCGAGAACTCGATGTAGACTTTTCGGCCGTCGTCGTAGGCTGCAAGGGGGCGCCACGGCGGATTGTCCCCCTCGATCGCATACCGAAAGCGCCGTTGTGCAAGCTCTGGGAGCAGCGGAACAGGAGTCAATTGCTGCCGCTTGATCCGATCTTGCGGATAGTACCACGCGACCGATGGCATGTAGGGCTTCTCGCGCGAGCGGAGCTCGAGGAGATAGGTGCGCCGATCAGTATTGATCACGAGGTTGGTTTCGATGGAGGCGCGCGTCGGCTTGACCAGCACGTGCACCCTGCGCTCCTCGCCGCTGCCGCTTTCGGTGTCGCCGATGACCCATCGCACGGTGTCGCCGGCTGCGAGCGGGCCGGAGCCGGTCAACTGCTCCCCCTCCTCAAGAGCAATGTCGGTGATCTGTCCCGGCGCGGCATAGACCTGATAGAGCGCGCCCGGGCTATAGCTGTAGATCTGTGCGGCGTTGAAATAGCCTCTCCGCCTCGGCTCGACGCGCGCCGCACTGTTGGCGATTTCGATCCGGTTGACCGGCTCGACATCCTCCTTGGTGCCCGGCTTGCCGCCAAGCGACGGCTTCCAGGATGGAGGCACATGCAGGGGACGCGGACGATCATCCGCCGGCGCTGCCGCCACAGGCAGCGGCGGCACATCTGTGTCATAGCTGATTTCGGGTGGAATGAAGGTCGAGCAGCCGCTGAGCATGCAGCCAAGCATGACGGCTGCGGAAGTGATGCCCCTCTTCATTGGCGCTGTCCTGAACTCGCAAGGATATACTTTCACTGCCCCAACTCCTTGGACCAATTGATCGAATTCACATAGATTCCGAGAGGATTTTTGCGCAGCCGATCGGCATCACGCGGCGTTCGGATGACGATGCTCAGGATGGCTGTCCATCGCTCGGTCGAGGCGAGCGAGCCGTTCTCGTAAGCGCGCTGAATCCATGCGACACGAAAGCTGTCGGGCGAGGCCCGTATGACGCTGGAGACTTCCACCGAGATCTGCGCCTTGCCGAGCCCGGCGAATGGGTCGTTTGCCCTGGCATATTCATTGAGTGCGACGGCCCCGCGATCGGTCGTGAAGTCGTAGGCCCGGAGCCAATTCTGCCGCAGCACGATGGCATCGGATGGCAGGGCGCGCACATCTTCGATGAACCGCGCCAGGTGCCAGGCAATTTGTGGATCCGTCGGGTCGTAGTCGGAACTTGCAGGCGAGACCCGCTGAGCTTGACCGAGCCGGTCGACCTCGACGATCCACGGCGTTATCGTTCCTTGTGTCGATTGCCAGATCAGCCCGCCGGCAAGGCTGCAAGACAGAGCAAGGCAGCCGAACGCCATCAAGCGCCAGTTCTTCGCCTGCAGGCGGGCCGAGCCGATGCGCTCGTCCCAGACTTGACCTGCCTTCTGATAAGGGGTGAGTGCCGCCGGCGCGCGGCCATAATGCGTTGCTGATCTCTTAAACATTGAACTTCCCCTGAGTATCCCTGATCCATCGTAGCGAGCCGGCAGCAGACGGCGTTTTGCTCATGTCGGCTGCTCGATGCGGATCACGCGCGCGAACACGCACAAGCACCGTACGATGTGGCAGCTTCTGCACCGCCGGCGGCGAATGCTGCGACTGAGTCCCCTTACTTCCGGGAGCTGCGCCGGATTGCGCGGCAAAAGAACCGAGCCCAATCCTGCCTTCGCACCCGCGACACCGAGAAGAAGGGGCCGTTGGCGCAGCGACGTGTCGGACGGGATCTGGCCATGGATCGCTTGCCAGATCAGAGCTGGCGTCAGCGTCAAGGACAGAATGCGAGAGGCTTGAATGACGCATTGACGACCCAGCCGACGCACTGCAGAGGACCCACGAGAACAGCTGATCATCGGAACAGGCCGAGCGGAGTTCGACGGCCATGCGCCGTTCTCGGAAATCCCTCTCATCGGCGCTCTTCCTGGGAGAGATCGACCGAGCTGCCGCTGCCACCGGGATCGCCGGATTTGACTGCATGAACTGCCGCCGATACCCCCCGATCAAGGCCCTGACCTTGCTTGATGCGCTGAGCCCAAGTGGGGCTACCGCTCGCGGTCTGAGCTGAAGTGCTCGTCGATTGACCGCCTCCGCCAACCGTCGAGGCCATCCTGCGAAGTGGACTTGCTGCTGCAGAGGCGGCCGCATTTGCGACGCCCGTGAGGCCGCCACTGCGATATGCCGCTGCGGTGCCCGTGACAGCGCTTGCGCCCATCCTGCCGGCGCCCACGAGCGCTCCGCCGGCGAGACCTGCCGCACCTGCAGCAAGCCCGGCTGTCGCCACCGCGGCGCCGCCTGCGGCAAGTGCTGTACCGACCGCAGATCCTGCGCCGAGTTGCGGCCCACCGGAGACCAGCCCGCTTGCGATGCTCGGTCCGAAGATCCCCAACGCCAACAGCGAGAGCGCCGCAAGAACCAATGTCATGGCATCTTCGATGGTCGGTTGGGCGCCGTTGAAGCCCGACGTAAATTGCGAAAACAGTGTTGAGCCGATGCCGACAATCACAGCCAGCACCAGCACCTTGATGCCTGATGAGACCACGTTGCCGAGGACGCGCTCTGCCGCAAAGGCGGTCTTGCCGAACAGGCCGAAGGGAATCAGCACAAATCCGGCCAATGTAGTGAGTTTGAACTCGATCAGTGTCACGAAAAGCTGAACGGCCAGAATGAAGAAGGCAAGAAGCACGATTGCCCAGGCAAACAACAGAACCACGATCTGGACGAAGTTCTCGAAAAAGCTGATGTAGCCAATCAGGCTGGAGATCGAGTCCAGGAGCGGACGGCCTGCATCGAGGCCCACCTGCGCGATCTTGCCCGGCCGCACGAAATCGCCGGCCGACAAGCTGGTGCCGGAGGCCTTCAGCCCAAGGCCCGCAAAGCTCTCGAAGACGATACGGGCGAGACTGTTCCAATTTCCGATCAGGTAAGCAAAAACCCCGACGAAGAGCGTCTTCTTGACCAGCCGCGCGATGATGTCGTCGTCCGCGCCCCAGCTCCAGAACAACGCTGCAAGCGTGATGTCGATCGCAGCGAGGGTCGTTGCGAGGTAACCGACCTCCCCGCCCACGAGACCAAAGCCGCTGTCGATGTAGCGTGTAAAAGTCTCCAGGAATTGGTCGATGATGCCCGTGCCGGTCATTGGTCGCCCCCTACCGCAGGACGGGCTAGATAGCCTTGAGGCAATCGGCTCTGATCCTTTGCTTCCAAAGCCTCTTCCGCCGAAGAGCCAACTGACGAACCCTTCGAGTCCGTCTTCTGCCCAAGGAAGCTCCGGCGGCTTTCTGCCCAGACCTTCCGGCAAGTCTCATAGGCATCAGTTTGCGTGGATGTCACGGCACGGCAACGGATCAGGTCAGCCTCGTGCACACTCGGTATTTGGGCGGTCATCGGCTGGTGTTCGAGCTCACCCGCATGATTCTGCAGCGTGAGCGTGCATGCGATGATCGCCACTATGCCGCCAAAGACGGTGATTGCGATCGACACCGCCTTGATAGTTTTCGGATCCCTCATCAGTGAAACATCTGTACGTTGGAGGATTGATAGCCGGGCCCAGGAGTCAGAAAGCGCTGCAGCTGTTCGCGGCCCTGGTCTTGGGCCGCTGCGCGTTGGGCTGCTTCGAGAGCCTGTGCCCGGCCGTGGGCCGCGACGGTCGCGGTGAGATCGGCGAGCTGTTGGGCCTGAAGAGCGAGGAGCTGATTACCGGCCTGGGTTGCCTGGAGCGCGCCGCTGGCGCTCTGGCTCGAGCTCACCAGGGCGGACAGCTGAATGCGATTGGTGTCGAGGTTGCCCACAACGCCGGCTTGGAGGCGAAGAGCGTCCTGAAGCGCTCCGACGGAGTTCTGCCAGCGCGCCTGCGCTCCCGCAAACAGCGCGGCATCGGACTGGCTGCTTGTTGCCGGCGCATAGCTTGTGGCAAAGGCGTGGTCGATCTGTTGGACGTCGTAGGCGATGTGCTGCGCCTGACCAAGGAGCTGCTGGGTGCGCTGGATGGAGGTCTGAAGCTGCAGAAGCGAAGAATAGGGCAGGCTCGCCAGGTTTTTTGCCTGGTTGATCAGCATCTGCGCTTCGTTTTGCAGCGAGGTGATCTGGTTGCTGATCTGCTGCAGCTCGCGAGCGGCGGTCAACACGTTCTGAACGTAATTGTTGGGATCGAACACAATCCACTGGGCACGCGCTGTGCCGCTAGAAAAAGCCGATGCAACAAGGATCGTGATGGCGAAACGCAAGCGTCGAAGGCTCATCGTGATGACTCCAGATTTTTCAGATTCGGGATGAGGTCGATAGCCCAGCTTGCTCCGCGGTGCTCAAGCCAGACCGCTAGAAACCCCTCGGCGCCGTGCTCGGCGACCAGGTGCTCGATTGCGAGTTGATCGGACTTGGCTGATGCGGCTGTAAAGGCGAGTGCGACCTCGCCGAGGCCAAGCTCGAACATGCGGTTGCCTCGGCGAGACTGGCAATAATAGTCGCGCTTCGGCGTTGCCCTGCTCAGGAGTTCGATTTGGCGATCATTGAGCCCGAACCGGCGATAGATGGCTGTGATCTGCGGCTCGATCGCGCGCTCGTTTGGCAAGAGCAGCCGCGTCGGGCAGCTCTCGATGATTGCGGGGGCGATTGCCGAGCCGTCGATGTCGGAAAGGGACTGGGTGGCAAACACCACCGAGGCGTTCTTTTTTCGGAGCGTCTTCAGCCACTCCCGCAACTGTCCTGCGAAATCGGCATCATCGAGCGCTAGCCACCCCTCGTCGACGATGATCAATGTAGGCCTGCCGTCGAGCCGGTCACCGATCCGGTGAAAAAGATAAGCGAGTACGGCCGGCGCAGCCCCCGTTCCGATCAGTCCTTCGGTCTCAAATGCCTGGACTGAGGCTTCCCCAAGCCGCTCGAATTCTGCATCCAGCAGCCGCCCATAGGGCCCACCCAGACAATAGGGCTGGAGAGCGCGCTTGAGGACGTTCGACTGCAGAAGGACAGAAAGCCCGGTTAGCGTCCGCTCGGGTACCGGTGCCGAGGCAAGCGAGGTCAGGGCCGACCACAGATGGTCCTTGCCTTCTGGAGAAAGATCGACCTTCTCTCGTGTAAGAAGAGCGGCCACCCAGTCAGTCGCCCAGGCCCGTTCGGCGGGATTGTCGATCCAGGCCAGCGGCTGCAATGCGATCGGTGCGCCATCATCGGCCGACAACGCGCCACCAAGGTCGTGCCAATCGCCGCCCATGGCGATCGCGGCCGCCCGGATCGAGCCGCCAAAATCGAACGCGAACACCTGCGAGCCGGGATAGCGGCGGAACTGAAGGGCCATCAACGCGAGCAGAACCGATTTGCCGGCGCCGGTCGGTCCCACAACAAGAGTATGCCCGACGTCGCCAACGTGAAGGGAGAAGCGGAATGGCGTCGAGCCTTCCGTCTTGCCAAAGAGCAGCGGCGGCGCGTTGAAGTGCTGGTCCCTCGCCTCGCCTGCCCAGACGGCAGAGAGAGGAATCATGTGCGCGAGATTCAAGGTGGAGATCGGAGGCTGCCGAACATTGGCGTAGACATGGCCGGGGAGGCTGCCGAGCCACGCCTCGACGGCATTGACCGTCTCGACCATGCAGGTGAAATCGCGACCCTGAATGACCTTTTCCACTTGGCGTAGCTTTTCGTCGGCCGCCCTTGCATTCAGATCCCAAACGATGACAGTGGCGGTGACAAAGGCCTCTCCGATCTCGTCGGATCCAAGTTCCTGGAGCGCGGCGTCCGCGTCCATCGCCTTGTTGTGCGCATCGGTATCCAGCAGCGAGGATGCTTCGTTCGTCATCACCTCCTTCAGGATCGCGGCAATAGACTTCCGCTTGGCGAACCACTGCCGGCGAATTCGGGTTAGCAGCCTTGTGGCTTCTAGCTTGTCGAGCATGATGGCTCGGCTCGACCAGCGATAGGAGAAGGCAAGCCGATTGAGGTCATCAAGAATCCCAGGGGTCGTGGCGGTCGGGAAGCCGACGATCGTGAGCACCCGCAAATGCGCCGCTCCCAGCATCGGCTCCAGCCCTCCCGAGAGCGGCTGATCCGCCAGCAGAGCGTCCAGGTACATCGGGATCTCCGGGACGCGGACACGATGGCGCTTTGTCGAGATCGTCGCGTGAAGATAGGTCAGTGTTTCGCTGTCATCGAGCCAGCGGCATTCGGGCATGAAGCCTTCGATCAACTGCAGGAGGCGCGCCGTCCGATCAACGAAGCCAGCCAGCACCTGCCGCGCATCGGCATCTTCGTTGCGAGCGCAGCCCTCATAGAGAAGCCGCTCGGCCCTTGCGGCATCTTCCGGCGGCGGAAGATAAAGGAGCGTAAGATAGTAGCTCGACTCGTAGTGGACGCCCTCCTCCTCGAACTGGGCCTTGCGCTCGGCGTCAACGAGCGCGGAGGCGACGTCCGGGAACATGCTCGGCGGGTATGCTCCCGCGGAGTGACGCTGGGCTTCGACGAAGACCGCCCAGCCCGAGCCAAGGCGGCGCAGCGCATTGTTGAGCCGGCCGGCGACTGCGACGAGCTCCGCCGGTACCGCGCTGTCGAGATCGGGCCCGCGAAATTTGGCCGTGCGTTGGAACGAGCCATCCTTGTTCAGGACAATGCCCTCATCGACCAACGCGGCCCAGGGAAGGAAGTCCGCAAGGCGGGTGTTCGACTTGCGATATTCGGCAAGATTCAACATGGGAAAGGTTCCTAAAGATCGAAATGAGCGGGAATTCGCAGGTGGCGGTGTACGACCTCGACGAAAGCGGGATCGCGCTTTGCGGCCCATACAGCTGCGGCGTGGCCGAGCGCCCAGAGCAGCAGGCCCGCGATCCACAGGCGCAATCCCAATCCAAGTGCCGCTGCGAGCGTGCCATTGACGATCGCAACAGCTCTCGGCGCTCCGCCCATCAGGATCGGTTCGGTCAATGCGCGATGCACCGGCACGAGGAAGCCTGCGACGCCCTCCTGCATCAGATCACCACGCCGCCGCCAAACGAGAAGAACGACAGGAAGAAACTCGAAGCCGCAAAGGCAATCGACAGGCCGAAGACGATCTGGATCAGCCGGCGAAAGCCGCCGGACGAATCGCCGAAGGCCAGCGTCAAGCCTGTGACCACGATGATGATGACCGCGATGATCTTGGCGACAGGCCCCTCGACCGATTGCAGAATCTGGTTGAGCGGCTGCTCCCAGGGCATGTTGGAGCCGGCGGCCATGACGGGGGTAGCGGTCGTGGTCATGGCAATCAAGGCCAGGGTGAAAGCTTGCGAAGTCTGGAGGCGATGGTTCACTTGAGATCTCCTGCTGGTGAAAGACTGTAGTCGCCGCCCGCACTGATGCCCTCGACGCGGGCGAGCTCGGCAAGGCGGCGATCGGCGCCGCGCCCCGAAAGGACGGCGATGACATTGATGGTCTCGGCAATGAGCGCGCGCGGGACGGTGACGACCGCCTCCTGGATGAGCTGCTCCAGGCGACGTAGCGCCCCGAGCGCAGAACCTGCGTGGATCGTGCCGATGCCGCCGGGATGCCCCGTGCCCCAGGCCTTGAGGAGATCGAGCGCCTCCGCGCCTCGGACCTCACCGATTGGAATTCGATCCGGCCGCAGCCGAAGTGAAGAGCGCACGAGGTCAGACAGCGAGACCACGCCGTCCTTGGTTCGCAGAGACACGAGGTTTGCTGCCAGGCATTGCAGCTCCCTGGTATCTTCGATCAGAACGACCCGGTCGGAGGTCTTGGCAACCTCCACCAGCAGCGCATTGGTCAGCGTGGTCTTGCCTGTCGACGTGCCGCCCGCGACGAGGATGTTCTGTCGCCCGGCAACGGCGTCCCGCAGCATCGCGGCTTGACCGGCGCGCATGATCCCGGCGGCGACGTAATCGTCGAGCGTAAAGACAGCGACCGCTGGCTTTCGGATCGCAAAGGTCGGCCGAGCCACGACCGGCGGCAACAATCCCTCGAACCGCTCTCCGGTTTCCGGCAGCTCGGCCGAGATCCGGGGAGCAGCTCCATGGACCTCTGCACCGACATGATGCGCGACCAGCCGAATGATGCGCTCCCCGTCCGCAGGTGACAGCTGCTGGCCGGTATCCTCCAAACCGCCGGACAGGCGGTCGATCCAGAGCCGCCCATCGGGATTGAGCATCACTTCGATGACGGCATCGTCTTCGAGATAGCGCGCGACCGCAGGCCCGAGCGCGCTGCGCAGCATGCGCGCGCCGCGCGAGATCGCCTCCGCTTGAGCCGACTGGATTATCACGAGAGCCCCATTCGCTTGAGAGCGCCCCCCACGAGCGCCTCAGATGGGGACGATTAGAAAAACCACGATGGAAGATGACGCAACAACGTGGCTCGTCGGATCGTAGGCTAGCGTAGAAAGAGAAACATTGGCGCAAAGCCTCAACAACCGATGTCAGTTGCTGTCTCCGTCCGCCGGCTGCCGAACGATATCTTCGGGAATCTCGCGCAGAAAACTCTGCCCCTTTTGCAGGCGACGGCCGAGCGTCTCGACAAAACCCTCGAAGCGCTCACGCCCCTTGGCTTGGGCGGCAGCCTGGGCGTCGGAGGGAAGCGGGGGCGTGACTGTCAACCAGAACCGCACGAACAGAGCCAGAGTTTCAGCGGTAAGTCCGAGGTCGCGTTCGAGGCGTTGCATTTGGCGCGATATCCTGTCGAGACGACGCGAAAAGGCGGCTTCCCGCCGGTCCGAGCCATCTGGGGACAGGAACGAGCTGACTGCCGCCTCGACGATTGCAGAGCGTGAGATGTTTTTTCGATCGGCAAGTTCCGTGATCTGTGCCAACAGCTCTGGAGGGAAGTAGACGTTCATGCGGTTGCGCATGATCTTCTCACAATTCAATGCCATCATTCGGGTCGAGTGCGGCTTGCCGCGCAACGCCGCGCATCTTCTGCCGCAGCAGGCGCGACTGGCGCGCGGCATCTTCGTCGTCTTCCAGCACGGCGAATTCCTCGGCCGGCGCGACCTCCGTCGTTTCCTTAACGATGGCGAGGTGATCCGGAAGCTCGGGCTCTCGCCGCAGTCCGCCATTGGCCGTGTCAGCGTCGCCACCGCCAATGTCCGCGGGCGTCTTATCGGGAATAGCGGCCTTCAGCCCTGACCAGCTGTCGGCGCGAGAAGACCTTCGGATCTTGACGGGATCTGGCGGGGGAAGTACGCGCTCGGCAAATCGCTCATCCTCGTAGTAGCGCACTTTTCTCGCACGGATTGGAGGAGTGCCTGCCACCATCACGATCTCCTCTGACGGCGGCAGCTGCATGACCTCTCCCGGGGTCAGAAGCGGCCGCGCGGTATCTTGGCGAGAGACCATGAGATGGCCGAGCCATGGGTTGAGCCGATGGCCGGCGTAGTTCTTCATGGAGCGTATTTCGGTTGCCGTGCCTAGCGCATCGGAGACGCGCCTTGCGGTGCGCTCATCATTGGTCGCAAAGCTTACCCGGACATGACAGTTGTCTAGGATCGCGTTATTCGGGCCGTAGGCCTTCTCGATCTGGTTGAGCGACTGGGCAATGAGGAACGCCTTGATGCCGTAGCCGGCCATGAAAGCCAGTGCCGACTCGAAAAAATCAAGTCGTCCCAAAGCTGGAAATTCATCCAGCATCAGCAACACGCGGTGACGGCGATCCTTATCCTGAAGGTCCTCGGTGATCCGCCGCCCGATTTGGTTGAGGATCAAGCGGACTAGTGGCTTGGTTCGCGAAATATCCGAGGGCGGCACGACCAGGTAGAGCGTGGTGGGGCAGTTGTCTGCGATAAGGTCGGCGATCCGCCAATCGCAGCGGCTTGTCACTTCGGCGACGACGGGATCCCGATAAAGTCCGAGGAAGGACATCGCTGTCGAAAGCACACCCGAGCGTTCATTCTCGGATTTGTTCAGCAGCTCTCTTGCCGTAGAGGCGACGACCGGATGCGGCCCCTGGTCCTTGAGGTGTGCTGTCGTCATCATCGCGTTCAGCGTCGTTTCGATCGGCCGCTTGGGATCCGATAGAAAAGCGGCGACGCCGGCGAGCGTCTTATTGGGCTCGGCATAGAGGACGTGAAGGATTGCCCCGACGAGCAGGGAATGACTGGTTTTCTCCCAATGGTTCCGCTTGTCGAGCGAGCCCTCGGGGTCTACGAGCACATCTGCGACGTTCTGGACGTCCCTGACCTCCCACTCCCCGCGCCGGACCTCCAGAAGCGGATTATAGGCTGATGATCTGGCATTGGTCGGATCGAACAGCAGCACACGGCCGTGCTTCGACCGAAACCCGGCTGTGAGCTGCCAGTTCTCACCCTTGATGTCGTGCACGATGGCCGAGTGCGGCCATGTCAGCAGCGAGGGGACGACGAGCCCGACGCCCTTGCCGGACCTCGTTGGAGCAAAGCAGAGGACGTGCTCGGGCCCATCGTGACGCAGGTCGTTCTTCTCCAGTCGGCCAAGCACAACCCCGTCCGCGCTCAGCAAACCTCCCGCCCTCACCTCCTCAAGCTTGGCCCATCGGGCCGAGCCATAGGTGGCAACGTCCTTGGCCTCCCGGGCGCGCCAGACAGACATGGCGATGGCCACGGCGATGGAGAGAAAGCTTCCAGAGGCGGCGATGTAGGCGCCCTCGGTGAATACGTCAGGTGCATAGGCGTCGAACACGAACCACCACCAGAAGAACTCGGGCGGGTAATAGACCGCAAATCCATACATCTTGAACCAGGGCAGACCGAGCTCGGGTTGGAAGGCCAAGCGCCAGGCCGTCCACTCCGTCGCGCTCCAGATCGTGAGCAGGACGATCGCGCCGACAGCCACGAGCTGCCCCCACAAGATCTTGGTTCCGGACATCGACAAGGCTCTCCTTCGCTGAATGACGCTCTGGCCAAGGAAATCAAAGACCGAGGTCGCGCTTGCGGCCGAAACTCCACTCGATCCCACCGCCATCCCTAACGCTTCCCGTCACATGCTGGCCGAGGCGTTTTTCCAGTTCGCGCGTCCAGGGGACGAGTTGAAAGCCAAGCCCATTGTCGATCAATGCAAAGCGGCCCGACGTGAGGGACAGGCTCTTTCGGTATGTTCCTGCGACCTGCTCACCGACTGCGGCTTGCGCGTGAGGCAAGCCGGTCTCGGCCGCGATTTCGGCACCGGCCGCCTCTAGCTCCCGGCGCCGCAGCGTATTGAGGAGATCGCGTTGCAGGATGATGCGCCCTCCCGCTCGGTGTGCGAGCCCTGCTTCTGCAAGATGTTCGGCTCGCGCCTGCATCGCTTGCCGAGCCTCCCGCCCGAAGCCGCCCAAGGCGAGCGGCATCGAATCGCGCTCGACCAGTCGGTGGTCGAGCCAGGTTGCTCCCGGCGCACCTATTTGCGCGGGAAGATCGAAATCCGAGCGATTGGCGAGCACGCGCGTCGGCCGCTGCTCGTCCATCCCACCGAACTGCCTGACTTCGACAATGCCGCCAATGGGGGGCGCCTGTTCGAATGCCTCAAGACCACGAAAGCGGACGTGATGGAGCCGTCCGTCGGTCGCATCAATGAGCGCATAGGCTTCGCCGGTGAGCTCGTCGTGTAGCCCGGTTGCCAATAATCGCCCGATAATCGGTGCGGTCGTTCTTTCCCCCGTAACGGCGAATTCCGAGAGACTTCGTTCCTGTCCCCGCTCTGTCATCGCTTGATGCATGGTCTTGATGATATCGCCCCGAATTGCAAGGTCTCTGAGATGGGGTTCTGCGTCCAAACCCACCATCCACTCACCGGGTACCGCCGATGAGGCAAGGCCCATCTTTTGCAGATGCTGAAGGCGCCCGATCATAAGGCGGCGGATTTCGGGGTCAGATATCCCTTCCCGATCGGGCCGCAGGTCGAGATAGCCGGTCTCGTCGGCAGCCAGACGGATCTCGCGGTCGAGCCGTGTCCATCTTTCGGCGAAGACTTCGCGTTCGAGAGCCCTGCGGATCTCGTGCTCGGCTTTGGGCCCGAGCTCGATGGATGCCAGCTCTTCCGCGCGAGAGCGTAGTCCCTGGCTGATATAGTCGCGGGAGATCACGAGGTCCTCAACGTTGTCGCTGACCCCGCGAACAAGCAGGTGAATGTGTGGATTGTCCGTGTTCCAGTGATCGACGGCGACCCAGTCGAGCCGTGTGCCGAGGTCCGCCTTCATCTGCCTGGCGAGATCGCGCGTGAACGCTTTCAGATCGCTCATCTCGCCCCCGTCCTCGGGTGCGATGATGAATCGAAAATGATGCCGATCGCCCTTGCAACGCTCGGCGAAGGCGCTGCCATCAACCTCTTCGCGTTCGGCGTCAAACAGCGAGGCTCTCTCGCCGCTGCGGGTCACGCCATCGCGCCGGAGGTACGAGATATGCGCCGCGAGTGATGCCGAGCCGAATGCCAATCCCTTATGCCGCGCGACCCGCGCCTTCACGGTCACGCGGCGCGCAGCGCTAAACAGACGGTTGCGGGCAAACTGGAGCCGGCCGCGGCCGAACGTCGAGCGCCCGACGCGTCCTCCGCGGCTCATCGAGGAGGCGGAGGTGTGGCCCGCCTTCTGCGCCGCTTGCAGTACCTGATTGAAGAAGCTCTTGGCCTTGGGCGCGCGCGTGCTGCGGATGCGGCCGGGCCGGATGTGAAGTTCGCTGTCCTTGGTATTCACGGTCGTTCTTTCCTCGTAAATCTTAGTCAGTACCGAAAGATGCATTGAATTTGCTTGTGAATGTTCAAAGCGCGGCACGCGCCACGACCGATCGGCACGCCAGAACCCAAGCCATGGCAATGGCTTGGCGTTCGACGGGCGAGCCGCTTTTATCTTGCCCTAGCCCGTCGTTCTTTGTTACTCGCTCTTCCTTCCTCTAGTTGACGAACATTTCGTCTGCTGGTCCACGGATCAGCAGACAAATCTCCTGCCTTTTCGCCTGCAAAGGAGGGAGATTTACGGCAAAGAGCAGTTGGGATTCATTGTGGTGGATCCTCCAACAGCGCCTGCAGAAACACGTCGGCTGGTGGCCGATTCATTGGGAAAAAAACAGCCGCGACGTGGCAGTTAGTTTGCGAAGCGCACACTGTTTGCGAGCGCTTGCGATAGCGATCGTTACCCGAAGGGCCGAGACACCCATAGGGTGGCTCGGTGAGGAGCGAAGCGACGAGTAGAGCGCGGGCCGAAGGCATCGCCCATATGCCGTATGCAGATGCCGGACGCTTACGGTCGTTCACCTCCGCCCCTCTCACTTCTCGCCGATCGCTCGCTGACATGTGTTCCGCTCCGCAACCGCGCTTCTGATCATTGCATGGTGCGAGAATCGGTCCGCGCCACGAATAGACCAGTCGAGCTTGGAACGATCCGCAGAATATCTCGCGAGGAGATAGCGTTCATGATGTCTGCCGAAGGCACAATCCTTATCGACCGGTCGTCCGTTCTCGGCATGTCAGTTGGCTTATGAGTTGACTGCGGAATGAGCAGCGACGATGCTGATGACGTGACGCCAGCCTTCCAGGTCGGTTGCTGATCGACGTCCAGCACGGACCCAAGCCTCTTCACATAGGCTTGGGTTTCGACAGGCAATGGACGCCCGGCAAGATGCTCCTGATAGCGCAGCGGTCCTGCGTGATAGGCAGCAAATACGCCGTTCGGTCCGAAGCGGTCGAGCATTTCACGCAGATACGCCGTTCCTGCCAGGATGTTGTCACGGGGGTCGAACGGATCGCTGCCGAGGGCGTGCCGGCGGCGCAATTCGGCCCAGGTGTCGGGCATGAGCTGCATCAGCCCCATGGCGCCTTTGGGCGATCTGGCACGAACGTCTCCAGTGCTTTCGACAGCCATCACCTCGACAATCCAGGAGACTGGAATGGAAAAACGCTGTGAAGCTTCGATGATGAAGGTTTCGAATGGCTGGGCCCCTTCGTGCTCCGCCCCTGTTGCTGTCTCCTCGGCGACCGAAGCACTGCAAAGCGCGAGCACGAGCAACAGGAAGGGTGCAGCGAACAGGCGCGCGCCAAACTGTGCCAGGTACGTCCTCCTGCGCGCCTCTTCCCGATGGAGAAAGCCTTTGTGCGCGCCATTCAGCAGCGGGAGGTGTTCCTCCCTAACATCGCCTTTGCATGGAGGAGCCGGAATGGAGAAAGGGCCTTGCGGTCCATCGAACAAGCGCATGGTGAAATGAATATGACGAACACACCTCATCACTCCTCCGAGGTCCACACCGGGTCCGCACGGCCGATCACGGCTGCGGCTGGAAGAAAGCCAAAATACCGGCCGTCGAAGGACTCATCCGATTGCCAGTTCATGAGAAAGAGCTCGGCCGGCCCGACGACGCGGCAGCCCTGCCAGTCTGGCAGCGGACGGCCGCGGCCGTCACGCTCACGCGCCTCACCCATAGCAATGTTGTCCACCGAGATGGCGAGGCCTGTTCTGCAAACCGTCTGCCCGGGGAGCGCGAGGATACGTTTGAGCATAGGAAGGCCGAGCGGCAAATAGCCCTTCAGGTCGAGGAAGCTCGCCAGCGGTTCAGGCGGCTGAACCGCAACCAGCTCCGTGACATACAAAGTCTCTGCGGAACGCAGGCGGTAAAGGCCGATGGGCACGCTCGGCGATGCATTCCAGATGAAGGCCGGCGTTCGCCCTTCCACGATGGTTACGGCGATCGCTGCGGCAGCCCCGCACATCGCAAGCAGCGTCATCATCCGCCCTCTCATCGGATGATCCTCCGCCGGCGAAGCCAGGCCTGATGGCGAGCTTTCGTGTAGGGACGTGGGCTTTCATTGACGGAAAGACGGTTGTGGACATGCTGCCAATGATCTGGGGCGACATCAGCCGGATCGATACCAAGTGCCTCGACGGCATCGATCATCTGCAGCACGCGCTCGACCTTCGGCCAGCCAGAAAGGCGAAGCAGAATGTCGCCTCCTGGCTTCACATAGGGCACGGTCGAGCAGCGCTGACCCGCGGCGACGGCACGCAGGATATCAATGCGCGAAATCACCGTCCCGAAATCATTCGACGTCCAACGAACGAACGCAAAGATGCTGCCTGGAGCAAATGCCAGGACGCGACGATGGCGATCGAGCTTCCGTTCCTCGACATTGCGGCCAAATCGAACCCGGTTCTCGATCCGCTTCTCCAGCCACAGCACTTCCACCTCGGTGAGATCGCTCATGCTGTCTCTCCCGGAAGCTCGAAAAGCCAACGGCTAGTGATGAGGACGGACGATTGCGGGATTTGAACCTGAAGGCAGCTCGACCGTCCGTGCCACTGCCGCTCTTCCACAATGTGGGCAACAGCGAGTTCCGTTAGAAGAAATCCGAAGGATTTCTGGTTAGTAAAGTTAGGGGGCCAGGAAAGCGCGCGTTCACAAGCCTTTAGGTTCGCTTTCGGTCCCCGATAGCACGATGATCTGGTCCCTGATGGCACGAGGGTTGCGGTCCCCGATAGCACGAGCTGATTCACAGGTTGTCCCCTGAAATTGGTCCCGAACGACGCGCCGACAGGCGCGCCGTAACGGGAAGGTTTGGGATCGAGGCGAAGTTCAGCCGCTCGCGGCCGTTTGGATCGCGCGTGAGGACGAGCCGATAGCCCGGCAATGTCTGCCGCTGGACAATCTGTCGAACGTCGTAGGCAAAATGCTTGAGCGGCGAGAGGCTGCCGGACTTGGCATGAAGATGGGCAAGGTCGAAGCTCCAGCCGCCGCGCTGCCGGCCGCCGTGCTTGCGCACCAGCCGGTAAAGCCAGCGCTCAAGGCCACCTGTCAGGTCGAAATAGGCGCGGTCGATCGTCAGAACGAGAGCGTCATCGATCACGCCGGCATAGAACCAATCTGGCAGGATCAGTTCGATCCCAAATGGTCTGCCATATGCATCAGCGGCTTCCTTCCACTCGTTAATCCAGGAGAAGCGGTGCCGCCGCCGTTCTGCGGGTTGACGGATCGAGGTCAGCACGGTCGTTGACTGAAGTCTGTCAAGACCTGCCTTCAGCCGGTCGTAGTCGCGTGCGCTGGTGCCGCGGCCGACGAACGTCAGAATCTCATATGGCGTTGCGGCTATCAGGCGTGATGTTTTCAGACCGGCATCGCGAGCTTCGACGATCTGGGAGGCAGCCCAAATCAGGACGTCGGCGTCCCAGATCGTTGCCATGCCGTGCTCCGGGACAGCTTCGACGCGGATTGAGGTTGTTCCGGCGCAGAAATCGATGGGCACGATCCTTTTGGTCTTAGCCAGCGAAAAGAATGGATAAGCCATCAGATCCTGCGCATCGCGTGGAGCAAGATCTCCCGGCAGGGCGCGGAAAAGCTCAAGCTGATGGCGGTCGGCTTGCTGAATGCGTCGCATGATGATTGCCTTCAGAGCGACCATCAGCGGTGTTCCTGGCCGGCATAACGACGTAGTTGCGAATGCTTTTTGGCCGGCAGCACCGTGTCTTTGCCAGGGTCAGAAGTGGACGTTTTGGCGCCGAGATCGGCCCACGCTTTCAGGTCGTCCAAGGCGTAGACGACGCGGCCGCCGATCTTCCGGTAGGTCGGCCCGGTACCGTAAGTGCGATGTTTTTCCAGCGTGCGGCCAGACAGGCCGAGGTAGCGTGCAGCCTCGGGAGTGCGCAGGAAACGCGGAGGAAGTCCGGCGGTCGGATCGGGCATTTGAGAGCTCCAAGATGGCGGCGCACCACCCATGAGGGCGCCGGCGTGGGTGTGGTCATCTTGGAGAAGCAGGGCTTCGGAGGGGGATGCCGAAGATCGGGGGTGCATGTTTCGACACCCCCGCGATGAGGCTATTTGTTCCTGCGCCCGGAGCGCAGAAGCCTGCAATAGCCGCCCCGCATCAAGGAGAAGCCGTCGTGTACCAGACGGATGATGAGGCTACGGGAATCGTGGGTCTTCCAGGCTTGCTTTGGGACGCTTTTCTTTCCAAGCAGTGCCAACGCGATCACACGATAGCTGCTACCGGCATGACGTGCGTCGAGCGCACGCGCGACTTGCCTTAGGCGATCCCGGCGCTGTTTGGAAAGTTCGTGGAAAGCGGGGCCTGCCGCGCGTCCGTTGAGCGCGCGCCACAATCTGCGAGCTGCATGCGCTCGCGGCGGCAAGTTCTCATCGAAGGGAAGTTTGGCGGCATAGCGATGACCAATGGAAGGTTCATCCTTCAACCAGACACGGTGGTTCACGGTCCCGATGCGCAGCACGGCGTGCCACCCATCAGCGGCGCGACGCATTTCGGCCGTCGAGACGTTGAATAGAGGTAGATCTGGCGCACTCGGGTCAGCGCCTGACGTCGTTACCGCAACCGGGACGACATCCGGCAGCGCCTCGGGCGCCCAAAAGATTGTCTGTTGATCAAAGGACCGCTGCGGGTCATGGGCGAAAGCAGATGCCCCACTTCCTCCTGAATTCCTCGGTGACTTCACCCGTCGGGCTCTTGGCGATCACAGCCTGGTAGTCACGTTGGTATTCAGGATTGCGACGCACGAACTCCCAAGCGATATCAGTGGGGTCAGCATTATTCAGGTAGTCGTAGGAGTCCGGGGAGCGCCAATCGACTTGGGCCATAACATCCGCCTCATTGCAAAGAGCTAACAACGATGACGGCGCAATAGCTGCGAACAGGCCTTTGGGAAAAGATGCCAGCTTGTCACCACGTGGTGCACGTGAGTCACCACGCCCGAGTGCCGAGAAAAAGGTGTCGTCAGAACCAAAGCCGTCTAGAAAACTATTCTAGGTTGATCTAGGTCCGCGCAACAGACGTCCCTGTTCGGTCAACCACTTCGCGCGCTGAACATGTGTCTGGTATGCAGTACGCGCACGCTCCGGCTCGCGATCGGAGTCGATGTGCAACACGATCCGAGCGACCTCGGACCAATCGGCCCCCTCGCTCTCCGCCTGCAGAAGGCGCATGTAGGTTACGACATGCTGTTCGTCGTAGGAGGTCATGGCGTCCCCAGCGGGAGGGGCATCGGCCACTTCGGGATTTAAGTTGAACTTGGTCATGGGCTGACAACAAACATCGAATAATTGCAAGGTTCCTGGACGCGCGATTGACGAGCGGTCTCATTTTAGTCGTATTCCGGGGTCGGTGCAGATACATACTATAGGAGATAAACCTCATAGTATGTAAGACGCAACTTGCGCGAATGGACATGCGCAAGTTGGTCGGCCGGAATTTCGCAAAGCTGCGGAAGCAAAAGCGCTTTACGCAGGAGAAGTTCGCCGACCTGTCCGGCTTTACTCAACAATACATCAGCGACTTGGAACGCGGCCGCCGCAATCCAACCGTCGTAAGCCTGTTCCAGCTCGCCAGTGCGTTGGGCGTCACTCCGGTTGATCTCATCGCGCCGGACGAGGAGGCGCGAAACGAAGGAAAACTGGCCAAGCGGAAGTAACTGTTTCCGAAAAAGCCAAAGCACCTGCCCCAAGTGAGGGTAGGACGCTTCCCACAGGTGCGACGATGGTTCGGACAGCACTGTTCGCACGTCGACGGCTCCAACGGCCTACAAAAGTCTTACCGTTTCAGCTGCGCCAGCAACCTCCTTGGGAGACACGGGATGTTCTGGTGATGGCGTGCTGAACGGTCTCTCTATCGAGAGCCTACTTAAATAGTCGGGCCATATCCAGTGGTTTAATGGGCCACCAAATGGCTGCCTGCGCAAATGAAAGCTCGCGCACTCGTAGCCTGGAATATACGCCGGATACGCGTCGATCGCGGTATTCCGCAGGAGCAATTGGCTTATGACGCGGGAATAGATCGTTCGTATATGAGTGGTCTTGAGCGGAAGTTGGAAAATCCTACGATTGATTTGCTTGACCGGTTGGCTGACACCCTCGGTGTCCAACTCAACGAGTTATTCCTTCCATTACCAAAGGGCGCTACGATCCATAAAACATTGCCTAAAGGGCGCAAATCGACCCGACTTGACCGCAAGAAGAAATAACACCCTCTGTTTCGACAATCGCGGGATATACGCCTACGTCGCTTGTGTAACGCGTGGGCCGTCTTTGGAGCGAGATGGCCCTGATCGTAACAGGCCGGTGCGAAGGGGTTTGCCGATCTCAGTGGCGCCGACCTGTGGCTAGTGCTGAATCCATCGCAAAATTAAGATTCGCATTCCGAGCCCATGGAATTCGCGCCGATGTGCGGAAAGCCCGCCCGGCGAACCGGGCGGGGCTTGGCGGAGGATCTCACTCGCCGTTCTTGCGCGGCCGGGACCAGAGCAGGTTGTAGCCCTCGCCACCTTCGTCGTCGAACAGGCTCGCGTAGATCGGCGCGTTGAAGGAGGGATCGTCAAGCTTGATCGAGAGGTAGTCGCGGCCCTCTTCGGAGCGCTTCGACCAGGCTGCGCCGATCTCGGCCCGACCCACATAGATGCGGTGGCTGGGCGCGTTCTCGTTGGAGCGGTTGGTCTCGGCGACGATGCGGACGCCCCTAGCCTGCAAGCTCAGCGTGACGATCTCGCCCTGGAAATCATTGCCGACCTTCTTGAAAGTTCCGATATTAGCCATCTTGCTTCTCCGTTGTGTTTCGAGCCCGCGACCACCGCGGCCTCGATGGCGATCTCAAGGGCGAGGACGATCGGCGACGCACCCGCTCGCGGGCTGAAGCGCAGCGGAGGACGCCGTTGAAGAGACTTTCTTGTCTCGCGAGGAATGGGCGTGAGCCCAGGGGAAGAAAGTCGCAGCAACGGCGTTGCGGCTCAGCCGATCGAGGCGCAGCCGGTCTTCGGCCAGATCGAGCCATCAAAGAGGCCTCGTGCGTCCGCGTGCTGAACCTCAAACCCGGGGAGAAGCTTGGCGAATTTCGGTTCCTCTGCACAAGAGGTCGGAACGGTTCGGGAAGGAAGAGAAACAATCTGCGGGAATGGGCGGCATCGTCCCCGCAAAGCCGGTCAAGCGGTGCGCTTCGTCCCGGCGCCGGAGCTATGTGGGGCGAGACGTGATAATCGGTGCTGCTTGTTCGTAGCACTTCATAGGCAAGCCGTTAAGCTGCTCACACGACATCATGCCTCGTCGGCTACCAATCTTAGAAATCTGTATGACGATGAGGAACGTCCTAACGGTCCGGCTTTGCGCATCGCGGCCGCAATAACTGGGTGAGTCGGTAGTTCACCGCCTCGGCCGTCCAGTCGAGTACGTCTATCCTAGCAGCGTCATCCATGTGAACGCTGCCTCACCGTTGCAGATTAAGGCCATTCAGGTGATGACCCAGGCCAGTGCTGCGTGCACGTACCGCAGGACATCTGCGAGAACTGATCAGTACGGCCCCCGGACGCCGAGAACCAGATATCGCGGCCCTCAGCTCATCGTCGAGCCACTGCACATGTCAGATATGTTTTATCCCGCCTCACGGGCATTTGTTCTCGGTGCGGCAATCCGGCGCGAAGTAGGACTTCGTCACTGCAATTCTTCGGCGGGCATGGGTATAATGTGTGATTCTAAGGGATCGGTAGGACCGCGAAAAGGTCCGCCGAAAGGCAGACCTTCGTGTGTCCAGATAATTCGCTTCGCTCATTGAACGGCCCTGTCCTGGCTCCGGGCAAGCCGAAAGAGCGGTCGACGACCGAGGAAGCTGAGCCAACCTCGCCTGACCTTGAAGCTCGCCTCCACTCTGCCAAGGCCGATCGCATTACCGCCCCTCTGCGGCACCGCACGTTCCGCCGCATCTGGACCGCCAGCCTGGTGTCAAATCTCGGTAGTTTGGTACAGGGAGTCGGGGTGGCCTGGGCTATGACCGAAATGTCATCGTCAGCGGACAAGGTCGCGCTGGTCCAAACCGCTCTCGGATTGCCGGTGATGCTCATTGCGATTCCGGCCGGCGCAATTGCTGACCTGCATGACCGGCGCATCGTGGCATTGATTTCACTCGGTATTGCACTGACCGCCAGCGCTACGCTGGCGGTACTCGCTTTGCTGGGATTGCTTACGCCGGACCTCTTGCTTGGTCTCTGCTTTGCAGCAGGCTGTGGCACCGCGATGTTGGGACCCGCGTGGCAGGCGGCAGTGGGCGAGCAAGTGCCTCCACAAGCCCTGCCCGCCGCAGTTGCGTTGAATGGCATCAGCTACAACATCGCGCGGAGCGTAGGTCCGGCAGTCGGGGGTATCATTGTGGCCTCCGCCGGGACCGTAGCCGCGTTCACATTCAACACGATCTCGTTCGTGCCACTTATCGCCGCGCTCTATCTATGGAAGCGCGCAAGTGAGCGGTCGCGTCTCCCACCGGAACGGCTCGGCCATGCCATCCTGTTGGGCGTCCGGTACATCACGAACTCGCCACCTATTATGATCGTGTTGGTCCGAACGATCATATTCGGGTTGGTCAGCGGAGCTATCCTGGCGCTGTTGCCAGTGGTCGTACGTGATCGCCTTCTCGGTGGCGCGCCAACTTACGGCGTGATGCTGGGCGCCTTTGGCCTGGGAGCCATTTTGGGAGCGATCAATATCTCGCTGGTGCGCGAGCGCTTAAGTAGCGAAGCCGCCATGAGATGCTGCACGCTGTCCATGGCAGCGGGTATTGCAACTCTGGCACTAAGCCACAATCCGTTGATGGCTGCGTTCGGATTGGTTCTGGCTGGTACAGGGTGGACGTTGTCTTGGACGCTCTTGAACATCGGCGTACAGCTTTCTGCACCCCGCTGGGTTGCCGCGAGGTCTCTGGCGGCGTACCAGGCCGCCGCATCCGGCGGTCTTGCCATAGGCAGCTGGGGGTGGGGACATCTCACCGACATCGCCGGCGTTGAAACAGCGCTGCTTGTCGCAGCCTCGCTGATGCTGGCATCTCCTCTGGTCGGCCTACGATTGCGGATGCCTTCTGTTGGTGAGGGTGCCGAAGAGGGAAGCCTCCTCGAAGATCCGCAGGTGCGGTTGCCGGTCAGGGGGCGCGACGGACCTGTGGTGATCGAGATCGAATATCGGGTGGAGCAGAAAAACGCTCCGGACTTTCGGGAGGCCATGCAAGAGCTTCGGCTCGTCAGGCAGCGCAATGGCGCCTACGGTTGGTCGATCGCACAAAACATGGCAGACCCAGAAGCGTGGATCGAGCGCTATCACTTCCACACCTGGCACGACTACCTGCGCCAGCGCAACCGCTCCACCATGGCCGAGCAAGCTCTGGAAGGCGCTGTGATAAAAGACTACCACGTTGGTCCCGGCAAAGTGCGTGTCCGCCGCACGATCGAGGGTTTTGCTCGGGGATAGCTTGACGCCCGCAGTTGCGGACAACCGGCGGATGCGACCGCAGTGTCGCGTATTAGCGAGATGCTTCTCCGATGGAGATATTACCCCGCCCGGCGAACCGGGCGGGGCTTGGCGGAGGATCTCACTCGCCGTTCTTGCGCGGCCGGGACCAGAGCAGGTTGTAGCCCTCGCCACCTTCGTCGTCGAACAGGCTCGCGTAGATCGGCGCGTTGAAGGAGGGATCGTCAAGCTTGATCGAGAGGTAGTCGCGGCCCTCTTCGGAGCGCTTCGACCAGGCTGCGCCGATCTCGGCCCGACCCACATAGATGCGGTGGCTGGGCGCGTTCTCGTTGGAGCGGTTGGTCTCGGCGACGATGCGGACGCCCCTAGCCTGCAAGCTCAGCGTGACGATCTCGCCCTGGAAATCATTGCCGACCTTCTTGAAAGTTCCGATATTAGCCATCTTGCTTCTCCGTTGTGTTTCGAGCCCGCGACCACCGCGGCCTCGATGGCGATCTCAAGGGCGAGGACGATCGGCGACGCACCCGCTCGCGGGCTGAAGCGCAGCGGAGGACGCCGTTGAAGAGACTTTCTTGTCTCGCGAGGAATGGGCGTGAGCCCAGGGGAAGAAAGTCGCAGCAACGGCGTTGCGGCTCAGCCGATCGAGGCGCAGCCGGTCTTCGGCCAGATCGAGCCATCAAAGAGGCCTCGTGCGTCCGCGTGCTGAACCTCAAACCCGGGGAGAAGCTTGGCGAATTTCGGTTCCTCTGCACAAGAGGTCGGAACGGTTCGGGAAGGAAGAGAAACAATCTGCGGGAATGGGCGGCATCGTCCCGGCAAAGCGGTCAAGCGGTGCGGCGGGTCCAGCCGTGGCAGCTATGTGTGCCGGATCGGAAATCTCCAGCACGTGTTCGAAGGTTTCTGAGAGGACCGTCCGCCTCCTCTGCTCTGGTGAGCATCATCCATCGTCGAGGGTGCTTATTCTGCGACCTGTTCGACGACAAAAGCGCGGAAAGTTCATCCCTCGTTTGCCGCGGCCGTGAGAACGGGGCGGGACGGCTCTCCGCCCGTCCTTTCCGGCTCGATCGGGCGGGTCTTCGAGATGAGCGTCAAGCGCGTGAATGTTGACGAGCCGATGCAAACCGCGCCCAGCCATGCGAAGACCTCGCGCCAAGCCAGCGACGGCGCTCCGATCTGTGAGAGCGCGAACACCACGTGATAGCCGGCAACGGCCGCGGGAACGACGAACACGGCCGCAATTGCAAGTCGCAGGGCCACGTGGCGGCTAAGGGTAATGGCCAGCTGGCCGGCTGCGAGTGTGAGCACAGCGCAAACTGTGCCGACGAGCAGTGCGCCGACAATGCCCGCACCGCTGTTGAACGCCATCAATCCGATATTGATCGCAACAAAAAGCGCAGCGCATAGACCGCTAGCACAACGATCAGCCAGCAAATAGGCCGATACCAGCAATATTGAGAAGAAGCCCGAGGGCGAGCATGGTGGTGGCTCCAAGGCACGCGTGTGAGCGCTCGCGCCTTCCACCACCACCGCAGCCCAGCCGCCGACGTATAAACAAAACGAGGCGGAGTTACGGCGGGTGCGGCCTCGCCACTCGTCGGTTGACGGCAAGACGGCGCTCACGCGCCGCCAAACTTCCAGACCGGAATGCCAAGCCGCTTTGCCTTATCGGCAAGGTTGTCCTGAATGCCCGTGCCGGGGAAATGCAGGACGCCGATCGGCAGCAGTTCGAGCATCGCGTCATTGCGCTTGAAGGGCGCTGCCTTGGCGTGTTTGGTCCAATCCGGTTTGAATGCGATCTGTGGCACTTGCTGGTTGCCCATTTGGAGCCGATCAGCTCGGCGCCTTTCGGTGAAGCGCTGTGCAGCAGAACCATGTCGGGATGCTTGGCGTGCACCTTGTCGAGCCGATCCCAGACGAGGCTATAGTCGTTGAAGTCGAGCCCACCGGTCAGGGCGATCTTCGGACCCGGCGGCACCATGATCTCGGTTTCCGAGCGGCGCTTGGCTGCGATGAAGTCGCGGGAATCGATTATCGCCGCGGTGAGCGTGCGATGGCTGACCAGTGATCCCGACCGTGGGCGCCAAGCAGACCCCGTGTGGACTTCGAAGCGCTCGATCGCCTGGTCGCGGAAGAGTTCGAGACAGTTGCGGCGCTCGATCAGCGAGATGCCCTCGGCGGTTAGGCGCTCAAGCTCGACCGAGCGCACTTCCGAGCCGTTCTGCTCGCGCTGGCTCTTCTGCTGCGCCTGTTCGTTGACGTCGAGCTGGCGCTCGATGCGTTCGACGGCGCGATGGAACAGGTTGACCGTCGGCCAGAGGAGATCATCGAGGTCGGGCTCCAGCCGGGTATCGCTCAATGACGCAACCAGCGCGTCAAACATGTCTGCAACAGCGCCGGTAATGATCCTGGTCTCCGGTAGCGGCCTTGGATCGGGCTGATCGTCGAAGGGACGGTATAGGCGCGACTCAGCCTCTCATTCATGCCATATCGCGCGATCTCCGCCTCGACCCTGGGGATTAGAATCAGATCGTCGTGAGTGTCGGGGATGAGCGATATTGACTGGAAATGCATAAGAACTCTCTGCGGGTTGTTCGGCGACTGATTTCAGTATCAGACGACCATTTCCCGACCGTTTTCATCATTCACGAGTTGATACACGACCGCTACAGACGATCAATGACCAGCCCTGGTAGGAATGTCCCGCAGCCAATGAGGTCCCGTCGTGCGGGCCCATTCTGGGCTACCAACTTCGGCAGGTTGATGCTTGCATTGGATTGGCATCTTGTTTCGCAGCTGCCAGCTGCCGGCGGTACTGTGCAAGCGCGCGGGCGCGATGTTTTGTAGTCGCATAGTTGGCGCAAACAATGGCACTCAGATTTGCCGTGAGGCCCTCATGCGGACAATCGTACTGGACGATCGCGGCCACGCTTGGGACGCATGTTCTTCAGCTCTGCGTAAATGTTTTCTACACTACCCAGTGACCGAATTCGATTTCCTGAGTTATCTCATCAATAATATGGGTTTCGTGACAGTTGCTCTGTTCCGCCCCGGGTCGGCACAGATACGAATCCGGTTTGAGACTGCCACCCCAGTCAGCGTTGCTGCGGCGATCAATCTTGTCAGCGACCTTGGGGTGGAGCGAATGGTCATTTCAAATTCGGTAGACCTCGCCGACAAGTTGTTTTCAACTCGTTCGCAAGCGGTCACATATATAAATCAGCGGCTAGGCGAGCCTTGCCAGCGAGCGGCGACAAACATTCGATACAGGCAGATGCCGATTGAGACTTTGGTAGGCTGCCAAGGTCCACTATCCATGCTTTTGTCCTACTGGGACTGTTCGGACCGAACCGCCGATCTGACAGCTCTGAAGAAGGCGTTGTGCTCCCCAGCCGCGGTCAGGTTCGCCGCAATTGAGGCCGTGGCTGGTCGCCTCACCATTATCGATCTCGGAGCCGGCTTCGAAATCTTCAGCAAGACCTGGCGGGAGAATGCGCCCGGCATTCCGGTTGATGAACAACCGGATTATGAATATGGGCGATGGGTGCATCGTATGTACGAGTCCGTCCTAGAAACGCACCAACCTCGCCTAGATGAGGTCGATGCCAAGATTCTTCGCCCCCATTTGAACGACAAAGTTCAGCTGTCGTACCAACGCCTGATTGTTCCTTTCAAATACGGAAGGCGAGGAGTCACTCGTCTGATCGGCGCGTCGCTAGTGAGACAATCAATCAAACTCTCCAGCGAGTCGTAGGTGACGTGCCCATTAGGCCGCCTCACATCAGGAGGTCCGCCGGGAGTCGACCAGTGATGATCATCGATGCAGTTAAACAGCTGTCAGACCTGATGAAGCAGCCCATTCATATCAAGTCTCCCCGCAACTGTTTGGTGATCACATGCCAACAGCGCGCGATTCAGCAGTTCTTACCTTCGGCTTGAGCCATAACAGCCTGGAAATCCGCAAGCATCTCGTGGCTCGGCATCCAAACGAGACGCATCGCAGTACCCCGAGCGGCGGGGCGATAAGTTGATCCTGGACAGATCAATCCTTGTATAATCGGCATGACCTGCCACTCATCCGGCAGCGGTTAGAGGCTCAGGGTTTTGTACGCTGAGCGGCGCGTGTGTAGCAGCGGACGATCGGCGGAGCTGGTCGGGTTTGCGTAACCGGTCGTCCTTGCGGTGAGTTGGACGGCATAGGCCGCTGGGTGAGGTATTTAGCGACGAGTGAGGGCGCCGGATATCGTAGTCAGCGACCCAGCGGACGATCTTGGCGCGGGTGTCGTCAAGATCGAAAACGGGGTCTTGTTCAGGAGTTCGTCACGCATCGAGCCGTTGGAGCTTTCGATGAAGCCGTTCTGCATCGGCTTTTTGGGCGCAATGAAGTACCAGTCGATGATTGTGTCCTTTGCACCAGGCAGCATGGCATTGGAGGTGAAACTCGGTGCCATGGTCGGACACGATCATCCGTAGCTTGCCCCGTCGCTCGACGAACGTCAGCTCGCGGGCGACGCGCTGGCCCGAGACCGACGTATCCGGAACAGCCCCCCGGCACTTTTTGGTCACGTCATCGACGATGTTGAGAATGCGGAAGTGCCGTCCATGCCGAACTGGTCATGAACGAAGTCCAGCGACCAGCGTGCATTGGGCCTGGCCTGCACCAGAATCGGGGCCGGGTCCCCACGGCCTTGCGGCGAGCTCACCGCTTGCGGACGCGAGTGCTTCTTCCCGATAATGCCGGTAGATCCGGCTGATCCCCCATGGCTCTGCTTCCCGTCGTAAGAGGACGAACACCCGGCGGTAGCCGAACGACCGCCGCCGCCCGGTGGCGAGATCGCGCAACCGGCCGCGCAGCTCCGCATCCAGCGGGCGGCTGGACTGATAGCGGATCATCTTCCGGTCCGCGCTGATGATTGAGCAGGCGCTCCGCACCGACAGGCTCATGACAGCCTGCAGACGGCAGCGCGCGTGGCGGGGGGGCCCCCTCCCCTTCTTTGAAAGGAGCTCGCGAAGGGCAGCCGCATCGAATCTGCTCGGCCAGAAGCTTCTTCAGCTTCGCATTCTCCTCCTCCAGCGTCTTCAGTCGCTTGACCTCGATCCGCCGCCAAGAAACACGGTCCGTCTGGCGAGGCCTAACACGCCTCAATGTTGCATCGCGATCAGTTTGATTTGGTAATTAAAGCTGTCGGCGACGGCCTTGTGTATTTACGAGGCGGTCTTCGCGCCCCACTCACCATGAGATCGTTTTCTTACGCCCCGATTTAGATTTTCGGCTCGGCGTCCGCGTTGGCGGCCAGTTCGCGCAGCGCGCGCCGGTACTCGACCGGCATCACCTTGCGGAATTTAGGCAGCCATTCCTTCCAGTTGGCAAGGATATCGGCGGCGCGCTTGGAGCCGGTCGCCTTGGCGTGGCGCGAGATCAGGACGTGAAGCCGCTCGACGTCGGAGTCGAGCAGGTTCTTGAAGACGTCGACCCGGCCATGCGCCTCGAGGTCACCGGAGTGGTTGTAGGTGCCGGCGTTGATCAGCTCTTCCGACAGCACCGGCTCGAGCTCGACCATCGACAGATTGCACAGCTTGTCGAAGTCACCGGTCTCGTCCAGCACATAGGCGATGCCGCCGGACATGCCGGCCGCGAAGTTGCGCCCGGTCTTGCCGAGCACGACCACGATGCCGCCGGTCATGTATTCGCAGCAATGGTCGCCCGCGCCCTCGACCACCGCCACCGCGCCGGAATTGCGCACGGCAAAGCGTTCGCCGGCGATGCCGCGGAAGTAGCACTCGCCCTGAATGGCGCCGTACATCACGGTGTTGCCGACGATGATGCTCTCTTCCGGCACGATGCCGCTGTTGGCCGGCGGCCTGACGATGATCTTGCCGCCCGAGAGCCCCTTGCCGACATAGTCGTTGGCTTCACCTTCGAGCTCGAAGGTGACGCCCTGCGCCAGCCACGCGCCGAAGGCCTGGCCGGCAGTGCCCTTGAGGCCGACATGGATGGTGTCGTGCGGCAGCCCGGCATGGCCGTAGATCTTGGCGACCACGCCCGACAACATCGCGCCGGCAGAGCGGTTGGTGCTGTTGATCTTGGCCTCGATCTTCACCGGCGCGCCGCGGTCGAGCGCAGGCGTCGCCTTCTCGATCAGCGTGCGGTCGAGCACAGCCTCCAGATGATGGTTCTGGCGCTCGGAGTGATAGATCTTCTGGCCCTTCTCTTCCTTCTGCTTGACGAACAGCTTGGAGAAGTCGAGGCCCTTGGCCTTCCAGTGCGCGACCAGCCTGGTCTGGTCGAGCAGCTGAACCTGGCCGACCATCTCGTTGAAGGTGCGGAAGCCGAGCGAGGCCATGATCTCGCGC
>NZ_JAKLTZ010000028.1:0-44460 GCF_022012555.1 Bradyrhizobium zhengyangense | reverse complement strand
CCGGGACAGCTGCTCGGCATCAATGGCCGTATCCGTCCGCAGCACGACATCACCGATCGCGATCTCAAGCTTGATCGCCGGAGCCTGACGCTCCTCCAACGCACGGTCCACGACCAGCGGCGCGAATGTCGGCGGGGACGTCTCGCACGGCGGCAACATGCCTCGCTGTCGAAACCGCCGTCGCCAATCGTAGATCTGCCAGCGCGTCGCTCCGTGCTTGCGCGCCACCTCGGACACCTGGCACCGGGTAGCAGACTCTCAGCAGCGATCCGGGCTCTCTCTGCTTCCGACCGAACTCGACGTCCTGACGGCCCTTCAAGGATCTCAAACCGGCTCACCGACCCTGCCGATGAGACGTCCAAACGGACGTCCTTTTTGCTGTCCAATCCCATCTCAAACCTCCGTCCAAGCCGGAGGCTTCTTCGCATAGATATCCAGATCCCGAAGCAAGGGTTCCGGCTAAGCGCTTACGATCAATTCCGCATCTGAGTGATTTCACCTCAGTCAAAAAGAGACTTCGTCGCTCAGCTGCTCAGCTCAATATTTCAATGAGTATAGACACGATGCAATCACGTCACGAGCGCTCGACGCCAGCAAGGCGACCGTGTTTGCGCATTGGTTGTGCACGGGCGGCGGGCAGATACTCCATCGTCGGAGGCGCCCAAAATTACTGTGACATGCATCACATTCGGCGCGCCGCGCACGCAACTAGCGCGTTGAGAGGGCGCCGACGTGTTTTGAGCGATAACAAATGACGAGCTGGCCCAATCGCTATTCTGAGCGAAGGCGGCGCCGGCGGGGCTTGGTGAGCTCCAATGGGGCCTCTGGCCGAGCTACTCCCCGTCTTCTTGACAATTGCCCTCTAGCATCGAAATAGCGAGACAATTGCTCGTATTGGTCCCGTTGAAGTCGCCTCAGTCTTCTTCGACTAGGCTCGGGACTTTCACGCGCAAGATTAGCTCGAAGGACTCTCGCTCCCCGGTTCACCCCGCGCCGGATAACCAAAACAATCAAATATTAAATGGAATTAAATAACTGAGAGCCGCGCAAGCGTCGGCACGAAGACTATGGCGCTACAGGACTTTGTAGCTGGGCGTCAACGACTAGCCAAGTCGATCGAAATGGTTAATATATACCCGCTCCCCAAAGGGCCTTAGGTAGGCTGCGCCCATTATTTTCAGGGAGCACGGCGATTATCGCCGCTACGGTTGAGTGAAGCTCTTTCACGGGTTGCGTATGGATTATTCGGATTTCACGACGCCGAGCCTTCTGATGATGTACGAGGCGGCTCGCGGCGCTCTTGCCGCTGATGATGCCGCGGAGGAGCAAGGCAAGGAACCAAAATTTAAAGTACGAACGACTGTGGGCTGGAAACAGCATTCGCAGAAGGTTGAGCTTGAGCTGTCGAGGCGCCGTATCGTGTTTCAGCCGATCAGTTTAAGGGAAAGTCAGTGGTAGTAACGGGCCACGGCACGTCAGGCCCGATCAGTTGCACGATCTTGGCAGAGTGCTCCAAATGAGTGCGTTGCATTCTCGCTGCGGCCTATGAGGCAGGCTTCACGGTGGAGTACGGCACGACAAGTTCCGGACTTGTCCGAATTCGTTCGAGATTGATTTCACGCGGCGGCTCACCGTTGAGCCGTGTGCGAGAGGATTAGTCGCGTTGCATAGTCCGCTCGTCGGCCGTGACGGTTTGGGCGCAAAGCGTCTCAAGACGCCATCTGACTGGATTGGTCGATTGCGCCGCCACTGTTGTAGCGAAACGCGCACTTGGTCAATTGTCGGTCTGTGGAGAGCCGATATCGAAGGCACCAAGCAAATACTCTTCGCCTACGGACATCTCAGTTGGTGCCCGCGCGACTAAAGTGAAAACGGCGTTCGGCCATTGCGTCCATACCTCTATGTCAGCTCTAGTTATTGTCAAAAAGCCAAATGTGTACGTGTATCGACCTGGCTCGGTGACATAGCCAATCTTGTCCCAAGTAACTTTGTTGACGCGCAATTCGATCGCTTTCCATCATAAAAAGAGATTTGTTTTGGTGGGCAGTTGCGCTGTGCTGATTAACATCGAAGGATGGGGATCGCGCTCTACTCCAATCGCCGCAGGATCTTGCCGAAATGTTAGGATACGGTTGATTTCCGGTTCGAAACTCGCAAAACGCGCAGTTGAGGGAGGGGGCGCCTTCCGTTGAGAATGATACCTATTCTGCCGACAAAACGCCGGTATGCGGCCACTCTCACCGCATCGAGATCCCAGCAGAGTTGCGAGAGGCTGTTACCAAATTCGCAGTAGTTGGAATTTTCGTATGGCCCGAAGTTGCGGTCGTTCCGGCGGTGCGAGTTTGAAATATAAGCGGCCTGCCAACCTAACGCGGCGACAGCGGTGCTTTTCCCAGAGGTGCGCTTCACCAACAGGCGCGGCAAGACCAATATCTTAGCGACTTGAGCGTTGTAAGGCAATTTTCTCTACTCGCATAGAGATTAGAAGGTCCTTGAGAAGGACAGGAGGGACTTGGAGAATGACATGCATCAAGGATTCGCGCACCGCGTCAATTCGGGTCCTGCACTTCATGCCAACAAATTTCGGAATGACAGGCGTGGAGACGTTTATTCTTCAACTTTGCATTGCGCAAAAGAGGTTGGGAATTCTGTCCACTATTGCAATTGACCTTCGCTCTCGGGAAGAAGTAGGCACAATCGCCAAGGAGAACGGAATAGCTGTCTTCGATCTCGCGGAGGGCGAGAGTTTGGCGAGCGGTCGGCAGCGAAGATTGGAAAAATTATTGACTCGGTTGCGTCGCGCGCGGGCTCTGCGCAAATTATCGCTGCTCCACGACGTCATGCATATTCACGCGGTCGGAATAGCGGGCCTTGAAGGGTTTCTTGCCAGTTGGTCCTCGCATCGTACGGCGCTGATAGTCACGCATCACGCGACGCTGAGCTGGTATTTGAAGTATTGGAATGTATTGTCCTCGATCACCTTTTGGCTAGAGAGGCGACACGCCGACCGAGTTGTGTTTCCTTATTCGGCTGCAGCCGAGGAAATGATCGCGCGCGGCATTTCGCGAAGCCAAATGACCGTTATTCCGTTCTGTGTCGATGAAACCGCCTTCGAGGGCGTCGCACTGAGGCCCCCGCGGGGAGAGCTAACGCTGATCATGTCGGCGCGCATGTTTGGGGGCAAAGGCCATATGGAATTGCTCGGCGCCATGGCGCAGCTTCATTCCCGATACCCAATGCTTCGCGCAATCTTGATCGGCGACGGACCGACGCGACCAGAAATTGAGGCAGAGATCCTTCGCTTGGATTTGAGCAGGGTGGTAGAGTGTCGAGGACGTGTCGACCACAGGCAAGTTCCTGCGATCATGCGAACAGGACACGTGGTGGTTTTGCCAAGCTATATGGAAGGGGAAATGTTTCCTCTTTGCCTGTTGGAAGGCATGGCGCTTGGTCTTCCCGCGATTGGCACCCGCATTGCCGGAATCCCGGACATCATCGCTGACGGTGAAACCGGAATCCTGGTCGAGCCGCGCGATCTGACGGGGCTCGCACGAGCCATCGAGAAATTTCTCCTTGATGTCGACTTTCTGGAGCGCACACGAGCGAGTGCCCTAGTTCGGTTTCAGTCGCGCTATGGTGCGAGTGCGGTCGCTCGTGCCTACGCCGAAGCGTACGAGGCGGCGCGAATGACTTCAAGACGGATCTAGCCAATATCCTGGCCGCGGCATGATGAGCAGCCAGCCTGCGGCCCTACCGTGAATTGCTTATTTCTTCGAGCAAGTGCGCGCTCAGTTTTGAGGCCACAGCGGATATTGAGGGTTCTCTCATCATGTCGACGTGTCTTCCCGGGACAAGGTGGATGGCGACGCCAGATGTCGCGCATTTACCCCATCCCATTGTTGGATCAAGATCATGTTCCGGGCCACGATCTTGGGCACGAAAGCAGACCACGCTCATCGGATGAGACTTCGGAACGTAAGTGTGCCACGCTTTTATGAAGCCCGGATCGTCACCTCGCAGCTTGGCGGGCAGGGGCCTGCCGATCATCCGAAACCCCTTCTTGATCCAGGGTGTAAATAGTCCTCTGCTGCGGGAGCTAACAAAGGCGAGCCCGCGGTTGAGGAAGCTCTTGATATTGCCCCTTACCAGATCACGTCCGTACTTGCTGAGCCGGTCAATCAAATAGGCTTTGCGATAGTTCGTCGCATCCGCTTCCGGCAAGGTCGCGAGCTGGGCGGGATTGGGAGCGTCGAGCAGGGCTACCAAGCTCGCGCTGCTGCCTTCTCTTGCCAATTGCGAAGCCATCTCGTAGGCGACAAGACCGCCAAACGAGTAACCGCAAAACTGGTATGGTCCGCTCGGATGAACGGCTCTGACAATGCGCAGGTAGAAGGACGCAATCTGCTCTACGGAAAAATGTTCGGTAAGTTCGCATAACCATTCCATGTCGAGCCCATAAACGGGCTGGGCCTGCGGCAGCGCTTCAGCCAAGTCTCGGAAAATACTGACATCGCCGCCCGAACCAGGAAGGCAAAACAAGGGCGGCCTGGCGCCAGAAGCTCGCAGCGAGACAAGATACCGGCGGGCATTTTCGGCGCTGTCGAACATTCCGTAGACTTACCTAGCGTTGTCCAAAATGACTTTGGGCGTTGCACTCGAAGAAGGTCATCAAGTGAAAAAATTGCTTTCGTTATCCGAGTATTGCGCCTTCACATATTGCAGCGCGCGGTAAGGCATCCGGCTGCGCCGGACAACGAGACGCGTTTTCAGCTTGCCGCCAAAGTTGGCTAAGAAGCGAGCAGTTCCGCTTGAGTAAATACCGTCAAGGTCGAGAAAGACCCCTAAGTCGTGAGCCTTCTTAATTGCCGACCATAGCAATAGACTGACCGCGCCGGAGTCGTGGGAGTGACGGGAGCGCGTGGAGAGCAAATAGTACATCGTGCCGTGCCCCCATACCAAAAAGGTCATTGCGATGGGCTCGCCGTTTTCATTGAACAACGACAGAATAACTCCGCACTCGCGGACGCGGCACTGCGAGAACAGGACCGGAAAATTGTCAAAATCGATGCGGCTGACCCGACCGAAGGCGGCAAGATTCTTTAAGTAGAAATCGATAAAGACATCCGGTTTGTCCAGAGCTCGAACGTGATAGCTCTTTTCGGCGCGGCGTATGTGCTGCCGGGTCTTCAGATCCAGAGCAGCCAAGAGATCGTCCAGACTTCTCCGGCAGTCGATTTCGAAGGTAAATTGAGGCGTCACCGAACACTTACGATCCTGAAAGGCAAGACCGTCAATCTTGGCCAAACCGTCATCCAAAGACGGATCCAGGCAAAGCTTGAGCTCTGACGTTGAGGGCAATTGGTCGATTAGCTGCTGGGTAATTGCAAGTCGTCGCGTGAGGCGCGTCTGCGGCTTTCCGTCTCCGGAATCGACGACGGGGCCTAGCACGTGTGTGAACGCTGGCATGCGAAGGAGACGAAAGGGCCCCCTGCGCGAGAAGACGTAAGGCAATCGGCCGACCACATAGTTGCCGCGCTTGACAACGGATTCTTGAACAAGGCCGCCGCTCACAGCGGATAACCACCACGGTTCATGAAATACTGTGATTTTCAAAGTGAGTTCTTATTGTTGATAAAATAGTTTGTCTGGAGATCGGTGCGCATAATGGAAGGGTGAATATAGCATTCCTCCATGATTTTTGTCGGGCAGGAAAGTTGCGCGACCTTTCGACGCACGGAACTCGCGATACGGCCGTTAACCAAACGCCCTTTTTGGTCGCTCGTGCACTTGATCAACGTTGAGTTGCTGCGGGGTGCAAATTGCATGTTTTTCCCGTCACACCTGTTGAGCCCAGGGTGTGACGACCCGGAACATTCGGCGGGATAGATATTCGCTGTCCGCTGTGATATCGCTCGTTTTCGCCGTAATGTGGTTCATCGGCAAGTCTTAGGTTATTGCGAGGGTAAATGATGTCGGCGGCGATCAACTTCGCTGGATGGCTTGTGAGGGGAGCGTTCCTAGGAGCGGTTGCCGTCGCATCAGTCCCTGATCCGATACAGGCTGCGGATGCAGCTCTGCCAATTCGGACGTCGAGGGTCGATCGTGTTGCGGGCCACGAAGTACGGTATCCGATCGTACGGCGTCGTCACGCGTGTCCGGACGGTTATTCTTGCTATGCGCTGTATGGCGCCTATGGACCTTACGGCGGGTCGGCATTCTGGGGCGCGTATTCAGGATCGTTTCGCTAACGTCTCGGCGCGACCGGCATCTGAGCTGTTGATGAGCTTCCATGTTGCTGAGGACTGTCTTTTCTCGTTTCGATAGGCGCGCGCGCCTGCCAAGAGGGGTCCGCATCTACGCAGTGGGCGATCTTCATGGTTGCGCTGATCTGCTGGCCGGTGCCTTTGATCTCATCGATGCCGATTTGGCTCGTTCCAGGCCAGAACAGGCAATCCAAGTCTTTCTCGGAGACTATATCGATCGAGGCCCCGATGCGAAGCGCACAATTGACCTTCTCATTGACCGGGCGCAAAGGCACGAGACCGTTTTTGTTAGAGGCAATCACGAAGCGCTGTTGTTAAGCCTGCTGGACGACCCAAAGATGCTCTCCAACTGGATCAAATTGGGCGGCATGACGACGTTGATGTCCTACGGAATAACAACTTCCACCAAGGACTTGCTGCAGAGAGGGCGGGAAGTTAGCGTCGCGTTGGCGGCCGCAATCCCTGCTGCCCACACTAACTTCTTGGCGAACCTCGTTCCTTGTTTCAGCTGCGGAGACTACTTTTTTGCTCATGCTGGGGTTCGGCCTGGCGTTCCGCTGGACAAGCAAAGCGAAGAAGATCTGATGTGCATTCGCGAGCCTTTTCTCAGCAGCGATCGAGATTTCGGCAAGATAGTCGTCCATGGCCATACTCCAAGCCTGGAGCCCGAGATTCGAAGCCATCGCATCAACATTGACACCGGAGCGTATGCAACCGGGTTACTCACAGTGTTGTCGATCCAAGATGATAAAGTCGAATTTCATTCGAGCAGTCGGTCGCATTCATCAAGATCCTGAACGGGAAGTAGTATGAATGTACGCAGGCTGTATACTTGGCCCGCCGGCCGATCGGCGTGGTTGCAACAAACCTTGCGCGCGTATTTTGGGTTCTCTTTTGGCGGCTTTTCGCGCTGCCCGGACGATTCAGCTATCGGACTTCTCGGCTGTTTCGATCCTGAAGTCTTCAAGTTTTTGGCCGGATTGAATTGCGGCGACCAACCATCGAGGCATTTTGCCTCTCCCCGACCATTTCTCGTCAGGCACTAATGGATTGTAGTATTTCGGCAAAACCTTCGGATACTTCCGGCGCCGTGGCTGCGTCTCCTGACCCTCGCCTGGATCCGCACCACTCAGCTGCGCCAATCTTTTGTCCAGCTCGAGCTTTTCTGAGGTGATCTTGTCCGAGAGGATCTTTGTGAGTTGCTCGTGCAAGACCCAAAGTTCATCAAAGTTCATCGCTTCCAAAAAAGCCAATTTGGTCATGCGCTCTGAATCCAACAAGGATACGCCCTGTGTCAAAAATTTGCCTTCCCGCAGAAACTAGGCTTTGGGGCGACTTTAAAATGGGACTCGAAATCAAATTGATTTTACTTAATTTTCTGGGGCATTAAAAGGGATTATTTCTGTTTAATCGGCGATTTTGCGTGCGATTCCAATCGGGAAGCGCATTTAAAACCGCTATCCACACGTACAGGTCGTTCTTCTCCTGATTCTAGCGCAACTTAAGGGAGGTCCGAATTTCATCACCCGATGTCGTCGCTCGGGTAGATTTGACCTTCGACAGCCTAGACGGCGCGCCTGCGTGGAGTTTGATGAACAAGGTGGGCCCTCCTGGAGCTATTGGTGCTTCAAGGCTGCTGTACGTCACCCGAGAAGATCTCGTCGATGATTTTTGTCGAAGACACCATCTGCCGATCGAAATAGGTCATTGCTTGGAAAGGACACGACAGATTCTGCCGAGCTGAAACGCGTCTTCTGCAGAGCCGGCTGGCGGGACACTGCAGCGATTATTTCGTCCTTAACCATGCGACCGACTTTGTTTTTCCAAGGTCGGTTGGCCGGAGTAACCTCAGTATCCGATTCATTTCAGGAAATTGCTATGAGCCAGGATTGGGAGCGCGTCGAGAGAGAGTTGGCAGAGGCGATGCCAGGCATCGTACCTTCGATCGATCAGTTGGATTTTCTCCCGGACAACGACTCAATCAGGGGCTTACGTGGTCGGTCTCTGCAAACGACAGAAACGTTGCTGGAGCACATCGCAAGGGCTCTTGAGGACGGAAGAATCGAGGCGCAGGCTGACTAGTAGGCGTTCCGGCCGCGTAACACTTCGTACGGAGTTCGAAGTAGAATCCAGAGATCTAACTTGAAACTCCAATTCTCGATGTACCAGATATCGCATTCCACGCGCCGCTCAATCAACTCGGTTGTGGGCGTCGGCCCGCGGTAACCGTGAATCTGAGCCCAGCCGGTTAGCCCAGGTTTGACGCACTGGCGGAAGCCATAGTTCCTTACAAGCTTGTCAAATTGATTGTCGTGCGCAACCGCGTGCGGCCGCGGACCAATCAGCGACATGCTGCCATGTAGAACGTTGAAGAGCTGCGGTAGCTCATCAAGACTTGTACGGCGAAGCCACTTTCCAACACCTGTAACTCTGTTATCGACGGCGCGCGCTTGGACCACAGAGGATCCATCCTCGAGCACCGTCATCGTTCGGAATTTGCAGATCTGGAAGGTTCGGCCGTTGAATCCCAGCCTGCGCTGTCTGAACAGAATTGGGCCTCGCGAGGTAAGCTTGATCGCCACCGCTATAAAGACGAGCATCGGGGCTATGAGGATCAACATTAATCCCGCGCCAAAGAGGTCGACGCATCGCTTTGCGGTGCACTCGGCGGCACTGAGAGGACCTCGCTGCAGCTCAATGCTGACCAGGTCGCCAAAATCCCTGGAGGGGCGCTTAAAAGCTTCAGCGGCTGCGCCAGTTGGAACGAACGTGACCGGAAAGGGCAGGGCCCGGAGTTCAGCCGCGAAGTCGCGGAGTTCGGGCCACTGATTTGTATCGGCTGCAACAACCACCGCTTCGATGTCGGAGCCCCTGATGCGCTCGATTACATTGGCTGCAAGTCTTCGGCGAATGTTCGCGTTTACGCCCGGGCGCGGCAGCGAAAAACGTTCCTTGATGTCGAGACCAACCGCGGCCAAGGTATCGGAGAAATCAAGGCCTGCAGCTTCGTTGCCGGAGATCAACACGACCTTGAGCCCGGAGAAGCGACGCTCGGCAAGCCCCTTTGCAAGGAGGCGCTTTGCCAGAATTCGATTGGCCAGGAGCGCTACAAGGCCTAGTCCCGCGAAGAGCATATTCGTACCGCGCGACAGCTCGCTACCGATTTTCAGCGCGAAAACTATGCCTGACAAAAGCAGAAATACGCCCGCCCACGTCGCAAAAATCATTCGGGCCTGGCGACGCCACGCGAGAAGGGCTGTGGGCTCGTATAGACCTTGCGATTTCAGGCACAACGTAAACAGCGTTGCGACGAGTATGGCAGAACCGATCGGCTGCCCCAGGTCGACGCGCATGCCTTCGTGGACATGATGCGCACAGGTTGCCAGGACGCTCGCCAAGGCAATCGTTGCGATGTCGAGCAGAATCGTTGCGGCCTCAACGGAATGGTAGCGAATAGGCCATTTTCGAACCGGAGCCGTTGGAAGTTCGCGCTCTTGAAAAATCGAGCTCTGGAGTAATTTTGCCTGGAGGCGCTGGTCAATGAAATTCATTGGATTAAAGCCTTCCAACTTGATTAATTAACCAAAAATTAAAGTTTATAAATTAATAACTCATGCTGGCATGGCAGTCAAATTAATAGAGCCGGAAACGAAGGCCTAAGCTGACTGTATGCCGCCCGGTTTTGGGGGCTCTGTACCCGCGAGGGTCGCTCTTAAATTGTGCGATATAGGAAATACAAGACTACCCCTGTTTTGACCGGACACCGGCGTTAGCCGGAGGAGCTAGGCCTAGTCCTAGGCATACGCCTATGTCCGACACGTTTTCAAAGGTGGAAGCCATCACCGGCGTTGCCCGCCGGCGGCGGTTTACGGCGGAGCAGAAGCTCGTGGTCGTCATCGAGACTCTGCAACCGGGCATGTCCATCAGCTATTTTGCTCGTCGCCATGGGCTCTCCCGGAGCCTGGTCTTCGGATGGAGACGGCTGATGTGTGAAGGGGGCAAGGAGGCGGTGCGGGCCGACAAGGATGTGATCGCCGCCTCCGAGGTCCGGCGGCTCGAGGAACGGGATCGAGACTCCTACGCCTGCTGGGCCGCAAGACCATGGAGGTAGAGATCCTCAAGGAGGCTCTTGATCTTGCACGGGTAAGAGAACCGACCCTGCTGTCGCGATCGCAGGCACCGGAGGATACCCTGTGAAACGGATCGCAGAGACCCTCCGGGTGGCCCGTTCCAATCTGGTTGACCGAACGGGTGGCAAGCGTTCGAACCGCGGTCCGCAGACTCGCGTCGGGGACGCGAAACTCACGTCTGATATCCGGCGCCTAGTGGATAGCCGCCCGAGCTATATGGATACCGGCGGATCGCGCGCTCCTCAAGCGCGAGCGGCGATCCGTCGGCCACGACCCCGTCAGCGCCAAGCGCATCTACCGGCTGATGAAGAAGTGTGGCTTGTTGCTGGCCCGGCATACAGTGCGCCACCTCCCGCGGGCCCATGACGGAACGATCATGACAAGCCGCTCCAACGAGCGTTGGTGTTCGGACGCGCTGGAGTTCACCTGCTGGAATGGTGAGATCGTGCGGGTTGCCTTTGCCCTGGACAGCCATGACCGCGAGGTCATCAACTGGGTGGCCACAACGGCTGGGATCTCCGGCAAGATGATCCGAGGCATAATGGTCCCCTGTGTCGAGCAGCGGTTCGCCGACATCCGGGCTCCACACAAGGTGCAATGGCTGACCGACAATGAATCCATCTTCGCCGCTTATCGCACCCTTGAGATCGCCGCGGCCCTCAACCTCGAGCCCTGCTTCATGCGGATCGAAAGCCCCGAGAGCAACGGCATGGCCGAGGCGTTCTTGAAGACCTTCACGCGTGAAGTTCGTGTGAACCCGATTCCTGACGCGAGCACCGCACTGCAGCGGATCGACCAATGGATGGAGGATTACAACTCAGAATAACTACACTCCCGACCGGGCTACCGCTCACCGCGGGAGAGTTGCATCACCAGCCGAGTGTCCGGTTTAACGGGGGCAACTCCACCTGCTCTCCCTGCTCTTGGCGCTGTTTGCATTCGTTGGGGCGCTTTATTGGGCCGTGTCGAACGGGTCGCGTGAAGCTTTTCTCTCGGGATTGACCGCGGAGACCTTGCTTCAGTTTGGCTACTTCACAGGGTTTTGTGCTCGAACCAAACTCGAGCGCGCAGGAGTCCTGCACGTTCTGCCCTCGCGTGGATAGGCATAGCTTCACCGTGGCCGCATTTCCTTCAGAAAGACCGGGTCAGTCTCGGCGATTTGTCGTTCGGCAAGTCGCCGTCCGTCAGCACTGGCCAAAGCGTATGCTTCGACGAGCGCCGGCCTCAGAGCAGGCAATCGGCCCACAATCAGACCGACGTCCCGCTTGATCATGTCCTGCAGCTCGAGATCGGCGACCGCGCTGCTCAATCGCAGCGCAAGCTTGATTCTTGCCGGTATCAGTTCAACGTCGTTGGGTGCCGTGTAGTACGCCATCTTCAGCAGGGCCGCTGGATCATAGGCGCTCCACTTATACTGCTCCGCGAGCAATGCGAACGTCAGCCAAACGTCACTTCGATAAGGAGAAAATCTCAGGGCTCCGAGAAGGTCATGGCGCACGCCTTCATCTGATCCATTTCGTGTCGGCGTCCCTTGCAACAACGCCGCGCCTGCAAACCCGTATTCTGCCCATAGATCGCCACGAGCGATGGCAAACGAAGTCGCATGGTCAAGGTTATTCTTTTCACGGACCGAGACCGGCGGAGATGTCGCTCCGAAAGTAACCGTCCCGTTTCCCCACAGGAGGTATGCTGGAATCAATACCCAGATTGCCTGAACTGCCAGCAATAATCCAAACAAGGCGCAGCATGACCGTACCAAGAGTCTATCAATAGTCAGTCCGGCAACAACTGGACGCGTCCTGTCAAGGTCGTGAGTTCGCGGCGTTGAGACGACGTTCTCGCTTGCGCTTCGGCGTTGAACATACGACAGGCCAATGCACGCGCTGATGATCAGCAACGCTGAAAAACTCAACGCATCACTGTTAACAAACGCCGTAATCGCAGTCGTTACCAAAACGCTGGCGCCCGCAGCGGCGTAGACGTAGTCCCGCGTGCGAGCCAGGGAACTCCGTGCGAGAACAATGGACGCTGCAGCCATAACGAGGATCGCTGCGAGCAGGAAGCTTCGCCCCATTTCAACAGTGACTATCGTCGCTGCGGTTTCCGAGACGTGGCGGGAAGCGTCGCCAACGTCACGATAGACCGGAAGGACGTCCTCGAAGGCGCCTGCTCCATAGCCAAATGTTCTTGCATCTGACAGCAGAAGGTCTGTTGCGTTCCAGCTGTTTTGGGATGACAGCACTTTTGTGATATCCACGTCCGTTTTGAGCGGCGCGATGGCCACGAAAGCAAGAAGGGCAACCACGCCCGTGGTCAAAACCCCGGCCTTGCCCCATCTTCCCCAGCGCCACTTTCGGACGACGTGAATGCTGACCAGGACGCTCATGCCAAACATCGCTGCGAAGGCAAGCGTCTGATCGCCCAGCATCATGATTGACAATGTGCCTAAGGCGAATGCCGCGGTAGCTGCCCCAAGCCCGACGACTGCGTGGAACCCGGAATTTGGCTGGCGACGTTTGCTGGAATATTGCTCCTGGACGTGAAGCAAAGAAGCGCACGACAGGATGATCCCGATCGCAGAGACAAGGACGGCTCCCGCGGCGTCGGTATCGAGGCTGTGAACGTAGCCCAGCTCGGAAGCGAGCTGAAGTCCTGCGACAGACGCTGCAACAGCAGTCAGGAGATAGAGAAAATTCCCTGCCGATTGTCGATCTACGGCCGCCGCGCTGACCGCAATGCCGGTTGCGATGACAACGCAATACCGGGCGAAGGACAGGAGTGTAGCTCCGGTGTCGATCGATATCGTCCCGCTAAGCGGCATTCGCAGGGCGCTCGATGCTGTCGACCAGATGCCGTTAGACGGCCAGGGTGAAGGAGCTGGTACGACCTGGAGCAATATCCACAAGCCCGGGACTATCAGCGCAATGAGCGCAGCCGGGCGCGTGATGCGACACAACCTGTCAATGACACCCAGGCGTGAACTTAAGGCAAGGCGGATAAGAGCAACCGCCATAATGGCGCAACCGAAGCCAGTCGCAATTTCGGCTCGAACTGCATTGAAAGCCACGACGAAGGCAACAAAAGCCGTCCAGAAGTAAAGCCAAATAAACATACATTGCCTCAAGACAAAGGCGGAGGCCGATGCGCTCCCACTTAGTCAAGGCACAGGGAAAAGGCCTTGAGGCGATGCTCGATGAGCGCGCGCCATCAACTAGATGGCCCGCCTCATCGCGATATCGGTGTGGGTGTCGTGATGACGGTGGCAGAACCGGTTCCTTGAATGGTATTCCGGAGGACCAGGCCATTCGTCGCATAAGTGATCGGATCGTTCGCGGTCGCCATAATGGTCCGCAGGAACGTCAGGAATTTCGTCGTCTCAACCGAAGAGGCATTAGACGTGTAGATCACATCCTTGTTTCTCATCTCGAAATTTTGCGCGAGGAAATAGCCCGACGGATCGCGCAAGTTCACATTGTAAATGACCGGGATAATTGGCCCTGCGAACTTCGTGCAATCCACGCCAAGTCGCGCCGCAACTTCACGCGTCTCGCCCCGATACAAAAATACCCAACTCGGCTCGGCGAGGGAGTCATTCAGCCCGCCCTGCTTGCCGACGGCTTCTGCCAGCGAAAGCCTCCACGCATCAAACTTATACAGACCTTGACCCGCGGAGGCCGATGCGCCGGCCGCCCCTACCGCGACAAATGTCTGTGGCTGGCCAAATAGGTAGATTACGTCGTTTGGGAGCACATAAATGTTGTTGGCTGGCTCATACATCAGCGCGCCGAATGGGACGCTGGCGCGATGGCCTGCCCGCTCAAGCGAGACCCACATGTCGTAGCCTTGAGTGCTTGGGCCTCCGGCCCTCGCGACTGCGTCGAGAATGCGCTCTCCGGACGGGCTCGCGGGGAAGCGACCCGCGGTCCGCACATCACCCAGAACGCTGATAAGCGATGTGTTTTGCTGGGCCACCGCGACGACAACCTGCGGTTCAAGCGCGCGAGCTTTTAGCTTGTTGACAATGTCCGCCTGCACCTCGGTGGGCGTGCGGCCTTTGGCTCGCACCTCACCAGCATACGGAACCGCAATGTTACCGCTTTCGTCGACCGCCTGATTGGGAACCGTGACAAAGTTTCCAGCGCGAACGCCATTCTCGGAGGTGAACAACCCGCCGGCGGCGGCCTCGAAGATAGTGACGCTCACGATATCGCCAATGCCAAAGCGGAAGGCCTTCGGCGGCGACCGATCGGCAAAAGCCGTCGACAGCCTCGGCACATACTGACCGAGCGTCTGAACTACTTCAGGAGTGACTTTTACGAGCGCATACGGAACACTGACCGGCGCTCCGCCCTCCGACTGGTTGAGGACGTCAGTTCCCTGCGGGCCGGTCGTCGGCACGATGGAGCACCCGGCGCAGCACAGCACCAGAAGCATGGCGGTTCGCTTCGCCATCATTTTCACAACGTTAGCCAGGAGATCCCCGCAAGCTTCTCTGAATTAGCCTTCGGAGAATGACATCTTGTGAGGATTCTGGACAGGCCAACATCGAGGCTGCAAGCAACTCAGCCGGCGTGTGTAGCTAAATTGCAACACGCCCGAGGCTTGCAAAGATAGCATTAATTGTCGGTAAGACCGTAGTGCACGTAATGATCGTCGCTGTAGTAGTCACTTCTATGGGAATCGTACTGAAGCATCGACCGAATATCTGTCTTGTTGAGTACAACACCGATCAGATTCTCGTAGACATTCGGGGCGGTGTGCAAGGCATGCTGCACCACGTCGATTTTGGTTTTCCCCCATTCGACGACAAGCATAAAGCAGTCGACCAGCGTCGCCGTGGCGCGGACGTCAACGATGGGGGTCAGAGGCGGCAAATCGACGATCACATAGTCGTAAGTCGTTCGTAAGCGGGCGAACAACTTGCGCATGTGTTCGGTTGCCAGAAGCTCACTGCTGTGAAGCAATGGACGATTCTTGACCACTGGCAAGAAGGCCAAATTGGTCTTTGGCTCTTGCCAGATGGCCTCTTCCAAGGAGCATTTTTCGAAGATGACCTCAAGCAACCCAGCGCTCGCGTCCGGTGCGAGAGCCTTTGATAGAGACGGGTTTCTGAGGTCACAGTCCACGAGGATCACGCTTTTACCCCCCTGTCCGATCAGTTGGGCAAGAGACGCTGCGATCGTCGACTTACCCTCATGGGGCAGTGAGGACGTTATTCCAATGACCTTGTTTGTCGTTTGCGTTGGATTGAGGTCGATGCCCAGTTTAATTGAACGGATCGCCTCCGCAAACCGCGACAACGGCATATTCATCACGGCCCAATGCGAAGGTGAATGCGTGGAAACCGTTCTCCTGCCGGTTTCTCGGTCCGGCAGGAAGCTGGTCTTCAGCTTTCGAAGTCTGGCAGCTTGCAGGAGCGGCACGACGGAAAGGCAGGGCAGGCACAGAGCTGCTTCGAGCTGATCAGGGGTTCGGAAGACCCGGTCCATCGTTTCTCGGAGCAAACCCAGTCCAACGCCAAGACCAAGACCTCCGAATAAGGCGATCGCAAGTATGATTGTCGTCTTGGGCTTGCTTTTGCTCTGCGGAATGGAGGCAGGATAAATTACCCTGGCATCTGAAATGGGAAAAGATTCCTGCTGCGCCGATCCCATATATCGCTGCAGGAACGTGTCGTAGAGCGTTCGATAGCCCTTCGCCCGGCTTTCGAGCTCCCGAAGAGTGACTTCCGCTGAATTCGTCGCCCTGGACAGCGAGACAGCCTCCGACAATTGCTTTTCCAGATCTTGCTGGCCTTGTTTGGCAACTTCATAGTCACTGCGGCTAGTTTCGGCGAGGCGGCGGACCTCATCGAGAACGGACGCGCGAATTTCGCGCATTCGAGCACGCAGATTGACGACACTCAGGTGATCCTTACCGAACCGCGCCGACCATTCGCTCTCCCGCCTGACCAGCTCGAGGTATTGTTGGCGCAGACTATTGATGATCGGGCTCGCAAGCGCGTCCGACCCAGAGGCGTCGAGCGTCCCTATTGAGTCCCCCTTGGCGGGATTCTCCTTGAGAATGCTTTCATAGCGGTTCAGGCGCGCGAGGAGTTCCGCGGTTTGAGCTCGGGCGGCCACGATGCGACTATTCAACTGAGTTACTTGCTGCTCGTCGATAGGTTTTCCTTCCGTCGAGACAATGTTGTTTTGCGATCTGTAGGCGTTGACCGCGCGCTCAGCAGTTTCGGCCTGATCTCCCAGCGCCTTTATTCTTTGCTGCAACCAGAGAGTTGCCGTTCGATTGGCCTCGAATTTGGCGTTGAGCTGGTCTGCGATGTAGGCGTCGGCAATTGCGTTGGCGATCTGGGCCGCACGTGCCGCATCGTTCCAACTGAAAGTCAGTTCGATCACGTTGCTCAAGTTCACGCGCGCTGCCGTGAGCCGCTCTTGGAACGCCGTCATGATGTCGCCAGCTTGGCGCGCCTGTGACTCGCTTTCATCGGAGCCTTGCGTGCCTCCGAACCACTTGCGAAGGCGGCGCACCACTGCTGTCAGCGGAGAGTCCTTGTTCCTCGTCAGGTCGGCGGCGAGGTCGAGCTTATCGATGACGTCGCTTGCGATAGCTTTGGACCGGAGGATCTGAAGCTGTGTTTCTATTTCTCTCGGGTCAAAGGACGGTTCGGCAACGACAGACTGTTGCTGAATAAACTGCGCCTTTTGATTTCCCAGCAGGATGCGCACTTGAGCTGTGTAAGTCGGCGGCGTGACGCGAAGGTAGATCAGGCCAGCAGCAACAGCGAGTACCGCGCCGAAAATCACGACAGCATACTGGCGGCGCAAAAATCCGCGTGCAAAACTCACCAGCGGACCGATTCCGGTTGCGCCCCCCGGCGGCGGGCCGTCGGCATTGCCGAGCGCAGTCCTCGATCTGTCGGTGTTCTGCAGCATTCGGTCTTTCCCGCAATCCGTGGCGCCTCGATCAAGAACACCCGCAAAGTTAAAACTCGCGAGTGAGATCCGGACAGGCCCCTTCAAACCATATCGATAAGTTAGTGCACGTCAAAATTTAAATCGACGAGAGACAAAATTAATCGTGAATCGCGTGGGTCGGACTATGAACCTGGAACTCTAAGTCATGGAGGGCATTTGAAAATAAATGCGATCAAATGACGCGGTGCTTTTTATTTATATATATGAAGCATATATTTTGTGCTATAATGTTCAAATTGTAACAGGGTGACGGGAAGTTGAAGCATGTCCGCGATTTTGAAGATTGTCCTGGTCTTGTTAGCCGTATCGGGTACCGCAACCAGCGGCTATGTATTCTACAACGCCGCTTTGTCGTCTAACGACTGGGTCTACCGCGGCGGAACTCCCGCCAATTGGGCCAACGGTGGTGTTCACGGTGCTCCGGGGCCCGTCGCCGGTGCCGGTATTCCGCTCGCGGCCGCGGCATATGGCGTTTATTGGCTGATGAGGCGACGTCGCAAGCAGGACTGAGCATACAAATTCCCTCGGTGCTCCAACGGGAACGGGTCATTCGATTGAGCGCGACCATCGCTGTTTTACTGTTGACGAAAGGGAGGCCGAAAGCAGATGCATTCGGTCTTCCACTCTCGACATTCCCGACCCTCTAGCCGCCTCCTTGGCCACTCTCGTTGAGCCACGGAGCGACCATTGCGCCACGACGCTCAAGGACAATCAGACCGACTCGGTTGCCTGAAGGTGCACGCTCCGCACAGCTCTTCCTGACGGGTCATCCATTTTCGCGAATTCCTGCGACCAGCGAAATGCCGTGGGTGTCGAGCAAGCGATCGACGGGCCGACCGGAACGGTGAGGCAGGCAGTCGGGTTTTGGAAAATACGATCGAAGATGGTCCTGTACAGATAGCCCTCCTTCGAAGTCGGCGTTTGGTTCGGAAACTTCTGCTCGACGGTGGACATCATTCCGTCAGTGACCTTGTTGTTAGCGTAGTCCTTTAAGGAATCGATCCAGCTATAGCCGACGCCGTCCGAGAACTGTTCCTTTTGACGCCACAGAATCTCCTCGGGCAGAAGGTCAGGAAAGGCTTCTCGCAGGATACTCTTCTCGATCTTTTTCCCCGGGCACATCTTGTCTGCCGGATCTATCGACATGGCATAGTCGAGAAATTCCTTGTCCAGAAATGGTACGCGCGTTTCAAGTCCCCAGGCGGCTGTCGCCTTGTTAGCGCGACAGCAGTCGTATTTGCTCAAAGCGAACAGCTTTCGAACGGTCTCTTCGTGGAATTCTTGTGCATTCGGCGCCATGTGAAAATACAGGTATCCACCGAACACCTCATCCGCACCTTCTCCCGAAAGCACCATCTTGATACCCATTGAGCGTATCTTTCGCGCCATCAGATACATGGGCGTTGCCGCACGAATTGACGTAACATCGAACGTCTCGAGATGACGGATGACATCCGAGACTGCATCAAGCCCTTCCTGGACCGTGAAGACAATCTCGTGATGAACCGTTCCGATGTGTTCGGCCACCTTTCGCGCGAAGCGCATATCCGGAGCGCCATCGAGTCCGACGGAAAAGGAATGAAGGCGAGGCCACCAGGCTTCCTCGGTATCGCCCGATTCTATTCGCTTGAACCGGTGTCGCGAGGCGATAGCGGCGATGAGAGAAGAATCCAGCCCGCCGGATATCAGGACTCCGTAGGGAACGTCGCACATGAGCTGCTGCTTGACCGCAGTCTCAAGTGCGGACCGGAGTTTCTGGAGCGAAACCTTTTCCGTGGGCGCCTGGTGCTCCCAGGATGGATTATACCATTTGACGAAAGTCCTGTCCCGCCCGGTATAGTAATGACCTGGCGGAAACTCCTGAATCGTTTCGCAGGCGGCGTCCAGGGCCTTCATCTCGCTTGCGACGTAAGTTGCGCCGTCGCGGTCCCACCCGATGTAAAGTGGAATGATGCCGATGTGGTCTCGTGCAACGAAAAACTCACGCTTCTTTTCGTCGAACAGAGCGAACGCGAAAATCCCGCTGAGCATGTTGCAGACAGCGGGGCCATATTCGTCATAAAGATAGAGAATGACCTCGCAGTCTGATTTCGTTTTCCAGGCGTGATGTTGCTTCAGTTTTTCACGCAGCGCGACATGGTTATAGATCTCGCCATTTACAGCCAGCGCCCGACTAGTCATATCGTCTATCAGGGGCTGGGCCCCGTGCTCCACGTCGACGATTGAAAGTCGTTCATGGGCGAGCACTGCGCCTTCGTTCGCATAGACGCCGCTCCAGTCGGGTCCGCGATGTCTGATCATCTTGGACATTTCCAAAGCGCGATGACGCGCTGTTTCGAGGGGGTCCTTAAATTCGAAAATGCCAACGAAACCGCACAATGTGATTACTCCGTTATATAAATGCCCGCGTGGGGTCTGAAATCCACTATCCAGTTGAGAAAGTAAAAACAGGCCGCATTAAATTAAAAGACGTTATTATATAAAATAGAAAGATTTACAATATCATTTATTTTGCGGTGCGTTCCGTTTTCGGAGCATTCTAATGTGACCGGACCGCTTGTAACTGCCGCGGGAGAAGAGGGGGCGCACTGCCACTTCTTCGACGATAGGACCAATCTCGGCCAAGGTCCCTTGCCGAAGTCGGTCGCCGGGAGACGCCTATCTCGGCCTCGCAGGAGGCCGAAATGGCAGCTCCGGCTTACCAAATCGGCGGTCTGCTGAATGCCATGGCCGTCGGTCGGATGCCCAAGGGCCATTCACGCGACGCAACGCGCCTCGGCCCAATGAGGGCGGTTGTCTTGCTTGATGAACCGCATGCCGGTCAACGTAGATTTTCATGCGAATTCCTCGGCCAATCATCATGTCACAAAAAGTGCATTGCTCTGAAATTTGATCTCTCTCCGCCTTTACTATCTACCTTGATCCATTCAATAAATGCCGCCTGCGGCTCTTGCCAAACGCTCAGCCGATGCTGCAACGTCGGGTGTGCGACCCGAATGTGAGATGAGAAAATGATGCCGGCACGTGCTGAGTCGCCTTGGATGAGCGATGAGACAAGAATATTTCAGAACTCGGTTCGACAATTTATCGAAGCGGAGCTTGTCCCAAACCATGCGCGTTGGTCCGAGCGAGGCTACCCTGACGCTTCGGCCTGGCTCAAGGCAGGTCAGGTTGGTTTGTTACTTCCGGACGTGCCCGAGAAGTATGGCGGGGGAGGTGGGACCTTCGCCTATGAGGCCGTTATCATCGAAGAGCTGGCCCGGAGCGGGGTCCACTTCGGCTTCAACATTCAGAGCATAGTTGCACATTATATTCTTGCCTATGGAAGCGAAGAGCAGAAACTTCGTTGGCTGCCACGAATGGCCGCTGGCGAACTGGTCGGTGCGGTCGGATTGACAGAACCCAATTCGGGATCTGATCTCCAGGGCACCAGAACCACGGCACGAAAAGATGGTGAGCATTATGTGATCAACGGCTCGAAGACGTTCATCACAAACGGCTGGCAGGCCGGCCTTGTTTGTCTTTCCGTCCGTACTGATCCTCGATTATCCGGGCCGAGGGCCCTCTCACTGCTTGTGATTGAAACGAAAGATCTCCCAGGCTACCGGGTAGGCCAACCCCTCGAAAAAGTCGGTCGCCACGCTCAGGACACCTGTGAACTGTTTTTCGACGGGGTGCGTGTCCCCGTTGGAAACCTGCTTGGCGCGAGCGAAGGGCGCGGCCTGTTTCAAATGATGGATCAGTTTCGATACGAGCGGCTGTCGATCGGACTGAGCGCAGTCGCGGCAGCGGAGCGCGCGATCGAAATCACTACCGCTTACGTAAAGGACCGCAAGGCATTCGGCAGACCCCTGCTGGACCTGCAGAACACGCGCTTCAAGCTCGCCGAATGCAGAACTGAGGCGCATGTCGGTCGAGTGTTCGTGGATAATTGCATCCAGCAGTTCATCCATGGTCAGTTAGATGCTGTTACCGCGGCGATGGCCAAATACTGGCTCACCGATAGCCAGTGTCGGATCGTCGAGGAATGCGTCCAGCTGCACGGCGGATATGGCTACATGCAGGAATCCGCAATTGCGCGCTTGTGGACCGACAGCCGGGTCCAGCGCATATACGGCGGCGCGAACGAGGTTTTGAAGGAAATGATCGGCTCCTCGCTCTGAGCCAACTTAGGCACTCCGATACGGTAGCAGGTGGGCTGCACATCACAATCATCGTTACCTGGTGTCACCGTTGGCTGTAGTTCTTGCAATTGGGACCGGCAAGGGAATTCCGGATCTTGGTGGCTTCTCGCAGCCAAGCGCGGATCGGCGCCTCAGACGCCGATCTGGTTCAGCCGTTCTTGCAGTGCTGCGGCGAGGACGCCGACGTGCTCGCCGATCAATAGGTCATTGACCTCAAATCTCTCAAGGTGGTGTTCGCTCACCGAGCGAGCGAGCGGCTTCCAAAGGTGTGCGCGATGCCACCAGTCGGCTGTAATAAAGAGGTCGACATGACCGTCATAGACTTGTGGCGTATAGTTGTAGACTGCCGCAACTGTCGCGTTCTCGACCCGGCTCCTGGCGGCGAGGTTGCTGGCGCCGACGAGCTCCGCGCCCTTCTGTCGTTCCTGCCTCAGTTGAAGGCGACGTTTGAACGCGCTCGGGGTCAGCACTTTTAAATAGCTGGACAGGCGTACAAGCAACAGCGATGTTGGATTGAACATCGTCGGATACGCACTGCCTATGAGCGCAAGCAGGGCAACTTTCTGCCTCATCGCTGTGAGCTGCTGTGCGACCTCGAAGGCTAAAGCTCCTCCTGCACAGTGCCCTGAAATCAGGTAGGGGCCTTCCGGACGGTACTTGCGTATTTGCTGGACTTCATAGCGTGCGAGGTCTTGGACCGTTGAGAGCGGCTCACTGCCATCGAGACCAGGCGGTTGAATGCCGATCATCGGCTGCTCCGCGTGCAGGTGTCGCGCCAACGGGAGCATACAAAAGATGTCTCCGCCGTGGCCGGAAACTGCAAATATCGGAGGCCTCGATCCGTCTGGCTTGATAGGGACGATCGAGGCCCGTTCGACATTGCGGGCCTCCGCTTGCCGGAGAATTGCCATGATCGCTTGCTTGCGGCTGGCAAGTGCGTGCTTTAGCTCTGCATCCAACGCCCCTACGGGGGCGCTGCACTTCAAATGTGAATCCTCGATCCACAGGCGGACGTCGCGGGCGCGAAGCGTCGAAAGGAGGGCTGCATCATCCATCACAGATTGAACTCTTCCCGTGCGCCTGAAGAAGAACTGGTACTCTGGTTGGTGATCACGAGCATATCGATCGCCTCGGCAAGCCCGGCGATTGTCGGTCGCTCGAACAAAACAGCAATCTCGAGATTGATATTGAAGAGCGCGCGCAGTCTCGTAACAAGGCCTACGGCTGTCATCGACTGCCCGCCAAGATCGAAGAAGTCATCCTGAATGCCGATTCCTTCTGTCCGTAAGAGTTCGCACCAGACAGTGGCGATGGCCTTTTGAGTCTCGGTTCGCGGGGGGCCGCCCTCGCCCCTGCTGGCATCAGCAGGTGCCGGGAGAGCCTTTCGGTCGATCTTCCCGTTCTGGGTGAGCGGGAGGGCATCAAGCAGCACGAATTGTGAAGGGACCATATATTCGGGTAGGCGGGTCCCCAACGATTCCTTTAGCTCGTTGGTGTCCAACGCACCGTTGCGCGGGACGATGTATCCTACTAGCTGACGGTTCCCGGGCTCGTCCTCGCGAGCAATCACAGCGCACGCTTGCACGCTAGGTTCAGCCGCGAGATTGGCTTCGATCTCACCGAGCTCGATGCGGTAGCCGCGAATTTTCACTTGATCATCCGCTCGGCCGAGATACTCCAGGACGCCGTCGTTGCGAAAACGAGCCAGATCTCCGCTTCGATAAAGACGCGCGTCTGTCTCCGTGCTGAATGGGTCCGACAGGAACCGTTCTGCGGTCAATTCGGGCCGGTTCAAATAACCGAGGCCAACGCCAGTCCCACCGATAAACAGCTCTCCCGCCACGCCAGGCGCGACCGGCGTCATGTTCTCGTCAAGGACGTAAAGCTGTGTGTTGGCGATGGGGCGTCCGATGCAGACGGAGCCACTTGTCGGATCATCAATCTGAACCTCATGCACGCAGCAGCCAACGACCGTTTCGGTCGGACCATATTCATTGAACAAACGCGTGGCAGGGGCATGTTCGCGCCAGAGGCGGAGTGTTTCGGCAACGAGGTTTTCGCCGCCGATCACAAATGCACTAGCTGCATCTGCGGCCTGCTCGGGCGCGATTTGCGCGTTAAGCAACTCGAGATGCGCGGGCGTGATCTTGACGAGACCTCGCTTTCCGGGGGCCTTGAGGGCGGCCAGGAGCTCTTGAGCACCGACATCCTCTGGCAAAAGTTCAACGGTCCCGCCGCCCAATAGGGTGGTGTAGAGACTAGTGACCGTCAAATCGAACGAGATCGATGTGTGGACCGGAACGGCAAGCCCGGCTGCCACAGGGTAAGTCTTGATCGCCCACCACAGGTAGTTGACCAAACCCCTATGCAAGATCATCGCCCCCTTGGGCCTACCCGTCGAGCCGGACGTGTACATGACATAGGCCAAATTTGAAGGGGCAGTCGCCGACGAGGGATTGGACTTGGACTCGCCGCTCAAAATTGGCGAATCGACGTCCAGGCAAATGGTCTTGTCTGCGGGCGTCGATAAGAGCGACAGGCAGCCTTTTTGCGTTAGAAGGACCAGCGGGTTCGCGTCCTCGATCATGAAGGACAACCGCTCCTTTGGATAGGCTGGATCGAGCGGAACGTATGCGCCGCCTGCTTTCCAGACGGCCAACAAAGCCACAACCAGTTCGGGAGAGCGCTCAAAGCACACACCCACTAGCGTGTTGGGACCAACTCCACGCTTGCGGAGATAATGAGCGACGCTATTAGCTCGCTCGTTTAGATCGCGATAGCTTAAGCGGCGTTCTCCGAATTTCACCGCAATTGCATCCGGTGTGTGCTCGACTTGAGCCTCGAACAATTCTTGCGCGCAAACTTGCGGGAAATCAGCACGAGTGTCATTCCACGCCCGCAGTTTCGCTCGCTCCTTGTCGGGCAAGCTGCCCCAAATGTCGGGGCGATATTCCTTCGATGGATTTGGCAACCCTTCTATCAATGACACAAATCGCCTCCCGGTATCTCGCAACCGTACAAAGTGTTCGTCTACCTAAACTGTCCGCGTCCCGGAACGCGTCCGCCAAGCCTCGAAATAATCATAGGACATTCCCGAATTTAATTAAATAGTATTGCTATGGTAAATTATTTTACTGGAAAAAGACAATCAAATCAATCTACCCGGCGTCCCATGGCGGTTGTTTGCTTTTTTGTCGCTATTTAATTTCATTGTTCTGAAGTCGGTCTTCCCGCTATTCTAGAGTTCGGCCTTGGTTCCCAATCGTCGCTCCGAAGCTGGATCCGTTATAACCGGGGCGCGCCTGGAATTTGAAGTCAAAGAAGCAAGTCATCGAACGACATGGCTAGAGGTCTGACCGCTATCTTGAGATCTCGCCCGACCCGCGGCGAGCTCTATGCAGGTGTATTCATAATCGGTTGCGTTAATGGCTTGGCCGCGAAAGCCATTTCGTCGGTGCATCGGATTGGATGGCAGAATGCCGTTCTGGGCACGTTCGACGTCAGCGCCGTGGTTGTTGCCGCATGCTTTGCAGGCATTTCGCTGGTCCTATCCGACAGAACTGAACTGGTGCGTCCCGTCGACGTCGCCCTTGCGGTCCTTCTCTTGCTGGCCATCGCGCTTCCCATTGGCGCGGCAAGTTGGATCGCTGTTGCCATGCTGAGCCTCTACGTGTTGTCGAGCCAGCAGGGATCTCGATCGTTGCATCGCGGGGCAGTCATTCTCCTGGCCACCACGGTTCCTATGCTGTGGAGTCGCCTCATCTTTGATCTGTTCGCAAAATATGTGCTGGCAATCGATGCGTTGCTTGTCGGATGGATGCTGGGAACGGATCGGCACGCCAATATGGTCGAATTTGCCGATCACTCAGGAACACTCGCTATCTTCCCGTCGTGCTCGTCGCTTGCAAATGTATCGCTTGGCCTGTTGTGTTGGATCACGATCAGCGAAATGGCCGGCCACAGAAGGCGCGCGCAAGATATCCTGTGGTGCGGGATTGTATGCGCATGCGTCGTTGCGGTGAACGTCCTTCGCATGAGCCTCATGGGGTTGAGTTATGCGCATTACTCGATGCTTCACAGCCCGCTATCCGAGCTGGTTGTGAATGTCGTTATTTTAATCGTCGTCGCTGCGATCAGCATGCTAGGCCTTAGACGTGACATATTCTCCCGCGCTTAAGTGCATGCTCATCGTATTGATCCCGCTGACAATCGGGTGGAAATTGATGTTGAAGCCGGAGGATCCGGTGGAGATACAAAATGCGATTGCCGCGTTTCTCGCCGAGCAGAAGTTTGAGGTCACGGTCAGCAACGAGAATCTGGAATACATGCATATCGTGGATGCGAGATCACCCTCGTGCCATATGCGCGTAGCCAGGATCTCGCCGCTCGGCCACGAGGCGGATCTCGTTCGCAGGTTGAACGAGCCGAACGGTCGTACGTATTATGTGTTTAGAAGAGTGGTCTATGCGGACCAACCCGTCTACCTGACGGTTGTGAACTATATTTGGTTCAGGTTCCTCCGCGAACTCGGATTCGTGTCGCGCGTTCCCCCCGTCCTCGCTATCGCTGCCTCTTGTGAGACTGACAAATTGCCATGGAGCATGCTGCGCTCCCTCGAGCCGACCTGAGGAGCCTATGAGCGTCCGATGCTTCGGCCCAAACGCCCCTCCGGCGAGCCCGGCTGAAAGAGCGATAAAGCTTCGTTCCGGAGCAGCTTGCCCTATTTTCTCGACTCGGAGCCTAATTCTGAGCGGGTTTGGAGTAATGTTTTTACTGGTCTATTGATATGGAGCAACATGACCTTTCGTCATTTCCCAAGTACTGCACGATGAGAGCGATAGAATTGCGCCGCTACGTGAAGATCCTGATCAGTCTGACTTATTTTGCTGGTCGCGCGATCTTGCGCTTCATCTTGGGGCAGTCGTCCGCGCAACGCCTTACCGTGCTTTACTATCACGGTATCTCGGCTGAAGATCGGTCGGCTTTCGCGCGTCAGATGGAAGCTCTTCATCGCGGAGCCCAGGTGGTGCCGGCCTCGCACCGCGGCCCGCTCCCTGAAGGGAAGAAATGTGTTGCAATCACGTTCGACGACGCGTTCGTCAGCGTTGCTCAAAATGCCCTTCCCGAGCTTGCTCGGTATGCATTCCACTCCACAATATTCGTGCCCGTAGGCTGGCTTGGGCGCGCGCCGGGATGGGTTATGAACGAGATCGAAGGCGCAACCGGTGCCGGCGGAAGTTCGGAGCGCTTGGAAGTGGTCATGTCCCGCGAACAATTGCAGGCCCTCAGTGCCTCGCTAGTCTCGCTCGGGTCACATACGATAAGCCACCCGTCAATGCCGTCTCTCAGCCCGAAGCAGTTGCGTGAGGAGCTCGAGGACTCGAAGGCTCGATTGATGCAATTGAACAAGGGGCCGATTCTTGATTTCTCATTTCCCTACGGAGAGTATGACGTTGGTATGCTCGCCGATTGCAGGGCGGCAGGCTATGAAGCCGTGTATTCAATATCTTCGCAGGAGATCGATACAACCGCTCCTGATCTGTTGCGTGGACGGACGAAGGTGGATCCGTCCGACGGCCCGCTGGAGTTCTTCTTGAAGTTCAACGGCGCCTATCACTGGACGAGATTCACAACCCCGCTCAAGCGCTTCTTGGGATCAATGAAGGTCGGGGCGGCACGCGACCAAGCCACGTCGCGTTGAAGGGGCGGAACCCGTCCCCTCCTATATCGCCGCAGCGAGCACGGCGATCATATTCAATGGTCGTGAAATTGCGGCTGGCCTGTTTCGCCTCGTATCCCCGCGAACAAGCCCTTCGCAGCTGCTTGAAAATTTCTTGGCGAGCGCGCGAAGAGGTACATCGTCGCGTGGATGCAACCGAACAGCCCCGCCAGCAACACGTAGCGAGGCCAGTGCATCCGGACGAAAGTTAGATTATTACGGCTTTCAAGGTAGACCGAAAGATAGGATCTTTGTGCTCGACGACGGGCCGATCCGATTGTCGTACCCCCTTTATGCGGTACGATCGAATCCGGCGCGTATCCAAGGCCGTGCTTTTTTGCTCGCTGAGACCAATCGGCGTCTTCGTAGAAGAGGAAGAAGCGCTCATCCATGGGGCCAATATCCTCGAGGCAGCGCCTCGTGACGTACATCGATCCGCCGGCGATGCAGTCGAGGTCAGCCTCTATCGACTTGAGGTCCACGGGAGCGTTGACGGACTCTCCGAGGCCGATCAACTCGAGATCTGCTCGAAACTTCCGCCATCGATGACCGGCGCGGCAATGAACATACGTACTGTGGACATTGGGCACGATTGTGCTGCCTACCATTCCCTTGTTGCCAGCCGAAGAGCGCTCCACCAGAGCCTTTAGTGCGTCTGGTTCAGGTTCTGAGTCTGGATTGAGCACCCACACTCCGTCCCATTCTGGGTTTGGTAACACGCGATGAATCCAGAAGTTGGTGCCTCCAGCGTACCCCAAGTTTTGCGTTGCGCAGCCAACCCACACACGTGTGTTGCGCCCCTTGAGCGCAAACCGGGCGACATCAATCTGTCGGGACGAAACGGCCGCCGGCGCTTCTGGGGGCGCATCCGAGCCCCTGGTGCACGGCGCCCCCGGCCCGATCAGTGTATCGCACAATAGAGCAAATGCTCGATCCCCGCCGTTCTCGCAAATGAAAACGTCAAAGTGCGGTTCAGGTGTCGAGCGCGATAGCGCGGCGAGGCAAGCCCGTACGTCTTCAGGATTGCGGAAGCCTACGATAATGATCGCAATGCGGTGCTGATCCAGGGTCATTTACCTTCACTCAAAAAAATCCTGCGGAGAACAAATCGATACGTTAGAGCCAATGCAAGCTGAAGCGCGGGAACGCCGGATGGGACACATTCGGGCGTCTGGCCCATCAGAATTAAAGAGATCCTTCACCGAACTGCAACATGTAACTCCTGTTCCGCACTCTTCGCAGCATTCCGCGAGGGGTTGAACGGGCTTTGTAAGACCGAGCCGTGCAGTGGACAATCAACGCGTCGCACTTGCTGCAGTACTGGTAAACGAGCGTTCGGGACCTGCCCTTCCGTTGCCACATCACGACGATCCGGCTTCTGTGCGTACCGCGCCAGAAGAGGGGGCGCCGATACAAGCCTGAGCACTTACGATGTCTAAGTAAACTCACTCGCTTGATTTGCGTTTTCGGACAAGTCGGCTAAATAATCGATGCGCAAGAGGTCGACTCAATCAATATCGTTAATTTTTAGCGGATCCATTATGAATGTCCGAGATGTTCTGACACCGGCAAATTCTCCGCTGGTGGATTACGCCCTGAAGGGTCTGGATCGATGCTGGCTCGGCGAAAGCGGTCGCTGGTCTCATATCTATCATTTGGACGGGCGCCGCGAGCCAAATGAATCGGTTCCTCCAAGTGATGTATTCTATACTCTCAATGTGCTCCTGGGGATGACGCGAGTGCCGTCAGTCCCGGCTCACGTTAACCTGCGCGAGATCTTCTTGCATAATGCGCGGCAGTTGAAGGCGCTCCCAGTTTCCAAATACGCGTTCGGAGTGGCACTCTGGACTTCAGCGGAACTGGGCGTGACGTTGCCCGACGAAATTCTTCGCCATATTGAGGGGCTCCTTGCTGACCGGAACCAGTGGCGGACCTTTCGAGCGCAAGATCTCGGTATGATCACCGCCGGTGTTGTGGCGCAGGCGAAGACCGATAGAAAGTGGACGCCGAAGGCTGCTGAGCTGGTTCAGTTTTTGCTCGATCAATACCATTCGCCATCGAGTCTGTTTTTCGACGCGGCCCAGGGACCAAGGCGTCGGTTTGCGTCTTTTGCGACCCAAACCTATTTGCTTCTTGCTTGCTACACTTATGGTGAGCTGACAAATGATAGCCGGTTCATCGAGATTGCCAATGCGACCACCCGAAAGCTGATCGGACTTCAGGGGCCCGGCGGCGAATGGCCGTGGTTCTTCGATGCTGCAAGTGGACGGGTGCTCGACTTCTACGAGGTGTACTCGGTTCACCAATACGGTATGGCTCCGGCGTTTCTTGAAATGGCCGAGCGACACGGGCTATCAGAGGCTCGCGATGCGATCTGCAAGGGGTTTCGGTGGGTCCTGGGCCAAAATCAGCTCTCCAAGTCGATGCTTGTGCCCGACCTGCACCTGAGTATCCGCTCGCAAGTTCGACGAGGGGAACTGAAGTCAAAGAGGCCGAGAGTCATGCGTGCTATTGGCAATGCGTTACTTCAGCGCGACGCTTCGTTGGTCGATCCTGCAGCAATTGAGCTTCGCCTCGAGTGTCGAAGCTACGAGCTCGGGTGGATCCTCTGGTCGTTCGGAAGTCGTTCAGACCTGCCGGAATTGACGCATCACGCAGCTTTCACGCAGGCGAACCAGACTTAATTTGCCTGTCGCCCCGGTACTAGCCGGGGTGCGGCTTGCGATTCCATTGGACCTCCCTGCGCGAAACCAGCAGGTGGACCATCTTGTACGCGCGATATGCCCGCACGATTACCAGCACCATTAGGGCCTTCGCCTTCGGTATTGCACCGTCGACACGGTCGCTGGCAAAAATCTTGATCCAATCGAAGGCGGGCGAGAGCAGCACGGCTGCTGCTCGCACCAGCCATCGAGCTTGCCATTTTGCGGTGTGACTTCCAGCATTTACCGCGTGCTGGATATGCCGATCCCACTTGACAAGCAGTTCGTGCAGAGTTTCTCGGGCAGGATGAAAGACAACCATGCCGGGAACGTAATTGAACTTGTAGTCGGCCGCGCAGGCGCGCTGTCCCCAGTCAATATCTTCAGCAATATCAATTCCACGAAACGGGCCGATCCGCTCAAAATCCGATCTTCTGACGACCAGATTGCCAGTACCGCAAAACCCGTGCTGCTCGATGTAGAGCTTGAAACGGTACGCGAACACGCTTTCGTACGCTTCGAGGGCGGTGATCGGCAGATTGGGCTCGCGCCATATCTTCACGTCGCCGCCTAGAATTGTTTTTGCCGGCGCTCGATCCAAGGCCTCAACGGCACACTTGAGCCAATCCGCGTGCGCACGGCAATCAGCGTCAATGAAAGCAAGTATCTCGCCGCTGGCGGCTTCAACCCCCTTATTGCGAGCCGGTCCAGGTCCGGGTTTGGCTTCTTGCAGAAGAAGAGTTCCCGGATATCGATCGATGACCTGCCAGGGAAGCGAGGCGGAGCCGTTGTCGATCACGATGATTTCGAATGAGGTGCGATCCAGGCTTTGCGCGCTCAGGCTTGCAAGACATGCCGCCAATTGGTCGGGCTGGTTCAGGTGAGGAATGATGACGGAGATAGAGGGCTTAGTCGGCTTCATTGTCTGCTTTCTTTAAGCATATCATCCAAAAGGGGGCATTCAAAGCCCGTCATCAATTTTAACCGAAAAATTATTATCGCTGTTGACAAGATAATAATATAATTAAATAGATAGGCATAGATTATTATTGAAATCAGTTCCTGCGCCGAGGGCGCGTTTTAATCGATTTAGGAGCCTAGCATGCGGGCAGATCTGCTGGGATGTTCCGTCGACATTTTGACCATGACCGAAACCGTTGAGCGAGCTCAGGTCGCAATGCGCGATCGGCGCCGCCTCCATCATGTCGCGTTGAACGTCGCAAAATTCGTAAATATGCGCTCGGATAACGTCCTCCGCTCAGACGTGCTGGGCAGCGACCTCATCGGCATCGACGGTATGGGCATCGTCCTTGCGCTTCGGATGCTCGGGGTGCCTGTCCAGGAACGTGTCACCGGCATTGATTTATGCTGGCAGGTGCTCTCGGTTTGTGCGCGTGACGGGTTCCGGCCATTCCTTTTGGGGGCGACGCCCGACGTCTTGCATCGGGCTGCCAGCGTCATTGAGAAGCAATTCCCGTCGATCCAGATCGCCGGCTTGAGAGACGGCTACTTTCGTGCCGATCAAGAGGAAGAGGTCGTCCAGCAAATTATCAATAGCAAGGCCGACTGCCTTTTCATTGCTATGCCGACGCCTCGCAAGGAGCGGTTCCTTTCCGCCCATAAGGACCGTCTGCTTGTGCCGTTTATCATGGGCGTCGGGGGCTCGCTCGACGTCATCGCCGGACACGTGCGGCGAGCCCCGCCTCTAATGCAGTCGATGGGACTTGAATGGCTTTATCGGGTCTATCAGGAGCCGCGTCGAATGTGGTGGCGATACACCAAGACCAACATCATGTTTGCGGCAATACTCGTTCGCGCTTTTCTCACTCAGCAAAGCATTGGTCCCCGTCGACTGTCTCGTTCGGGTTGAGGAGGCGTGACGCGTGACGAAGCGAATATTTGTCTTGTTTGGGACGCGGCCCGAGGCGATCAAACTCTTTCCAGTCGTAAAGGAGCTTCAGGCCCTCGACGCGATCGACGTGACGGTGTGCGTGACTGCCCAGCATCGTGAGATGCTGGACCAGGTGTTGCGGCTCGTGAAGATCGTTCCCGACATCGACCTCGATCTGATGAAGAAAAATCAGACCCTGGACGAGTTGAGCAGCCGGATCTTGCTGTCCGTTGGCGAGGCGCTCGACCGGGTCCGCCCCGATCGAGTGGTCGTGCAGGGGGATACGGCCACCGCAATGATGGGTTCTCTGGCGGCCTACTATCGGCGCATTCCAGTTTCGCACGTCGAAGCGGGTCTTCGCAGCGGCAACATTTATGCTCCTTGGCCGGAAGAGGTGAACCGAAAGATCATCGGAACAATCGCGGATCAGCACTTCGCTCCGACTCAGCTCGCTGCCGACGTGTTGCTCAAGGAGAATATTCCTGCGGACAGGATCTACGTCACCGGCAATACTATCGTCGATGCGCTGGTGGCGACCAAGTCATTCGTCGAGGCCGATGCGAAACTGTCGCGACGTTGGGACAATCTCAAGAAGCGGCAGGGCAGCCGACGGATCGTTCTCGTGACCACGCACCGGCGCGAGAATTTTGGCCAGGGTATGGATTGCATTGCTGATGCTCTTGAGCGGATTCTCGAGCGAGAAGACGTGATGCTCGTTCTACCCATGCATCTCAATCCGAATGTTCGAAACGTTCTGCAGGGCCGATTGTCGGGGCATCCACGCGCCGAAATCATTGAGCCGCAGGAGTACGCCGACTTTGTCGGCCTGCTTTCCATGGCTCATATAGTGTTGACAGATTCCGGTGGTATCCAGGAGGAGGCCCCCTCGCTCGGAAAGCCGGTCCTTGTCATGCGCGACAACACGGAGCGGCCTGAGGGTGTCCTGGCCGGGACCGCCCGGCTGGTCGGTACCAGCCGGGACCGGATTGTCGCCGAGACATTCTCACTGCTTGATGATCCGTCCCGCTATTCGGAAATGTCGCGTGCGCATAATCCGTTCGGCGATGGTCACGCCAGCACGCGAATTGTGAAGGTAATGCTAAATGGCTGAGTTTCAGAATATTGTCGTCGTCGGGTTGGGATACATCGGTTTGCCTACGGCCGCTGTCATTGCGAGCCGTGGCATGCAGGTCGTCGGGGTCGACGTCAACGAGCGCGTGGTTAAGACGGTCGCCTCGGGTTCGATCCACATCGCAGAGCCCGACCTGGAAGGTCTAGTTCAGAAGGTCGTGACTGCGGGATCGCTTAAGGTCGCGACAGATCCGCAAAACGCAGACGTCTTCATAATCGCGGTCCCCACGCCCATCGATGAGGAAAAGCGGGCGGACCTCAAAAGCGTGATGAGTGCCGTGGAAAGCATCGCCGGAGTCATACGCCCCGGCAATCTTGTGATCCTGGAATCAACCGTGCCGATCGGGACAACCGAGGCGATTGCAAAGCGGATCACCGATCTTCGGCCTGACCTGAAAATCGGTTTGGCCGATGGGGACGGACAGGCAATCTCGGTGGCCTATTGCCCGGAGCGCGTCTTGCCCGGAAGAATCCTGACCGAACTGGTCCATAATGATCGATGCATCGGAGGCGTGACTCCTCATTGCGCCCGAAGAGCGCAGCGATTCTACAAAACGTTTGTGAGAGGCGCGTGCGTTCCGACCAGTGCCCGTGCCGCGGAAATGGTCAAGCTGACTGAAAACGCGTTCCGCGATACGAACATTGCGTTCGCAAACGAGCTCTCCCTCATCTGTGATCGCTACAAAATCAATGTTTGGGAGGTCATCGATCTCGCCAATCGGCATCCCCGCGTTAATGTCTTGCGCCCGGGTCCTGGGGTTGGCGGGCACTGCATCGCGATCGATCCGTGGTTTATCGTCGACTCGGCCCCCGATCTCGCGCGCCTCATTAGAACGAGCCGTGAAGTCAACGATTCAAAGATCTCGTGGACCGTGGACCGAGCCATCGCCCTGATCGAAGAGCATCCTTACGCAAACGTGGCGTGTTGCGGTTTGGCATTCAAGGCGAACGTAGACGATCTCAGGGAAAGTCCGGCCCTGGAAGTGGCGCATCAGCTTGCCGAGCGTTATGGAGATCGTGTGAAAATCGTCGAACCGAATATTCGGGAGCTGCCCGCGAGTATCTCTAAACACGGCGCCACGCTGACCGACCTCAATGAAGCCATCAAGACGTGCGACATAGCGCTCGTCCTGGTCGACCACGACGATTTCAAGCTCGTTCCCATCGCCGAGCGACGCCACCTCGCAGTGATCGATATGCGCGGAATTTGGCAGGATATGCCTGATAGGGGCTCGGGCGTGTCTCGGTGAAATCTAGAGTTCACCGCGCATCGGATCGCACGGTATGGAAAGACGAGCGTGACACTGCTTAGGACGTGGACGGAACGTGTCTTCGTCGGTGGCTTGGCGCCGCTGGTCGTGTTCGGCTCGCGGTTTGCGGGCAATATCATACTGTCGAGATTGCTTGCGCCAGACGAGTTCGGAACGGCAATCGCGATCGGCGTCGTCTTGAGTCTTGGCAGTCTTGCGACCGACGTTGCGCTGGACCGGTTCGTCATGATCGATGGATCGGCGCGAGCGCTGGCGGCAGCGCACTTGTTGTCTTTAACCAATGGCGTATTGCTTGCAATTTTGCTCGTGGTCTGCTCGCCGTTATCCGCTCGCCTGTTCGGAGTGCCCGATTTCTCATCGAGCTTTGCCTGGGCAGCCTGCATTTCGATAATCGGAGCGTTTGGTCACTTGGGTATTAAACAAATTCAGCGGACCTATAATTATGGGCCGGACACCATTGCCCAGGTCGTTGCCAACCTGACCTCGGTCGTCGTGCTGCTTTTCGCTGCAACAACGCTGCGCAATCATTGGGCGATCATCGTGAGTATGGCGTTCCAATGGATCGTCTATGTCGGCTTCTCTCATATGCTTGCCCGCTCTCCATACCGGGTTCGCTATAACAAGGCCAAGCTACGGCAAGCTCTCGCGTTTGGACTCCCTTTGACGCTCAATGGGATTGGTCTCGCCATCATGTCCCAACTCGACCGCGTCCTGGTCGGATATTGGTTCGGTGTGAGGGAGTTGGGAACTTACGCCGTCATGTTCAGTATGAGCGTGATTCCGACGCACTTGATCGTGAACGTTCTGAGCGGCCCTGGCTTTTCATTCTTGCTGGCTGATAATCCTGACGCGGCGCGCCGGCGGGAACGCTATCGTATCCTCCAGGGCGTCTATTCAGTTTTAACAAGTCTTTACGCGCTCTGGATGGTGCTGACTCTCGACGGGATCATTCCGCTCATATACGGCAAGTCGTTTGCGATCAGCGCGCCGGCTCACGTTCTCTTCGTGCTGATTGCCTGCCTGAGACTTCAGCGCTCCGGGGCGCCAACCTCGCTCCTCTTGGCGAGTGGCCGTACGAAGCAGCTCGCGGTCTTGAACTTGTCATCTGGCTTCGGATTGTTGATCGCTGCAGGCTGCATAGCGATTTGGCCGCGTCTGGAATCCATGCTCGTGGGAATAGCGATCGGAGAGTTCATCTCTTTCCTGGTCTTCTTTACGTCACTGGGCGATAAGCAATTTCCGCGAGAGCCGGCGGTTGTCGTGCGGGACGTGATATCAGCGATCTTCGTGCCTGCGACGCTTGCTGCTCTTCTTGCGCTCGATCCGGCTCCGACTTGGCCAGCCCGCGGAATGCTCTTTCTGCTGGGGCTCGGGCTCATTGTTTCGCAAGTCTGGTTGGAGCTGTACACCAACCGTAGCCTTCGCGAAGCGCTTTCTAATGCGATTAGCGGCTGGCTCGTACGGCGCCGGTCTATTCAGACATAGAGGATCGGATTTGGGTTAAGCATTCGACGCCCGAATCTTTGCAGACGATCGGTCCTCCGGGTAAGGTACCATCAGAGGCCATCAATCGATGTTGTTGCAGTCAAGCGTCACCGAAGGCAGGGACAATAGCTTCAACCTCCTGAGAATGATCGCCGCTGGCGCGGTTTTGATCTCGCACGCCTATCCACTCTCGTTCGGTTTCGGGACGCTCGAGCCTCTCGAGCCAGCCATAGGGATGACGTTAGGCACGCTCGCCGTACTGACGTTTTTTGCTATTTCCGGTTACTTTATTTCCCTGAGCTTCCACAACCGGCGGAGCTTGGTGCACTTCGCAACCGCGAGGGCGTTGAGAATATACCCGGGGTTGCTTTGCGTGCTGGTACTCACCGCGCTCGTGCTCGGTCCAGCAACCACCAAAATTGAATTGCCTCGCTATTTGTTGAACCAAGAGACCTTTCTGTACATACCGAGAAATCTTGCCCTCTGGCCAATGCAGTTCGGTTTGCCTGGCGTATTTGTAGACAATCCGTATCCCTTGGCGATCAATGGGTCGCTTTGGACACTTGTTTACGAAGTGCTTTGCTACGTCATGCTCGCGGTGGTGGGTCTCGCCGGTCTGACCTCGAATTGGCGCCGCTACGCACTTTTTTTGGCCGTGTATGCCTTCTGGTATATTGGGAGCCTCCCATTAATTCGGGAAGACTACCCGCACATCACCATCCTTCGAAATCTTCATTTGCTGTCCTTGCCCTTCGTCGTGGGCATGACGATCTTCCAATTCCGTGACCGATTGCAGCTGCGGCTTCCCTTCGTCATTTTACTGGCATTGGCTACAGCTATCTCATACGGCCGGCCGTGGTTTCACGAGTTGTTTGTTGTATGGTGGTCGTACACTATCTTCTACGTCGGCTTTCTGAGGTGCCGACTATTGTTTGCATATAACCGATTAGGCGATTACTCCTACGGCATGTATATTTACGCTTTTCCAGTCGAGCAAATCGTTGCGTCTCTTTACGTCAAGAGTACCCCGGTCATGATGGTCGCGATGTCCATGCCGATAACGATAGTCCTGGCCATTGCTTCGTGGCATTTCGTGGAAGAGAGAGCTCTCGCGCAAAAAGGGGCCGTGGCCAATTGGTTGGTGCGAGGCATAAGCGCGACCTATGTGAGGCGCTCGCAGCAGGGGCAAAGCGGTGGGCATTAATAGTGGCGCCCTCGTAAGGCGAGTTTGAAACATGAATTACTATCATTTTGTTCGGCGCGAGATCGAACCGCTACTGCCACCTAATCCGACTCGGATCCTCGAGGTGGGCGCGGGAGCGGGGGGCACACTCAAGTGGCTCAAAGCCCAGAATCCAGGTGCAGAGACTACCGCAGTCGAGCTGAATTCGGAGCTGCGCGAAGAGCTGACGCGGAACGTGGATGTCGCGCTTATCGGTCCGATTGAAGAGGTCCTGCCCGCACTGAAAACTTACGATCTGATCTTGCTCCTTGACGTGCTGGAACATCTGACCGACTCGGTCGGGGTGCTTCGAAAGCTCTCAAGCCTTCTGGTCCCCGGAGGGCATGTCATCGTTTCGGTGCCGAATATTGCGCATTTGAGTGTGTCGCTGCCCCTGCTGCTGACGCGACGTTTCACTTATCAGGATTCCGGTATCCTTGACCGTACGCATCTGAGGTTCTTCGTGGAAAGTACGGCGGTGAAGCTCCTCAATGATGCAAGTTTGACAGTGACCGCAGGTCTGATGTCCGGAATGCAAGGACCGCGGGCGAGGCTGATCAATATGCTTTCCTTGGGCGGGTTTCAGCATCACTTGGCCAAGCAGTACATCATGCTTGGTCAACAGACCGCCGGTCAGGTTTCGCAGCCGCCAGTGGATTGGAAAATCGCAAAGTGAGGCCCGCAAGGCTTAATTTGATTTGCGTTCGGTCGTTTTTTCTCGCTCCGAGAAGCTATTGCAGCTTCTCGTTCGCCAAAAGTTTGACTTGTCGGCTTCGATCAGGCGGAAACCAACTCTGTTGGTCGCCGAGTTGTCGTTCTAGCCTGGCCCGATAGCGAATATTGGCTTTGAAGGGACACGTTATGGACGCTTGTTCACGTATCAAGAGACGAAGCGTCTTGACGGGTTTGATCAATCTGGTCGCTGCCCCTGCAATCGTGCGAGCGGCGGTACCCTTGTCGTCGGATGAAGCGGCTGTCCCATTGAGCTTGAATTCTGGCAGCCAAGATGCGCCGGCCGGGGTAGCGCAATATCCAACATACTTCACCAGCTTGAACGGAATTTCGCCGTATCCGGTCCGTCCACCCTGGCCCGTCGCCGGCGTGGATTATCGAGTGGGCGTAAATGCTGGTGTCAGGTTGAAGGATCCGGCAATTATCCAGCCAAATGTGGCCTCGCGTTCGGGGACAAACCCGATCGTGCTTCGGCTCGAAGCTGACAACGTTGTCCTCGATGGTTACGATTTTACGATGGGGGGTTGGTGGCAAATTAGGAGCAATGGCCATGCTAATCTAACGATCTCGAACTCCAGGCTTCAAAACCTCTGTATCGATATAGACACTGGCCCCTTGACAGTTAAATATTGTGAGATCGACGGGTTGGGCGCCGAAGGAGAAACGATCTTCGGTTGCTTGGCGTTTCTACGGACCGGCGTAACGTCCACCTGGAGATATAACTGGTTACATAGCGCGCAAAACGATTTCATCGACTTGGCGACGTCAGATATCGATGCGCGCTTCAATCTGTTCGACACGATGGGCTATGAAGCCGGCGCTCACGCCGATGCGATACAATTTGCGGGCGACGGCACAGCCAACAACATAAAGATCCTATTCAATACCTACGTTCATATGGTTGCGACCAAGGCGAGTCCGAGCAGTTTTATTGACCTCGAAACGCAGCTTGGGACCGGGACGCAAGTGATGAATGGGCCGGAAGTTGCGTATAATACCGCCTCGAATACGGCGATCGGCGGACTTAGGGGGAGTACGTTTTTCCGTGTATCTCAGGTCAAAGGCACGATAGTGGACGCTTATGTCCATGATAATTTTGCGGATTTGACGAACATGATCGGCGTTATGTCAACGACCCCATCGCCGGGCCGAGGATATCGTAAGAGCGGCAACACCCTCTTGAGATCCGGACAGCGCTTCTAGGGCGCCATACAGTTGCCTGTGCTTGAAGAAGCGCTCGATTGCGGCCTCACAGTTGCGGTGGACGTGCCGATCCGGCCGCGGGCTGCAAGTCCTTTCGAGGAAACCCGAAGGGCCGGGCCGGGCTCCTACCACGGTTGCTCTCGTCAGGATCGGTCAGGCGTCGCGTAGTGGGTTGCGGCGGGCCTGGGCTTACCAGGCTCACTGCGGCAATGACCTCGAAGCGGTCGCCGAACGCATTGCCCGACCATGTAGGGTGGAGAGCTGTATTAATGATATTATTTAAGCGCCTGCACCGATTAGATTTGACGATGTCGCTCGCTCGCGTGATATTCTGGCTGCTACCAGGAGATACCGTTAACCGCGGATATCGAGTGAAATGAGACCGTCGGCGTCCGCAGTCTTGACCCATCTTCCAGGCAGGCAACTTGCCTCGATGTCGGGGGAAGCTTCTTCTACGCTTCCGTTCATGGTCACTGCAATTGTCGTCGGCCTGTTCCTGCCCGAGGAGCTTTCCTTTTATATGTTTGGGCTGCGGCTGACGTTCGTTAGGCTGCTCTGTCTGATGCTGGCACCGGTCCTAATTGTGAAGGGGCTACAGAAAGCATCGGCTGGACGTTACAAATTTGTTCTGTCAGATCTGCTCGTACTCCTGGCCGGGTTTTGGCTGGTTTATGGACCCGCCAACGTTGACGATCCGGTCTCGGCGCTCAATCATGCCGGCCCCACAATTCTTGAGTTTGGCGTCGCCTACATGGGGACCAGAATCCTGTTGTCGGAGCGCGGTCATGCGTTGGCTTTCGCCAATCTGCTCTGCCGGGCAATTGCGGTGGTTGCGCTCGTCGGGGCACTCGATCCTATAACCAACCATCGGTTCGCGCACGACTTGGCCGCCGCAATAGTTGCCCCAATGCATAGCATTGATTCCTGGGACGACGCTTATCGCCTCGGCTTGCTGAGGGCGACGGGACCAATCGAGCATCCTATTCTGTTCGGCTTTACATGCACGATCGGCATACTTATCGCGGCCTCGGTCCCTGTCCGCGGGCGGTTCTTCGTCATTGGAGCGTGCGGGCTCGGAGCCGTCCTGGCCTTTTCGTCGGCTCCACTTCAGGTAATGATTATCGGGTTCGTTCTGCTTGCTTATAATTCGATGTTTTCACGTATGGCTGGCCGCTGGTTGGTTCTGGTGGCGATAGGTATACTTGCCGTTAGCGCTGCGTTCGTGATCAGCAATAATCCCGTCGGGTTCATAATTTCGAACCTGACTTTCTCGCCCGAGTCCGGTTACTACCGCGAATGGACTTGGCACATGGTCACTCTGTACGTGTCACAATCACCTTGGTTCGGGCTTGGGTTTGGCCAGCTCCCCGAAGAGATAGACCATTCCATCGATTCTTTGTGGCTCGTGCTGTCGATCCAATCCGGCTATCCCGGAGCTGTGCTGGTCGGCCTTTCATTATTGGGGGCCGCTCCAATAGGGAGCCGCGGGCAAAACCTGACGTCGACCGAGAAGAAGCTCGCAACGATCGTCGGGATCGTGCTTTTCCTTACTCTCTATATTGCATTCACAGTGCACATCTGGGGATCCTGTTGGATTTTGACGGCCCTCCTGATTGGTCTGAAGGCGCATTTGACGGAACTGAATAGATTAATTGATCCTCGCGGCCCCGGTTTGGCGTCCAGAGAGCTCTCGTAAAAGTCCGAATCGTTGCGAGCCTCTTGGGCGGTGCGCCGCGACGGCTTGAAAGGATGTCGCGATGCACTTTACGTTCTCGAAGTTGATTGGCTTCTTTCTTGTCCCTTCAAATGTCATCGCCTCGCTGGCGGCGCTGACGCTGATCTTGATCATTTTTCGTCGCCGAAGCGCGATGTGTGCTGCTGGACTATCCCTGTTTGTCCTGGTGGCGGGAGGCTTGTCACCGATCGGAAACATCCTCCTGACCCCGCTCGAGCAGCGATTCCCGGAGATGATGCTTCCAGGCGAGCAAATCAACGGGATCATTGTGCTTGGCGGATCGTATGACTCACAAAGTCACGGCTATCTCAGCACCATCGTTCTCCAAGAAGATACAGAGCCGATGGCGGTCATGGTTGCCCTGGCCAAAAGATATCCCGCGGCTAAGATCATCTTCTCCGGTGGGACAGATGGCGCCGCCGGCCCAAGTGAGGCATCGGTCGTCAAGCAGTACTTCATTTCGTTCGGAATTGCGCCAGATCGCATTCTGGTCGAAGGCAATTCGCTGACGACGGCGGAGAATGCGCGTTATACGGCGCAACTCATCAATCCACCGCCGGGATCGCATTGGCTACTTGTAACCTCGTCCTATCATATGCCACGAGCAATCGGTGCCTTCCGAAAGGTTGGCTTTGATGTGTTCGCCTTCTCGGTAGGATCCCGGACCCATGGCTGGCAAGAGATGTGGGTGCCGGAAGACACGGCGACGGATAATTTGCGACGTCTCGATATAGCTGTCCACGAATGGTTGGGATTGCTGTTCTATTGGTTATCAGGCCGGTCCGATGAGTTGTTTGCGCGATGACCGCCAATCCATGCGATTACAGGGACGGTAGGCTACCCTCCTTTGAAGGCTGGGTTTGGCCCTCATGCTTGGTCGGACCGCGCTGTTTAAGGCGACTGTTGGTGTGTTTGGCTCCTGGTAGGCCGCGTCGCATCGGCGATTTCCCTTATGAATTTCACGAAGGTGCGGCGGTCGAGATCCCTCTCGGTCAAGGGGACGGGAAGGGGAGCTCCATGAAGAGCGGCGGACGCCCGTAAATAGCCCGCGACAATTTGAATCATCAACATTGCCCAAACCACCGTGCGGGCGCCGGTATGCTCTGATTCGCGATGGGGCTGAATCGGGCATTTTCCGCTGAATTGGCGATTTGGCAGGGCGCGATACTTTCAAGAGGCCGCCTGATTTAAAGTGGATTTAAAACGGTGATTTAATTCGACCCGTTCGGTAAAAAAGAACCTATTCCGCTTAGGCGCTTTTAGCGAGCTCGGCGGATTGGCGGCGTTATTGCCCTTTTTTAGTTCGTTCAATGATTCAATTGTGCGAAATATTCTCGGCCACGTTTCGTGGGAAGTCCTAGAAATCGTCTTAAAAAAGACCAGACCGAGGATCAGTCGAGGAGTTGGGTTTGGGGTGACAGCTCATCAGGTTTGATGCGCAGGGGGTGCGCAACTTGAGCGGTAATTGCTGATATTCCCAAAGGCGCGTGAACAAAGGGGCCGAATTTGACTCGCAGAACGCATCCATCCGTGCAGTTTGATCACGCCGAGCGCCATAGCTCTTCAGATATCATCGCGTCGATTGAGGCCGCGGCGGCTGATGCATTGATGGCCATCCGATCGACAGGTGCTGCATCACGGATGGCAATCGCCCAGTCTCTTCATCGAGACGTGTTTCACCACGGGCACTCGACCGAGCTTGACCAGGGAGCGGGTTTTTCTCTGGACGCAAATAGCGAGGTGGGCTCAAGTTTGCTGAGCGACGCCGCGGCCATCGACGCGCCCGCTCATGCCATGGCGCCGATCGTCGAGGTTACTGGAGGCGAGCCCGGTGCGTCTGCTGATGCCGTCCCTCAGGTTGCCGTGGTCTCTGATGGCGGAGCTCTTGAGCTCTCGTCTTCATTCTCGGGCACCGTCGCATTCGACGGAGCGACCGGCACCCTCAAGATCGACGACTCTTCGACATTCACCGGCAAAATCGCCGGTCAGCTTGCTATCGGCGATGTCATCGATCTCGCGGACATCACAGCTGGCGCGAACGCGCAGATCAGTTACACCGGCAACAACTCGCCAGGCATACTCACCGTCAGCGACGGCTCGCATACGGCTAGTATCGAACTGCTTGGCAATTATTCGCTCGCGAACTTTACGGCTTCAAGCGACGGTCATGGTGGCACCTCGATCGTCGATCCTCCGCTGGTTGGCGATGGTTCGGTTGGAGCGCCTGGGGGAACCCCGCAACTGGCCGGCATATTAGACGGCTATGCTGTGCGCCCTTCCTGGGAAGTGGCCGGCGTCGACTATGCCGTCGGCATTACCGCGGGCACCGTCCTGAAGGACCCAGCAACAATAAACATGGCCGGTGTTTCGATTAACACCTCGCTCCACCAGGTCACCGTCACCGGGGCCAATGTCACGCTTGACGGTTACGACTTCTCGCTTGCCGGCGGTTGGTCCGTCATCACTCAGGCTGCGAATACGACGATTTCCAATTCCAACTTCAAGATTGGATCGAACGGCAATTTCACAATCTATGGAGACAACGGTTCTTCAAATCTGACGGTCAAGAATTGCGTCATCGACGGCAGTATGCAGTCGGATCAGCTCAACAACGGTCTGATTTACACAAGTACGTCGGGCCTAACCGTTGAGTATACGCTGCTCAAGAATGCCTATTCCGATTTTATCCAGGCCCAGGGTGGTGGGCAGGTCACCATCAAGTATAATGTGCTGAACGACAACGGGAATGTTAATGCGCATCCCGATTGGCTTCAGACGATGGGGAGCAATCCCTTCACCGAAACCATCATGTACAACACTGTGTACCAAACCGTCGTGTCAAACTCGGACGGTACACAAGGCTTCATGCTCAATGACAACGGTTCGACGGTCACGAGCGCGGAACTGGCTTATAATACGATCATAGCTCTTCCGGGCTCCAAGGTCGGCGTCATGACGACGGTCACGGGCGGATCAAGTCTGGCTGGCACCGTGCTCGTCCACGACAATTTCGCTGATACGCGAGGGGGCACTTTCGGCAACGAAAGCTTCTTCTCCGATCCGACGTATTCCTCGAATGGAAAGTACTACAACAACACTAACATGGAGACGGGCGGTCTGTATTTTCAGAACGTCACGCCTTCGCCAACCGCACCTGTCGCGGCTCAGGCGAGCGCCGCAAAACCTGTTGTTACGGATTCAACCTTGGTGCCAACCGTAACTGTCACGAGCGAGACAGTAAGTGGGAGCGCCGTCACGCTGAAGGGGCAGGCAAGTTCTGGTTCCTGGATTGATGGCTACACCGTACAGATTTTCGATGGCTCGACGCAGATCGGTCTGGTCGACACCGATTCATCCGGTGCCTGGACTTTTACGGCGACGCTATCTGCCGGGACGCACAGCCTTACAGCAAAGGCAAACAACTTTTTCGGCTATGTCAGCGCGCCTTCGCAGGCTGTGAGCGCGGTCATTGCCGGATCCGGAACCTCGGCGCCTGCGGCGCCGACGATCGCCTCGTTCACGACCGACAGCGGCGTTGTCGGTGACCACATCACCAACGACAACACGCTGACGCTGACGGGTTCGGCGGTGGCCGGCAGCACCGTGAAGGTGCTCGACGGTTCGACCGTGCTGGGGACCGTGACGGCGAACGCGAGCGGTGCCTGGACGCTGACCACGGCGGCGCTGTCCGACGGCGGTCACTCGCTGACGGCGACGGCGACGACCTCGGGCGGCACCAGCGTCGCGTCCACGGCCCTGGCCGTCACCATCGATACGCACGCGCCGGGTGTGCCGACGCTGGTCGCATCGACGTCTGC
>NZ_JAKLTZ010000027.1:0-50443 GCF_022012555.1 Bradyrhizobium zhengyangense | reverse complement strand
CAGTGCATTGAACACCAAAGGAGCAAGACCGGTCGGAAACCTAGCCAAGCCGCGCGTAAAGACCAAGCAGGTCAACATCCCCACCTTCGATGTCAGGACCGCACTGTACGGAGTGCTGGGCGTCGATTGAGGCGGTGACGGCGACGGCTCGCAAGATTGCGGTTTTATTCTACAACACACTCCGGCACGGCATGAGCTACAAGGATCCTGGCGCCGACCAATATGAGCAGCAATATCGTAGCCGCGTCCTCGCCAACCTACAGCGCCGGGCGAAATCGCTAGGCTTCGTGTTGCAGGCCCTCCCGGGCGACGCCAATCCGGCTGTTTCTTAGGAAGTCGATCGCGATCTTTGCCGGAACCCGGACATGAGCTTTCGCTTCATCGAGGACCATCGCGACACCTATCCGGTGCGGCTGATGTGCGCCGTGCTCGAGGTCTCGCCGGCCGGCTACTACGCTTGGCGCGACCGCCCCGTGAGTGAGCGGACAAAATCCCATGCCGCGCTGCTGGCCGAGATACGGCAGGTCCATCAGGACAGCAGCGGCCGCTACGGCAGTCCGCGCGTCCATGCCGCCCTGCGCAGGCAGGGACGCAGCGCCAGCCGCGGCCGGATCGAGCGGACGATGCGCCGGCATGGCATCCGCGCCATCACCGCAAAGCCACGCCGTGTGCGCACCACCGACAGCCATCACGACCTGCCGGTCGCACCGAACCTGATCGCGCGCGACTTCACGGCGGAAGCCCCGAACCGGGTCTGGCTCGGCGACATCACCTACATCCCGACCGCCGAGGGATGGCTTTATCTGGCCGCCGTCATGGATCTGTTCAGCCGAAAGATCGTCCGCTGGGCCATGCGCGATCACATGCACGTCGAGCTCGCCTCCGCAGCCCTGACGATGGCAATCCGGGAGCGGCGGCCGCAGGCCGGATTGATCTGCCACACCGACCGGGGTGTGCAGTACGCTTCGCACGCTTATCGCAGCACCCTTATGGAGGCCGGCATGACGGCATCAATGAGCCGCAGGGCCGATTGCTACGACAACGCCCCGATGGAAAGCTTCTTCCATACCCTGAAGACCGAGCTCGTCCATCATCGCAACTACAAGACCCGCGCCGAAGCTCAACGCGATATCTTCGCCTTCATCGAGGGATTCTATAACCGGACAAGGCTCCATTCCGCACTCGGATATATCCCCCCGATCGAGATGGAGCTAAAAGCCGCTTAACCCGTCCACTTTATCGGGGGAAGATCAGATCCAGGTCAATGTGTTGGGCGCCGAACGTCGGCGGGATAGAGTTACTTCGAGTAGGTCTGCCCGGTCGAGGAAATCTTGCAGGCCGGGGAGAGGGTCTGCGGCATCATGCGGCTGGGATGGCTCATAGGTTCTGTTCACATGGTGTCGGATAACGCCCTATCGATCAGGACGGCGCAAATGACTTACATGCTAGCAGGCATCGGCTGGCGGAGTTCCACATTGAGTTAGCAGCCGCAGAGCGCAGGCTGAGCGCGGACTCTGTCGCTTCTTGCATTTTGGTGAATCCCACCGCGTCCAATTGCTTATTCACTGCGTCGCACAAATGTAGATCGCGACGCTGTTCGGGATCCCGTTCCCACCCCGAAAGCGGCGCTGGCAGCCGAGCGTGCGAAGGTTTGGCGATCGGCGCTGAGCCGTTCGCTGTGGCCTACGCCCAACAGCTACCTTACGGAAGAATGTCGGAACCAAAAGAACTCGAGCCATTTTCTGCGGCCACCACAATGTCTGAAGATCCTCGGCATTCATTCAGTTCCCGAGAACTGCCGGGCGCCGGGCCGGCCTTAGCGAGGCACCTATGTTGTATGCCGCATGAGAGCTCAAGCCCGCCGAACTCCCTGGGAAGCAGCGATCATCACTGCAGGATCGATGCGCCTTTGAAGACTGCTCAGAGACGTTCGGCGGATTTTGCCGGCGCGACGATCACGATGTTCGCGCGCCGGGGACCTTCAGATTGCCGATTGCAAGACACAATCGGTGGCTTGATCGGCGCAATAGCAAAATGGCAGCTCCTGGCTCGACGAACCCACGGCTTGACATCTGTACTACTAGCGCCACTCTTTCCGCTCGCTGGCCTCCGGCCCAAAGCAGCTTTTTTAATAGACAACTGTGAGACCTTCTCACTTATGATCAAAACGCCGATTGGCCATTCCACGCCCACGCGTCGAGCCTATCTAGCCGTCACTTGCACATGAACTTCGCCTCCAGCCGAGCTCTCAATGATTGCGCTTCAAAAGCACAAGGCCATAGCGGTCGGCCGGCTTGTCCGCAAGTCAGCGGCAACAACATCTTTGTGCAGCAGGAGACGGCCGTGATGCCAAGACATACACAACTACCAGGAACGAAGGCGGACACCCGATGGCATCGATGACGGTGCGTCGGGACGCTGCGGAGAAACTCTCTCGCTCGTGTCCTCGGGCGTCCTGTAGCGACCGCTGCGGCGCCGGGTACGCCAGCGTGACCCGAATCGGCGCTTACCAGTAAGCTGACAGGATCATACCCAATGAGCGCCGGTTTTCAGTTTCATGTAGCGGCCGTGCCGTGCCGTCTAGACGCCGTTCTGTTCAAGCGGGATCTGTCGACGAGCCTCGCTTGTTGGAGTGTGATGACGCGGCACGCCACGCTCCGAATCAAAGCGGCCCGCCTCGTCCTACACTCTACATGTCGCGTAAGCGACATCGAGCCGCGCACATCGCGACTACCGGCCAGGAGACGCGTGGCCCGGGTCCTGCAGGGCCACCTGCTAGCATCATTAGAGTGCGCCCGCCGAGGCGCTATCAGGAGCTTCGCGTGACCCTCAATCTGCTGGACCGCCAAAATGTAACAGATGGCGCGCCAGCGCCCGCCGCGTGCCCATCTAGCAATAAGCGGCGCACTCAAAATGCCGAGGGGAAGACGCTCGTATTGACTGGTGCTTCCCGCGGTATAGGCCACGCGACCGGCAAATTGTTTTCGGCAGCTGGATGGCGGATCATCACGTGTTCTCGGCAGCCATTCGAGGGTAGCCGTTGTCCTTGGGAAGCAGGATTGGACAACCATATTCAAGCCGAACTTAGCGACTCTCGAGCGTTGCAGCACGCGATCGCGGAGATCAAGGAGCGGCTCAATGGCGGCCCTCTGCATGCGCTTATCAACAATGCGGGCATTTCCCCGAAGGCCGCTGACGGCACCCGATTAAATTCGCTGAACACTCCGGTCGACACCTGGAAGAGCGTGTTCCATGTCAATTTGCTCGCACCCATCATGTTCTCGCAGGGGCTCTTCCATCAGCTAACGCTCGCTTCTGGTGCAATCGTGAACGTCACCTCGATCGCCGGATCGAGAGTGCATCCGTATGCCGGTACTGCCTATGCGACATCAAAGGCGGCACTTTCGTGCTTGACCCGCGAGATGGCGCATGACTATGCGCCTTACGGGATTCGCGTCAATGCTATTGCACCAGGCGAGATCAAGACAGACATTCTGTCGCCGGAGACAGAAACCAATTTGATCCCAACTATCCCGATGCACCGGGTCGGAACACCGGACGAGGTCGCGAAGGTTATCTTCTTCCTTTGCTCGGAGGCTGCCAGCTATGTCACAGGTGCCGAAGTGCCTGCAAATGGAGGGCAGCATGTGTGATCAGACACCAAGAAGAGTTACTCACGCGCGATCGATTAATTGGCAGCTCCCGCATGGAGCGTTGAGCGCTCGCGTTACTCCCGACTAGCAATTCCTGATTCCGCAGTTTCGATCCAACGGCCACGCCGTACGAGCCAGGATAGCGCCGTTGCTCGCACGCCGCGGCGCGACCGCGATGGCACGCCTCTCGCCTGAGAGATACCACGTTTTGGCCCACGTTCCATTCCGGCCGCAGGAACATTTTTTATGAGCTGCCACATAGACGCTAGCCCCGATGCCCAAGGGGCGGCGGCCAGAAGGTGAAATTTATTAAGCGCGGCCTTTATAAAACAAGTCCCGCTAATATGGCTCGACGGGGCATGTCACATTTCGAACAATGCTACGAGTAAGAACATATCAGCACGCGGCTACGTCCACTTTGCGACAATCGGGTGCATCGACGCTGTCTGCCTCCGACCTTTTTCCTTCCTATCCGTCGGCACACTTGTTGCAAACGCCTTCTAATGCAGCCTCGCGTTAATAGATCGCCAGAAGCGCGCGCCGCGCAAGGCGCCCGATCGTTCAAGCACCGCATCCGAGGAATTCGTATGAGCATAGTCACTACCCAGAGCGCCGCGGAGATGAAGGCCCGCAACAAGCAACTGATCGATGAGGCCTTAAAAATCTACCCGGAAAAGACCGCCAAGCGCCGCGCCAAACACCTGAACGTACACGAGGCGGGTAAGCACGATTGCGGGGTTAAGTCGAACCTGAAGTCGATCCCCGGAGTAATGACGACTCGCGGCTGTGCATACGCTGGCTCCAAGGGGGTCGTGTGGGGCCCGATCAAGGACATGATTAACATCAGCCACGGTCCGGTCGGCTGCGGCCAATATTCCTGGGCTGCACGCCGCAATTACTACATAGGCAAGACCGGAATCGACAGCTTCGTCACCATGCAGTTCACCTCCGACTTCCAGGAGAAAGACATCGTGTTTGGCGGCGACAAGAAGCTCGGTAAGGTCATTGACGAACTTCAGGAGCTCTTTCCGCTCAACCACGGCATTACGATTCAGTCCGAGTGCCCGATCGGCCTTATCGGCGACGACATCGAGGCTGTGTCGAAGGCGAAGTCAAAGGAACACAATGGCAAGACCATTGTACCGGTTCGCTGCGAAGGGTTTCGCGGCGTCTCGCAGTCGCTTGGCCACCACATCGCCAACGATGCGCTGCGGGACTGGATCCTGGACAGAGTGTCGCCGGAAGCGACACCCGCGTTCGAGTCAACGCCCTACGATGTCACGATCATCGGCGACTACAATATCGGTGGGGACGCTTGGTCATCGCGTATCCTGCTCGAAGAGATGGGCCTGCGTGTGATTGCGCAATGGTCCGGCGACGGCAGCCTCGCCGAACTGGAAGCAACGCCCAGGGCGAAGCTCAACCTATTGCACTGCTACCGTTCGATGAACTACATCTCCCGACACATGGAGGAAAAGTTCGGCATTCCATGGTGCGAGTACAACTTCTTTGGCCCTTCCAAGATCGCCGATTCGCTGCGCAAAATTGCCAGCTTCTTCGACGAACGCATCAAGGAAGGTGCCGAGCGTGTGATCGCCAAGTACCAGCCGCTGATGGCCTCGGTAATTGAGAAGTACCGCCCCCGCCTCCAGGGCAAGACAGTGATGCTGTTCGTCGGCGGCTTGCGTCCCCGCCACGTAATCGGCGCCTATGAGGACCTTGGTATGGAGGTCGTAGGAACGGGCTACGAATTCGGCCATCATGACGACTACCAGCGCACTGCTCAGCACTACTTAAAGGACGGCACACTGATCTATGACGACGTCACGGGCTACGAGTTTGAGCGTTTCGTCGAGACCATTCAGCCAGATCTCGTCGGCTCCGGCATAAAGGAGAAGTACGTCTTCCAGAAAATGGGCATTCCATTCCGTCAAATGCACTCCTGGGACTATTCCGGTCCTTATCACGGCTATGACGGCTTCGCGATCTTCGCTCGTGACATGGACATGGCAATAAACTCGCCCGTCTGGAAGAAACTCAAGGCACCTTGGAAGGATACTCCAGCGCCAGGCCTAATGGCCGCGGAATAAAGGAATGCACAGATCTGGCTCCGCCTATGCGAGAAGGCGGGCCAACCTAGTCGATAAACCAATCGCCGAAAAGGAGAGTGCCGCGTTGACACAGAATGCCGAACACGTCCTCGATCACTTGGATCTATTCCGAGGTCCGGAATATCAGCAAATGCTCGCCAAAAAGAAGGCGCTGTTCGAGAACCCGCATGACCAAAGGGAAGTCGAGCGGATCAGCGAATGGTCAAAGACGCGAGAATACCGCGAGAAGAACTTCGCGCGTGAAGCATTGACTGTGAACCCCGCCAAGGCCTGCCAGCCACTCGGTGCGGTGTTCGCTGCCTCCGGTTTTGAGGGCACGCTGCCCTTCGTTCACGGCTCACAGGGTTGCGTCGCATACTACCGAAGTCATCTTTCGAGACACTTTAAGGAGCCAAGCTCCTGCGTCTCTTCCTCGATGACTGAGGACGCCGGGGTGTTCGGTGGTCTAAACAACATGATTGACGGGCTCGCTAACGCTTACAACATATACAAGCCCAAGATGATCGCGGTTTCCACCACGTGCATGGCCGAAGTGATCGGGGATGACCTGAACGCCTTCATCAAGACAGCGAAGGAGAAGGGGTCAGTCCCGGCACAATATGATGTTCCCTTCGCTCATACACCTGCCTTTGTCGGCAGCCACGTGACCGGGTATGACAATGCGCTGAAGAGCATCCTTGAGCACTTCTGGGATGGCAAGGCAGGCACCGCCTCCAAACTAGAGCGCAAGGTGAACGGCAAGATTAATTTCATCGGTGGGTTCGACGGGTACACGGTCGGGAACATCCGGGAAATTAAGCGCGTCTTCGAGTTGATGGGAATCGAATATACTATACTCGCCGACAACAGCGATGTCTTCGATACTCCGACCGACGGCGAGTTCCGCATGTATGATGGCGGCACCACGCTGGAGGACGCGGCTAACGCGATCCATGCCAAAGCCACGATCTCCATGCAGCAACACTGCACCGAGAAGACACTGTCCTTCGTCGAGGGGCACGGTCATGAGGTTGCCGCCTTCAACTACCCCATCGGTGTCAGCGCGACGGACGAATTCCTAATGACTGTGTCCCGCATGACCGGCAAGCCGATCGCGAAGGCATTGGAGCGGGAGCGCGGCCGTCTCGTGGACGCCATGGCAGACTCCAGTGCGTATCTGCACGGCAAGAAGTTCGCGATCTACGGCGATCCGGATCTCTGCTACGGGCTCTCTTCATTCCTCCTGGAGCTCGGTGCAGAGCCGGCTCATGTGCTGTCTACGAATGGTGGCAAGGCTTGGGCAGAGAAAATGGAGGAACTGTTTGTTAGTTCACTGTTTGGCAAGAACTGCTCTGCATATCCCGGCAAAGATCTCTGGCACATGCGCTCCCTATTATGCACTGAGCCGGTCGATTACCTGATTGGCAACACCTACGGGAAGTACCTCGAGCGCGATACCGGGACGCCACTGATCCGCATCGGTTTCCCTGTGTTCGATCGGCACCATCAACATCGGTATCCCGTCTGGGGTTATCAGGGCGGCATAAACGTTCTTGTCAAGATACTGGACAAGGTCCTGGACCAGATGGACAGGACTGGAGCGGACTATAGCTTTGATATCATCCGCTGACGTAAATGATTTGGTCTAGCGCCGGCCAGAGCAGGGTCGACGGCCGGTGTCTAGCCAGAAAGATCCACGTCGCGGCACAAGGCTCGCGCGGCGGGTCGAAGAAAATAGGAGATACGTATGAGCGTCGACACGTCCGCCATCGAGGACGTCTTCAACGAGCCGGGTTGTGGCAGAAACGACAACAAGACGGCGGCCGAACGTACTATGGGGTGCACTAGGCAGTTGAAGCCAGGAGAGGCGGGCGGCGGATGCGCATTCGACGGCGCCAAAATCGCGCTACAGCCGTTCACCGACGTTGCGCATCTGGTCCACGGCCCAATCGCCTGCGAGGGCAATTCCTGGGACAACCGAGGCAGCGCCTCCTCAGGCTCCGATCTCTGGCGCCGAAGCTTCACGACCGACATGAACGAAACCGATGTAATCTTTGGCGGCGAAAAGCGCCTTTATCAAGCGATCGGGGAGGTGATCGGCAAGTTCGATCCGCCGGCTGTCTTTGTTTACCAAACCTGCGTGCCAGCCGCGATTGGCGACGACATCAAGGCCGTGTGCAAGGCTGCCGTGGCCAAGTTCGGTAAGCCTATCATTCCTGTAAATTCGCCGGGGTTCGTCGGGTCCAAGAACCTCGGAAACAAGCTTGCCGGCGAGGCGCTGCTTGAGCATGTGATCGGCACTGAGGAACCGGACTATACCACTCCCTACGACATCAATATCATCGGCGAATACAACTTGTCCGGCGAGTTCTGGCAGATCAAACCGCTGCTCGATGAACTTGGCATCCGCATCCTTTCTTGTATCTCCGGCGATGGGAAATATCACGAGCTGGCCTGTTCGCATCGCGCAAAGGCTGCGATGCTAGTGTGTTCCAAGGCGATGATAAACGTCGCCCGTAAGATGGAGGAACGCTACGGCATTCCCTACTTCGAGGGCTCGTTCTACGGCGTGCAGGATTCCAGCAACTCCTTGCGGACGATCGCGCGCATGCTGATCGAGCGCGGCGCGCCGCTGGAGCTTGGAGGGCGTACCGAGGCTGTCATCATGCGTGAGGAAGCAAGGGTACGCGCGGCGATCGAGCGCTTCAAACCACGATTCAAGGGTAAGAAGGTTCTGTTGATCACCGGCGGTGTTAAGTCGTGGTCGGTGGTCGCGGCGCTGCAGGAGGCCGGTCTAGAGATCGCCGGCACCTCCGTGAAGAAGTCCACCAAAGAGGACAAAGACCGCATCAAGGAGCTGATGGGCCGGCACGCCCTTATGATCGAGGAAGCGGCGCCGCGCGACATCTACAAAATGTTGATGAACTCCCGGGCTGATATGATGCTCTCCGGCGGCAAGTCGCAGTTCGTCGCGCTGAAGGCGATGATACCTTGGCTTGACATCAACCAGGAGCGTTCTCAGGCGTACATGGGGTATATTGGCATGGTCAAGCTGATGGAGGAGATTGATAAGGCGCTCTACAATCCAATATGGACCCAACTACGCCGTCCCGCGCCTTGGGACGAAGCGGAGGTCAATCGGCAGACCAACATCCCGCACACGGATTCGCACGCCGCAGAGAATTCCACCGCCGTGCGAGGTCATTCCAGCGCCGCCGGATTCAAGGAACGCGCCAATGCCTCGGGCAGGTGGGTCGTTGGGCACATTTCCGCTGCGCAGGCAACATGCGCCGTCCAGGCGTCGGAATAGGGCGTCTGCCAATGGCCATCGTCTCCACCTCCGAGAAATCCTGCACGGTCAATCCGCTCAAGATGAGCCAGCCGATCGGCGGCTCTTTCGCCTTTATGGGCCTTCGCGGCGCGATGCCGCTGCTACACGGCTCCCAGGGCTGCACCTCGTTCGGCCTGACCCTGTTCGTGCGGCACTTCAGGGAGGCAGTGCCGATGCAGACCACCGCAATGAGTGAAGTCGAGGCCGTGTTCGGCGGTCAGGAAAATGTCGAACAGGCGATACTTAACATCTACAATGGTGCGAAACCGGAAATCATCGGGATCAATTCGACCGGCCTGACCGAGATAAAGGGAGAGGACGTCGAACGATTCATTTACCTGATTCAGCAAAAGCACCCACAGCTCGAAAGGCTTCCGCTGGTTTACGTCTCGACCCCGGATTTCAAGGGCGCGTTCCAGGACGGCTGGGACAAGACGGTCGCACGAATGGTGGAAGTCCTGGTCCATCCCGTCGAGACGGGTCGGGCGCGGGATCCCGCTCGCATCAATGTTCTGCCGGGCTGCCACCTCACGCCAGGCGATCTCAATGAGCTGCGGACGATCCTGGAGGATTTCGGACTGAAACCATCCTTCCTGCCGGACCTGGCCGGTTCGCTCGACGGTCAAATTCCCGATGAGTTCACGCCCACCACGATCGGCGGCATCGGGGTCGACGAGATTGCGACAATGGGGCAGGCGGCATGGACGATCGCGATCGGCGCGCAGATGCAACGTGCGGCGGAGGCCATGTATGCGAAAACAGGCGTACGATTTCGCTTGTTCGAACGCCTCTGCGGCCTCGTTCCCAACGACGAGTTCATCGCGTTTCTGAGCAAGATCAGTGACCGGCCAGTTCCGCTAAAGTACCGCCGGCAGCGCGGCCAACTCGCGGATGCTATGTTGGATGCGCATTTCTACATCGGGGGCCGTAAGCTGGCGATCGGCGCCGAGCCGGACTTGCTCTTCGATCTCTCCAGCATGCTGTACGACATGGGTGCCAATATCGCAGTCGCCGTGACCACAACAGCCTCCCCCGTGTTGCAGCGTATCAGGACGGAGGAGGTCCTGATCGGAGATCTCGAAGATCTCGAGGAACTTGCCAAGACCCACGGCTGCAATCTCCTCATCACCCATTCGCACGGCCGCCAGGCGGCCTCGCGCCTTAACATCCCGTTTTTTCGCGCTGGCTTCCCGATGTTCGATCGTCTTGGCGCCGGCCACCAGCTCTCAGTCGGCTACCGCGGCACGCGCGATCTCATCTTCGGCCTCGCCAATCTTGTCATTGCCGATCGCGAGGCGAAGCACCAGCCGACGCCCGATACTTGGCGAAGCGTTGACCGCGACTTCAAGACCGTCCCGTCCTACCCGCAATAACCCAATAAGGAGAATAGATCTTGAAAGTCGCTTTTGCCACCCAGGATCTGAAGTGCGTGGATGCGCATTTCGGTTGGGCCAAGAACATCGCTATCTACGACGTCACTCCGGACGCTCACCGCATCCTTCAGGTCATCGAGTTCGGTGACGATCTCACGGAAGATGGCCGCAAGGATAAGCTGACGCGGAAAATCGACGCCATCAAGGACTGCACGATCCTTTATGTCGCTGCGATCGGCGGCTCGGCCGCGGCACGCGTCGTTGCCAACAAAATCCATCCGTTAACGGTGATCAAGCGCGAGGCGATCGAGACCCTCTGCATCAAGCTCGAAGATGCGCTGAAGGGCTCCCCACCACCCTGGTTGCGCAAGGCGCTCGGAGGTACGAGCAAAGCCCCCCTCCATTTTGACGACTGCAGGACGCTTCCATGACAGACGCTGCTTAACCCGCTTTCTCCCGCACTGCGACTCGAGTCGGCCGCGCTCGCAATCGAGAAAGCGACTGGCGTCATGATCTTGACGATACTTAGAGATGCACCTCGAAGAATTTGAGCGCATGGACCTGCTCGGCGGCCGGTTCATCGTCATCAACAAACAACCGCGCGACGTGAACCGCTTAGACTTCGACGATTTCGGCACGCTCGCAGCCACGGTTAATATGTCTGTCGGCCGAGCGGCGTAGGCCAATCGGACCTGCACGATCTATCGACGGCGCTTACGCCGAACTTGGCCTCGATCCTGAGCGTCGCGCAGAAGGCTCATGATGCCTTCACCAAGCTTGATCGCAAGCGCAAACAGAAGAGACAGAAAACAGCGCAAAATGATCGCAATCATGTCCTACGTAACCCGCGACGGACGCGCCTGGATACCGGACTATCTGGTATCAATCGATACCCAGAAGTGCATCGGCTGCGGCCGCTGCTATAAGGTTTGCGGCCGGCAAGTCATGACGCTGAAGGGCATCAACGAGGATGGCGAGGTCATCGGCCTCGATGATGATGATGGTGACTTAGAGAGGAAGGCCATGGTGATGCAAGACGCCGGTGCATGCATCGGCTGCGGCGCCTGTTCGCGGATCTGTCCTGCGAACTGCCAGACTCACACCCGGCCGCTTGAACTCGGGCCGGAGTGGACGAACCCGCAAGTCGATCCGCCGCCGTTTTAGGCAGCGTTCTTGGCCTCCGCAAGCCATCTGTCGGCCCGTGGGCGGCTCGGCGCCGGACATCACTGCGACGAACCCGATCGCACCCGTTCCCCCGCGTAACTTTTCTACTTGGAACTGTGAACACACCGAGCCCGGTGAACCTGACGACGGTCTGCTCTCTCGTGCGACCGTGCTCTGAGCCTCGAGGGCTTGTCCTTGAACAGACCGAACCCGCTAGCCGGCGTTGTGCGCCTGTACCACCATGCTCCGGTGCAAGTTGTTTTGCCGCAACCAGTGGGCAGCTCCTGAGCACGTTGTTCTTAGTGCTATGGAGCTTAGGTTAGCGCGGATGTGCTTAATGCCTAAGGCTCGGCAAACGCATCGCCGACAGCGAACTATTCGTCACCACGCCGATCATCGCTTACGACGCCCTGACCGTGACGCCCTAGCTTTGGGGTACGCCACGGCAGCGTTGAGACAACGAAAAAGAGCCGTTCGTGTCTGGTCCGATCGACCTCCAAGAAGGCGACGCGGGATGGGATGATAGTACACATCTATGGACGAGTCCGCCGACAGCGCCAGAGTTAGCGCCGCCGACCTGTCACAGGCGCGATGGTTTTCGGCCGCCTTAGTCCGCCGGCGTCGACGAACGTTTCCATACATGGGATTCCGGACTGCTGTGTGCGGTACGCCCGGTACAGCTGTGCCATTCCGCTTCTCGTGCGCCACCGAGGCCGGTTGTCGCAGATCCGACACGCGAGGCGGAGCAACGGGCGGTGGCGGCGAAATGCCAGTGATTTCCGTCTTCTGTGTGCTCTGGCACGAGAGTTGCGATCTGTTGAACGATCCATAACAGCGGGACGTGCGATGATTGATTTGACGGAGAGCGCGGTGAATGCGGTGAAGGCAGCGATCTCGATGGCGCCGCAACAAACGAGCGGTTTGCGCATCATAGTCGAAACCGGCGGCTGCGCCGGGTTCAAGTACGTGATGGCCCTCGCCGTGGAAGCCAATCCGGACGATACTGTTATCGAGCGTCACGGCGTCAAGCTGTTCGTCGATCGCAAGAGCCTGACGCACCTCAACGGCACCACCATGGACTTCGTCGTGGGTCTAGATGGCTCCGGTTTCACGTTTGATAACCCCAATGTGAACTCACACAACGACTAACGAAGTAGCGATGTGATGCACGCACTGCCCGAGTCCCTATGGAATCAGAGAGCATCGCATCCGCCGTGCGAAGAGCGCACGAGCAGCGGCTCCCGCAACCAGAAGTTCAGATCATGAAAGTCACGATCCGCCGCTCAACGGAGACCGGTCTGTCGATTTACGTGCCGAAGAAGGATCTCGAGGAGCCAATCGTCGAAGCCGAGCACGAGACGCTGTGGGGCGGGTGGATCAAGATCGCCAATGGCTGGGTGCTCGACCTGCCGCACATGGCCTCCGACACCCAGTTGCCCATCACGATCAGCGCCAGGAAGCGGGGCGGAGAGGGATAGGAGTGATGAATGCGCTCGCCCCATACACGAATTCGCCGGCCCCACCCCGGCGCTGAAGCACATCAGAAGACCTCACCAAGTCCGCCCATGCCCCGTGAGAAGGCACCCCTGCAAGCGCCTTCGCCAAGCCACATTCGTTTTCGCCGCTTAAGTTGCCGCCAATCAGAAGAGGCTAGTAAAATTGCGCAACGGGAAGCCCTCTTCGCCGGGCGCTGCCATTTGACCCCGCCCACCTGGCGTAGCCCGCACCGATCTCGGCGATGATCGCTGGTACGGTTTTTTTTATGGCAAGCCGCGAAAGAAGGATGGACCACAGTCATAAGGCGTGCTGCATCGGCTACGGTCTTCACGTTTTTCGCCTGCAGCAGAAAACGGGCAACTCCTGCGCACCTACCGGGCTGTTGAAGAACTCAGCCGCGTCTACAGCGAACGCAAAGTCGTCGCCAATGTGGATCTAGAAGTGGCTCATCGCCGACACATGACAACTCGGTGCGGGGCGATCCGTGGCGGGTGACTTGGCAGCCATCAAGGAAGCCCTTCAGGGCAGCGAAGGCACATTTGTTGTCGGGCTTGTCCTCGAAGGTGAGATGCGCCTCTTCGACAAGATCGAGAAACTCTCTGTCCCGGTTGTCCATCTTGACAATGTTCGTCAGCGACCGGCCAAGCCCCAGCCGAAGCCGTGCACCTTAGCCTTCAGCCCGGTCCCGCGATAAGATTCGGCAATCGCACCAGCTTGTAGGCGGTGGCAACGAAGATAGAGGCCCATTTGGCGCGCTCACCACCATGAAACCTGTCTCTTGCCCGGCAACCGTATTGATCCCGCCGAATGCCTCCCGACCCGCTTGCAGATGCGCTGGCTTACGGCTAGTGACCGACCCAAACTCAGAGCTACGGCCGCTGGTATTCTGTGAAACATGCGCGTCACGTTCATCGAGCGCGGCTCATTGACGAACTCTTCCGCATCGTGGGCCGGCCATTCAGCACGCGGCTCCATCATGTGCAGCGCTGCGATGCATTCGGCATGCCCGCCAGCATGAGGCAGGCGTCGGCCAGCCGGTCGTGGCGGTTCTGCATCAGCCCGTGTCCACAGTGGCGTCCTCTTGCCTTTGCCCTTCCTGCAGCGCGGTAGCGCCTAGCATCGGGACTGGTGGTCGACGCATGGAGGTCCTTCCAGCGTGTTTTGGCTATGGAAGTCGGGCCGGCGGCTCGCCAGAGTCGTCCTTCGGACTGCCGATTGAGCACCCGGCCGCCGTTTTTCGAGAACATCGAACATCCCGGACCACGTCGTCACCCCCGATTGCGACAAACCAGCGGACAGCGGGCGGGTATTCCAGCCGCTCTTCACAAGCCGTTCCGCGCGGATCAAATAAAACGCCTGCAACAGCGTCGCCCGCAGCAGCTTCACTCTGCGAGATCGCAGCCCGTCCAATCGTCGAATAGAGCGCAGCGCAGTCCCGCTCCAACGCCGACAGCGCCTCGTTCACAATCGTTAGAATCGCGGCGGATGATCACGCCGCACCCGCGTCTCCAGATCAAGCTAGCTATACAGCTCGCCCATTCGATTATCGCCGCGACCCAGGCACCATCTCCGAAGTTTGTCGGAGCCGCCAATGGATCACGGTACCACCATCAGCGGCGAGCGACTTTTTTTCAACGGCCTGCTAGAACGCGACGGACGCCCCTACGCTTGGCGGGCGTCCCCCTTCGGCGCGCGACCAAACGCTGTCTTTAGAGCGAACTCCTCTTTGCGCCCTGGGCTTCAATTCGATTCATTTTAATTTGCGCGCGCGGCCAGGTTCGGGCTGACGCTCTGGCTCATGATAGCCAGATACGATCGGTCGAACCGGGGATGCGCAGACCATTTTCGTAAAAGCGCTCTCTGGTAACGCCAAATTCGTCCATTTTCCAACGTGCGTCGGCTACCCGACATACTCGACTTCTGTAACGACCAATCTTGCAGGCGCAAACCAGCGCATGGACCCAACGCTGGCATAGAGGTTGCTGAAGGCCGTTCTAGAACGACGCATCAGACGCTTGGCAAGATCCGAGCTTCCAATCTATTCGGTCTCCAGGGAGAATGACCAAATGTACGCTTCAGCTCAACACGGCGCTAGCAGGAGCGATATCCTCACCGCTCTCGGCGATACCAAGCAGGTCGGGCGCAAGAGCTGCAGCACCTCAGGTTGTTGCGGTCAAGGAAAGTGCGGATCGCAAAAAGGGCAGGGAGATCTGCCGTCCGGACTCTGGGACAAAGTGAAGACCCATCCATGCTATAGCGAGGAGGCGCATCATCACTACGCGCGCATGCATGTCGCGGTGGCACCCGCTTGCAATATTCAGTGTAACTACTGTAATCGCAAATACGACTGCGCAAACGAGTCGCGCCCTGGCGTGGTCAGCGAGAGGCTGTCGCCCGAACAAGCTGTCAAGAAAGTACTGGCGGTCGCCTCGGCCGTCCCGCAGATGACGGTGCTCGGCATTGCTGGCCCGGGCGATCCGCTGGCGAACCCCAAAAGGACGTTCAAAACCTTCGAGCTAGTCAAGACCGCGGCCCCCGACATAAAGCTGTGCCTGTCCACAAATGGGCTTATGCTGCCGGATTACATCGACGCCATTTCCAATTTCAACGTCGACCATGTCACGATCACCATCAACACGGTCGATCCTGAGATCGGCACTCGGATCTATCCTTGGATCTTCTATAAGCACAAGCGTTACACCGGCCATGAAGCGGCTAAGATTTTGACTGAACGCCAGCTTCAGGGGCTTCAGATGCTCACCGAGCGCGGTGTCCTCACCAAAGTCAACTCTGTAATGATACCGGGGATTAACGACCATCACCTTGCGGAGGTCAACAAGGTAGTGAAATCGCGCGGCGGTTTTTTGCACAACATCATGCCGCTTATCTCCTCACCGGAGCACGGCACTGCTTTCGGCGCCAGCGGTCAGCGTGGCCCGAGCCCTCAGGAGTTGAAAGCCGTTCAAGACTCCTGCGAAGGCGAGATGATTATGATGCGGCACTGCCGTCAGTGCCGCGCTGACGCTGTCGGTCTGCTTGGCGAGAGCCGCACCGCCGAGTTCACCATCGAGAGGATCATGTCAATGGAGCTGAACTACGATATGGACACCCGTAAGGCTTACCGAGCCAAGGTCGAGAAGGAGCGCGCCGCTATGATTGTGGCAGGGCATGACGCGCTTGTCGGACTGGCGGATGTGTCAAGCGACATCAAGGTGCTGGCTGCGGTCGCGACTAAGGGCTCTGGTCTGATCAATGAGCACTTTGGCCACGCTGCGGAGTTCCAGGTTTACGAGCTCTCGAAGGCAGGGGCGAAATTCGTAGGCCACCGCCGCGTCGATGTCTATTGCCAGGGCGGCTACGGCGAGGAGGGCAGCTTGGCTTCGATTATCAGCGCAATCAATGATTGCCACGCAGTGTTCGTGGCTAAGATCGGCGCCTGCCCGAGGGAGGCCCTGATCAAGGCAGGCATCACGCCAGTCGATCAATTCGCCCATGACTTCATCGTCAAGTCGGCGATCGTGTGGTTCACAGCCTATCTGAAGAAAGTCAACAGCGGCGAGATTGCACACGTGCAGCGCATTCAGGCCGGCAGTCGCAACGCCACGGTTATTTCTGCAGCTTGAGGAGACATCAATGCCATTCAAGATCGTTTCTTCGCAATGTACGGGCTGCTCCGCCTGCGAGCTGGAATGTCCGAATGCAGCAATCTTTGAGAGGGATGGCTCTTTCGTAATCGATTCAAAGAAGTGCACTGAGTGCATCGGGCACTTCGACGAGCCGCAATGTGTGGCCGTTTGTCCTGTGGACAGAACCTGCGTCATCGATACCTCGCTACCGCGCTACCAAGCGCCTGCTAGAGGGGAAACAGCATGACCTTCATGGTCATACCGACAACGCGCCAATCGACGTCAAGAATGCCCCGCAGCGACCGCGGCATTGGAGGCAGCTTTCTGCTCGGGCGACTGCTCCCAGCCTGGCAGCCGCCCGAGCGTAACCGCTGAGCCCCGACCGGCGGGCCGGGTCGCCGAGCGGCGGCTCGAGATCCAGGAGCTACTGGAGCTCGACCCCAGCGATACAATCGACGCCAAGGTTTTGCTGAACGTGTTCGAGAGGACAGACACTATGATGAGTTATGGCGGCGTCGAGGCTCTCGACCGGAACGCCAGGTCGACGCAATCGTTGTCTGAATTGGCGGTCCATGGCGCGGGCGCCTACCAGATCAGTCGCGCTTAGGTGTACCATTGCTAGCACCGCACCGCCTTTTCCTCGCCCAGCGCCTCGACGAGGCCCACCCGCCATATTCGCGTATCGTCGCTGCGCAATCGCAGTAGGGCTCTCATTCTGGTCTTGCGTCACCTCTGCTGGGCGATCTCGTCAACAGATCCGCGGGCATCCCCTCAACGCCTGGCCGAGCAATTTGGTGTGCCGTCGCGAAACGCTCCGCATCGCGCGACGAAGATGCGAGTTCGAAAGCCGATCGAGAATGGCAGCCTGCAGCCGATCGTTGCCGGCGAGGCCGGCGAAAACTCAGATGCTAGCATGTACCGGCTAACACCGGAGCTCCCTGGAGGGATAATCAAGACGAGGCCAATGTCCACCCGGTCGTGGCCCAAGGCATTTTACGCATGGCTACCCGGCATGCTTACCTAACGCCACGCTGCAGTGCACTTGACGGCCCGCCATCCGACATCCATTTCAGCGTTACGGCTCGTGCCGTGGCTGGCGAGCTCATGGTGCGGGGCGAAAGCCATGATAGCCTCGTGCAAAACGCGCGCGGCCGCCGGCCACCCCTCCGCTGGAGCGAGGAAATGCGAGTATGAGCGACCACGTGAACGACGACGACTTTATCGAGCTAACGGCCCAGCCGTTTTTCAGCTATGGAGAGAAAGTGCGGGCAACGCGCACCATTCGAAATGATGGGACGTATGCTGGCAAGGAGATCGGCGAGGTTCTCGCTGTGAAGGGCGAGATCGGCTATGTCGTCTCGATTGGCACCTTCCTCCAGCGATTCTACATTTATGGCGTCGATTTCATCGAAAGCGGTCGCCGCGTCGGGATGAAGCGCAAGGAGCTTGATCGCGTTGCGCCGCGCGACGGCATCAGGCACGTCCAGTTACCGGACGAGTGCTGATAGTCGCGCTGGATTGACAATTGTTAGTCGCCGGCACGTAAGGGGCAGTCGATCGGCACCACGACCGCGTCTTTTCCAAGAATCGACCGACGATGTCTAGGCGCGCGCCGACCAACTAGGCGCATTATGTTGCTGACCGACACTATGCAGACCTGTCGATCCAAATCGTTGATTCCGCGGGTGGCGGTCGGTCGCCTCCCAGGCGAGAAAGCGGGCGGTACGCATGCGCTTGCGGCACGAAGGCATCACCGGATGCACATCGAAACATGAGAGGGCACACGAGCGACGCATCTACGTACGATTATTCCAGTGAGAACGTGCTTTTATGGAAGATCGCACACACGGCGGTGCTTCTGCACGGCAGGACAACGGCGGCCGGTGCACACTTCCGGCTCTTCGCTGGCCAATGGCCGGCCTGAGGCCTCGCGATCGACGCTCGCTTCAGCGCTCGTCAGCCAGGGGTAAGACCAGAATATCCCAGAGCATTGGCGTAACTAGGCGCCGCCGCATCCGACCCGGCTCGCTCTATCTCGGCTCTCGGGTTTCCCTGCCGCGGCCAGTCCAGCCATAACGTGACAGGCGTCTTCCTAAGGAAGCCGCACCATCGCTGTGCGGTCCATTGCTCGCGCCAGAAGCTCCTTCTTATCGCGCTTTGGCGAGGCGCCTGCAGTTCAGGTTGCCCGAACGTCTTCAAGCACCTGCATGATTGCAACAGCCGTTAGCGCCAGTATTCATCGCTTATCCGTGGCTTCGTCGCACTTGTCGACGACAGCGAGATGTTCGCGCCGGGAGCGCGCTTCCTGCCTTAGGCGATCGGTTTAACGCTGCGCTCCATCAAGAAGGCGCCGAACAGCAGCCGAGCAGGGTTCAGCCAGCCCACGCCCCTTTCGGGAGAGTCGGCCTCCGCCCGAGGCGAGGCTGTCGCTCTCGATTCCCGCATGCGACAGGCTCTGGGCGGCATAGCTGATCCACTTTCGTCCGTCACAGACATTGGACAATGGCTCCTTAACTGTCGCAATACCGATCTGCACCGACGCGTCTAAACGCTAGCGCCCAACCTGAAGCAACCTTTCCCCCGCCTATGGCGGCGCAGATACGCTGTGATCTTACCATGGCGGCGCTCCTTTGTCTGGATCCTCACACTGGCCTGACTTTCGTAGAGGCGACATCCCTTCCAACTTCGGCTCCGGGCGAACCACTTTGCGAGCGTACTCAGCGCCTTAGTCCGCGCGGAGCCAACGGCACACCAGTTGCACTTCGCATACAGCAACACGGTGGGAGCTGAGAGCTCGGCTGGCGGCTCCAAACTCTCCCTACCGAATCCTCGGGTCGCCGCTTCTGACGGTGGCTCAATGCGACGCGAGACTGCGCGGTGCTTTTGGCACCCGCTTAATGGAGATGAACATGTCGTCACTGAGGCAAATCGCATTTTACGGCAAAGGTGGTATCGGAAAGTCGACTACGTCCCAGAACACGCTCGCAGCGCTTGCTGAGATGGGCCACAGAATCCTTATCGTGGGATGCGATCCTAAGGCGGACTCTACGCGCTTGATCCTGCACGCTAAGGCGCAAGACACCATTCTCAGCCTCGCCGCCAGTGTCGGCAGCGTCGAAGACCTTGAGATCGAGGACGTCATGAAAATCGGATATAAGGACATCCGCTGCGTGGAGTCCGGTGGTCCAGAGCCTGGCGTCGGTTGTGCTGGGCGGGGGGTCATCACCTCCATCAATTTTCTAGAACACAACGGTGCCTATGAGGACATCGACTACGTATCCTACGACGTGCTCGGCGACGTCGTCTGCGGCGGCTTCGCAATGCCGATCCGCGAGAACAAGGCGCAGGAAATCTACATTGTGATGTCCGGCGAGATGATGGCCATGTACGCCGCCAATAACATCTCCAAAGGCATTCTGAAATACGCCCATTCAGGCGGCGTCCGTCTTGGGGGGCTTGTCTGCAACGAGCGTCAGACCGACAAGGAGCTGGAGCTAGCGGACGCGCTGGCGAAGAAGCTGGGAACTCAGCTCATCTACTTCGTGCCGCGAGACAACATCGTGCAGCATGCTGAGCTGCGCCGCATGACGGTGCTGGAGTATGCGCCGGACTCCAAGCAGGCGGATCATTATCGCAACCTTGCATCCAAGATACACAACAACGGCGGGAAGGGCGTTGTTCCGACCCCGATCAGCATGGACGAGCTGGAGGATATGCTGATGGAACACGGGATCATGAAGGCGGTAGACGAGAGCCAGATCGGCAAAACCGCGGCCCAGCCCGCGACGCCATAAGGATCCTGCCGGTCTCCTCGTCTCATGGGGCCGGCTATCCAGCGGTCTTTCCAATAGCGGCGGGGCATTTCTTGGCTGAGGTGCAAGCGAGTAACATGGAAGTGTCGAACTCTCGATCGGCTGAGCCGAGCGCCGTTGTGCAACAGGTCGGAATCGCGCTCTATCGACTGCTCACGGGCAGCAACCCAGCGGAAGCCGAAATCAGCGCCGACGATGATTTCGATCGTCATGCACTGGCCTCAATCCTGGTCGCTGCCGCGTTGGATGGCGGCTCGATCGTAGAACGCGTTGGAATTCCAGAGCATGCCCTGAGAAAACTGCTCGCCGGCTTTTTCCCGGCGGCCGCGGCCCGCGCCTTCACATGGATACCAAACTCATCCTCCGACGTCCATGACGAAACCGCTGTCCTGCGCGAGCTCCTGCTCGCGCAGCGTTCGACTGCCGGCGACGTCGGCCATTGGCTCGCGGCAATGGTAGCGCGACGTGCAATGGAGCCTCACCACCTCTGGCAGGATCTCGGGCTGCGCGGGCGTACGGAGCTGTCCCGTCTCCTGACGCGCCATTTCGCGCCACTGGCCCGCCGGAACACCGGGAATATGCGTTGGAAGCGCTTCTTCTATCGCGTGCTCTGCGAACGCGATAGTTTAGGTATGTGCAGGGCGCCAGTCTGCACCCAATGCGCCGATTTTGGTCGTTGCTTTGGCGAAGAGAGCGGTGAGAGCCGCCTGGTCGAACGCAAGCTGTAGCTGAGGTGGCACGTGCATTGCTCACTTCGATGATTGGAATGAATATGGAAAGACCCAGATGACGGCACCCCGCCCGACACCATCAGACCTTGATCAGTCCCGATCTCTCGTCGACCAACAACATCATCTCGACCGATGGCACACCAAGCGCCAACCTCCAGAAAGCAAGACGGTGCCGATCGCATCAGCGCTAATTTCCGCAAGCATCAACAACGCCACAGCTTCATGGGGAAGTGACGGCCTTGCGCGAACACCGGTCCGTCGTGCCAGCCAACTCGTCCGACGACGGTCGGCTCCGGACTACCAGCATCGGCCACTGTTGCCGACGCCCGGAGTGAGCGCGCCGATGCGGACTCGCGGCGTGCAGATCGCCACCAATTAGATCGCACCGGGCCGGACGTTGAGGCGCAACGCTCGCTCGGCATATCAGCGCACCCGCGAAGCAGACCCGGCCGGTAGAGACCGCAGAGTATGAAGGAACTTGAATGTCTGATGGAATTATCGCGCGCCTCAGCAAAGCCGCTTCTGCCGAAGAGTTCTTCGCTCTGTTAGGCGTCGACTACGATCCTAAAGTGGTCAACGTTGCGCGGCTGCACATTCTCAGGCGCATGGGCGAATATCTTGCTAAGGAGAGCCTTAGCGATCTGGCGGACGACAGCGTTGCTAAACGGTGCAAACTCGTGCTTGAGCGCGCATATTCAGATTTCGTCACGTCACCGCCGATTGAACAGCGCGTGTTCAAGGTCTTAAAGGACGCCGCGCCCGACACCAAGCCTGTACCCGTACTAGTGCAGATTGGTAACGAAATTGAACTGCCCTCTGTCGGACTGGCTACGCCTAGTCGCAGCGGCGTACTGCCCTCCGGGCGCCTAGCGGTTACACCCGAAACCTCCGCCGACTGAAACGTTCTCGTTCTCGTTGGTGTGATTGCCATTCCACTCTGAACTGTTTTGGGGAGATTAGTCTTGGAGAAGATCATGCACTTGCTCGTTTGCATCAAGCAGGTTCCAGACTCCGGACAGATCCGCGTGCATCCCGTGACAAATACCATCATGCGTCAGGGCGTGCCGACCATCATCAACCCGTACGATCTCTTTGCATTGGAAGCTGCCCTTGAGCTACGCGATCAGTTCGGCGGCGAAGTCACGGTGTTGACTATGGGCCCCCCTTCTGCCGAGGACAGTCTTCGCAAGGCGCTCACCTTCGGCGCGGATCGTGCGGTGCTCCTGACCGATCGCTTTTTCGCGGGCGCGGACACCCTAGCCACAACCTACGCTTTGGCGACAGCGATCCGTAGGATCTCGAGCGAGTTCGGCGCCCCTGACATTGTCTTCACAGGAAAGCAGACCATCGATGGAGACACCGCACAGGTCGGCCCTGGCATCGCAAAACGGCTTGGCCTGTTTCAGCTCACCTATGTTGGCAAGATCAGCGCACTGGACTTGCATGCCCGCACCATCGACGTCGAGCGACGCTCTGAGGGTGGCGTCCAGTTGCTTCGGACACGGCTCCCCTGCCTGGTCACGATGCTCGAAGCGACGAACCAGATCCGCCGCGGTGCGATGGCTGATGCGCTGCGCGCTGCCCGCGCGACGATCCTGAAATGGAGCGCGCAACAGGCGGGGGTTGATGACATTTCACAATGCGGCTTGCGGGGCTCGCCCACCGTCGTCAAGCGCGTTTTCGCACCAGCCGCCCGCAACGAGAAGGCCACGATGATAGAGCCTGACGAGCAGCCCGCGGAGGCATTGATCAACGCTATTTTCAGGTGCCGGCCGGCCCTCGAGATCGAGCTCGCGGCACTGGCGCGCGGCTATTGAGCTAAAGAAAGGCGCAACATGAATACCGCATCTGAAATCGGCGCTTCCCCTTCGAGTCGCGCCGCGGCTAAGAAGCAGCTGTCTGACCGCTTCAAGACCTACAAACATGTGTGGGTCTTCATCGAGCAAGAACGCGGCCAGGTCCACTCTGTATCCTGGGAGCTAATGGGCGTTGGCCGCAAGCTTGCTGACAAGCTCAAAGTTGATCTCGCCGCAGTGGTGATCGGGCAAGAGGGCGAGGCATCGCAGGCCGCCGCTACCGAGTCGTTCTGCTACGGAGCCGACCTTGTCTATATGGTCGCCGATGATCTGCTCAAGGACTATCGCAACGAATCCTATATCAAGGCGCTCACCAAGCTCGTCAATAGCTACAAGCCCGAGATCTTGCTCCTAGGCGCGACCACTCTAGGCCGCGACCTAGCAGGTTCAGTCGCAACGACATTGCGCACTGGTCTGACTGCCGATTGCACAGAGCTCGACGTCGATGCCGACGGTTCCCTCGCCGCGACGCGTCCGACCTTTGGCGGCTCGCTGCTATGCACGATCTATACGCTGAACTACCGTCCGCAGATGGCTACAGTCCGGCCGCGCGTGATGCCTGTGCCAGAACGCTGCGCGCGCCCGATCGGCCGCATCATCACCCTCCCGCTTGGACTTGTCGAGGACGATATCGTAACGAAGGTGCTGTCGTTCCTACCGGATCGCGATTCCGCACGATCCAATCTCGCTTATGCCGATGTTGTCGTTGCCGGAGGCCTCGGCCTTGGTTCGTCTGAAAACTTCCGGCTCGTGCGCCGGCTCGCCGACGTGCTAGGTGCCGAGTTTGGCTGCTCGCGCCCCCTGGTGCAAAAGGGTTGGGTCACATCCGACCGGCAAATTGGCCAAACCGGCAAAACCATCAGGCCAAAGCTCTACATCGCCGCCGGAATCTCCGGAGCCATTCAGCACCGCGTCGGTGTCGACGGCGCCGACCTTATCGTCGCCATCAACACCGAAAGGAACGCGCCTATCTTCGAGTTCTCGCATTTAGGCATTGTCGAGGACGCGATCCGGTTGCTGCCAATCCTGACCGAGGCGTTTCGCGCCCGGCTGTCGCCGCATTCGCGCGACCGGATCGCAGGATAGGACAAGGAGAGACCTCGTGACCGCGGAAACATTTGACATCATCGTCGTCGGGGCAGGTATGGCCGGCAATGCAGCGGCGCTCACGCTTGCCAAGCACGGCCTGAAGGTTCTTCAGCTCGAGCGTGGCGAATATCCCGGGTCGAAGAACGTGCAGGGTGCGATCCTCTATGCCGATATGCTGGAGGCGCTTGTCGCTAACTTTCGACAAGACGCGCCGCTTGAGCGGCATCTGGTCGAACAGCGCTTCTGGATGATGGATGACCGCTCTCACACCGGCCTGCACTACCGCTCCGACGACTTCAACGAAGAAAGGCCGAACCGCTATACTATCATCCGCGCTCAGTTCGATAGGTGGTTCTCGCAGAAAGTTCGCGAAGCTGGCGCCACGGTGCTATGCGAGACAACGGCAACCGAACTAATGCAAGATGCTAACGGCAAGGTGGTGGGTGTGCGGACTGACCGCGCCGATGGCGAGATCCATGCTGGCGCGGTGGTCCTCGCGGAAGGCGTCAACGGCCTTCTTGGCACGCGGGCCGGCGTACGCAAGCGGCCTACGCCGGACACGGTCGCACTCGCCGTGAAGGAGATGCACTTCCTACCGCGCGAAGTTATCGAGGCCCGCTTCAATCTTAAGGGCGATGAAGGGCTCGTCATTGAGGCTGCGGGCACCATCTCCCGCGGCATGACAGGCATGGGCTTCATCTACACCAATAAGGAATGCATCTCCCTTGGCATCGGATGCCTGGTCGCGCACTTCACAAGCACCGGGGAAACACCGTATGGTCTGCTCGATCGCTTCAAGCGGCATCCTTCGGTCGCTCCGCTGATCGAGGGATCGGAAGTCAAGGAATATGCCGCTCACCTCATTCCCGAGGGTGGCTTCAAGGCCATTCCGCAGCTATATGGCGAGGGCTGGGTCGTCGTAGGCGACGCCGCTCAACTCAACAACGCTATGCATCGCGAGGGCTCAAACCTCGCAATGACATCGGGGCGACTCGCGGCCGAAGCGATCATCCAAGTCAAGTCGCGCGGCGCCCCAATGACAGCGACGAATCTGTCAATTTACAAGACGATGTTGGACCATTCGTTTGTCATTAGGGACCTAAGGAAGTACAAAGACATGCCCGCGCTGATGCACACCTACTCCCGGAACTTTTTTCTGACATATCCGGAGCTCGTCTCGGAATCGATGCAGAATTTCTTGCGGGTCGACGGGACACCAAAGGCCGAAAAGGAAAAGCAATCACTAAACTCCTTCGTCAAGAGCCGTTCGTGGAGCGGCCTGCTCGGTGATGCCGTTCGCCTCGCGCGCGCTTGGCGGTAACGCTTCTCTCACACCCCCATGAGGGCTAACCATGTCGACCGACCGATCCGCGCGCGTCGAGGACAGGCTATTCTACAACCGCTACCTGCTTGATCCTGGGCACCCTCACATCAAGGTGCGGCCACACACGATGCCATCCTCGGAGCTCGTGAGCATGCTGACAACCTGCCCGGCTCACTGCTATGTAGCTAACGACAAGCACCAGATAGAAGTCGCCGTGGACGGCTGCATCGAGTGCGGCACTTGCCGCGTGATCTGCGAGGAGAGAGGTGACATCGAGTGGAGCTATCCGCGAGGTGGTTACGGCGTACTGTTCAAGTTTGGCTAATAATTCGGCTCAACGTAGCTGTGATCTTTCAGGAAGTGCCCATCCGTTCTGAACCGAGAAAGCTGAGTTTCCGAAGCTGCAGTGTTCTGGGAGAGACCGGATGAACACCCACAAGAATGCGCCGTTGATGCCCAAAGGTCGATAGGCGATGCTGCGGAGGAGTAGGCTGCCGCAAGCCGATGGCTGACCTGTGAAACATCTTGCCGAAGACGATTGAAAATAGGTCAAGCGGTTCCGCGCGGAAGGTGTTGCTTGGTTGCGCAATCGCTCCTCCAGACCCTTTCGTCGCCAAGTCCCGCCAGCCACATGTGCAGGCTTCGACGCATTGCGCCGACATCTACACCGGCACGCAGATCGCCGACCAGGTCGAAGTGTCGACGGCCGCCGTCAGCCATCCTCGTCGCTTAGAATTGAACCGGATCGCGAGGAGCTGACTGAGCGGGGAAGGCCGATATGAGCGTGAAAGCCCAGGCGAGATCATTCACATCGACATCATAACGCTGTGGCGTTTTTGGAGGGATCGGAGACGGCATTACCCGGCGCTCCCAGCCCGTCTACATTGACGACCACTCCCGTGTCGCCTTTTCCGAGATCAAGCCATTGGCGCCCAAGGGACGCTGCTGCCTTTCGGACGTCCCTAAGACCCGCGCGGCATTTTTGGTTCGGCGTGCAATAGACGTGTTTCTGTTGCCTAACCTCGTCTGCAATGTCCCCGGCCGCGCGCCGCAAGCCGTCCATCACCGGAACAGTTGCGCCCCTCCACGTGCTCAACGCCGCGGGATTTGGTTACGCGAAGAAGTACTCACACCATGATCGCGCAATCATCAAAACCTCCGGCCTGCTGATGTTGCCATTCAGAGAGACATTTTCTCTTTCTTAAATTGACCATTGACCCATTTCTGTCGTCTCCCCTAAGAAGCGCAGCTGCAACGAATGCGGATTGAACACAACCGGGGATCGCAGATGAGCCACATATCTCAAGCGCCCAGTGCGCGAGTGACGATTCCGCTCCTTCAACAATGGAAGGAGGAACGGCGGCGCATAACGATGACCACCGCCTATGACGCCGTGACAGCGCGGATTGCCGATTCCATCGTCGATATCCTCCTCGTGGGCGACAGCGTCGGCAATGTCTGTCTCGGCTACGACAATACCCTTCCGGTCAGCATGCCGATGATGAACTATCATCTGGAGGCTGTCGCGCGCACAAGACCTCGTGCGCTGCTCGTGGCTGATATGCCGTTTCTCAGCTTCCATGTCAGCCCGCAGGAAACTATCCGCAACGCAGGTGGCTTCCTGCAACGGGGAGCAGATGCCGTCAAGCTGGAAGGGGGCGCCAAGCGCATCGACATGATACGCGCGCTGGTCCAATGCGAAATCCCGGTGATGGGACACCTCGGCCTCACCCCGCAAAGCGTCAACGTCATGGGCGGCTTCAGGGTGCAGGGTCGCACGAGCGAGGCTGCATTGCAACTGCTCGAGGACGCGCACCGGTTAGAGCAAGCGGGATGCTTTGCGCTCGTGCTCGAGGGCATTCCGGCCGAGCTTGCAGCGCGTGTGACCGAGATCCTGAAGATTCCGACCATTGGGATCGGCGCGGGAGCGAAATGTTCGGGCCAGGTACTCGTGTTCCACGACGTGGTCGGATTGACGGAGGGGCACCGGCCGAAATTCGTGCGCCCCTATTCGAACGGATTTCAGGTCTTGCAGGATGCCCTCGCAAGCTGGGCGACCGATGTCCGGGAGGGCACATTTCCGGACGCTCAGGAGTCCTACCGTTTGCCGGAATCCCTGGCGGAGGTCGTCGCAAACTGGACGCCAGGCGAGCGGGACGGAATTTAGCGTCGTGCGCACCATAAAAACCGTCCGCGAGCTGCGCCGCGCCCTCGCTGGTCACAAACCGAATGGTCGCGTCGGATTTGTGCCCACAATGGGATACCTGCACGATGGTCATCTCGCGCTTGTTAAAGCGAGCCGGGCACGCTGCAACACCACGGTCGTCAGCATCTTCGTCAACCCGGCCCAGTTTGGCCCGAAGGAAGATCTCAGCGTGTATCCACGGGACTTCCCCCGAGACGAACGACTGTGCCGCGAGGCTGACGTCGATATTATCTTTGCTCCCGGGGCGGAGGAAGTGTATCGGTCGGGGTTCGACACCTTTGTCGAACCGGGTGCACCGGCACAGCCCCTCTGTGGCCCGTTCAGGCCCGGCCACTTTCGGGGTGTTACGACCGTCGTCTGCAAGCTGTTCAACATGGTGCAGCCTGATCTGGCGTTCTTCGGACAAAAGGACTTTCAGCAATGTGCCGTAGTGCGGCGGATGGTCACCGATCTCAATCTCCCGATCGAAATCGTCACCGTCCCGACGGTTCGCGATCCGGACGGGCTCGCCATGAGCAGCCGGAACCGCTATCTCAGCGCTCCTGAACGCAGCAGCGCCCTTTCCATCAGCCGCGGCCTTTTCGCAGCAAAGGCTGTCTTTCAGGCAGGCGAGCGCGATTCCATCCGGCTGTTGTCACTCGCCAGGCAGACTATAGAGATCGACGAGCTGCAATACCTGGAAATCGTCGATGCCGAAACGCTCACGCCAGCTACAAGCGAGCTGACGCGTCCTGCTGCGATTTGTGTCGCAGGTTATGTTGGCTCAACCCGGCTGATCGACAACATCCTGCTCGATACCACGGAGGCTCGCAGGCTGACCGCGCGGTGATAAGCGAGCACGATCTCCGTCGCGCCAGGAGGCAGGGCGGTGCTCCAGCGCGCGTGCTGATCCCAGCCGCGCTCACTGCGATGATGTTGCAGCTCGTTCGACCTTTTGCACCTTGAGTGCACGACGCTTCATTGTCGCCGTCAGCTTTTTTGCTTTTGCCGGGCGAGGTTTCTTTGGAAAAACGATGCCGGCTTGAGATAGCTCCTTCGGTCCGCGCTTCGTCATCATCATTCTCCGAACATATCTGGTTGATTTCGGGACGGCGCCGCAGCAGCTAACGCCGCACACCTGGCCGCTCGCCAGCTCGCGGCGGTGAAGCTGGATGTCGCGCGCCGCCTGGCGCGCTGAGCAGCAAAAACAAAGCCCTGTTAGCCTCATACCGGGCGGCCAGCCGGCTACGTTTTGAACCTGCCATGACCAGCATCCCTTCATCCGTCGAGAGCGACCAGAACCAGCCGCGGCCACGGCGAGTGAGCAAAATCTCATAATAGGGAAAACGGTCGGACATCGAATCCATTGTTCGTCTGCGCGCGGCGAGTTCCGGACCACCCGCTCGGCCGCGCCTGCCTAGCGGATGGGTTCACATCCAACCGTTGGGGGGCGTGCTGAACAGCTGGATCGGCCTGTTGCAATCCCGCTGCGGTGAAAATCATCAACAAATCCCAGTTCAACGCCGAATTCCGCCAGGACAGCCGGGTCCGTTCTTGCCCCTAGTTGCGCAATGTCGTCCGTGTTCGTTGACACCCGGCCTGGGTGCGTCATCCGGGCTAACAGTTTATATTGTCCTACTTTCAGACGAAAGATCAAATTTGCAACGTGCCTGCTCGTGCCCTTATTTTCCTTCACGTTTTCGGAGTCGCCCGTGTTGGACCCAGCGACGAGTGTCCTTCTCCGCGCCGTGCTTGATGAGGTCTGCCAGGAGATCTCCCGCAGTGAAACTGGCCTTCGTGCCCATGTCGCCTCCAAGTTGATCGAAGCCGCAACCAAGGGTGAGACAACAGCGGAGCGCCTAAGGCAGGTCGCGCTTGAGGCACTTCGCTCGACGCCGACGATGTGGCGCTAGGGAAGGGCGTGGCTGTGACTTTCAAGGTTCGTGTTGAACATCCTGGCCACCGGCAAAGACGGCCTCGCACAGATGCCGGATCTCAAGCAAATATACCAGGTTTAGCTACGGTGGATCCGATTAGGCCAAGCGCTCGAGAAGAATGATCGCATACTTGAGCTAGCCTTTTCTCAGAAGTTGATCGAGCGCATCGATCGAGATAGCGCGTCACCGAACAGAGCCCCGTGCCCTGGAGGCGATGGAAGTAAAGTCGCCTGCTGTCAGCGAGGGCACCAATATCAACAGCGCTTTTCTCGATGCGATTGTAGCTGGCGAGCCGCAGCGCATGACAACAAGCAAGCCGGTGTTCTAGCGACGCCTTTGGCTGCACGCGGATGGAGCCGGTCGCCAAGGCGGCCGGCAGCGGCCCGCACGTCTGCATCTAAACGCATCATACGCTCGTGAAGGTAAGATCGTGCTGAGGGGAAATTTAGCTAGGCCTTCCGGCCTTCTGAGGTTGGAGCGCGCTAATTTTGCTCGGGCGCATCTCATGCCTCGCCCTGGTTATTGGAACATGCTGGCTTCTGGGCGGTTCAATGAAAGGGCCCTTGTGCCCCCACGGTCCTGCCGCATACCCCCAAAGCCCCCCAAAGGCGGGACCGTGCCCCCGCGGAGTCCGCCATGGCATTCCCGACCGAAGAGCAGATCAAAAACAAGGCCCACGAGCTCTGGGAGAAAGCAGGCAGGCCGGAAGGGCGCGAACTCGAATTCTGGCATCAAGCCGAACGCGAGCTGCAGGAGCAGGCAGAGCGCGGCGCTCCGGAAAATGGCTCGCCTGACGCGATTTAGCCGCCGCCGTTTGGCACTCTCTACACGGGATCATGTTGTGCGTGCCCGCAAGACCGCCCGAGCGGAGTGAGCGACGAGCAGACGGGTGGAAACGGTTCGGCCGGGTTATTCGTCAACGTCAACTCTCATCTCGCGTGAGCTCTGCACGTCTGATTGGACGGGCCTCAAACCGCTGGCCATTCAGATCCACGTCCGTCTTCCTCTTCTTCAATGCCGGTCGTTGTCGATGGCGTCGTTCGTTCCGCGCTCGCTCGGCATGTTTTCTGGCTTGGAGCGCGGATCAATCGCTCACGCGCACATTAAAGCGCGATGAGAATGAGATGAATCCTCGTCGCGCTTTAGGTTATTGTTTGAGCCTCCGAAAACCGCTGCACACTTCTCGGGATCATGCTCTAGAAGTTTTCAGTGTTTTGGCAGTGGTGAGGATAACCCGAGCAGCCCCAGAATTTGAAATGGGTTGTGTGATTCTCCCGGATTTTCATAGAGCGACCGCAGGCGGGGCAGGTCTTGCGAGCAAATACCCGCTGGTCCTTCGCCAGCGTCATGATCCTGACTTCGCCGGCGCCGCTGGCGGCGAGTGTCCGGACACATTCCCCGGTGGTCTCCCCGGTCGTGTAGACATCGTCGATCAGCAAGATCTTGTTATTGTTCCATCTGAAATTAGAATGGAAAGCGCCTTTGATTGCTTCGGCGCGCTCCAGCGAATTCATCTGCTTGTAGCCCTCGATTTCCTTGACGACACGCAGGCCCTTCAGCTCCAGTTCGATGTCCTCATCGAAATGATCTGCTGCCTCATTGAGCAGCAATTCAAAGCGATTGCGCTGTTGAGAAGGCTTCATCGGAACCGGCACAACATAGTCCGGTGCCCAGTCGAGGGTTGCGATGGCTCGACCTACGGCCTCACCGAGAATCTTGGCGTGGGTATCATCACTCTTCAGCGACAACACGGCTGCGCTCACGCTTCGCCAATATAGCCGCGGCCAGGAATGTTCGCGTCTCAGCAAGGTGGATGCCTTCGACATGAAGACGTCCGGTGCACTGGAGGAAAGCTCGAAGATTGACGTAGGCCCCCATCGGACCGCAACAGAAGTCACCCCGGCATGGTAACTGGCTTCGATGTCACCGACATCATCACCGATGTAGAGCGTTTCCGTCGTCGCAGCCACGCCGACACGACGTAGCGCTTCCAGGATCGGCTCGGGGTCGGGTTTGTGGTTCTGGGTATTGCCGTAGCTGACCAGCACGTCGTAAGGGATGCGGAATTGCTGGAGGACTGAAGTCGCGTACCATTCAGGCGAAGAGGTGACGATGCCGATCCTCTGTCCGTCCGCCCTGAGAAGGGCGGGAAGCTCATGAGGCGCCGCGCGGCCTTGCGCGGGGAACGGCCGGATCAGATGCATATTCTGCCGGACATTGTCCCACATCTGAAAGCGACGTTGCTGCGCAATGGCCGAGCTATCGAAAAGCGTCATGTCGAGGTCAAACAGGAACATCCCAGCCGTTAGAGCATCGACATCTGCGTGGGTGACGACGGCGGAGCGACTGTTTGGGTTTCGCCACCAGCCAAGCGGCTTTCCAATAAGCCAAGCATGGAGGCGTAGTCTTCCTTGCTGGCTAGCGGCACAGCCACCGGGCGGTTGCCATACCTCTCGGCGAGTATGCGTCGGTAGTCACCTTCAGCCCGCACAGCTTCGGCGAAGCGGCTCGCGGGCAACTGCGTCATGGCCAAGATGCCCTGGCTCTTAGGCTCTGTGGCATGACGGCCCTGCGGCACTGGCGCAAACAGCACGCGGTCCTGTTGGATCGTGAAGCGCACCGTGTGCATCGAGCCGCCCTTGATGTCTGTCTGCATGACAAAGGTTGCTATCGAAAGCCCGCTTTGCAGGCGATCGCGCTGCACAAGATTGCGCGGGGATGGCGGCACGCCGAAAGGCTGCTCGCTGATCAGCGCGCCATCCTTTTCCAGAATCTCTTCGGCGAGCTTGCTATTCTGCTTCGGGTAAATGCCCTCAAGACCACCCGCCATCACAGCGACGGTCCGCCCGCCGTGATGCAATGCGCTTTGGTGGCTCAACGTATCGACGCCGATCGCAAGGCCACTCACGATCGCCCAATTGGCGCCGACCAGTGTCTCCACGATCCTATCGCTGACGATTTCGCCGAATTCGGACGGCTCGCGCGTGCCGATGCAAGCGACGCTGCGGCGCGGCGGAAGCTGGCCCTTCACAAACAGGATGGGCGGGCGATCGGCAAGAGAGCGCAGAGCCACTGGATAATCCGTATCGAAGATCGACAGAACACGCACCCCACGCCGATCCGCCTCGTCGAGCACTCGCTGTGCCTTCTCGCTGGCTTTAACAATGGCGGCGGGCTCCTGAAGGCATTCAGCCACCGCGGCCGAAACGACCGATCGAAGCTTCGCAGGCTCGGCGCCCAAAATCGCTTCAAGAAGCGAGAATCGTTCAGCGAGACGCTCGGCCGTAGCAGGGCCGATACCGCGCAAAGCGGTGAGTGTGAGAATGCCGGCTGCAGTTCGTGTCTCGGTGCCAATCATCGCATTCAACGCCTTTCAAATTGCCCTACTTCGGCGTTCTAGAACGACAGTCTCTCTTAAGGACGAGGATGAACGAGTCCGAGGTTAACGCAGTAAATGGCGAGCACCCTAGGAGATCGGCGGCGGCGAAGGATCAAGATTGCCGTGAACACGAACTTGCGCTTGGCATCCGCACATCGATGGACATCTGCACAATAGGTCATCACAGCGTAAGCAGGCAAGCCGGCCTACTCGATCAGCAGGTTGATAGAGCCGATCACCCGTGTTGAGGAAGCCTCAGCAACGAGAGTTCTTGTCTCGACGAATTAACGACGTCGATGTTGCGGTTAAGTTGCGTTGAGAGGATCTTCTCAAATGCTTCTTCCTCCTCATCCTTCCCGTTCCGCCATCAGCTGTGTGTGTCAACGAGCGAGTAGCTGGTGCTTCTGCCCCCGGCGGCATCTTTCTTAAGGATGCCATGTTCGATCAATTCCTCAATGTCCCTTGCCGCCGTCGCCTGGGAGACCTTCGTTAGCTTTGCCCACTTTGAGGACGTTAGCTTGCCCTCAAATCCATCGAACAGGCAATTAAGCACAGTTCGTTGACGTTCATTGAGCTGGCGAGCCGCATGACGATCCCAGAAGTCCGCTTTCTGGAGAATTCTCCCGAGAATGGCATCCGCGTTGTCAAAGGCGCGATCTAAGCAATCCAGGAACCACGCCATCCAATCGGTGATGTCGAGGTTTCCTTTCTGGATCCGCTCGAGAATTGAGTAGTAGTCGTTCCGCTCGCGCCGAATCTGCGCGGACATACTGTAAAACCTTTGCGGGCTCCGCTCTGATCTTGCCAGCGCAAGGTCAGCGATCGCACGCGCAATACGACCGTTGCCGTCTTCAAATGGATGGATGGTCACGAACCAAAGATGAGCGAGAGCGGCCTTCAACACGGGATCGATGCTAACGATATTACGGTTAAACCACTCCAAGAAGGTCTGCATCTGCGCATCGAGACGCTCGGCCGATGGAGCTTCATAGTGTACGCGCTCGCGACCCATCGGGCCCGAGACAACTTGCATGGGTCCAGTCTCGACCGTCCGCCACGCGCCGACGACTATCTTGGTCATACCGCTGCGCCCAGTGGGGAAGAGCGCGGCATGCCAGCCGAAGAGGCGTTCGGCAGTTAGCTCCTCGGCATAGTGTTCGGTGGCGTCGAGGATCATCTCGACCACGCCTTCGACGTACCGGTCGGCAGGGATAAGGCCCCCAATGTCCATACCAAGATGACGAGCGATGGAGGACCGAACCTGCGCATGATCGAGGATCTCACCCTCGATCTCACTCGACTTCACCACTTCTTCAGTGAGGGTCTGAAGAGTAGCCTCAGTTTTGAGGGGGAATCCGAGCCGCTCCATCCGGCCGAGCAGGCGGCCCTGCTTATGACGGACCGCCGCCAATCGGTCTGCAATCCGCTGCATATCCCAAGTGAATGTGGGCCAAGCAGGCAGTTCATGAATGTAGGCCATAATCTCATCATCTCTTGCAGAGATTATGCAAGCTAATCATTGCGCTGACAAGCTATTCTCTGCAACAAATGATGAGAAAATTGCCATAATCTCAGCAAGAGAATTCGGGGACCTGCGTAATGAGAGTCCGGAGAAGATAACCGTCTCGGGCGGGCGGTAATCGCTTCGAAGGGTTGGATCACACTTCGCCAGCGCCGGAGAAGAGCACCGTCGGCGGCGTTGCGCGGGGCGGCGGGAGGGACCGAACGCCTGGCGATCCCGGTCTGCTCTTCAGATCGTAACGCTGGGCGAGGTCGAGAAGCCGCCGCTTGGTGAATGGGTCGGCTTTCTCTGCTAGATCGCGCGCCCGCTGCGCAAAGCCACTATAGAACTCTTCCACGACGCCCCCCCGCAACATCACTGATAACCCGAATATCATTGCCGGATGCGCGTTCCGTCAAGGGCCTGCTGATGCGTCGGACGGATTTAAAGGATCTGCTTGAGCTCACGGCGCCAGAGAAACTAAGCTCACAGCGGAGGTGTAGCGCGGCAATCTGGGTAGGAAGCGCCTTCCATCCTGATCGCCGCGCGACACGGGGGGAAATCCGATCACAAGGCTCTACGCAAGCCGAAACCCTGTGCCCGACCTGCGGCAAGCCGATGACGGCCGTGCCTGACGACGAGGCGCCCGGCCGGCCGGGCTACGTCTGCCTCGCCTGCGGAGGCGATCCCCTGCACGATCCAGCTGCGCGGAAGTGGGCGGATAGCCCGCTGTGGCCGCCGTCCAAATAGCGCAACAACGAAACCGTCCCCGAGAGCTGGAGCCGACGGTCCTCTCATCTCGTCCAAATGCTTCGTCGTCGACTGCATTTCCAGCCTTGGTTTCATCAAACGAGCTGGCGGTGCTGTAGCAGCCGACGCCACCTCTAGGACGCAAATAAGGGCGCAGAAATATCAAATCAACGGCGGCGTTTCGCGTTGCCTTCGAGAGATGAACAAAGTTGTGATCGGACGCGTCTGTTGGTCAACGCTCGCCTCACATCACGAATCTCCAAGTGCATCCTCAAGGATGGCTTTCAATCGCGCAGCTCCCTTTGCCAGCTCGCCATCAAGATCTGATTTGACGGCAGCGGCATACTCCGCTCCGAGCTCAATGGGATGACCAGCGTCGTTCTGCTCCGGCGCACCTTGAGGCAGAAGCTGATAGGCCCTTATCCCGAGCGCATGGGTGTCATTGGCCCAAGCAGCGATGCGTGCCTCATCATAGGGAGCGGGCTCAACCGCCGGCAACGATGCACCGTCGATTGCGTCCGCATAGCTTCCCCACGAATAGGCCTGAAGGTCGATCAGAGAATCATCCCACATGCTGTGAAACGTCGATGCGCGCGTGTATGACGTTCCATCCGAGCGTTTGGCACGCAATATGACGTGCAACTTGTTACCACCCTGGTCGCCATCCCGTTCACTTGCGTGAAGCGGTTGCTCAAGATCACCCGCAAGATGAACCACCAGCTTGAGCGCACGCAGCCTGTCGTCCTTACTGCGCGAAGTGTCCTTTAACACCGCAATCGCCTCAGGCAGGCCCCGCACGATGCAAGTGCCCTGATTGTTTGCCTCATTGCAGTCCAGCGCGGAATCATAAGTGGCGCGGGCGACATCGATGTCGACGAAGTGCCAGCGATACGTGTTCTTCCCTTCTGCCGTGAACTTGTAGTCGTCAGCCCAGTTCGAGATCGACGCCAACGAGGTCTCTCCGATCAGGTCCTTGAGCTTGGTCGTGGCAGCCGGGGTGAGATGTCGCTGCGCGAGCTCAGCAATCACGGAATGCCCGAGCTGTCCCCACGCGAGCGCAGTCGACGTGCTGCCCGCCAGGATGGTAATGCAGGCGGGAAGTAGAACTCTAAGCTTTGTCACGGCAACCTCCAAAAAACGCATCGCATGTCAAACAGATGGTTGTGTCGGCTCTCGCCGCATCTCGCGGGCACGGCGGAACGTTTCCGCGGATTGGGCTGTCTCAACGCTTCCGATAGCGCTGCTCACCGCGCTCTGCCCTCGACCGGCGCCGGCGGATAGTTCTTCGAATCTGACTGACGAGATAAACGCCCCAAATGATCAGCATCTTGCCAACGCATTCCTTGCTCCCGCCAAGCCTTAAGGTACGTTGACAGGCGGCATGGCTTCCGTCGGACGCAACGCGACACTCTCACGCTGGTGTCCGCGCACGGCCAAGATAATTGCAAAGATGGCAAGGACAATCAGAGACCCACGCATGTCGAAAGGATACTCCCGAACTCTTATCGCAATTATGAAGCCGCTCACATCTACCTGGACGGAGGTTCTGGACCATCTTGTACGGCCAACGTCCAAGCAGCTTAAGTCGTATGCCAAGCCTTAAACGAGGCCTGCTGCTGCAACACGCCTCAGTCGTCTCGAGCAGTGTCCAAAAAATGCATTTTCAACGCGCAATAGCCGAAAAAGTGCGAGCAAGCGGGCTAACAACAGCCGCTCCAAACCTGCTCTGATTCGAAGCTGGCAGAGACAGCTGAGGCACTCATGCGCGAACATGATCTCATCTCAGGAAGCTTCCTGGGCCTGACTGGAGCGGGATTTGTCCTCCTGTGCGCAAGCCTGTTTGCATTCACCTTTTTATAGAGAACCGCTAGATCGGAGCCGGCGCGGATCAAGCCACAGTTACTTTGATGTTTCGGTCTGGGCAGAGACGTGCGCTGGCCTTCTGCTCTTCGACTTCTAATTGCAATGATTTTGTTTGAAGGCGCCGTCAGGCGGAGTCTTGATGCTCCCGACCAAGAGAGGAACCCGATTCGTCCGTTTTGAACATGAACATCGGATGACCCTCCTGGCAGCGGACGGGCGATGGTGGCGCAACTGTATACTAATCGAGGCGTCCGAAACTGGCGCCCGCGTTCTTATCGACGGATCGCCAGACGTGCTGCGATCACGGCATTTTTTCTTGCTGCTTTCAACGACTGGCTTGGCGTTTCGGCGCTGCGAATTGGTCAGGCTGGACGGTTCTGAGGCGGACATTCTGTTCAAAACCGGCAACGCACCTTGCTGAAGAGACGACGTGCGCACGGCCCGACTGGTTTTCCACCCTCACGCAATGGCCCGCACGGCGCCCGAGAACAGGCTGGCCGGGCGGCTCAAACCGTAGTGATCGCGCAGACTGCTGCCCGCATAATCACGGCGGAAGAGGCCGCGCTTGCGCAAGATCGGCACGACCTGTTCGGCGAACAGGTCGAACCCGCCCGGCAGCCACGGAGGCATGACGTTGAAACCGTCGGCTGCGCCGTTCTCGAACCAGGTCTGGATGTTGTCGGCGATCTTTTCCGGGGGGCCGGCGATGACCCAATGCCCGCGCGCACCGGCGAGGCGCTGCACCAGCTGGCGGATCGTGGGCTTTTCGCGATCGATGATGTCGACGATCAGCTTGAAGCGGCTGGCAACGCCATGCGCACCGTCGGTATCGATCAGGTGACGTGGGAAGGGGCCATCGAGATCAAAGCCGGCGAGGTCGAGCCCGGTCATCTGGCGGAGCTGGGCGAGCGAGAACTCCGGCTGGATCAGCGCGTTGAACTCGTCCTGAAGCCGGTCGGCCTCCGCTTGTGTGCTGGCGATGAACGGCGAGATGCCGGGCAGGATCTTGATCTGGTCAGGGCTGCGATCGAACGCACGCGCCTGCCGTTTGATGTCGGCATAGAACTCCTGCGCGCTCGCCAACGTCTGGTGCGCCGTGAAGATGGCCTCGGCAAAGCGCGCTGCGAAGGCGCGTCCGTCCTCGGAAGAGCCGGCCTGGACATAGACGGGCCGGCCCTGCGGCGTCCGTGAGACGTTGAGCGGGCCGCGCACGCGGAAGTATTTCCCTATATGGTCGATCGCGTGGATCTTGCTGGTATCAGCGAAAATGCCGGAGACGGGGTCATTGACGAGCGCATCGTCCTCCCAGCTGTCCCATAGCGCGGTGACGACATCGAGATATTCGCGCGCCCGCTCGTACCGCTCGTGATGCGGAGGATGCTCAGGCAGGCCGAAGTTCTGCGCTGCCTGTGGCGAGCTTGTCGTCACGATGTTCCATCCTGCACGCCCGCGGCTGAGGTGATCGAGCGACGCGAACAGCCGAGCGAGATTGTAGGGTTCGGTGTAGGTGGTTGAAGCGGTCGCGATCAGGCCGATGTGCGTGGTAGCCGACGCGATCGCGGCGAGAAGCGTGATCGGCTCGAGCCGGAAGCGCTGCGCGTAGCGGACGTTATCCGAGAGCACCGGCCCGTCGGCGAAGAAGACCGCGTCGAACTTGTGCGCTTCGGCGCGTTGCGCCAGTTCCTGATAGTAGGTGACGTCGAGAATGCGGTCCGTCGTCGAGGCCTTGTGCCGCCACGCGGCCTCGTGATGACCGTCCGGATAGATGAAGAAGTTGAGGGAAAGCTGGCGTTTGCTCATCATCTGGCTCGCAATGGTTGGTTATCTCCGGATCGCGGCGTCACCGCGCGCGTTGCAGTTGACTCTATGTCGATGCTCGCAAAGCTGTCGATGTAATGAATTTGCGTTGTTGTCGGCGAAGCGAGCATGAACGATACGAGCGCGTCGCTAGCGGGAGATGAGTGCGTTCGTGCTGGTGATCAAGGCAAATGAACCGCGTCGTTTCGTGCGTCCGTTGGCTCGATTTTGCTCGTCTTCGCGCATGTGAGGCGCTCGCATGGGCCGTCATGATCGCAAATCTTTCCGTGCTCGCCGTCCCAACGAAGCGATCATTGCGCGGCGCCGAAAACAACGCTGGTTTCGTTTCATTGACTGGAGCGCCATCGCTTTTACCATCGGCAACGTCCAAGCGAGGTCGTTCACCATGCGGCAATCCGATCCAAACATCGTTCGCAATGTGGCCCGGCTAATGGTGCTGTGCGCATCGCTTCGCACTGCGGCGATGGCGGAGAGCTGTACCGCCGGGATCCGCCTGCTGCCGACTGTCTAGCCGCCGACGTGATCCCCTAGGGCCAACCAGGAAACCACCCGTCACTGTCCGCCGCCGCCGGCATGACCGGCGTATGGCGGAGCTTTGTCCACGAATTCAATGAGAGATACGATCATGAGCAACCCGATCACCATCGACAACGTCATTCCGCGCGCCGATATCGTCAAACGTGCGGCCCGGCTCGGTGCCGAAATCCGGAACGTCAAATTATCAGGCGATTTGTCCGACGACGTCATTCGCGCCATCAATCATGTGCTGCTGGAGCACAAGGTCACCTTCTTCCGCAACCAGGGGCATCTCGACGATGCCGAGCAGGAGCGCTTTGCTATCAGGCTCGGTAAGCTCGTGCCGCATCCGACGGTCGGTGCGACCAAGGGCACTTCATCGATCCTGGAGCTCGATTCAGGTCGTGGCGGCGGTCGTGCAGACCAGTGGCACACGGACGTCACCTTCGTCGATGCCTATCCGAAAATCTCGGTGCTGCGTGGCGTTGTGATCCCGCCATACGGCGGCGATACCGTGTGGTCGAACACGGCGGCGGCCTATCTCGACCTGCCGGCGCCGCTGCGCAAGCTTGCCGACGAGCTCTGGGCGGTCCACAGCAACGCTTACGACTACGCGGTGAAGACGCCCGCGAGCGAAGCGGATCGCAAGCATTTCGACGAGGTTTTTACCGGCACGATCTATGAGACGGAGCATCCGGTCGTGCGGGTTCATCCCGAAACCGGCGAACGCACCCTGGTGCTCGGCAACTTCGTGCAGCGCTTCGTCGGCTTGCCGAAATATGATGGCCAGAAGCTGTTCGAGCTTTTCCAGTCCCACATCACCGCGCCCGAGAACACCGTACGCTGGACCTGGCAGGCCGGTGACCTCGCGATCTGGGACAACCGGGCAACCCAGCACTACGCCGTCAACGATTATGGCGATCAGCACCGCGTCGTCCGCCGCGCCACCATCGATGGGGAAGTGCCTGTCAGCGTCGACGGTCGTCACAGCGTGACGCGCGTCAAGGCGCCGAAGGCGCAGGCGCCCAAGGCCGCTTGATCTCCAACACTTGACCGGGTTTGACACATGAACTCTCTGTTTCAATTTTTTCAAGCGCGGCATCGTGCTGCACGGAGCGCCGCACGGCGGCTGCTTGTCAGCGCGCTGGCATTGGGCCTTGCCGCTCCCGCCTTCGCCGAGCCGCCGCTCGACAAGAGCGAGATCCGGTATCAGGGCTGGGCGGGGCAGGTGACCTTCATCGAGCTCGCCGACGACCTCGGCTATCTGGCGCCCCTGAAGCTGAAATGGGTCGGCAACACCATCAGCGGCCCACAGGACATCCAGACCGTGGTGACCGGGGATATCGACATCGGCGGGGCTTTCTACGGCGCGATCCTCAAGCTGATCGCGGCAAAGGCGCCCATCAAGGCCGTGGTCGGCTATTACGGCTCGGACGCCAACACCTATAACGGCTACTTCGTCAGGGACGACAGCCCAATCAAGACCGCGCGCGACCTGATCGGCAAGAAGGTCGCCGTCAATACGCTCGGTGCCCATCTGGAATTTGTGCTCCGCGAATATCTCGCCCGCAACGGCTTGACATCAGCGGAAGCCAAGCAGGTGACGCTGGTCGCGATCCCGCCGGTCAGCGGTGAACAGGCCTTACGCCAGGGCCAGGTCGAAGTGAGCACCCTTAGCGGCGTGCTGCGCGACAAGGCACTGGAGCGTGGCGGCATCCACTCGCTGTTCAACGACACCGGTCTGTTCGGCAATTTCACCGGCGGCTCCTACGTCCTGCGCGACAAGTTCATCAAGGACAATCCGGAGGCCTCACGCAAGCTGATCGAGGGCATTTCGCGCGCCATCGCTTGGGCGCAGTCGACGCCGCCCGAGGAGGTGCGCGCGCGCTTCGGGCGCATCATCGCGGAGCGCAAACGTAATGAGGACGCGACGCCGATCAAATACTGGAAGAGCACGGGCGTCGCGAGCAAAGGCGGGGTGATCTCGGATGCCGAGATCCAGGTGTGGATCGACTGGCTGGAGAAGGACGGTCTGTTCAAGCCGGGCCAGGTCAAGGCCTCCGAGACCTACACCAACGCCTTCAACTATTTCCGTCCCGGCAAGACGGCGGAGGCCCAGTGACCCAAGCGAGCCCGATCAAAATCAGCTTCGAACACGTCCGCAAGGAATTCGTGACGCGCGGCGAGGGAGGCGGCCCGTTGGGCCGTTTCACCGCCCTCGAGGACATCACGCTCGATGTTCGCACTGGTGAGTTCCTGGCCCTGGTCGGTCCCAGCGGCTGCGGGAAATCGACCCTGCTCGATCTGTTGGGTGGGCTGACGACGCCGACCAGCGGCCGCATCCTGCTCGACGGGCGGCAGATCAAAGGGCCCGGCCGCGACCGCGGCATCGTGTTCCAGCAATACGCGCTGTTTCCCTGGCGCACCGCCCTGGAGAATGTCGAGTTCGGGCTCGACATCGCCGGGCTGAAGGCCGCGCAGCGACGCGAGATCGCGCGGCATTTCCTCGACCTCGTTGGCCTGTCCGGATTTGCCAGCCGCTATCCGCACGAGCTCTCCGGCGGCATGAAGCAGCGCGTCGCGATTGCCCGCAGTCTTGCTTACGATCCCGAGGTGCTGCTGATGGACGAGCCGTTTGCCGCGTTGGATGCCCAGACGCGCGAGACGCTCCAGACCGAGCTGCTGCGGATCTGGCGCGCCACCGGCAAGACCATCGTCTTTATCACCCATGGCATAGACGAGGCCGTAGCGCTTGGCCAACGCGTGGCCGTGATGACCTCGCGCCCGGGCCGGATCAAGCAAATCTTCGACATTCCGGCCTCGCTGCGCAGCGAAGATGAGGACGTGCGTTCGCTGCCGGAGTTCGGTCAGGTCAGGCACGAGATATGGAGCCTGCTCCGGGAAGAGGTGCAGAAGGCGCAGCAGGGACAATCGAGCCGCCCCGCCGATGTCCGTCGCGGCAACAGTGACGTGAAGGAGATCGCGCATGTCTAGCCTTGAAACGCTGACGCTGCTGGAGCTCGCGCATGGGCGTCCGAACGCGTTGTCAGGCGGAGATCGCGCATCCCCACGGATCGCCGGCCGGCTTCATGCTGCCCTGCGCGCGCTCGGCGCATTGGGGCATCGCTCGCTGCTGCTCATCGTGCTGCTGTCGGTGTGGGAGGTTGCCCCGCGACTTGGGGTGGTCGATCCGGTATTCCTGCCGCCGTTCTCCGAGGTGATTGCCGCCGGCTGGCAGCTCGCACAGAGCGGCGAGCTCTATGACGACGTGTCAGCAAGCCTGCTGCGTGCCTTGAGCGGGTTTCTGATCTCGGTTGCCTTGATCGTTCCGCTTGGCCTTCTCGTCGGCTGGTACGCGCGGCTCGGCAATCTCCTGAACCAGTTCATCGAAATCTGCCGTAACACCGCGCCGCTGGCGCTGCTGCCGGTCTTCATCCTGCTGCTCGGCATCGGCGAGATGTCGAAGATCACGATGGTAATCTACAGTTGCGCCTGGCCGCTGCTGCTCAACACGATCGCCGCCGTCAAGCAGGTCGATCCGCTCCTGATCAAGTCGGCGCGCACCATGGGCGCGAGCCCGCAGCAATTGTTCCGCAAGGTCATTCTTCCGGCAGCGCTTCCGACCATCTTCGTCGGCATTCGCCTCGCCAGCGCCTCTGCCATGCTGGTGCTGGTCGCCTCCGAGATGGTCGGGGCGAAGGCGGGGCTCGGCTATCTCATCATCAACAGCCAGTACAGCTTCCTGATCCCGCAGATGTATTTCGGCATCCTGGGCATCACTGTGATCGGGCTGGCGTTCAACGCTGTGCTCGAGGTGATCGAGCGGCGCTTCATGCGCTGGAAGGCGCCGGTTTCGGCGTGAGCGCGCCAATTGTAATGGTTCGAACTTGGGGACGTGTTCAATGACCAACCAAATCCATCGCGCCGAGCGTAGGTCCGCACCTTCAGGATCGGTCGAATATGATGCAGACGTGCTGGTGCTGGGTGGCGGGCCCGCGGGCACCTGGGCAGCGGTAAGCGCGGCCGAACGCGGCGCGCGTGTTGTTCTCGCCGATAAGGGCTTTTGCGGCACCTCGGGCTCGACCGCGGCGGCGGGAACCGGCGTCTGGTACGTCGATCCCACGCCGACTGACCGCGAGGCGTCGATGGCGAGCCGCGAGAAGCTCGGCGGATATCTTCAGGACCGCCGCTGGATGGTCCGCACGCTCGATCTCACTTTTCAGCAGAGCAATCGCCTCGCCGAATGGGGCTATCCCTATCCCGTGGATGACCACGGCAAGTCGCAGCGCAACTCGCTGCAAGGCCCCGAATATATGCGCTTGATGCGCAAGCGGACCAAGCAGGCCGGCGTCACCGTCCTCGATCACAGCCCGGCGCTGGAATTATTGCTCGACGAGGCCGGGGCGGTTGCGGGCGCGAGCGGCCTGCGTCGCCAGAAGCAGGATCGCTGGACCGTGCGCGCCAAAGCGGTGGTGATTGCGACCGGCGGCTGTGCGTTTCTGAGCAAGACGCTAGGTTCGAACGTGCTCACCGGTGACGGCTATCTCATGGCCGCCGAAGCCGGCGCCGAATTCAGCAGCATGGAGTTTTCCAATCCCTACGCGATCTCGCCGGCGTTCGGCTCGGTCACCAAGACGCTGTTCTATGGCTGGGCCAACTTCACCTATGAAGACGGCAGCTGGTGCTGCATCCAAAGGCGGTCGTTCCGCGATTGCCCGAGCCCTGCTTCGGGGGGCCGGTCTATGCGCGGCTCGACAAGGCCGACGCGGACGTCCAGCTGCACATGCGGGCCTCGCAACCGAATTTCTTCCTGCCCTTCGACCGCACCGGAATCGATCCGTTCAAGGATCGTTTTCCGGTTACGCTGCGACTGGAAGGCACCGTGCGTGGCACCGGCGGCCTTCGCATCGTCGACGAGACCTGCGCAACCACCGTCCCCGGGCTCTATGCCGCCGGAGATGCGGCGACGCGCGAATTGATCTGCGGTGGCTTCACCGGCGGCGGCAGCCACAACGCCGCCTGGGCGATGACGTCGGGGACGCTGGCCGGGCAGGGCGCCGCGGACTACGCGCGGCAAGCCGCTGACGGTCGAGAGCTGTCCTCGGCTGGAACGGTCGGCCTCCGGAGCCGGTCGCGGCGCGCATTCGAGCCGGCCGCGCTGGCGCGAGCCGTCCAGGACGAGGTCTTCCCCTATGAGCTGAATTATTTCCGCGAGGCCTCACGGCTCGGTGGTGCGCTGGCGCGCCTCGATGCCGCCTGGCGCGATGTCTCGGAAGCAGGCGCTGCCGGCGCGGCCGAATTGCTCCGCACGCGTGAAAGCGCGGCGATGCTGGCCACAGCGCGATGGATGTACCGCAGCGCACTGGCGCGTCAGGAAAGCCGCGGCATGCATCGTCGTGACGATTTCCCCGAGCAGGACCATCGGCAGCGCCACTACCTGACATCGGGCGGCCTTGACGAAGTCTGGACCGCCGTCCGGCCCCATGCCGAGGCGGCTTACGCGGAGGCTGCGGAATGATCGAGGTCATCGATAGCGAGCGCTGCACCTCTTGCGACATTTGTGTCGCGGTATGTCCGACCAACGTATTCGACAAAACGGACGGGCTTCCGGTGATCGCGCGGCAGAGCGATTGCCAGACCTGCTTCCTCTGCGAGCTCTATTGTCCTGAGGACGCGCTCTACGTCTCCCCTTTTGCCGATGAGACAGAGCGGGTCGATCTTGTCACCGTCAAGGAGGCCGGGGTGATGGGCAGCTATCGCCGTGCCGTCGGCTGGACCGACGAGACGAGCAATCGGCGCAACGCTGATCGCAGCTACCTCCTCTTTGTGCATTGAGGACAGTGCATGCATTCGCTCCCGCTCCGCCATCAATGCGACTAACGTTGCGGCGTAGGTGCGTAACGCGATGGAGGCAACTTCGCTGGGATCGACGCATAGATCTGATAGAAACCGTCAATGACGGTCTACTCGCAACTCAAGAATTTCATATCCAGCGCCGGGCGAGGCTCGCCTGACCCCACAGTCCGCGCGCAGGGACTTCATCGAATTCAAATAACCAGTGGGAAGGAAGCGTCTCTCACTCTATTCTGTCAGAAACCCCGGCTATTCAAGCCTTAGAGCTCCTTGTAGATCGGGATCGTCTCGGTATGTGCATCGATGACTTCGATGACTTGTCGTTGCAGCGGGAGTTCTGTCTTGCGCTCCTTCCAAAGTTTCTTGAAGCGCTGCACCGTTTCCGCAGCCGTTTCGAGCGCAAGCGTCTCCGACATCTTCGCCTTGGCAGCCAGATGCGCCAGCTCGTCCTTTGAGAATTCGGCCATCTTCTTCGTGCGCGAATAGTTCAACGCCATCTTGTCGTCCGGGATGTACGCAATAGTCGAGAGCAGATCGTAGGCGGGCGACAGGACGGGTGTCCGCCCATCAGGGTAGATCAATGACCAGTTCTTCAGGTGCATGTCGGCGTTGCCGATCAGTGTGCTGAATACGAGTCGTCGGACGAACTCGGCGAGGTCGGCCTCACCAGTCTCAATGCCGAGGACACGCGCGATGCTTCGGTAATTCGCCTTGTCGTATTTTTCATCCGGAAAGACGCCGAATACCTGAGCGAAATCCTCCATGTGGACCGGAGCATCAGCCGTGCGGTCGAACCGCTTCACGGCAAACGCCCGCCCCTCGAGTTCGCCGATTCCGTCCGGAAGACCTTTGATTGCCTCGACGTCGATCAGTTGAAGCTCGGGCACATCCATGCCGATGTCCTTCGCCAGGGTCATCATGGAGTATTCGTTCTCAGGCACGCCGATATACTGATGTGACGGTAGCTTGACGATCCATGAACCGCCGACACCTTCGACCGGAATAGTGAGTCCGCCCTTCTTGGGATCATTCTTGAGCGCGGAGAACTTCAGCTGCACGCCCGCAAGCGAGAAGCGCATCATGTTCTGCCGTTTATCGGGCGTAAGATTCTCCTCGACCTGGGGGGGCAGCGCGTCTCCATCGGCCGGGTGGACCGACAGGGCACCCGGAAGGTCTCGGCCCAGCATCCACAGGAGGAAGAACTCGCGCCGTTCCTTCACGCCCGCCCGTTCCGCAAGATAGCGACGAAGCGGCCCTTCCGGCAGAAGATTGGAGAAGAATGGCGCGAGAACTTGTTGATACGGTTTGAACGAGGTGAGCAGATTCCCGAACGAGTCCTTGAAAGACAGGCTCAAGGTGGAACGGTGGGCGTCATCGATGTAGGTCTGATTGAAGGCGAGCAGCGAACGATCGCCCTGCACGAGTGTGAGAGTCGCGATCGGGGTATCGTGCAGGTGGACATTTAGAACGGATACGTCAGGCATCGTCGTCCTCATCGTCGAGAGCGTAGGCGGGGCGAGGGGCTTCTTCGGGATGAGCGACCCTGTTGCGTACACCCTGTAACGCGCCTGCAGAATCTTCCAGCAGAGCCCTGGGTATAGGTTCGACGCTATAGGGACGCAGGCTCTCGACGATATCTGAGACAAGTGCCAGGTCGGTTTTTGAAAGATGGACCTGTTTCAGAAAGCGAAAATATTCGGCGATGCGGTCGAGGGTGGCTGAACTGCCATAGCGTTTCCTTTGACCAGAGACGATGCGTTCGGCCTTGCTGAAGACATCCGACGATCCTTGTTCGGACGAGAATTCGGCAGCGTTTGATCGCAGTAAGCCCTCTATCGCGGGAAGAAGTTTCTTCGGCACAAGGACGAGCTCCAGGTCGAGCGCCCGCGCCATCTGCATGAAGCTCGACAGGCCCGGTTCGAGGCGACTGGTCTCGATTTGCGAGATGTGCGCCTGGGTCATACCCGCGCGGGCCGCCAGCGCGCGTTGGCTCATGCCCGCCTTTGCGCGCTGAGCGGAGGCGGCTTTGATGAGCTCTTCACTTTGGTAAGTCACAATATATTATCCTGATCAAATAAGTCATTCGATCTGTATTATATATCGAAACGCCGACATGTCTCAAGCTGACCGATCAGTATTGTTATCAAGCAGCCATCATGATAAGTAAAATTATCGATGAAGCGCGGACGAATTTCGCTTGCGCGCGGCCTTCGCCGGGCCGGCTCTTGACTAGGCCGCCCGGCCCAGGCCCTGCGGCGTTCCCGCCCGCGCAAGAAACTGCGAAAAACCTAGCTGCCTAGACGATCATCGCTGCCATAGCCGAGAGGCGAACGGATCCATCGTGGACCGATAACGAAAGAGACTTTGAGAGCCTCAGATCCATCAACCCGCTTTGCAAAGGCCGGAACTCATAAACACGAGGGAATTGCTTCCTTGCGAACCAAAATAAAGCCTCAGCGATCGCGGTGTGTTATGGTTTTTTGCAACAACCCAAAATATAACTAGCAAAATTAGCCTCTTAGTTTGGGTTCCATGAAGCGTAGCGATCTCAGCCGCACCATCCGGGAAACCCTAAAACGGCTTCCGCCACCCTACGATTCCCACTACGGGATCGTTCCACCGGCACCTCCAGAGGACGGCGTATTCGCCCCCGGTGCAGCGAAAGCCCTGGAAGCGGCACAAGCGGCATTCGGGACGGTCAACGCCATCCTTACCAGGCGCGAGGCGGTCAGTTCCTCGTCGATCGAAGGCACCCAGAGCACTCTCGACGAACTGCTTTCCGTCGAAGAGACGGGCGATGACGGCGCCCGCAACGAGGCACGCCAGGTCTGCAGCTACGCCGTCGCCCTCGATAGGTTTGTCCCGCGGGCCACCGAGCTTGGCTACGGCGTCTTCACTATTGATCGATCAAGGATCTCCATCGCGCGTGATGAAGGACGACCCGGATTATCAGGACGATCCCGGCGACTTCCGAACGCGCGTAGTCTGGATCGGCGGGAACAAAGACATCGCATATTCAAGTATAAATCCTCCACCCCCACCCGACGTGCCAGATTGCCTCGCTCAGGCGGTCGACTACCTCCGGAACGAGGGCATGCAGCAGATGACTCAAGGGTTCATCACGCGCATGGCCATTGCGCACGCCCATTTCGAAGCGGTACACCCCTTTCGCGCCGGCAACGGTCGCGTGGGTCGTCTCCTCCTCCCGCTCATGATGGCGGCGGAGAAGCGTGTACCGCTGTACCTTTCTCCCTACATCGAAAGCAAGAAGGGCACGTACTACGCATCCCTCAAGAACGCCCAGCAGCGGCTCGACTGGGAGCCGATCATCACGTTCATGGCCGACGCCGTGACCGCCACCGTTGAAGAGCTCATCCGCACCCGGCAGGCGCTGTCGGAGTTGTCCGAACGCTGGAGGGGTCGCCGGAAATTCCGTAAGGGTTTCTGCGGCTCTTCGGGCGCTGGACGAGCTTCACAACTATCCGGTCGTGACGGCGAAACGGCTCCGCGAACTTCTCGACATCTCTACCGCCCAGATCAACCAGGGCATCGCGCAGCTGGAAGAGGTGGGCATCCTACGGGAGCGGACCGGCTACGCGCGCAACCGCGTACGCCGCCTCGGAGGCGCTTGCCATCATCAACCGCCCGTTCGGCGAAGAGCCGGTTCTCGCAAACGTCAGTCCCGAGGTCGGTCCTGACAAGATCTCGGTCGGCCCCAAGGGGCCATAGAGCGAATTCCGGAAGATGGCTGCGGCTCAGAATCGAAGAGGCGCTCCGGCTGCTTCATCGAAATAAATCCGTTCTCTTATGCCGGTATTGGCGGATGAAAAATTTAGAACTGGCAAATTTGGAACTATGGGCAGGCAAACTATGCCGCGAGAGCTAAGCGGATCGTCCAGGTGGTCCACGGCCATGGATGCTCGCGTCATGTTCAACCGCGGCCTTCTTCGCATCCGTCGCAACTGGCCGACCACTGTCCACGCCGCCGGCCTTTATTCGGTATTGGCTATCCGTTGAGCCTACGGCTGGCCGTCTGACAACGAAATCGGCCCCCGCAACCGAATTGCTGCCGGAGCCGGAATTCACCTCGTCCAAATGCTTTCGCCATCAAACTGCAATCCCACGCCTCGTTCCATCGAACGTGGCTCACGGTGCTGTCGACGCAGATCAAGGCGCGCAGGCTCGGAGTGCCGAGGAGTCCGGGGGTGCAACGTAACAGTGCCGGGGACCACGCTCGTGCCGATCGGCAGAATTCAACCTGCGTCTCGGCATGTCGCTTTGAACAGCGTCAACATCGCATCGGCCCACATAGCGGTGCCCATTCCGCAATGCGTCCGTCTGATCGTATTGCGGTCTTTTTCGAATGAACTCAGAGCCTTGATTTAGGCTGCTTCTCCTATGAGTCTCTTCGCGGCCTGAGTTAGGAGGCCCGATCTCGTAAAGCCGTGCGCTTCAGCATATTTGTCGATCTGATTCAGAACGTCCTCAGGAAGGGTGACATTCACACGTATAGCCTTTGGTTGTTCGGGTTTGACCGACACCAAAATAGCTACCCCAGTTCGATGATCAGGATCTGCCATAACATCCTCTAGAGTAGAGGGCTCCGGAATGGCTTCTCCATCTTCAGCAAGACCCTCGATATGAAGGGTGAGGGCTTCCTCTGCCATAGCACGAGCGTCATCAAGGCTTTTGCCTGCCGTGATCACTCCGGGGAAGTCTGGAAATGAGACGCCGAAATCGCTGTCGGCATCCTTATGGATAAGACCAATATAGTTACGCATGGCGCTTACCTCAGTTTGAGACCTGACTGCTTTTCAATACTCTTCAGTGTCCCGAGTGGGACATCCCGTTCGGGGTGCGGAACAATTACGCGACCCTTCTTGAATGGATGTTTGAACTGCACATGGCTGCCTTTCCGGCCCACCTCAAACCATCCATCCCCTTGAAGGATCGAGATAATTTCCCGGCTTTTCATAGTGTGTATTTATACACACTATGTGTAGACTGTCAACCCAATGGTAACCGGTATGAGCTCCCACGTCTGCAGTGATCAGCCTGTGCGAGCGTAGCGGGTCGGCATCCAGTACTGACGCAT
>NZ_JAKLTZ010000026.1:0-52620 GCF_022012555.1 Bradyrhizobium zhengyangense | reverse complement strand
GCACGAACTGCTGCCCTGGGAATGGAAGCTCCTGCGCCAAGCCGATAAGCCAACCGATCAGCAAGCCGCCTGACCTTCACCCAACGCCATCATAGACCCCGTCGTGCCCGCGCGCATCCGTCAATCAGGCGGTCTTCGTCGTATGCGTACCATAAAGACGCCTTGCCAGTCTTCCCAAACCAGTTCTCGCAAAGTACCAGAGCCATCGCTTGAGCCAGTTGCAGAAGGCGTCGTTCGGGGGTGCGCCGGGAAGGGCGAAGCGACGCACCTCGACGGGCTAAAGCTGCTACCCGTAGGCCAACCAACAAGGTTCGCAACTGCATCATCCGTGTTTATACGGGCAGATGGAGTTGCGGATCGTCAGCTTTTACGTTCGTGTTGCCCAAGAACAACTCGCCATCATCTTGATGGCCACTACGATATTATTTTCACAGCACTATTTGTGCCATCCGTTTGGTGCCGAGCGGCAGGCTTCATTTAATTCGGTCTAATTCTTCTTGTCTGAAAGGCCACTAATCGCCTCACGTTTGACGAGAAAGCCGCGCGCGGAACCAATTCTCAACAAAGTTTGAGACGACTCAGATAGAAAAAGGATCGGGACAGGAAGCCATCAGATGACAATTAAGAACATCGTGATACCTTTGGAAATTGAGTATCTCCAACAAGCCGCTAAACATCGTGGGATATCACGCACAAAGCTAGTTCGACTGCTGATGGAGCGTGTCGTCAAGGACGAACTGGTCCCGCTCATTCTCGGAAATGAGCGCCTGCAAGAGCAGGAAGAACGTCAGCAGCGCTATCGCCGTTTCCGAAACTCCTAGCGCCGTGCGCTTTTGCTTGTAAGCAGCGGAACGAACTGGCTCCGGCGCTTTTGAGAACGCGATAGCGGAGCAGCAAGCCCTCACCCAGCAACAATCGGCGGCCTGGTTCTTTTGTGCTCGAGTGTTGCAGGTCTACGACAAGGATATCGCCTGGCGCGATCAGGGCGAGCCGACAGCCAGTGGTTGCGACCGACATCATTCCCGGCCCCGTCCTCGACACCGGCCGCTGGAAGATCAGCGCCGTGGTTTCGCATGGCGACGGGCTCGACATGTCACCGGCGTTTCGCGCGCTGGATGTGCCTCGGCTATCGCTTCGAAGCGGAAGGCAACGTCATTGCCATTTCAGGCGATACCGTCCCCTGCCCCGGCCTCGAGCGACTGGCCGAGGGCGCCGACTTGCTCGTACAGGTCTGCTTTCTGGCCACGCCTGAGATCAACAACGAGCATTTCCGCAAGTTGGCGAAATACACGATCGCCTGCGGTGACACGGTTGGCGAGGTCGCAGCCAAGGCCGGCGTCAAGAAGCTGGCGCTGACCATCACCGTCCCCACACCGATGATGCCATGCTGGACGCGCTGCTCGCGGATGCCCGGCAAGACTATTCGGGTCCCGTCGTGATCGGCGAAGACCTCACGCGCATCGAGGTAAGACAGCTCAGGACGTGCCGACCTCGATCCGGAACGACGCTTGCTCCTCTGCACCGGGCGCAATGTTCATCAGGCCCGGCTTGTCGGTGAACTCGCCGTCGAAGCCGACGGGGCTCGCATAACCGCGCCAGGGCTCGATGCAAACGAACGGCGCCCCCGGCGGCTTCGACCAGATTCCGAGCTCGCGAAAGCCGCGCCATGAAATTTTGAGCCAGGGGCCGATGCCCTGCCCGGCCGCATAGCGGACCGCAGCGCTATTGACGGGATTGAGGATGACGGCGTCGTTGGTGAACAGGGCTTCCGACAGAGGGAGCACAGTGCCCTGGACCGGGCTGGGATCCGCAGCCGGGAGCAGGAGCCCGCCTTCGACGCGGCAAATCGGAGACGGCTCCTTCTGCGTGAATGTCAGCGCATAGCTTTCCTTCGGCACGCCAGGCTGAAGCGGCCAGTTGAAAGCGGGATGGCCACCGAGCGACACCGGCAGAGTCTCGTTGCCGGTGTTCTCGACCGCGAGCGTGAGATCGAGACCGGCATCATCGAGCGCATAGGCCGCGGTCAGCCGGAACGCGAACGGATAGCGCTCCCGTGTCGTCTCGCTGTCTTCAAGCACCAGCGTGCACCTGTTCTCTTCACGTGCCCCCCATGCAAATCGGCTGTCGCGCGCAAAGCCGTGCTGAGTCATCCGGTATGTCTTGCCCCGGTGCCGCAATTCGTCATTGGCGAGACGCCCGACGATCGGAAACAGCAACGGCGCGTGGCGCGGCCAGACCGGCTCGGCCTGCCACACAAATTCGACACCGTCCTCGTGCCTGAGCGAGCACATCTCGGCGCCCTGTGCTTTGATGGTCGCAGCGAGGGAGCCGCTTCTGATCGTGTACGTGTCGCTCATGCCCAAGCCTCCAGCGGATTTGATCTCACGACGAAGATCCCACGGACCTTTTTGTTTTCCCAAGGCACTGACCAGGTCCGAAAATGACTCACGACCCTATTCGTGAACCGATCTGGTAACAGGTCGAGCCAACGTGGTCCAGCAAGCATCGACATGGCAACGCAAAAGCGCGGCGCGCCGATTCAATTGGCAAGATCAATTCGCGAGACAAGGATAGATGATGTTGAAGCAGCATTGAAGTGACGCGCATGTTCGAGTCGCCACTGCCTGATCAGTAGCTTGCGCGCGGCAAGCCTCATCATTCAGCCCGGTGTAAGACTTGCGGCGAGATCAGCACTTCGCAGCTACAAACGTCAATCTCTCGACGCCGTTCCGACGCCAATCGATCAAACTCCGTTGCTACGCCATTCATCGGAAGTCGCAGGTAAAAAGGAAGGGCCATCTCCAGCCCGCGGAAGCGTGATATCGATGTCAATCAATTGCCGAACATCTGGCCTGCTGGTCTGCCTGATACTGTCGCTTATTGTTAGCCCGGCAAACGCGCAGTCTCCTGTCAACAAGGACGTCCTCGTTTACGGCGGCACAGCTGCCGGCGTCATGACCGCCTATTCGGCCGCACGCCAGGGGGCGCAAGTCGTGCTTCTCGAGCCCGGCCATCATCTCGGAGGCATGGTCACGGGAGGGCTTTCCGCCACCGACCTCGGCAATCCCGAGGTGATCGGCGGATACGCGAAGCTGTTTTATCAGCGCGTCGCCGAGCATTACGGCCGCTCTAGCCTCGACCGCATAACGGATTGGCTCTCGGAGCCGCATGTCTCCGAGGACACCTTCGGCGCGATGCTCGGTGAAGCGGGAGTTGAAGTCGTCTTCGGCGCTCGGCTGCGCGAACATCACGGCGTGACCGTCGAAAATCGCAAGATCGTTTCCGTGACGAGCGAGGACGGCCACGAATGGCGCGCCAAGGTCTTTGTGGACTGCAGCTACGAAGGAGATCTCCTGGCGCAATCAGGCGTAACATACACTTGGGGCCGGGAAAGCGCGCAGACTTACGGCGAGACGCTCGCCGGCGTACGCACGATCACGCCGCAGCATCAGTTTCGCTGGCCGATACTTGCCTATCGCAACGACCATCAGCCCTATCCGGAAATCTCAGCCGGCCCGCTGCCGACGGCCGGAAGCGGCGACAAGAACGTCCAGGCCTATAATTATCGACTTATCCTGACCGATGATCCGGCAAATCGTTTGCCGTTTCCCAAACCCGACGGCTACGATCCAGCACAATTCGCGTTGCTCGCGCGATACCTGCAAGATTTTCAATCGCACATGGGCCGCGAACCCTCGCTCAGGGATTTCTTGTACCCGGTACGGCTCCCGAACCACAAGGCCGACTTCAACAACAACGGGGCGTTCTCGAGCGACTATGTCGGCCATAGCGCCGCCTATCCTGACGCCTCCTACCAGGACAAGCAACGGATCCGCGCCGAACACCTTCGCTACACACAAGGGCTGCTTTACTTTCTCACCCACGATCCCATCGTGCCAGCGACGCTCAAAGGCCAGCTCAATGCATGGGGCCTGCCGAAGGACGAATTCTCGGATAGCGGCCATTGGCCAAGGGAATTGTACATCCGCGAGGGACGACGCATGGTTGGCGCCTATGTCGTGACACAGGCGGACTTGCAGACAAACCGCGCCAAGCCGGATTCGATCGGCATGGGCTCGTACAACAGCGATTCCCACAACGTACAGCGCGTCGCGATGCCGGACGGATCGGTACGCAACGAGGGAGACATGCAGGTCCCCGTCCAGCCGTACCAAATCCCCTATCGGGTCATGACGCCTCGCAAGGACGAATTGCAGAACCTGCTGGTGCCGGTCTGCCTGTCCGCTTCCCACGTCGCCTATTCCTCGCTGCGCATGGAGCCGCAATACATGATCCTCGGGCAATCAGCAGGCGTTGCCGGAGCGCTCGCGGCGCAGAGCGGTGTAGCTGTGCAGGACATTCCGGTTGCGCGGTTGCAGCGCGAGCTCCTGAAGGCCGGCGCTGTTCTCGACCTGCCGGAGGACGGCATCTTTGGGCCGTGACCACGTCGGGCACCGACCGGGCTGGTTAAAAGGCGCACAATCACGAGCAGTTCCGTCGACAGGCACTCAACGCATCCGCCGTTCACGAGAGGCCCCCCTCAGGTACCAAAGCGGACGAGAACGTATGGAACATCGCTCCGTCATATTTTCGTGCCTAACAATTGCTCTCTAGCGGCACATCGGCTGGCCCGATCCGTGCACAGCTAGGACATTATGACGATACACACTTCAAGAAGCTCACTGGCGAACAGCACCAATCTGAAGATCTCCATCAACGGCCGCTTTCTTTCGCAAGCGCTGACGGGTGTTCAGCGCTATGCCGCTGAAATCGTCAAAGCCATCGACCGCGCATTGGTGTCCGGCCGGTTTCCGGCACGGCTGCAAGATTGCGAATGGCAGCTGCTTATTCCACCCGATGTACGGGAAGTCCTTCATCTCGAGAAAATCAAGGTCCGAAAGATCGGGCGCTTGAGCGGACACGCCTGGGATCAGGTTGATCTGGCGCGCGCGGCCGCGGGCGGACGCCTGATAAGCTTGGCGAATTCAGGCCCCGTGCTGCATCGTGACCAAATCGTGGTCATTCACGATGCCCAGGTCTTTCGTCGCCCGGACTTCTTCGGCTGGCGCTATCGCACGGTTCATCGCGCAATGGATCGCTTGCTGGCGCGTAGCGCAACCATCGCGACAGTTTCGAACTTCTCGCGTCAAGAGCTTGCTGACGTGCTGAAGCTGTCAGCGTCCGAGATTCCCGTGCTCCCCAATAGCGCGGAGCACTTTGCAAGCACGGTTCCCGATTATGACATCCTCGACCGGCTCGGGGTCCGGTCCCACAGCTATTTTCTCTTCATCGGCTCGATGACGAAAAACAAGAACCTCACCGTGGCAACGCGCGCCATCCAGTCGCTGGACCGACCGGATGTTCCACTTGTCATCGTCGGCGGCCAGAACAGCAGCGTTTTTCAGGATAATTTGGGCAACGCAACTCCGAATCTCATCCTGGCGGGCCGCCTGACCGACAACGAAATCGCTGCACTCTATGAGCGCGCGTCTGCGTTCGTATTTCCTTCTCTCTATGAAGGATTCGGCGTGCCTCCGCTTGAGGCAATGTTGTTTGGATGTCCGGTCATTGCCTCGACAGCCGACGCCGTCAAGGAGACCTGCGGCGACGCGGCTGCCTATTTCGACGCCAACGATGCCGATGCTCTGCGTGACTGCATGCAAGCACGACTAGCTGCCGGCGCAATCTCGGAGAGCGAACGAAACAGGCAACAGACTAGACTCGCACAGTTTTCATGGCAGCGATCTGCCGACGCACTTCTGCAATTCCTGGCGCGGCAGCAGATCAACTGAGACGCGCAAACCGATCGAATACTCGTAAATCCTTCTGGTTCCGTCCGCAGAAAAAGATACTTCGTGACGACGACGGCTGCACGCTTGGCGCAACAACACCACACGCTCGTCAAATTGTTGCTTCGTATTGGGAGGATCGTCCGCGCCACTGCCGATGCTCACGAAGGGACCAGCGATGTCAGGCTCGCTCCAACGACCGATCAAGCTATTGCACATCGCTGAGACGATCCGAGGCGGAATCGCGACCTACCTGAATGACCTGCACCCGCAGCAGGAGGCAAGTTTCGGCGCCGAGAATATCCATTATGTCGTGCCTTCGGATCACCGCGGCGATCTCGCCATTGATGACGCCCAGATGACGACGTTCGAGCGGTCGGGCCGCAGCGTGTCAGGTCTCTTCAACATGCTGCGCGCCAGCTTGCAGGCGATCGACAGCTTCAGGCCCGATGTCGTTCACCTGCACTCGTCATTTGCGGGTCTCGTTCTCCGGCCTGCGCTCGCGGCAAGGCCTCAGGCCCCCAGCGTGATCTATTGTCCGCATGGCTGGGCCTTCTCGCGCGAGACCGGACGGTTGAGCCATCAGGTCTCGAAGGCCGCCGAAAGGCTTCTTACTCGCACCACGGATCGAATCATCTGCATCTCTGCGGACGAGTTCAACGAAGCCGTTCGCGCCGGGATTTCGGCCGATCGCCTGACATTGGTGCCCAACGGCATCTCGATGAGGCGTCCGGAGCCCTCGCCCGTGGCAGCGATCTGGCCTTCGAAGAAAGCCAAGGTCCTGTTCATCGGCCGGCTCGATCGGCAGAAGGGCTTTGATTTGCTGATCGAGGCGGCAAGGCTTCTCGAAGATGTGGTGGACGTTCGCATCGTTGGCGCCTCCGTCGTCAACAAGTTCGAGGGACCGGCGGTGCCTCCCAATGTCACCCTGCTCGGCTGGCTCGATCGCCGCGAAATCGAGACCCATCTGGAGGCCGCCGACCTTGTCGTGATCCCCTCCCGCTGGGAGGCCTTCGGCCTCGTCGCGCTGGAAGCGATGCGTGCGGCCAAGCCGATCTTGGCTTTTCGGATCGGAGCATTGCCGGAGATCGTGGTGGATGGCGTGACCGGCGTGCTGTGCGAGCCGGTCACCGCCGCAGAGCTGGTCGAGGGCTTCCGACGCGCGCTCGACCTCGACCTGAAAGTGTTGGGGCACCGCGGCTACGAGCGCTTCAAGCAATATTACGACGTGCAGAAGACCCATCGACAGCTCCGGCAGGTCTACATGGAGGTGCTGCAGAGCGACGGGCGGCGCCCCGAAGAGCAGGTGCAACTCCAGCAGGACGTGTCGAGCAACGCCTGAGCAGAATCGAAACCCTCCCCTGGCGCGACCGGCGTGCCCAAGGGATGAGACAAGTAGACCGCCATCGGGAGTATCCCTGGCAGCATGAGCGAGGACCGTGGTGAGCGCGATCTGAATGATGCAAAGCACCTTAAGAAGCACCACGCGGCACATCTTCATCTGGCTCGTCACCATAGGTCTATCGACGTCAGGCGGTCTCTCTCAGACCGCGCAGCCGCTGGACAGCAAGTTCTTGCTTGGTGTCGGCACGCATCAGGGACTGGGTGGCCCGGTCAGCTCACGCGGCTACACGCCTCCGATCAATATCGGCCAAATCAAGGACCTGGGCGTCACCGCGTTCCGCGACGATTTTCCGTGGTCGGACTTCGAGCAGCCTGGAGGCCGGATCGGGTTTACTCCGCAACTCGGCCGGCTGGACGCCCAAATCAGGTCAGCCGTTGCCCGCCCCTTCCTCATTCTGGCTTTCGGCCACCATCTCGTGCCGAACTCCATGCCGCCCACGACGGACGAGGCACGGCGTCGCTTCGCCGCCTACGCGTCGGCTGCAGCACACGCAGTCGCACCGCAACGGCCGGTGTTCGAACTCTGGAATGAATGGAATCTTGCGGCGAAGAAGGACGCGGCCTTCTCAGCCGACAACTATCTGGCGCTGGCCAAGATCGTACAGCCCGCGGTCAAGCAAGCCGCGCCCGGCGCCCCCTTCGTGATCGGCGCGATTGGCGATGATCCCGGCTGGAGTTGGACCGAGCAGATGCTGCAGTCGGGCGTTCTTCAATATGCCGATGGCGTCTCGATCCATCTTTACAATTTTTGCATGGGACCAGCCAAGCGCACCTCGGCGGAGGTTGTCGACCGGCTGAGCGCCTTTCATCGCCTGGTGACCGATGCCAGCGGCAATCCGACGTTTCCAATCTATGTGACCGAAGCAGGCTGGCCCACGGCGAACAACAAATGCGGCGTCAGTGAGCAAGCACAGGCCGACAATATGGCCCAGCTCATCCTCTGGGCTTCAACCGCCTCATCCTGGCTCAAAGGTGTCTGGCTGTACGAGCTCAAGGACAGTGGAACGAATCCATCGGACCTCGAACACAATTTCGGCCTGTACCATTTCGACAATTCTCCGAAGCCAGCCGCCTGCGCGGTTCGTGACGCATGGGCCTTTGTCCGGTCGAGCACGAGCGCGGAAGACAAGAAGCTGCCAGGCGGCATCACCGCGATCATCGCGTCGACGCCGGCCGGCCGACGAATAGCGATCTGGTCCGCCGATCCAAACCGACGCTTTGCAGTGCGGCTGCGATCCAACGCGGCGGACGCGACTTACAGCCTGCCTTGCGACGCTTCGGCGCAGCCCGCTTCAGGCGCGTGGATGCCGGTGTCGAGCACGCCGCTGCTGGTCAGCACGAATACGGCTGCGACTCCCGATTTCGATATCCGGCCGGAAAGGTGAGCGATGCCTGCGCGCACGCCAGCCAAGCGGTCCCGGATCAGTGGTTTTCTGCGTTCTCAACGATGAGATTGGCCCCATGAAAGTTCTTTTGACATCTTCGCTCTATCCGACCCCAAATGCACCGAAGGTCGTAGGCGGCGCCGAGATTTTCGCCCGCCGCTTCGCCGAAGGCCTGGCCGAGTCCGGCGACAAGGTGGAAGTCGTCCGTGCCGCAACGTCGCCCGATCGACGGTTCGAAACACACAATGGCATCGATATCCATACGGCGCCCGTGCAGAACCTTTATCTGCCGTTCAACGAGCCGAAAAACGCCGCGCTACGCAGCGTGTGGCATGCGGTCGAGGACTGGCAGATCCTGGCGCCGATGATCGCGGAGCGGATCCGCGCCTTCAAACCCGACGTCGTGCACTCCAACAATTTGTCGGGGCTGACAACCGCGATCTGGAGGGTCGCGGCCCAACTTGGCGTGCCTGTGCTGCACACGATCCACGACTATTATCTCACCTGTCCCCGATGCTCGCGATTCGATCGGGGACGGGCCTGCGAGCATACCTGCGCCAGCTGCTCGCTGCTGACCTATCACCGCCGTCGCGCGACGCATTGGCTCAGCGCCGTGGTCGGCGTCAGCGAGCGGGTCCTGTCGATCCACACCGACCTCGGCCTGTTTGCGGACACGCCGATCCGCACCGTCATCCACAACGCCTCGACGGCCCCGCCGAGCGCTCCATATCTTCGTCCTCTCTGCACCACCGAGGTCACCTTCGGGTTCATCGGACGCTTGACCGAAGAAAAGGGCATCGAGAACCTGATGCGGGCATTGGCCAGGCTCCCACGCGAACGTTTCAAGACGCTGATTGCCGGGCGGGTCAGTGACAGCGAGCAGCAAAGGCTGAAGGCGATCGCTCCCGACGCCCGCGTCGAGTTCATGGGATTTGTTTCTCCCGACGAATTCTACAAGGCCGTCGACGTCGTGATCGCGCCCTCGATCTGGCATGATCCCGGCCCGCTCGTCGTCGCCGATGCCAAGGCGGCGGGCCGGCCGCTGCTCGGGACGCGTTTTGGCGGGATGCCGGAAGCGATCGAGGACGGCGTCACGGGCTGGCTCACCGATTCCGACCCGGCGTCTCTTGCCAACAGCATGCTCGCCATCGCGGCGGACCCGCACAAGATCGTCGAGATCAGCGAACGCCTGGCCAGCGACAACAATAGATGGATGTTCTCCGACGTCATCGTTGCCTATCGCAAATTGTACAGGCAATTGCGCGAAACGCGGCCGCGACGAAACTACGCCAGAGCGGCCGCAGCATCATGACGAACCCGCAGGCTCCCGAGCGCACCTCCCGCGCAGACCCAAGCTGAGATCAATCGTCCCAAATGGCTCGCTTGTCTGCCGTTGCCGGCTACATCTATCAGAGCGCAACGGCGATCGTTCTGATCTTCGCGATCAGCCATCTGCTGGGCGCGGCTGACTACACCAGCTTTTCGCTGGCACTGGCGTCGAGCCAATTGCTCTGCGTCCTGATGTTCGAGTGGCTGCAGCTCGCTGGCCTCCGTTTCCTCCCCGCGGCCGGCGACCGCGAGGCGGCGCGGCTGCGATGGTCGCTGTTCTGCGCGGGCCTCTTGAGCGCGCTCGCACTGATCTTGATCGGCGCTTGCGCGTCGTTGATGAGCCGGTTCTCGCCTGTTGTCGTCGCCCTCGGCTTGAGCGTCGCCGTGCTTCAGGGCTTTGCCGACCTCAACCTCCTGACGATCCGCCTGTGCGACCGCCTGGGCCTTGCGTCCTGCCTGCTTGCCTTGCGGGCGACCACAGTTCTCGGCGGCGCCCTGGCAGGGGCGGCATTATGGGGAACCGCCGAAGCGACGCTGATCGGTGTTGCATCCGGCCAGGCGGCGGGCCTCGCCGCAGGTCTGATCACGCACCGGGCCAAGCTGGAGCGGCCGCCGCTGTCGGTCATGCTCCGCGACTGGTCCGAATTCTGCCGCTACGGCCTGCTGGCAGCCGGCGCCTCCGTCATCCATCTGTCGGTGCCCGTATTGCTGCGCTTCATTATCATCAGCCGTCTCGGGGCGACGGGCGCCAGCGCCGGATTCTCGATCGCGCTCGACCTGCTTCAACGCCCCTTTGGCGTTCTCAACGCCGCGATCCACACGATCAGCTATCCCGAGGTCGTTCAGGACTTCGAACGCGGAGGCATCTCAAGGCCAGCCGATTCGGCCCGACGCATGTTCGAATTCATGGTCTGCACCACCGTCGTGCTGCTGGGGGGGCTGATCGGCTTCATCCCGGATGCCGCCCATATTCTTCTGGCGCAGGACAGCCTGGACGGCTTTCTGGCGACGGCGCCGGTAGTGGCGTTGTTTTATTTCCTGCACCTCCACTTGCAGTCCACAGTCGCGCTTGTCCCTCATCTGGAGAAGCTCTCAGTCCGGCTGCTCGTCGTTGCGACCGCCCAGCTGATCCTTGTGGCAGCCGTATCCGCGTTCGCGGCCGCGGCGGGACTATCGCCGCGCGGTGCGGTCGCCTGTGCCTCGGCCGCGACCATGATCGTCATCCTGCTCGCCCTGGGTCCGACGATCCAATACCGCGCGGTTCCCCGCGCCATCCTGATCGTCCAAGCTCTTGTCGCGGCGATCCTGATCGGATCGCTTGCATCGATGCCGATCCAGCCGCTCTGGCTCGCCGCCAAGGTCCTGATTGCAGGACTTGCGGCCGCGGTGGTGGCTTGGCGAGGAGACTTCCTCATGCTGGCGCGACACAGCAGACCGTGAGTTCCATGCTCGTAACCGACGTCCGACGCCGCCTTACAACCATCGCGCGAAGTTGGTGATTCAACCTTTACGGATATTTCTATAGCTGTGCATCTCCGTATATTTTCGGATACGCGCAGCAACATGCGCGCGGGTGTGCGACTCGCAGATTGATTCGAGAGCATCTTCGCACTGATGTTGCTGGTCTCGTAACCAGTCGCGCGCGAGAGTGCGCAGATATTCAGCAGGTCAAACCGTCGAATTCTTGAAAGCGCCGCGGTCGCGCCATCCTACGTCGACATCGCCACGATATGCCTTCGTCGATACGACATCTGTTCCTGCACAAGGAACTTGCGTCCCACGATATTTGTCGCGTCGATCTTTATCTGAAATTCACACTCGAAATTGAGAGTTGCGATCAATCCTGCGGGCAATTCCGTTCGCTCTCTCCAGGCTCGAGTGTGCAATGTCAGATCAGACCATTCTCTCTGCAAGCGGCTTCATCAACTCCATCGGCGTGAACGCCCACGCCGGCTTCGGATGGACCGACTACAACAATCTCGCAATGATGGTCGACGACCTGAAATATCTAGGCGTCACCCACGTTCGCGACGCGATGGCGACCAATCCGGCCGCCCAACCCGTCGTCGACGGTCTGGCGGCGGCAGGCTACAAATTCGACTTCATCGTTTCGTCCGCCCTGCCCGGGCAGGGGTCGACCGGACTTCAGAATTACGTAACCTCGCTCGAGAAATTCCTGGCAAGTCATCCAGGCAGCATCAGCGCGATCGAGGGCCTGAACGAGGCGAATGCCCAACCCTTCAGCTATCATGGCAGCTCGAGCCTCCACGCGGCTGCTCAATTTCAAAGCGCGCTCTACCAGGCCGTGAAGGCGGATGGCGCCCTTTCGAGCATTCCGGTCTACAACCTGTCGCTCGCATACAATGACCCACAAGGATACAACCAGCTCGGCAACATGTCGGGTTCGGTCGACTACGCCAACGCCCACGCCTATGTCAGCACCGGCTCGACCCCTGCCAGTTCTCTTGCTGCGACGCTGAGCGCGGTGGAGACGGCCGCCCCCGGCAAGCCGGTGGTCATCACCGAGACCGGCTACACGACCCAGGCCAACACCCAGTATCTCGGCGTAGACGAAACGGTGCAGGCGAAATCGATCCTGAACACGCTGGTCGATGCCTACAAGGACGGCGTGAGCTCGACCTATCTCTACGAACTGTTCGATCGGAATTCGGCCGCCAGCGACACCAACCCCGAAAACAACTACGGCCTGTTCCATTCGGACGGCACCCCGAAGCTGGCCGCCACCGCGATCCACAATCTCACGACCATCCTGGCCGATGACGGCTCGGGCGGTCATCAGCCGACTGAGCCATTGAACTACACGCTGAGCAACATGCCGAGCTCCGGCAGCAGCATGGTGCTGGGCAAGAGCAATGGCGCCTACGAGCTCGTCGTCTGGGCCGAGCCCAAGCTCTGGAATGATGCGACCGATACCGAGATATCGAACCCGACACAAACCGTCACCGTGAACCTCGGCGGCGTACACCATTCCGTCAAGGTGTACGACACGCTGACCGGCACCACGGCGATAGCCACCTATACCGATGTCTCGACGATCACGATCCCGGTGAGCGATCACCCCCTTATCGTCGAGATCGACGCGCCGGCGGGCACCTCGGGCCCGCCGAGCGTTCCGCCTGATGTGACCGGCACCGCGGCCGAGATCGTTCCTCAACTCTCCGACTTCAGTGCATCGACCACACTGAAAACGATCACTCTGACCGATACGCACGTCCTGCCGGTCGCTTCGAAAGCGACGCTGGACTACATCATCGCGCATTACGGCAATGCGCTGTCCAAGATCCAGGGTGGATATTCGTTCTCCGTCACGAATTCGGCCCCGACCTGGACCAGCACCCTCACCTACAGCGCGAACGGCAGCCTGGTTTCGACGTCGAACACCGGCCTGAACAGCAGCGGCCAGCCGATTTCGACGACCATCAACTATGCCGACGGTTCGAAGGACGCGATCGGCTACACCGGCGGCGTCAAGACCACCTTCATCCACCTGGCAACCGACGGCACCAGAACCACCGACACCTCCAACACGGCCGGGACCCTTCTCAGCGAGATTGTCCAGAAATCGACCGGATACTACTCGACCACCGTCTACACCGCTGGTGTCAAGACCGCGGCCTATGTCCTCAACGCCGACCATAGCCAGGACAACTACACTTACAACATCAAGGGACAGAGCTTCACCAGCCAGGTCCAGCACGTCGATACGACGGGCAGGATCACCTCGGTGACTCGCACGCATGCGGATGGCTCACTGGATTCGACCCAGATCTATAACAGCGATGGCAGCAGTGCCATCACCACCTACAGCTCAACTGGCGTCAAACAGGTCGAAACCGACTATCACGCCGATCACAGCAAGGATGTGTGGACCTACAATATCACCGGGCAGGCCTACACCACCGAACACGATATCTATGACACCACTGGTTTCCTCACGACCTTGGTGCGCCGTCACACCGACGGCAGCTACGCATTGAAGCTGGTCCAAAGCAGCGACGGCACCAAGACCACCGACGCCTACGATGCGACCGGAAATCTGACGAGCGAGGTGGTCCAGAAGGCCAACGGCTTCACCTCGACGACGCTCTACAGCAACGGCGTGAAGACCCAAGCCTACGTGAAGAACGCGGACGGCAGCCAGGACAATTACAGCTATGGGATCACCGGGCAGAGCTACGTGACGCTGATCCAGCACGTCGACCCCTCCGGCAAGGTCACGGCCATTACCCGCAAGCACGCGGATGGAACGCTGGATTATACCAAGGTCATCAATTCCGATGGCAGCAGCGTCACCACGACCTATGACGCCGCCGGCAACAAGGCCAAGGAGATCGACGCGCACGCTGACCACAGCCAGGACATCTGGCTCTATAATATCACCGGGCAGGCCTACACGACCGAGCACGATATCTACGACGCGACCGGCTTCCTCACCACGCTGGTGCGGCGTCACGCCGACGGCAGCTACGCATTCAAGCTGGTTCAGAGCAGCGACGGCACCAAGACCACCGATTGGTACGACGCCACAGGCGTTCTCACCAGCGAAGTGATCCAGAAGGCCGACGGCTTTGATTCGACGACCGTCTATAGCAATGGCGTGAAGACCGCCGCCTATGTCACCAACGCCGACCAGAGCCACGACAACTACAGCTACAATGTCACCGGCCAGAGCTATACCACCCAGCACCAGCATCTCGACGCGTCCGGCAAGCTCACCGAGATGGACCGAACCCACGCCGATGGCACGCTGGACTACAGCCAGATCGTCAAAGCCGACGGCAGCAGCGTCGTCAGCAACTACAATGCGACCGGCGTGAAGATGACCGAGACCGACTATCACGCGAACGGGTCAAAGGACGTCTTCCTCTACAACGTCGTCGGCCAGAACTACACCACCGAGCACGACAGCTACGATACCACCGGGTTCCTCACCAACATCACGCGCACCCACGCCGACAACAGCATGGCCTTCACCTTGGCGCAGACCAGCGACGGCACCAAGACCTGGGACTGGTACGACGCGAAGGGCATCATCACGAGCGAGGTGGTGCAGAAGTCTGACGGCTACAGCTCCACAACCGTCTATGCGGGCGGCGTGAAGACGGCGGCTTACATCACCAACGCCGATCACACCTCCGACAATTGGAGCTACAACGTCACCGGGCAGAGCTACACCACCCAGCACCAACATCTCGATGCTTCCGGCAACATCGACTCGATCACCCGAACCCACGCCGACGGCACCCTGGACTACACGCAGGTGGTCAACAACGACGGCAGCAAGCTGACCGACCTCTATGACAGCGCCGGCAACAAGACCCAGGAGGTCGCGAACAACGCCGACAGCACGAAGGATGTCTTCCTGTTCAACTTCAATGGCCAGCAGGGGACGACCCAGCACGAACATTACAACGCGGCCAACGCGCTGCAATATTTCGATGACACCAAGGCTGACGGCACCCACAACGTCACCGCCGTGGTCGCGGGCGTGGCGGTTCAGGGTGGTAACGGCAACGACCAGTTCTCCACGGCTCCTGGCTCCACGACCGTGGTCTACGACCACGGCCAGGACCAGATCGTCAACTTCCACGCCGGCGATGCCGCCAACCACGACATCGTCGAGATCTCAAAACAGCTGGCTGCCGACTATAGCCATCTCCAGATCGCGCAATCGGGCCACGATACAATGGTGACGCTGTCAGCTAACGATTCGGTGCTGCTGAAGAACATCAATGTCGCGAGCTTGACCAGCCACGACTTCATGTTCGTCTGAGACATCGTCCGGACCTGCGATGCCGCAGGTCCGGACTCGAACGACCAAGGCACAGGCATCTGCCTTCCGAAACGGCACGACCGGAAAGCCACATCTCCTGATGTCGTGCCATGCACCCGCGGCATTTCCGCCATGATCATTGACGCCGTGTTGCCGCGAAGGACATGCGCGACTTGCGAACTTGCGTCACAATTCGACTCTAGAAGGACATCACAACTCGCAGGGAATTCGACATCGAGATGGAAGTCCGCGAACAAACTCGCTTTGTCGTTCTCGATTTCTATCGGTTCGTCGCAGCGCTCGGCGTCTTTATTTTTCATCTGAAGAACATCGACAAGGGCATCTCGCCGGCGTGGAACGGTTCATATGGGCTGTTCGTCGACATGTTCTTCATCCTTTCGGGATTCGTGATCTCGTATTCCTATCCGGCCGGTTCCATCGGAATCCGCGGCTACGCCCGCTTTCTGGTGCGGCGGATTGCACGGATCTATCCCCTGCACTTGCTGACTTTGCTTGCCTTCGTCATGCTCGCCTGGATCGGAATCCAGGGCCCGACATCGCATGCGAGCACGCTGGACTTCATCCACAATGCTCTTCTCGTCCAGGCTTGGGGCGTTACCGATCATCTCAGCTTCAACTCGCCGTCCTGGTCGATCAGCGCGGAGCTATTCTGCTACCTGCTGTTCCCGCTCCTGATGCTGCTGGCCGGGCGCGTCTCGGCTCTGACGCTCGCCGTCATCGTGGCGATCCTGTACGCCGTGCTGGCCCATGGTCACCTGCCGATCTGGCAGGATCGGTCGCAAATGTATGGCGCCAATTTCGATTATGGCATGCTGCGGGCGCTTCCGAGCTTCCTGAACGGCATTCTGCTCGCGCTTCTGTTCAAGCAATTCCGCAATCGAGGCAGCAAGCCGGTCGCCATCGCAGGAATTGGCGTATTCCTCGCCTCGATTCTGATCCTGAACGTTTTTGCCAAGCCGGATCTCGCAATCGTTCTGTTCTCGCTGGCTATCCTGCTGACCGCCGTCGGCGAAAGCGCATTTGTCCGGTTCCCCGGCGCGACCTGGCTCGGCCGCCTCGGCAACACGTCCTACGCCATCTACATGCTGCACGAACTCTTGCTGATCCTGGTGTTCAAGCCGGTCTGGCATCAGCTCGGACTGCAACCAGGCGTCTTTCCGATATTCGCGCTGGCCTGCTGCCTCATTCTCACGATCGCGGCTGATTTGACCTACGTCCTCATCGAGAATCCGGCGCGAAAATTGATCAATCGTCTTGCACCGGCCGCCGAAACCAGGCGTCCCGTCGCTCCCGAGCCCGCGCTGGCCGAAACACTGGAGCTGCGGCCAACAGGGCCAGGTTGACCGCCGTCTCCCATCCACAAGAGCGCATCTAGGACCGTCGAAGCCGGATCGAGACTTCGTGCCAGACCCGAAGTGCCGCCGGTCGCGCGGTCAGCAGCACCGCGGCGAGATAGACGGCAGCGCCGAGCGATGTCAGCAATGCAAGGCGGAGCCAGGGCGATAGCGCTGGCAAGTTATGGGATGCCCCGACGACCACCGCCGCCATGAGCGCCGAACTGCCGAACGCCGGCACCAGCGCGCGCGCGTAGCGCCGCACGGCGATCGACAAGATGCGCAATGACGCTCCGGCCGACAGAGGATACAGCAGCACGGCGCGCACCACATAGCCGACCGCAATGGCGACCAAACCGAAGGGTGCGGCTGCAATGAAGATCGCGATGTTGGACGCTGCGTAAATCAGGGTGAGCCAGGTCTGCCAATGCGGCTTGCCGAACGCCAGGATGACCGAATGATTGTAGAGCCCGATAGTCGTCAAGAACCCTGTCACCGAGATGATCGATAGGAGCGGTGCGGACTCGAGCCACTTCGCGCCGAAGAATGCAAGGATGAGATCGGGCGACAACGCCGCGATCCCGGCGAAGATCGGCGCCGTCAGGAGCGAGGTGTACATGACAAAATCGAGAAGCGCCTCGCTTGAGGCCTTGCGGTCGTGCTGAAGGCCCGCGATCGTCGCGAAGAACACGCGGTTCAACGCATTTCCGATCACCGTGCTGACCGCATTCACGAGCCGCTTGGCGAGGCTGTAGAAGCCGGCGCCAGCCGCCCCCGTGTACCAGGTCACGAAAAGGAGATCCGAATTGGCGTTGGCGAAGTTCGTGATGCCCGTGAGCGCTACATAGCGGCCGTAACTGATGAGCTCGATCGCCTCGCGGCGGCTGAAGCGGAAGCCGGGACGCCACGGCGTCAACGTCCAAAGGCTGACCAAGGACACGAGCGAGGTCGTGACCAGCTGGCCGACGAGGGCAAGCACGCCGTAGCCGCTGATGGCCAGGGCAATGCCGATGGCACCTCCGAGCGTGATGGAGAACAGCGTGCGAAGGGCGAGCGAACGGAAGACCTGATTGCGCGTCAGCCAGGCCTCGTGGGTGCGGGATAGCCCCTGCACGGCAACCACGACGGAAAAGCCTTTCAGCACGACGGCGAGATCTTCCAGGCCGGACAGACGCTCGATGCCACTACTGGTGGCGAAGAGCAGTGCCGCGGCAACCAGCGAAAAGGCCGCAATCAACCAGAACGATGCGTTGTAGTCCTCGTCTTTCGGCTGGGCGCGCGCCTGGACCGCGATCGCGATGCTCTCGATCAGAACAGCCCGGCAGAAATCCAGTGCCAGCGCACCTGTCGCCACGAGGCCGATGATCTGCGGCGACAGCAGCCGCGCCATGATCACGTAGATGGCGAGCGTCAGCGCTTGCCCCACCGCGGAATCGAGGGTGGACCAGATGACGCCGGAAGCGATCGAGCGTGACGTTACCGAAGGCTCGCTGCTCAATTGGAGGCTTGTCATAAGTTCAGACTAGGTATGTGCGGGCTAACGATGCACCGGCACCGCTCGAACGGTCCAAGAGTCGCCTCTTTCGCAAGACATTGTCTGCAAGATAGCATCTGCCATCCGAGGACGCATGAATATTCGAGCCAATCTGCGTAGATTGATCAACGAGGTCGGCTGTGACTTTGTTCAACAACTGCCTTATCCGCATGTAGAGCTATTTTTTTGGCGACCTGATGATGGAACGATCAATTTTGGCGACTATTTGTCCCTCGTCGTGGTGGAACAACAGCTTCGACGCAGCGGGTATACGCTTGCAGACGAAACGTTGCGACAAGCACGGATGTTTGCGATCGGCTCGGTTCTGCACTACGCACGCAACGATGACGTGATCTGGGGCAGCGGCATCAACGGGCGCCCGGGCCAGAACGATCTCAATCGTCGCGTTCAAACGCTGGATGTTCGCGCGGTGCGCGGTCCTCGCACCCAGGAAATTCTCCGGCGGCGCGGTCTCTCCGTGCCTGATGTATTCGGCGATCCAGCGTTGCTTCTGCCACGCCTGTTCCCTGATCGCTTTCAACGCCGCCACGTTCGTCCGTGGATTTTTGTGCCGAACCTGCACGACCTCAACATGATCGATCACGGCTCGCCCCATGTGGTCAGCCCGCTGGGATCATGGAATCGACGCATTGAGGCCATTCTCGAGGCAGACCTTGTGCTGGCGAGTTCCCTGCACGGTCTGATCGTCGCGGAAGCCTACGGAATTCCCGCTCGATATGTGCGCCTCAGCGATGGCGAAGCCGAATTCAAGTATCGTGACTATTATGAAGGCACCGGCCGCTTCGACGTTGAATTCGCCTCCAGCCTCGAGGAAGGCCGGGAGATGGGCGGCGCAGCGCCGCTCAGCTTCAACCACGAATCCTTGATGGACGCCTTCCCGATCGATCTCTGGCGCGAGACATTCTGATATGACCAGGCGCTTCAGGGTGGCGATCTATGCCCCGCATTTCGCCGAATATTCCTATCGACTGGCCGCTGCATTGGCCAAGCATTGCGACGTCCGGCTGGTGCTCAATCGGAAGGACGCCAATCAACAATGGAATCTGGACTGGATTCCAGCGCCCGCATCGTTCGACACGCGAATTCGGGATCTGAGCCTGCGTCGATCCGGCGCCATCGGACTTCCACGGTCGTTTCTCGATATCCTCGCGTTCCGGCCCGACGTGGTTCATTGTCACGAATGCCCGGAATATTTCACCGCTGGGCTGATGGAGCTGCTCCGGCTCACCAGCCTTCCGCGCGTCCTCACCGTGCATGACGCCATTCCGCACTCCGAGGGCGGCTCGGGAACGAATACAAGTGAAGAGCGGCTGCGGGACCGCATGCGTGCCGGTGCCACACATGTGACGGTGCATGGACCGAGCTGCGTGGCGGACTTTGCCCGCGCATCGCCCGGTTATCGCGGCGAAGTGACGTCCTCCATGCATGGCGTGTTGATGGTCCCCTCCGCCAACAGCGCGCCAATTCAGCCGGTCGAGGGCCGCATCCTCTTCTTCGGACGCATGTGGGCCTACAAGGGCCTCGACGTCTTCCTTGACGCAATCGATGTGCTTGCAAAGCGCGGCGTACGTCATCAGGCCATTATTGCCGGTCGCGGCCCCGAGATGAAGCGATTTGGCGCGCGGATGGCCGATATGGCATCGGTCAACGCCATCGACACGTATGTCTCGGCCGAAGATACCAGCACCCTCTTCCAATCGGCTGAAGTCGTCGCATTGCCTTACAAGGATGCATCGCAGAGCGGCGTGCTGGCATCTGCCTTTGGCAATCAACGCCCCGTCGTCGCAAGTGCGATCGGCGGCATTCCCGATGTCGTCACGGACGGTGTCAATGGCCTGCTCGTACCGCCTGCCGACGCTGAAGCGCTGGCCGATGCCCTGGAGCGTGTCCTGACGTCCAGGCCGCTCGCTGCAAGCCTGACGGAGGGAGCACGGCAGACGGCAGAGGGATCGCTGAACTGGGATCACATCGCCGAACGTCTGTTTACGACCTATCGTCGTGTCGCCGGCGTCAGCGCCTGATCGCCGGCGTCACCGCCTGACGGCACCGCTTGCTGGTGGGAGCGGCTGCTCCATCTTGTCGAGCGGCCCGAACACCAGCCCTCGTAGTGCGCCGTCCAGGACGCGCCTCAGCCTGACTTCAATCAGCTGGTAGCTGATCGCGCTCGCGGCCAGCGATGCGACTGCCCCCAAGATGATGAATGCGAACCAGAGCAGCCAGCGGTCAGCACCCATCGCGACGAGCTTCAGCCCCGCCACTTGCAGCGGAAACAGCACAAAGGGGTGCACCAGATAAAGGCTGTAGCTGATCTTTCCTACAAATTGCAGCGGCGGCGCGCTCAGCGCGTTCCCGATGCCCGAGCCGGGGGCGAGAACCATGCCGAACAGCAGGAACCCGGGGATCAACGCAACGAAGGGATGAAACAGCACCAGGCTCGCATACATGGCGACGGCGCAAGCCACACCGGCAGCAAGCCCAACCCGGCCCGAGACCGGAAACCGGAATCCGGTGGAGCTGAAGAACATGCCGATGCAGAAAAAGGCCGTGATCGGCCAATGCAGGACACAGGCGAGGCCAAGCAAGATCAACGGCGCCGCCACCATCCGGCCACTGAAGCGCAACGCGGCGAAGGTGAGCGCAAACCAGATATAGAATGCCCACTCGTAAGTCAGGGTCCAGGCATTTTGCTGTGCGGCGGGAAGACCGAATGCATCCTGCAGAAAGAACAGGTTCGCGATGAAGATGCCGAGATAGCTGCCGACATCGATTCCGCGGAAGAATTTGTAGCCGACGATCGGCCCGATCACGAACAGCGCAACATGCAGCACGAGAAAGACCGGCATGATGCGAAGCACGCGATCGAAGAAGAAGCGGGACAGCGACCCATGCCGTACGAGGCTCGCGGGAATCAGGAAACCGCTGATCATGAAGAACAGCTCGACGCCGTGCCCGCCGACGTTGATCACTGACTGGAGCCAGGGCCAGAGCGGCGGCAGAAAGCCGGGGTTCGGGATGTCGTACACGCCACCCTTTGGCATGTCGTAGAAATGATCCATCAACACGCTCAGGGCGGCGATAGCGCGAAGACCCTGGACGGACGGAACGAACGATCCGTCATATTTCACGTCCGGTTGCCTCGCCGTTCCGCTCACTCCGCGGCCCCCTGCGTGCTGAGGGTCGGCTCAAGCGCTGGGCGCCGCCGGCGTTCGGAACGGAATCGGTGTCCGAACGAAATCGACGGCTTTTCGACCAGAGAAAACGTGGTCCAGCTGACCAGGATCGATAACGCCGCGATGAGGATCGCGAAAACGGACCACCCCAGCGGACCATCACCGAACCACACCAGGCGATGGACCCAGACGATCACGAACGGTGACATCAGATACACCGAGTAGCTGATCACACCGACAAACGCCATCGGGCGCCAGGCCATTCGCTCGCCGAACGCGGCAAAGACCATGAAGACCAGAGCCGCGCAGATATAGGCCGATCCGATCGAATAGCTGTAGAAGAAGTTTTCCTGATAGACGCCTCCGAACCGCCTGTCGGACAGCACGGCCGCGAAAATCGCATAGAGAAGCGTGCAGCCAGCGACATGAACCCAGCGCAGCTTGCCGCCGATCACGGCGTCGCGGACAATCTTGCCTAGGAACATCGCAGAGAGATTCAGCCCGACCTCCATCAGGGAGGAGACCGTCCTGTTTGCGATCAACAGCGCGGCAACGGTCCCGATCACCGCAGCGGCAGCGACAATCGTCACCGCGGTGAAGCGCCTGTTCAGGAGCCCCAGGGCAAACAGGATGGTGCAGCTGACGTAGAACAGCAGCTCGATGGCCAGCGTCCAGTAGAAGACCCAGAGGTTCGGGATGTTGGCGAATGTTTGCAGCATGGTCACGTTGGCAATGACCTGCGAGGCGGGAAAGACCGTGGCATCCAGCACCAGCATCGTGGCGAGCCCGATCACGATCGAGGTCCAATAGGCCGGATAGAGCCGGAAGAAACGGCTGATTGCAAAATCGCGGACGGGTGTCGCGCTGTCCGGAAAGCTGAACGGGATCACGAAGCCGCTGACGAAGAAGAACAGGACGACCCCGAATCGTCCAAAGTTCATGTAGTAGCCGATGATGTCGTGAAACATCCAATAATACGCGCCGGTCGGGTGCTTCTGCACGATCACTTCGAGCACGTGCTGGAACAGCACCGACAGCACGGCGATGCCGCGCAGCGTATCAATGAATGCGAGCCTTTTATGCATGATCTGATCTCACCTGCCCGCGCCCAGCGCCGTTCCAGGCACATCAGGGTCGAATCCATCCAGCGGACGGATCGGCCGCGGCAGCTGAACCGGAGTTACGTCACTGGCTCGCGCGACCGTCGCCCGCTTGGAAAACACCTCGCTGAAGCTCAATGCGATGATCAGAAGTCCGGATGCCGGGCCATAATTCAGGACCGTGATCGTAAACAAGTTGACGACAAAGATGAGCGTCAGCTTGTACACGTCGGTTGCCCCGAACGTTGCCCGGAACACCATGATCATGAAGGCGACGAAAGGCAGGCCGAACATCAGATAGGTCCCGATGTAGAAATTATCGACGGGCACCCAAAATGACGCGAGCGGCGAGAACAGCTTCTGCGGATAGTTGAAGCATCCGGCGCCGCAGCCCGTCACCAGCCCGATGGGCATCAGCTGGCTCATGTAGACAAACGGCAGCTGCCAGCTGTTGTTGATGCGATCCAGGATGCTGAACAATGTCGAATGCGGTATCGCCGCAGTTCCCGACGCAGCCACGATCATGAAGAACGGAACAAAGATCGACGCGAACGACCACAATGCGATGGTCCGGATCGCAGGGAAGCGTGACCGCTGCGGCAGCATGCGGACAAGCACCAGCAGCACCAGGTAGAGCACGAGGACGATCATCGTCGTCTTGCTGGTGGTTAGGCGGATCGTGTAGACGGCGATGGAGCCGAACAGAAGACACCACGGCGTGCTTTTGCGAATCGACGTGATCGCGAACGAAACGAGGATGAAGAAGGCCGCCATGGTGTTGTCGGCGGCAAAGCCCATCAGACGCTGATCGTCTCCGCCATAGGCCCACCACAACCGACCCGCCTCCCGGACGGCACCAAACGATTCGTACTTATATCCGACCCAGGGCATCACGTAGTACTTGGTCAGGATCACGCCAATCACCGAAAGATAGAAGGTCACGGCGATAACCGAGAGCAGCTTTCGGTAGGAGCCCAGGCTCGAATCGCAGAAGCAGAAGCCGACGAACACCGGCAGCATCATCTTGAAGGACGATACCGCCGCGTTGCCGGTTCCCAGCATGAAATAGCCGAGCACGATCGAGAGCATGATCTGCAGGAATGTCAGCGTCGCCAACGTGCTGCGATTACGCAGGACACAATGGATGATGAACTGGACGAGGCACAGAAGCGCGATGCCGTCCGGCAGGTACCAGAGCGGATCCACGTGAAGAATGCTGGTGGCGTAACGGATCACGCCGCCGAAGGCGTCCCGGATCAGATAAGTGCCGAGCGCGATCGCCTCGATGTTGAGGCTGATCAACGTGATCCGCGGACGATGCAGGGCAAGCGCAGTCATAAGCAGCTCAGTTGGTCAGCCGCGCCGACGGCGCGGGCGCAGCCGAAAAACCGGACCGGCGTCCAAGAAGGTTGCGAAGGAATTTGCCGCCGGGAATCTCGACATAGCGGTAGGTGTAGTGCGACACCACGAACACCGCGGCGAGTGACACGATGAGATTCAGCGTCGCAGGCAAACCCGGCCGGATCGCATCGAATGCTGCAATTCGCGATGCCCCGAGCGCTCGCACGAAATATTCGGCGAACAGCACCACCAACGCGTGCACCATATAGATTGAGTAGGACCTGCGCCCGAGCCAAACCAGAGGCTTGGTCACCAGCATCCGGGGGACCAACAGCGCCTCAGGAAACGCCAGCAGGCTGCCGAGGAAGACCGAGAAAATCAGCGGCGCAAGGAAGCTGGCGGCCGGATAGGCCTCGACCATGCTCACGAGAACGACGCTGGCAATCATGGCAACCAGTTGCATGATGCCTTGCGCGACCGGCCCCGGCTTGCCGGGCAACCGCCGAACCACCCTCACCGTCAGCACGCCCAGGAAGAAGCTCACGAAGCAGCGCAGAATGCCGAAATCGGTCTGCAGGCCGAGGCTCTTCTTGTCCAACACGAACACGATGAAGGCCAGGCTTCCGGCCGCGATCAGTCCCGAGAGCGCATAGAACAGCGACAGCGAGCGCATGCGCTGGGCCAGCAGGACGACCAGGCCAAAGACAAGATAGGTATAGAACTCGACGCTGATGCTCCAGCTCGGCGCATTCCAGCTGAGATAGTCGACGAACCCGATCGAGTGCAGAAGAAAGACGTTGAGCAGGAACGAGTAGGAGTTGTTCACCTCGAAGGCGGCGGGCGCTGCGACCACGAGACCAGCCATGACCAGACTGATGCGCAGAAGGCGAAACAGCAGATTCGCGGCCAGCATCACGATATGCAGTGGATAGACGCGCGCCAGACGTCGCACCATGAAGTCGCGCAACGAGAAGCGCCCGAACTCACCCTCGACGGAGCTGAGCGACATCACCATTCCGCTGAGAACGAAGAACAGGTCGACAAGCAGCCACGAGCTCCGGAAGAACGAGCAGTCGATCCACGCATTGTGGGGGAATATCGCGAGGAATGTCGGCATCAGCAGGAGATGGTGGATCACCACGGATGTGGCCGCGATACCCCTGATACTGTCGAGCGGCAGGACATGCGCTTTCTCTCGATGAACCGACTCCGTCACATCCACATTCCGTAGCTATTGCACCGCAGCACTCTGTAGGACATCGCGCACGCTTTCAATCCTCGAGATCAACGACGTGCTGCTGATGCATGACGATCGACTGCAAATTCATCGCTCGCGACTCATTCCGACATGCGGAGGACAAGTTCGCGCCACTTTTCTCGATTGCGCGATGATCTCGACGCGATCGATTCATGCTTGCGGACATTTGCGAGCAAAGTTTGCGCGAAATCCGGCGTTGTTGCGATGCTCTGGAACGCGTCGCGCGAATTTATCTCATATCGATTGGAACAAAATCGCGCGTCGGCGGATATGTCAGCTTCGCGACATCGGGTTCGCCTCATGAATCTTCAGTCTGCAACATTCGTGAGCGCAAACTGCCAATCTCTCAGGCATTGCAACTCCTCGTTATGCAACCGCAGGCAAGGAAGCCTGCATGTTGCCACCGATACGATTGATTGAACCAACTTTTGCGCCGCACAAAATTTGACACAGTTACCTGTCAGATTTCGCTCGCGCTCGTAAGCAGAATGAAGGGACACGAATGGGCTGCGGATCATCACGCCGTCGATCGAAGCCAATGTGGCTGCCAATCTTCGTAGCATCATCAGCATTGATCGCGGCGAGTCTCGGCCCCTGCCAGGCTCAGTGCGTCGAGTTCTCGGACCGCGCCTCGCAAATCGATCTCGACGCATTCGTCAAATCGCCCTCGTCGCTTTTGGAACGGTTGCGCAACGACAAGGAGAAGCTGAAGTACCGGCTCTCCACCTATGTCGCCACCAATCCTTCCCTGTTGCCGTCGGTGCAGACACTCATTACCGAATCGACTTCCGACGATCGTTCGGCGATCGGCTCTGCGCTTCGGCTGGCAGAAGCCAGATGCACGACGACGAAGCCAGATGCCGCGCGCAAGATCAGGGATTTTACGAAACGGATCGGCGATCTTTCCGTGCAGGCAGGCTATTCCGCCGTGGGAGAGGACGATTCCGGCGCGCCACCGCAACCACGTGACAAGACCTCGACGCAACCCTCAAGGGGCGGAGCGCTCCTCGAAGGGGAATGGAAGACGGAATTGTCCGATCCGTTCAAGCCCGTTCCCATTCCTCAGTGACCATAAGGCAGCTGTCCGCAAATGTATCAGCCCAGAGAACAGTTTCAGTCGGGTCATAGGTTTGCCATCGAGTTTGGCGGGGCTGTTCTGAGCTTCGAGCGCGTGACCGACGTGCTCCGCCGCCAATGGCCGATCATCGCGACCTGCGTCGCGGCCGCGCTTGCCCTGGTGCTGGTTTATTTGGTCACGGCGCAGCCAATGTACACGGCAAATGCCCGTATCATGATGGACACGCGCCAGACCCAGGTTCTGGACAAGGATAGTGGAACCAACAGCGCTCTCATCGATACCGGCTTTGTCGACAGCCAGGTCGAGGTCATCAATTCGGACGACCTCATCCTGTCGGTCGTTCGCCGCCTGCATCTGACCGAAGACCCCGATTTCAATGGTTCCAATCCAGGCGCTCTCGCCATCGTCCTTGGCAAGATCATGTCGCTGTTCGAATCCGGCGAGCCACCGTCGCAAGATCGCATCGAGCATGCCGTAGTCGAGGTGATCCAGAAGAATCTCAGGGTCGAGCGCGTCCTGCAGACCTATGTGCTCTCTCTCAGCTACAAGGCTCCCTCGCCGGACAAGGCCGTCAAGATCGCAAATGCGATTGCTGATGCCTATATCGTGGGCGCGCTCGAGGCCAAATATCAGTCCACCAAGCGTGCGACCGAATGGCTGCAGCAGCGAAGCGTCGAGCTGAGCGAGCAGGCGACCGCCAGCGATCGCGCCGTGCAGAGCTTCAAGGCCGAGCACAATATCGTCGGCACCAGTCGCGGCCTGATGTCCGAGCAACAGCTGTCGGATCTGAACACTCAGCTAGTTCAGGCGCGGGCGGCAACCGCTGAGGCCAAAGCCCGCCTAGATCGGATCAATTCGATCTCAGATCAGGATGTCGCACAATCGACGGTTACGGACGCGCTTAACAACTCAGTTATCACGCGCCTGCGCGCCCAATATCTCGACCTCCAGGCGCAATATGCCGATTGGTCCAAGCGGTACGGTAAGACCCATCTTGCGGCGGTCAATCTTGCCAACAAGATGGAAGAAATTCGCAAGAACATTGCCGACGAGCTTCATCGGATCGGCGATGCCTATCGCAGCGACTATGAGATCGCAAAGAGCCGCGAGGCCTCTCTCGAGAATAACATGAAGGATCTCGTCGCCCAGGCCGGTCATACTGGTCAGGCGGAAGTCAAGCTGCGCGACCTCGAGAGCGCTGCCGACACCTATCGCAATCTCTACAACAACTTCCTTGAAAAGCTGCAAAGCGCTACGCAAAACCAGAGCTTTCCGATCAGCGAGGCACGCCTGATCAGCACGGCAACCAAACCCGACCGCAAGAGTTCGCCGCGGTCGGTCCTGGCGCTGGTGGGAGGCCTGGTCGGCGGCCTTTGTCTCGGCTTTGGAATCGCCTTCGGCCGCGAATTCTTGAGCGACGTGTTGCGGACCCCCGGCGAGGTCGAGGAGGAGCTCGGCGTGAAGTGCCTCGGCGTGCTTCCTGATATTCGCCGGCCGACAACTGCGTTGCTCTCGACGTCCTCCAAGAGCACCGCTCCGGATCTGTCCCGCTACGTCGTCGACCATCCGTTCTCCCGGTTTGCAGAAACGCTACGCAACATCAAGGTATCGATCGATGTCGCGCGCCTCAGCCGCGAGCTCAAGGTCATCGGCATCGTGTCATCGTTGCCAAAGGAAGGGAAAACCACAGTCGCGGCGAATTTCGCCCAGTTGGTCGCCCTCACGGGGCACCCCACCCTATTGATCGACGGCGACCTGCACACGCGCTCATTGACCCGTGAGCTCGCGCCCAATGCCAAGACGGGACTTGTCGAGACGTTGAACGACCCGGCCAGCCTCGGTTATCATGTGCAGCGCAGCAAGGAGACAGGTCTGGATTTCCTACCGTCAGTCGTCGCGTCGCGCATGGTCAATTCGGCGGATGTGATCGGCTCAAAGGCCATGGCCGAGCTGCTCAAATCGTTGAGGGAGCATTACGAGTACATCGTGATCGATCTTGCGCCGGTCATGCCAGTGGCTGACTCCAAGGCCTTCAGCCCGCTCATCGATGCCATGGTCTACGTGATCGAATGGGGACAGACGACGCGCTCGGCGCTACAGGAGTCCATTTCAGGCTCGGAGGTCCTTCAGAAGAAGCTGCTGGGGGCCGTTCTTAACCGCGCCAACCCGAAGATGCTCAAGCGCATCGAGGCCTACAAGGGCAAGCACCATAACAGCTACTATGTGGAGCACGCCTGAGCTGCCACCCGCCTCGCAAAGCTCGAGCAATCCGGCTCGCGGTCTTCGGTAGGCCGCCTCACCGGAACAGTCCGCCGGCTCCTCGTGAGCCGACCGTTTTCATCAGCCCGCCTTCCGAAACCAGCGGGTCGCCCCGTTTTCACGCACGCGGATTTGAGCGCTGCCGCGGGCAAAACGCGCGGAGAGCAACGCCTGGGGCCGGCACGAGCCGAACTCCGTATTCGTCCGGAATCCACATCCCGCCAACATTACCTTAGCTGAACGCCGGGATTGACGGGTAACCGGCGGTCGCGAGATGGTTAGAGGCGCCATCTGGTCGCCGCCACACTTTCCTGATCTTTAGTGATGATCGGCAGCCGCAGGCTTAGACGCCTTTTCTTTCGAGTTCCCTGAGGCTAAGTTGAGCTCATACTCATTGCTCGTTTCTGGTGGGTTCGGATGCTGATCCTCCTCACTGTTTTGTCAGTTTGGTTACTGCTCAACATCCTGTTCGTGTTGATCGTGGTTCCCCCCCGCAAACCGCGGCGGTCGGGGCCCCTCGCGACGACTCTTTCTCCGGCGCCCGTCGATCCGAGCCGGCGGGAACTTGAGCAAGACGAGCCGTTCTCCCTCCGCCACGTGGTCGCGTCGGTCGCGATGGGAGCGTTCTTCGTGCTGGTCCCGCCCCTGCTTGCGCTGCGCGATGCGATCATGCGGCTGTTCGGGAAGACGCGGCAAGACGGCAGATAGCCGGAGCGCAGCCCCAGCTATCCGACGAGTTCCTGGCTTGATGTAATCGACGGCCTAATACGCCTCCTGGAACATCACGGCTGACGCTGTCCGCGCCATGATCTTCAGATCGAGCCAGATGCTCCAATTGCTGACGTACCAGACGTCATATTCGACCCGCTTTTCCATCAGATCGATCGTCGGTGTCTCCCCGCGCAGGCCGTTGACCTGAGCCCAGCCGGTCAGACCAGGCTTCATGTGATGGCGGTAGACATATGTGCTGATGAGCTCGTCATAGTAATTGTCGTGAGCCAGGGCGTGCGGCCGCGGCCCGACCAGAGACATATCGCCCCGTAAGACGTTCCAGAGCTGCGGCAATTCGTCGATGCTCGTCATGCGAAGGAAGCGCCCGATCTTGGTGACTCGCGCATCCTTCTTGGTCGCCTGGGCGATGGTCTCACCATTTTCGGAAACGGTCATCGTCCGGAACTTCCAGATCTCGAAGGGCTTGCCATTGAAACCGCGGCGCGACTGCCGGAAGATGACGGTTCCAGGCGAATCCAGCTTGATCAGCATGGCGACGGTCAGCAGCAGTGGCGTCAGTACGACGAGCGCGACTATCGCCACGCCGACGTCGAGGAAGCGCTTTTGCAAACGTTCGAAGATGCTCAGCGGCGGCCGCTGAATTTCCACCGCCACGGTCCCGCTGACCGGCAGGAACGGGCGTGAGACGATATCGGCGATGGAATCATCCGGCAAAAGCCGCACAGGCTGCGGTACCGCTCGCAGGTAGTGGCCGAGCTTTCGAAGCATCGGCAATTCGTCCCAGTCGATCGCGAGAAGATACTCGTCGACATCCGCGAGGCGCGACTGGCGGATGACATCCCGAACTTCCCGTTCCCAATGGCCACTGTCGCTTTCGTCGATTCCGAGCACGAAATGACGCACAACATCGAAGCCGTTCCTGCGCAGATCCTTGAATCGGCCTGACGTGAAGTCGAGCGGCTTGAGACTTAGAAGCACTACCTTTCGGTCAACCAGACGGCTTCTGGCAAAGCTCGTACCGAGCACGATCTGCCAACCGCAGCGGAGACTGATCAGCCCCAGGCCGCCCATGCCCGCGAAGACGATCACTGTGCCGCGGGACAGATTGTCCGTCGACTTCAACAGGAATGCCGCGACCGCAAGGACCGTCAACGACACCAACCAGATGAAGACGGCCTTGCGCATCTGCCAGACGAGATTCAGCAGGCGGTGCGTTGCGTAGACGTCCTGAAAGTAGGCGACCGCGACGAAGACAAGACCAACGATCAATCCGGCCCCCACGGAGGCGCCATCGGCAGTAGATGCCGTCGCAAAGCTGTAGAGGGCGGAGCCGACCACATAACTCAGCAAGATCAGCAGGAAATCAGCAGCGATAACGACGATCTGAAATGGTCGCTGAAGGGCAGTGCCGCGCGACGACGACGGCGAGTAAGCCTTCTCAGAACCATAAGTTGCAACAGCCATTCGAACCTCTACGTATCGAGAGAGTGCCTGACGCTCATCGTGATGCTGAAGACTCGTCAATTTCCTCGGAGAAGGTGTGCAGTGATCGCAGCGACATTGTGGCGCTGCACGCAAAACTTTTGCAACGCACGAATGATGCACCATGCTGAAATGGAAGAGCGATATAGACAGGCAGAAATTCTCGTCACAGTGCTGACATGTGATCGAAGGATCTGCCCTATTTTGAGTCAAGTTCCACATCCGATCCGACGCTTCATGGCTTCATTGCGCAATTCCTCGCTCAACTTTGAGCGGGACGATCATGGCGAGCAAGGCCGCGATTCGTTTGCGAGAATTTCGAAGGATTTCTATCTGTGGTTATGCTTGTTTTCGCGCCGAGGCATGCATCTTTGTCGCGCAGCTGAATGAAGCGATGCAATTCTTGTGGACCGGATCATGCGGGCAGCACGCCTCGGAATCTGCGGGGAAAAATTGCCTGCCCTTCTTTTGGCGCGATCAAGCCGGAGAACAGCAACGCTGTCCCATCGACGAGCTGCCGTTTGCGTCCGATGGAAGCCCTCCGGTGCCGGCGACTTGGGGAAATCATCGCGACCACCCGACCGATTGTGCATCATGATATCTCTCATCCGACCACGCCCGCCGAGCCGCAAGCCGCAATTGCCGGACGGAGTTCGCATCTACGCGATCTCGGACATCCACGGCTGTGCGCACTTGCTCCAGCCGATGTTGCGGGTGATCGACGTCGACGTAGCCCGGAGCCGGCCGCGCTATGCGATCGAGATATTCATGGGCGATTACATCGATCGCGGCCCTGACACGCGCGCCACTCTCGACATCCTCGTTGAACGGAGTCGCCGGGGTAATGCAGTTTTCCTCAAGGGCAACCACGAGGCATTCCTCGTGCGGGTCTTCGAAGACCCGTCGTTGTTCGAAGATTGGATTGCCGTCGGTGGCGCTCAGACACTAATGTCCTACGGGCTCGCTCCGCCGGATCTGAAGCGCGACGAGCCGGCCTCGATATTGCGCGATCTGATTAGAGCGATGCCACCTGAGCATCTGCAATTTCTCGACAACCTGCGGCTGAGCTTCAGTTGCGGAGACTTCTTCTTCGTTCATGCCGGAGTTCGACCAGGAGTACCGTTGGCCGAACAGACGGAGCGTGACCTACTCTGGATTCGCGAGGAGTTCCTGCGGAGCGACGAGCAGTTCGACAAGTATATTGTACATGGTCATACGCCGGTCCGCGGTGCTGAGTTCCTCGCCAATCGCGTCAATATCGATACGGGAGCCTATGCAACTGGCAATCTTACTTTGATGAGCATTCAGGGAAGCAGTATGCTCGCGGTATGAGCGATGGCGGCAACGCGCGGATCCCAGCCTTTGCCAGCTAATTTGTCGTCCGTGAAGAATGCGGATTGACCTGAGAAACAAGCAGAATTGTTCCTGATTTTGCAGGAAAGCGGGGTGTTGGACTTCGCTTTCTTGCGGTTTGGAATTTTGCTTTTTGGGCGATTCGTGATTCGTGACGGCGTCGTCGACATTGGGGAATGCGATGAGCAAGCCGCGGGGATGATCGCCAGAAAGACCTGTTGCTTCCGGCGCTCGATCAGATCATCGACATGGGTCATCCGCTGGTGCGATTGGCAGCGCTGATCGACTGGAACATCCTGAATGAGCGATTCAGTTCGGTGTGCCAGGCAGGGTCGGGACAGCCGGGCTTGCCGACGCGGCTAGTCGCCGGCCTGTTCATTTTGGAGCACATGGACAACCTGTCAGATGATGCTGTGCGCTCGCTGGATCGAGAACGCCTGTCACCAGTACTTCTGCGGCGAATTGAGCTTCTGCCACCGTCTGCCGTTCGCTCGATCGTCCATGACACGCTGGCGCCGGCGGCTCAGGGAGGAACAGCTCGTCGCGTTGATCCAGGAAAGTCTATCGGTGGCGCACAAGACCGGCGCTATCGGTCCAAAGGATCTGGAACGGGTGGTCGTCGATACCACGGTGCAGCCGAAGGCGGTTGCGCATCCGACCGACGCGCGGCTGATGCATCGAGCAATCATCAAGCTGGTCCGGCTGGCCAAGCGCAACCGTGTGCCGCTGCGCCAGAGCTATCTGCGCATGGCCAAAGCGCGCCGCCATCATGGTCGGTCGCTACACCCATGCCCACCAGTTCAAGCGCGCCCGGCGCCAACTCAAGTTCCTGCGGACACGGCTTGGCCCGATCATCCGCGACATCCGCCGCAAGATTGATGGCGATAGGGTCCTGGAAGCTCGCTTCGGTCCGTTGCCCGGTTTAGCGCAGCAGGTGCGCAGCAGGATCAGCATCAGCGCGGCCCAAAGGTTTATGCATTACATGCTCCGGAGGTCGAGTGCATCGGCAAGGGTAAAGCTCGCGCTCCCTACGAGTTCGGCTGCAAGGTCAGTATCGCCACCCCCGTGACGTCTCCGAAGGGCGGCCAGCTCGTGCTCCACGCCAAGGCCCTGCATGGCAATCCCTTCGATGGGCACACGCTCGGTCCCGTAATCGCCGACATGGAGAAGCTCACCGGCGTGGAGGCTCGCCGTATCCACGTCGACAAAGGGTACCGCGGTCAGAATCACCCGCATCGGTTCAGGGTTTGGATCTCGGGCCAAGTCCGACGCGTCGCAGCTTCCATCCGGCGCGAGATGATGCGTCGCGCGGCTGTCGAGCCCGTCATCGGCCACGTCAAGGCCGAGCATCGCATGGACGGCAATTATCTCAAGGGACGCCTCGGCGATCGCATCAACGCTGTCCTCGCCGCTGCCGGCTATAATTTCAGCCTGCTCCTGCGATGGCTCACAGAGTTCTTGCGCATCATCATTCGAGCCTTCATCCAAACCGTCCCGGCTCGAAACTTCGCTTGAGCCGGCCACCGCGCCAGTTCTTCACGAACGACTAATTTAGGACGTGTGGTTGCAAGCGAGCACGGCTCTCTGCGATCCAAACGCTCCAGGCCCGGTCGTGTTTGCCGTAGAGCTCCAGCCAACGTTGCTCGCTCGCGTTGAGGCCGGGGCGATGCTCCTCCAGCTCGGCTCGGCCAGGTACGGAAACGTCCTTGAATTCAACTTGCGGTGTGTTGTCCAGATGCTCGAATTCTATGGTTTCCGAGTTCGTGAGGCCCACGAGTACGCGCTGTCCAGCTTCGTTAACGATGTACCGCCGCGGAGCGTCTTTCCTCGCCTCGGTCATGCTCTGATGTCTCTTCTCGATGCTCACCCCTGGGAGGTTTCGCCCAAATGAACGAGACTAGAACGCCCGTCGGGCATGCCCGAAGGTCGAAATCCGCGGCGAGCGACTTAACCGATGCGAAGAGCGATCGGAAAAAATCGCGATGTTCCGTTGGTTTCGCCGCGCGCGAAGAGCATAGCTCAAAAAGACGCAGGCGCAGAAAATCAACACGGAGACGGAGGCAGACGCCATTGCAGAAGCCATGAGACCATCCTTGGAGAGCGCGACGCCCATGAAGGGCAACCAGTGTGTCGAGATCATGATTCTCGATCCTGACCAGTGCTGAAAGATTGTTCGCTGCTGGAGCCAAGCAAGCGCCAATGCGTGACGCTTACTTCTTCTCCTGGTACCCAATTCAATCCGAAGTGCAATGCCCGCAAGAAGCAAGGAGCGGCCTTCCTACAAGGTTATGCCGAGACGACGACGATCGCCGGTTCTCCATTCGCTGCCGGGGGCGATCCAGCATCCGCCGGCTTCGAATTGGAGGGCAAAAAGAGTTCTGATCCTCAGTCATCTGTCGGCATTCAGCAAAACTGTTGGCCTAACGAAATTGACGATCCGCACGGTACGCTGTTCACGTTCGATCCAGCTCCGATTTAAGCCGAGCATGGCATGGAAAGCGGGCTTGAGCAGGCACGCCAAGCAATTCATCAATCAATGAGGCGTTTCAGCGGCTTCAAATTATCGGAATTCCGCTTGGCCGTAACGCTCGATGACGGCGGCAACTTTATTGTAGCAACTTACCCGCTTGGGGCCTATGGCGGATCAGGACTCGTTGCCCGCAACAGCCGTCAAGCCTCGCCCTATGGACTGGTGTGTCATCCCGCGGACCTGGATGTCGAGCGATGCGGATCGGCGCTTCCATTAAACCGGACGGGCTCGGCTTCGTGCTCCTCGCTCCGCTCCCCGTCACTGAAAAATGGCGCGGCAATGAGCGACGTACAGATATAGCCAAGCTGCAGCAGGCAGGCAGTCGCGATCATCGAGAGCGCCGCATCTGGCAGACTTTCACCGGCGCCGATGGCGATCGGAGCCGCGATGAGGCACCCAGCGGCAATGGCTGGGAACAACACAACGAACCGGAAGCGGATGCCAAGAACCATTCCCACTAGCATCGCGCTTAGATAAAGGCTTGTCACGTCAATTACTCCGCCAAACCGCATTGTTCCTAGCGGCGGCATTCTAATAATGGCTTAAATTGGGCCTCGTGTTTTTCATAGATTCGCTCCGAGTTAATGCGGGAGACCGTCGCCGAAGACCTATTATTCCGGCGAATGGCAGCACCGATCGTCGATCGTCAGCGCCAGATCGCTGGGACTGCAACTTCTGTTTCGCCTGCTGGACGAACTGAGCTGTCTGCGGCTTATCGGACGGGATCGCCCGGGTGATCCTACTTCCGTGCGAAACGGGAGAGGTGCAAGCCTTTGGTGGCGCCTAGATTCACAAACGCCGATCGTAGGGGAGGACCGGGAGTCCTGCGGCCAGTGAGCTAGTGCCAAGGTGGCTACGACGGAGCGGTGGTCGACAGATAAGCCTGATAAGCCCAGCCGAACAGCGTCCTCGCGTGAAGTCTAGAGGCACATCCAGCAGCTTACAGGGCGTGCCGTCCGGGCCCGCAAGCCGACTACCGCGGCCAACCTGACGGGCGACGCGGGCAATGGGAGCAACACGAGATTAGCTATTTCCGAAATCCCACCCTCCCGGACGGCGGCCAAGGCAAGTAGCGCCAGGCTCTGACGTCGTTAACGCCGCGCATCGTCTAGCCCTTTTTGGGCATAAAGGCCTCCCGAGTGTCCCGCCGGGTGTTTAGCCCTCGGCTCGGTCGCCATCCGGACCAAACGCAGATTATTCGTTGAGCCTATCGCTCGTGAAAGTAACTTGTTCTTGCAGCTTGCACGGCCGATCTGACCGGGGCGCGGCCGCTCCAGGACTGAGCAAATCACCCCAAACATCCCGGCGCGCGATCACCCGCCAGACAGGGCCTTTGCGAGACGCCAATCGGGGAACGGAAGCAGGTTAATATTTGACGGAAATCGCCGCGGCGCGGCAGCACCAGCTGTCGGGTGGACCGTAATAATGAGTTGTCCCGGGATACCAGCCGTGCGCGAAAAAAGGAACCGTCAGCGGGCTTCCGCCCCGTACACCAGCAATAAAACCAGTTGGAGCGTACCAGTGGCGGTAGCCTTTGGCCTCAGCTGACGTGGAGAAATTGGACAAGCAGGCCGCGACTAAGGCCAGGCGTGTCAGCAATTGGACGGAACTCGACATCATTTATCCCTCTCAACTTGCCCAAGGAGTCGCTCAGGTAGCGAAAGTTGTCTACCTTGGCACGCTGCTCGCGCTTACCGGATGCCCCGTCAAATTTTCCAAGCCAAACGGCCACCTGTTCTAAGCTTACCGAACAAGCCTCACCGATGGCAACAGAGTTAGGGGCGGCGGTGTGACGGACTGTGACCTGCGCCGGGCCGTGTGGCCCGATGGATCTTGAAAGGATCACCGACCAGTCCGCGAGACCGTGCCTGCTGATGGCGGCGAAGCCGGTGCCAGACGCCGTGCCAACCTGACCGTTCTCCGCACGGCCGGGGGCCGCGGGGCCGGTCAATCAATGCAGGAGACAGCGCGCTCGCGGCGAAGCAGTTCAGAGCCCGGACGGGCCAGCAATCGGGACGCGTTTTCGCAGGCAGAGGGGCTCCAACCGGCATGTTCGACGACATTGAAACCTTTACGCTCGCCCACGGATTAATGTCACGCGGTGGTTCGGGGGAGATGCGCGATTCAGCGATCGCGCTGGACCGTCGGGCGATCAACGAGATTTGCGCTGCTGGATTGTTCCACTGGACTTTGGCAGGTGACTGGGCCTGTTGGGGACATCCGTGTTCGTCGCATGCTTGACAACCTTATTCTGGCGCCTTCTCTTTTCGGTCGGCACTTCCTTGCCCGGCCAGACGCTTCTGGCTGCCGCGGTCGGGGGCGCATTTTCACCGAGCAGTTGCCGAACGCGCGGAATGCAGATCCGGTTCGCATCGAAATGTTCAACGACATATCGACGGGCCGCCTCGCGCATAGCAGAAAATTTCGAGGGGCTCGCCAGCACCTCAACAGTCCTTGCCACCAGTTCGTCAACCGCGAAGAACGGTACCAGAATGCCAGTCTCCCCCGGGCGGATAACCTCTCGCACGGGCGCGGTGTCAGACCCAATCACGACACAGCCGCTGCTCATCGCCTCAAGCACCGACCAAGAGAGCACAAATGGGTAGGTCAGATAGACGTGGGCCGATGAGATCTGCAGGGCGCTCAGGAATACAGGATACGAGACCCGACCAAGGAAGTGGACACGACTGGCATCGATTTGATCTTTGACTTCGTTCAGGAAGATCGATTTCCAGGTCGTGCCTGTAGGCGGCGACTGCCCATATGACAGCCCGTCACTTCCTATGATCACGACTTGTGCATTTGGTCGCCGCGCCAGGATTTCCGGAAGTGCCCGCATGAACACGTGATAGCCACGGAGCGGCTCGAGGTTCCTTGCCACGAAGGTAATGACTTCGTCCCGGCGCGTAAGCTCACGCCCGGGGAGCGTAAGTCGCGCCTCGGGATCGGGCTTTATCACGTCGGTGTCGATTCCCTCATGGGCGATATCGATCATGCTTTGATAGTGTATGGGAAACGTCGAATGCTGCCAGCATGTTGGTGAGATACCGAGGTCGGCTTCGGTCAAGGCCAAAAGGGTCGCGGCATTCTTCAGGTGCAGACCAACATAGCCATCCAGACCCGGCTCCGGAAATTCCGAATCAAATCCGAGGTCGCGATCCTTAGCGCCATAGTAGAACTCGCAATAAACTGCCAATTTGGAACGAGGAAACACGGTTCGCAGCGGCAACGTTTCGCCCCAACCGGGGTGCGCAAGAATGACATCTGGCGAAAACCCCGAAGCCGCGACGCTGGACAAGCTATAAAGTACTTGTTCCGCGCGTCGGCACTCGAGATCAAAGCGCCTCGCGAAGGGATGCGTCATCGAGACGTCTGCGTCGGCAAGTGCGTATTTGGTAAGCTTAACTGAAGGTATCGCACGAGAACTCGACGCTCCGATTGCCACCAACTGGTGACCGGGCTCGCGTGAAAGAGCGACTGCGAGATTCCGAAACTGGGCGGGAAAGTTATTGTGGACAAACAATATTTTCATTGACTTTGTGTCTAAATGGGAAGTTCACCCACGGTGCCCCCTGCTTAACAAAATCTCCAGGCACTCTTCGGCTCAGACCTTGTCACTTTCACTATAACAAAGATTTCCGGCCGCGAGGTCTGACGCCTGTGATAAGTTGAATACAGTAAAGAGTTCGGACGTTGCCAAGTGCGATGGCCCAACAGGGGCGGGTTATGAGCGAAGCTGATCAGCGAAAGACGGTTGATCTCGACCGTGGGCTATTTTCTGTAAATTACCGGAGCGCCGAGGACCAGTCTGCTCCGCCGAAGGTGATCGTTACGCCCGCACGAGGCGATGAAAGTCAATTTGAGTTCATCCTGCATCCCGACGCCTCGGAACCGACGCTGTGGGAGCCAAATTCAGGCTTCGTCATCAGGGCTCGATCTCCCGGCCGCCTAGAAATCGAGGTGTTGCCGATGCGGCCAGGCGGTTCCCGTGCGGCGGTCGTGCGCATCGAGCCGATCCAACCCGGCCGCATACCAGCCGTTTCACGCGGCCGGGTCGAAAGTGGCAGAACTGGCTCTGCAGTGACGGGGGACGGACTGAAGGTGCTCGCTCATGTCGCAGGTATTGGCGATACGACGGCGGGTCCGAACACCTGGATCGCAGGTCCAGCCTCCCCGTCGCGGATCGAGGGCATTGCTTTGGACTGGGCCGACCGACCCGCCGGCGTCGAGATCCGCTATGCAGTTCAGTTTTTGAAGGGACAATCGGGCAGCGGAAAGATGGTCGCTCTTGGTGCGTTCGCAGGAACGCGCGGTCGCGCCATGCCGCTCACGGGCGTAGTTCTCGAAATGGCGGGAAACGACGAATTCGAGTTTGTTGCCGAAGCTCTGTTCCTGAACGCACCAACCCTTCGGGCGATCGGACAACGCGTGGTCCTGTCAGGTCCGACCGGCCGCGAGCCTTTGGTCGGCCTGCGGATCGCCATCGAAAGGGCAGACAGGGCGATCGCGGCGTCCAGCAAGGCCGCCACTCCCGCCAAGATCCCCTCAAAACCTTCCGGTTCCGGTCGAGTCCGGGTGTTTCGCAGCAGACCCCGTCAGACCACTGCGGTTGACTAAAATAACCGGCAACATGCGGCTATAGCGGCCTTTGCGAGGGCAGGACGGCTGGGATGGCATCGGAGCAAGATGATGGCGCGACCGCTTATGCAGGTCTGCAACATCACCTTTTGCTCGAGCGGCGGGCGGCTCGAGCACTTTCGGCTCAAGACTTCCACCTTGCGCTGGCTTATGCGGACCGGCGATGCAGGATAGATCCTCCTCCGGCAGCGCATTCTTTTGTGCTACGCGCCGAGGCCAACCGGCATCTTGGCCGGCAAGAGGCCGCCCTCAGCGATCTCGCAGAAGCTCTCAGCATTTCCCCGAAAGATATCAACGCAAATCGCCGGATGCTCCTCTGGAGCGAAGATGACCGCCGCCAGGCGGCGGCGTCCAGCCTGATCGCTCATGACGAAACTCCTAACACGGTCCGAAGCGCAATTGCAGTGCTGCAAGCGTCCGGCGAGCGTCGATGGGCTGCCGTTTCTGTCTTTGATAGTCATGTGGCCGGCTGGGTTGCGTGGAGTGGCGAAGCCGAGGTCGAGGCGACGATATCCTTCGAGGACGGCACTCTTACGAGCGTCCTGGTCGCAGACCCGTTTCATCCATTGGCCAGCCGTCAGATAAAGGCAACAGGCTTCCGGCTCCGCCGACCACCTTCAGAACGACCTCAGCAACTAATCATGACCTCCGACGGAGAGGCGTTCAAGACTCAGCGGCTTCCGCCGAACCTCGGCTTCACACAACGGCTCTCGCGGGGCGAGACGAGCAAGGCGGTTGCTGATGCGTCCGACGCTCTGCCCACGGTCATCGTGCCGGTGTATGCCGATCTCGAGGCAACCAGGAGCTGCCTGCAAAGTCTTATTCAGGCGCGGACAAATTTCCCCAGCACGAAGACAAGATCGCGCGACAGCGCCTTTCGGATCCTGGTTGTAAACGACGCGACCCCGGATCCAGGGCTTCGTGATCATCTGCTAGAACTTGCAGCCACGAACGCAATCGACCTGCTGATCAATCCGATTAACCTCGGCTTTGTTGGCGCGATCAACCGTGCACTGTCCGAAGTGAAAAACGGCGACGTCGTCCTTCTCAACGCAGATACGGTCGTTCCCCCGGGATTCGTCGAACGTTTGGCCGCGGCCGCACGCTCGGCACCAGACATCGGAACTGCTACTCCCCTTTCAAATAATGGCGACATCTTCTCTTTTCCTATGCCGAACCAAGAAAATCCGATGCCTGACTATGACGAAATCATAGCCCTGGATCGGATTGCCGCGGCGACTAACAAGAGCATGGTCGTCGATGTGCCGAGCGGAATCGGCTTTTGCCTTTACGTCACCAGAGCTTGCCTCAACGCAGTAATTGGTCTTTCTGAATGCTATGAAAGGGGCTATCTGGAAGACGTTGACCTCTGTCTACGCGCCCGTGCGAGCGGCTTTCGGAGCGTATGCTCAGCCTCGGTCTTCGTTGGTCATCACGGATCACGCTCGTTCCGCGAGGAAAAGCGCAAGCTGGTCCGGCGCAATCTCGATATCCTTGACCAACGCTTTCCCGGCTACCGAAGAGAATGCTTGGCATTCGAAGCCGCTGACCCCCTGCGTTTCGCACGCGCCGCGATCGAGCGCGGCTTAGGGCGCCTCGCCAGCGATTCCGTTCTCATCGCGACCGCCTTGGGATCGAGCCTCGATATTGCGCGGGCACGCGCCGCCGAACTTGCCAATGCTGGCGAGCACCCTATCCTCATCATCCGAGACCTCGCCGAACTACGCCTTTCTGCGTACGACGAAAGTGCCCCGCAGTCGATTTCCATAGACCTTTCGTCCGACGTGGCCAAAGACCGAGCCGCTAAGGTTATCGCCGATCTTCGGCCCACGCGGCTCGAAGTCGTCGACCCAGCCGTAGACCCAGAACTTACTCGGCTTGCTGATAGCCAGGCAATCCGGATCGACGCCTGGATAACGGCAGATATGGAAAGCGTTTCGTCTCAACTGAATAGGAAGGCGCCGCTCCTTGCCCCTACAACGGTGGCCGAAGCATTTGCGCGCTCGCGCATGCCGCGGCGCACGATCAAGACCCGGACCTGGAAAGTCGAGCCGCTGGTTCTTCCGAGCGACCAGCCTCTCGGCAGAACTCTGGCCATCGTTCCCGTATCATCGTCGCCCGTCATCTTTCGCATCATCCGCGTGATCGCCGCGCGATTGCAGCATGAGGCAGTATCCATTGTTGTGGCTGGAGCAACCTTGAACGACCTTGAGCTCATGTCATTTCCCAATTTGTTCGTCACGGGAAACACGCGCCTTGCAGAGCTGGCTGATGTGCTGCTGCCACACGCCCCGAGCTGGCTCTTTACTGACTTCGGCGATCCCTTGTTCGGCCATCCGACCATCGAAGCCGTGCGACAAGCCAACAGGAAGGTCGCCTATTGCGATTGGTCACATCGCCTCGTCGCGCCTAGACCCGGTGACCTTCCGATCTCGCCGGACCTCGATGATGCAGCGCTTGCCGACGCTCTCGCAAGTTGGATAGGAGCGCCCCGATCATGATACGAACTTCCTGCGGTCAACCAAGTTCAACGGCGAAATCTGAGACTGGAACCCAAGTCAGTCGGCTTGCTTTAGCCGCCGACGGGACGCTCACGGGCTTCGTATTCGATCCGGAAGACCTTGGTCGCAACTTTACCGTTGACGTTCTGCTAGACGGCTTGGTGGTTGCGACCTGTCATGCAGCCAGCTTCGTTCCCGAGCTCGCAAACCGGGGAATGAAGAATGCGCGCTACGGATTCGAGCTGTTGCTCGATCCCGATCATCTATCAACGGCATGCACCGTTGAAGCGCGGATCGCAAACCTCGGGACAGGAATTGGCGTTCCGATTGATTTGAAATCGACGCGGCAGGGCAATCTCGCGGATATACGCACTAAAAGCTTCCTGCGCTGGCTGGGCGGCCTTCGCTTCCATGGATGGGTTGACTCGAGTCTCGAGACTGTCCTGGATGCTGTTGTGGATGGCGAGACCGTCTCGCAATTGCGAGCTTCACAATGGGCGCGTATCAACGAAGACGGCTCCTCCCACGCGGGACGCAACGTTCGCGCGTTCGACTTCAACTTGCCCCAGCGATTTGCAGATGGCTGCGTACACCGGGTGAGTCTGCGTCAAGGTGATGGCGAACTGATGCCTTATGCAACGTTCGTCGCCTTCCCCGATGGACTTTCCGCAATTCTATCTTCTCTTGGCGATAACGGCGCAGAGCGCCTTCGCGGCACACTCTATGACCAGCTCATTCCTTCCTCGCTCCCCCTTGTGGACTATGAAGCCTGGCTTGAGCGATTCCCGTTACCTGATCCGAAACCTAGCCAGCTCGAGCTTGCCGTTGTTGTTGCCGGCGAAAGAGCATCAGAACAAACACTCGCGACGCTACAAAGCCAGAGTCACGAGGCCTGGACTGCAGCCGTAATTGAAGGGACGCCGCCCGCGATCAATCCTTCCCTCGTTTCTGAATTCCTAACCGAAACGAACCCCGTGGCCGACATCCTGGTGTTTGTCATGGCCGGCATTCAACTTACGCCCAATGCTTTGGCGCGGATTTCGGCAGCGTTTGATGATGACCCCGATGCGTCGGCAGTCTATTGCGACCTCGACTTTCTCGCTGACGATGGTCGATTGTGGCCAGTCGCCTTCCCCGCATTTGACTATGAGCGAATGCTCGAACAGGGCTATTGCTGCTATCTTTTCGCCGTTCGGCGCGACGTCGCGTTTGAACTGCTGTATTCGAAACCCGACAATCTTTATCGTCTCTTCAACTCGATGCTCGACCGGACAGGGTCGCAACGGGTTATCCTGCATTTGCCGGGCTCGGCAGGGACCTTGCCGAAGCTGGACCAGCTTGACTGCACGCCTTACCTGCAATCCGCCACGCAGCAGCACCTCATCGCGCGCGCTATCAAATCGGAAGTCATTTCATCCGAGGGGAGCTTGTTTCCCGCAGTGCGGGTGAGACGTGTGAGGCAACGCCAGAAGGCAACGATACTGATACCAACCCGTGATCGAGCCGCCATGCTACGTACATGCCTCGACAGCATTGCGCCTGCAGTCGCGCGCAGCGGGGCAGAGATTCTCGTAATCGATAATCACAGCACTGATCCGGATTCGTTGAACTATCTGGCCGATCTGCCCCGTCGAGGAATCGGAACCATTCGCGTCGAAGGCGCCTTCAACTTCGCCAAGCTCAACAATCGCGCGGCGGCCGTGGTTGACAGTGATGTACTTTGCCTTCTCAACAACGATATCGAGGCGACGTCAGATGATTGGCTCGACGAACTGTTGTCTCGCCTTGCAGAGCCAGATGTGGGGGCAGCAGGCGCGCTCTTGACCTGGCCCGGCGGCGTTGTTCAGCATGGGGGCGTGGTTCTCGGTATGAACTTCGCGGCCACCCACGCCTTTACAGACAGGCTTGGCGACGATGCGGGGTATCTCGATCTTTTACGCGTAGCCCACGAGTGCAGCGCAGTCACCGCGGCATGTCTGGTGACTCGCCGCGCAGACTATCTGCGGCTAGGCGGGCTGGATGAATTCAATTTCGCTGTTGCGTTCAATGACGTGGATTATTGTCTTCGATTGCGTGAGATTGGCAAACGCATCGTGATGACGCCCCACGCACGGCTCCTTCACTTCGAATCTGCAAGTCGAGGCAAAGACGACAGGCCCGACCGACGGGACAGGTTCGATCGCGAGCTTAATCAGCTACGGGCGCGATGGGGAACGGCACTCTTGGAAGATCCGACCTACAATCCGCAGTTGTCGCGTGACGGGGTGCCTTACGGCGCATTAGCGTGGCCGCCGGCAGACTGCAGTCCGAGAACGAACGAGCCACCGAGCTCGCGGGCGATACCGTCAGGCTTTTGAGGCTGCGTGGCGATTGACCAACCGACGGGAAGCGTCTCGAAGCTAACGTTGGATTCTCAAGCTCTGTTGGCAGTCACGACCGCATCAACCGTGTCCTGTAGCCAGCGGCGCCCGGACGCGATCTCCTCAAGGGACAGACTTTTGACCCAACCAATATGCGGCTGGGAATCGTTGCTCAATTGAAGTGGGCAATCGATTGCTGGAAGTTTGATTGGTGGAAGCGGTTGGCCGAGAAATTGACCAAGTCGCACCCATCGTTCAGCGATGTTGCCGTCCAGCAATGCGATCGCGGCATCGAGTGTCAGACGCTGGGGTAGCGAAGCACTATCCTCTGGCACACGTGATCTCCTAATTCGTCGATACCATGCCTGGAGTGCGGCCAGGTGACCGATATATTCGAGATTTCTTTCAACGCGATCGGCGGCTTTTCTGGGCGCCTCGAAGCCCCAAGGTGCGTCAACCTCGCGCTGCGCTTCGGAACGAATGCGTTTGGCCGAAACGTCCGAGCGAATAACTTGCCCGGCTGCAGTGAAAGATCCAAAGCCTATTCGATTGGGTCCCACCATACCGCTACTGCCCCCGATGAAGATCCGTTCTTCCCGAAGAAAAACGCCGTCCGGAACTCCACCGAAGAGTGACGCGGTTGCCTTGTCGCCACTCTCACCCCAGGGCGTGAAATTGAAATGAATGAAACCGCTTCCGACTTCGGTATGATTGGAACGAGAACGTCCACCCGAAACCAGGCAGTCGCAGCAATTGATCAGCGATCCAAGTGTGACGAAGCTCATCAGCACAGTTTGTTTCAGGCCAACCGCATGAGCGGTTGAGGCCTCTTCCTCGAGCAGCGTCCCCTCGCGCACGTGGCCGTTTGCGCCAATTCGCGCTTTGGTTAGCAAGACCGAGCCGGTCACATAGCCACTCGCGATCTCAGCATTCTCACCGATGACGGATTCAATCACCGTCGCCGGCCCCTCGCTCCCGATTTTCGCACGCGGTCCAACAAGCGTCCTGCGCCCGACCAGCCGGGTGCCAGGAAACAATATGGCTTCAGGAAAGACGCGCTCGAGGTCGACATCGTCGTCTACGAAAGTCTGGCGCGGATCAACGATGTTAACTCCCCTTTCACTGAGCTGCCGGAGACGGGCATCTTGCAACGAAGGTGTCATGTGCTCTTCCTGGGCCTGCAAAGGTTAATCGGCGGGAAGCGATGGCAATGTAAGGATCGGCAGAGGGGCATGGCGGACCCACCGGGGGCAGGCAAAAATCGCTGGAACGAGAGCGCCAATATTCGAGGTTCGCAATTATATTGTCAAAGCGACGACAAGACATTAAGGTTACGTCGATTTTTGGCATATTTTTCTTTGGCTGACGATGCGTATTGCTGGCTCTGCTCTCCTGCTGGTTGGGTTAGTGTTGTGTGCTTCCATCGATTGGGCTGCGGTCGGGTTCGTGACGATGGGAGCCGGACTGCTTTTCTTTCAGGCGGCCGAAAGGAAGCAAGAGGCAATTGTCGTGCAGGGCGTCCAATCGTCGATCGAACCGATTGTGCGACGTGGCGGCCAGATCGCCGACCACGAGCGGTCAACGAACTTCGATTGGGAGCGCTGGCGACGCTTGGTTGCAGGCGATCGCGATATTGCGCAAGCCGAGGCCATTCTAGCAAGATGCGGCGCAAAGTACGCAGAGCAGTTCGCCAGAGCCTACCTGATATTCGAAAACAAGGCGCTTCTATCGAGCATATTGAGCACGATCGTTGCGTCCTACAGGCTTGATTCAGGGCTCGATAGCGATGTTGGAGCTAAGACGATCGCCAATTTCTCTGTCGGCACAGGGGATTTCCCTACGATTTTCGATCGATCGCAAGCAGGCCTCACACCAGCGCCCCGACCAGATAGTGCGGATCCAGCGATCGAGCAGCGGCCGACGCCCGCCCCGCCGGCGCTCACAACACTCGAGCACGACAGCGCGCCCAACACTGTACGGATTGACAACGATGCCGACGAGTTGGAGGCGGCCTCGCCGGTCGAAAATGATTCCACGGAAAACCTCAAGCAACTCCTCGAATGGCTCGATCGACCTGCCGCGCAAAAATAGCGGTCGTTCGTCCCCGCAGCTCCACGGGCGTGATCCTAACTGAACTGGAGCGCAAAGATCAGGCGCCACAGCACACCATCTCGTCTAGGTGCCGGGACACTCGGTATAGAACACGCCATTGGTCGCGGAAATGCTTTCCAGGCATTGGCGCTTGTCCGTTATCGGACCTGCAATTGAGAATTCAAAGGACTTCCCCTGCACAATAAGCGCGTAGCGACCAGCAGGCAGTGATTTTGCTGGCTCCCGGGATCGAATCTCGTACATCTGCGGATTCCCCGGCAAAGGAATCGCCTGATAGGGAACAGAGATGTTGCGGATGACCCACGTGCGACCCCTCTGCGCGACGACTGGCTTGCCCGACGAGTCAAAATTCGTCGCTTGCCTCACTTGCGCCATCACGCGCACTTCAACCGGTTCATGCGCACCCTGACCATCCTTGTCGAATACTATGAAATGTACATTGCCATCAGGCAGCTTTGTTTCGCTGGGTTTGGTAATCGCAGCCGAAATGGCAACACGTGAATCCGGGGCATGCCCTGGCAACATCTGGAGCGCAATGAGTTTGCCGCCCTGCTCCGCATACACCCCGTATGCCGACGGGAGCGGCCCGCTCTCGGAGGTTGCCTTTTCGACCGAAGGGGCATGAGGGCTCTTATTGTGGATCGAGATTTCAGCCTTGGGCTGGATCGGCTCGGGCCTTTGAGGCGCCGGCGATGACGTCCGTCCCACGAAATTGATCGCCCAAACAGCTGCGCCGGCGACGAAGCAGAACATTGCCAGATGGCGCAACGAGAGGGCCGGCAAAAGTTGCGATTGTCCCATCAACATGCGTCGGAAACCTCGCACGTTCTTAATGGGCGATGATCTTTCGACGGGCGCGACTGTGCGAGAGGAGCGCGCAGATGGTAGCGCAGCGAAGCCGATCCTGTCGTGTACGATCGGACCGCCCCTCGCATTCGCTTCAACGCCTGTGATCGCGACTTCTAGCGCCAGCGCCAGTCGTTGCTTCTCAGCCGGATCGCCGGCTTGCAATTCCTCGAGCTTCTGCCGCGCCAACTCATAGATCGCCTGGCGCAGCTGCTCCGGATCTCCCTGCACGGCGTCGATTGTGCGAGCCAGAACGAGCGCAAACTCCACTTCTGGATGTGCGCTATTCGCGATGCCCGCCGCAGTTCTAGTTGGCTCCAACGTCATAGAGTAGGCTTCAGTCCAGCTCAGATTTGGTCAACCTAGTGCGGCAAAGCCACAGATGCAAAGCCAGCCAACGGCATTGCGCCGCAAGACCAGGACTTTAGGCGATGTCGGAGCGGTCAATCGCAAGGTACTGACCCCTGCGCCAGCCAGACAGGGCGCTTAAGCACCTGCTGCCCCGAACCGCCAGAGGCGCCAAATTAGCCGGTTAGCCTGGATGTCCCGTTTTTCCGGCGACACCGGGATCCGGTCCAATACTTCGACCCGATGAATTGGACAGGCTTCCCGATCACTGTCGACCGAAAGGAGTTCAGGCGTTCCCGAATTTCGATCAAGCACCGTCTGACCGAGGAAATTCCGGGCGTCGGAGTGACCTCTATCACTGGTTGCCCATCGAGCCTGCACTCGCTACAATTCCTACATTGCTCTCTTATTGGTCTATTCATCACATTGCCGGCGGGCCTCATTCATGGCCAAAGAAATCACAGGCGACAAGCTTCTGGTCGAAAAAGCGTTTGTGAGCGCCAAGCACGCCTTGCTGGTGGTCCGCCACGCCAAGCTCTCCGACCGACGCGCCGCAATCAAAATGCTCGAGCAGCTCAGAGCCGACACATCTGAGTACAAAGAGAGCGCTTTGGTACCCGGCGGGGTCGATGCCTATCTCGCGGCTTGGGCTGCAATAGACGAACTTGTCCAATCGCTCCGGTCAACCGGGGAGGATAGCGCACCTTTATGGAGCAAATCTATCGCCGCTATCGAAACCTGGCGAGATGTGCTCACGAAGTCGAATTGAGAAAACCGAACCAACAATCTCTGTAACCCGACGCCACGTCGTGTACACTGCACGCGGATCTGCCCCCTACGTGCCGGCCTTTACACCAGTCATGGCAGTTGAGAGCTGCTCGACGACAACTAGCGACAGGCTTATGAAAGCGGCGTCGTGCAAGATCTCTGTGGCCCGACTGTGCGCCGTGCGTCAAACCTGCCACTCGGTCAAGTCCAACCTACCGGATTGGGATGCGTTGAACACCCAAAGGCGGGATCACTCGTTTCCGCCTGGACGCTCAACACTCCCCGCCGTGGGCGACATTGGCTTGGCAACTTCGACAAGCGTCGAACCGGATTGGTTACGGCCGCGAGATCAAAAACTGGTTTAGCTTCTTGCCTGCCCCAAGCTGGGCCGTCAGCCAGCGCGGCTGCTTCCCGCGCCCAGACCAGGTTTCCTTGGGGTTCTTCGGATTTCTATATTTCGGCAACACTTTCGGATATGGGCGCCGCTGACCTTCAACCCCGCCCCTCTTCGCGGTTGCCATGTTTATCTTCTGAAGTCGCTCTTCAAGCTTGGCCTTTTCTGCCTCGATCTTGCGGCTCAATTCGGACGTGACCTGCTCGTGCAAAAGCCAGAGCTCATCCACCGACAACACTTTCAACTGGCCGTAATCCATAATCCCTCGCGAATCTAAGCCGCTTCGTGACGCGCATTAATGCGCCCATCGATTTAATTAAGCAAGATTGAAATTCCTCCGAGATACACGTACTGAGACATTGGCCGGAAGCGGAGCAACGCCCCAAGTAGGTGATGGTTCCTGGATTTTTCTTTGAGATTGCTTGTGACTGATTTGTGGCAGAAAACTGCTGTCGGACCAGCCGTGGTAAGGTGGTATTCAAATTGAGGCACCAATGCCCGCTCAATTCACGATTACTCAGCATGCGAATTGGAGTTTGAGAGTTTGAATACATTTGCATTTGCTCGCGCCGCCGACCCGCCCAGCCGCCGGCTAGGCCAGGACACATCTGAGTTACAATGGACGCATTCGGACATATTTTTGCCGGATGGGATGCCGCCGCAGGCACGTTATTGATCCGACAAGTTTTCTCCAGTGAGTCCCGCGACTACTTTCCCAGGATCGCAATCGCATCGTCCTGCGCCGCTGGCAGCGCGAAGAATCGGACCGTCATCCAGCGCACGCCAGGGCGCGGCGTGGCGCCGTCAAGGCTAAGAGCGAACTGCCATGTCGAGCCGAACGCCGACGTTGTGAGGGCTGCGCCCAAACGATAGATGTGGTCATCGCCCTGAGGCAGTTGACGATTTGATTGATAAGCTCGCGCCGCTTGAAAATTGAGCAGAGCATTCCGATGCAGAAGCACAACTCGTGCTTCATGTGCCCGCGCTCGAAAGTCGAGACCAACGGATCTACACAAGGCAATGCGGGCCTACAGCGCTAAAGCGACTAAAAGCTCACAACTCTCGCTCCGCAGATCGCAACATTACAGTTAAATTTCGATATTTAAAAACGACTCATCCACATGGCCGCTTCGAGGCAGAAATGCACGACGGACTTGAATTTTCTCGTCAAATCCAATGCCTTGCCGTCAAACTAAAGCACCCGCGCTTTGATCGTAAGCGTAGCTCTGCGGCCCTTTTGATTGACGCTTGACGATTATTTTGTCCGCGCGGGGCGTCGTCGTGGCTTCCATTTGTCGGACAACGCGTTGACGGCGGCCTCAAGCGCCTTCCGATCGATGACGTTGGGATCGAACCGCTCCGGTCCCCAGAGGCGCATGTGTTCGTGCTCCGGATGGGTGGGGTTGCTGATGGCATCGAGGTATTCCGCATAGCCCGGCGCACCGCCGACGTCTTCCGGAGGACAACGACCGGTGGCCTCGAGCAAGAAGGGAAGCCCATCCGTCGTGGTGTTCTCGAACCATTTTTCGAGCTTGATCACATGGTCCCAGCTGTCACCGAAGTCATAGAGATAGTGGATCGTCTTGGCGCCGGTCTCGCGAACGATATCGCAAAGCCGCGCTTTGCTCACGTCCAAGGGCCGGTGGCCGTAATCGTTGTTGGGGTCGGGAATCCCCCAATGGACCTCACCAGCGAAGAACTCGAAGAGGTGACTGTTCGTCCAGCCAAATGCCGCCTGAAGCGTCAAATGCAGCCGATCAAGGCGCAGGGTGACGGGGACGACAAGGCGACGCATCACCTCCGGGTTCACGTTCTTGAGGGTCACCTTGATCCGGACCGCGGTCGTGTTCAGGCTCATGCGGCCAGCCTCGGATCGTGAACATGCATCGTGTAGGTCGACGCCCAGGGAAGCAGTTCGTCCAGCCGTGCCGCAGGCCAACCATTGACGAGCTTGGCGAGAACATCAGCAAGCCAGTGCTCGGCGCTGACGCCATTGAGCTTGCAGGTCTCAATGAGCGAAGCCAGTAATGCCCAATTCTCGGCGCCCTCGTCGCAACCGGCAAAAAGGGAGTTCTTGGCATTGAGTTTGATCGGCCGCATCGCTCGCTCGACCGCATTGGTATCCATCTCGATGCGCCCGTCATCAAGGTACAGCGTCAAGCCGTCCCAATGCCGCAGCGCATAACGTAAAGCCTTCGCCGTGTCGCTCTTCTGCGCAAGGTGACCAAGCATGGACTCAAACCACTGCTTCAAGGCTGCAGCCAGAGGTCGGGCATGCGCCTGCCTGCCTGCGGCGCTCGTCCGCAGATCGGCCGCGGAGAGCCTTCTCGACCGCATAAAGCTGGGCGATGCGCTCGAGAGCCTCGCGGGCAACCGGAGCTGGTGCAGGCGCAGCCTCCCGCTCGATCTTCACAAACTGGCGCCGCAGATGCGACCAGCAGAAGGCGAGCGTTCCGGACAGGGCGTCCGCACGCGTCTCTCGGGTCATGGTCTTGTAAGCCTGATAGCCATCGCAGTGGATGATGCCGCGATAGCCCTCAAGCAGCCGCAAGCCATGAACGGCGCCGCGGCCCGGTGCATCGGCATAGACCACCCCAGGCGGATCAGGCCCGGCCCAGGGTCTGTCATCGCGCGACAGCGCCCAGAAGTAGCCGGTTTTCGTCCTGCCGCGTCCTGGATCCAACACCGGTGCCGGGGTCTCATCGACACAGAGCTTCGAAGAGGCGAGCAGAAGCTGGCGCAAACGATGCCACAAGGGCTTCAACTCCTGGGCGGCATACCCGACCCAGAAGGCGAGCGTGGAACGATCGATGGCGATGCCGTGCGTCGCCATCATCTGTACCTGGCGGTAAACCGGCAAATGCCAATGATACTTCGCATCGATCACATGCGCGACCAGCCGCTCGGTAGGCAATCCACCCCTGATCAGTCGCTCGGGAGCAGCGTGCTGGAGGACGACGCCGTGACAGGCGCGGCAAGCCAGTTTGGGCCGGCGGGTGATGATGACGCGATACTGCGCCGGCACGACGTCCAGCCTCTGGCTCTCATCTCGGCCAATCTCGAAGAGGTCGCCCTTACAAGACGGGTAACAAGTCTCCGCCGGCATCAGGGTTTCGACGATGCGCGGCAAATGCTCCGGCAGCTGACCACGGTTGGTTCTGCGCTCGGCCGTCCTCTTCTCGCAAACTCTGGGATTGGCGCGATCCTCGGTGGCTTCGAGAGCTGCGACGGCTCCTTCGATGTCCTCCAGAACAAGCTGTAGCTGATCAGCGTCCAGCTTTTCCGAGGACCGACCGAACTGCGCATCTTTCGCAAGCTTGAGCAACCGCTTGAGCTTGGCGCAGCGATCCAGCAGAGCCGCGGCAAAGACACGTAACTCGGCTGGATCGCTCGGAAGCTGATCGGGCAAATCACTCATTGGCCCAAGCTTGCCATGCTTCGCGCCGCGATGCAGCGAAGATTTGTATTTTTACGCAAGCGCTTTCGGCTGCGGGATCCGAGGTGCGCGCATGCGTGTCCAATCCATGCCGGCCAATAGCGCCGACATTTGCGCAGAGTTCATCCGCATCACGCCGGCTACGATGGGGGGCCATTTGAAGCCGCTGTCATCGAGCCGTTTTGTCAATCGGCTTGCAAATTTGACCCCTCATCGGCGTCCAATTTTGGCTCTGACGCAAGTTTGGTGCAACGCCGACTATTCTGCGCCGATCAACCTGGCTTGAAGCAGATCGATTTTCCC
>NZ_JAKLTZ010000025.1:0-64755 GCF_022012555.1 Bradyrhizobium zhengyangense | reverse complement strand
GTGCCTTGGCGCTTTTTGGACGCCGGTCAGTTCGGCGTGCGGAGCCTCTTTGTCGCCGGCGTCCAAAAACCTGCACAACAGCAGTCCTTTCCTTGATCATCCTGACTGCGGAATCCGATTGCTGTCGCAGGCTTGGGCAGTCTTCGTCACAAGAGGTTGAGTTTGACCTCGATCAACACCTCCTCGTCTCAGTCCTCTCAGATTGGTCCGAGAGATCGGAGGGTTTCATGCGCAAGACGCTGATTTATGGCGTGGCGTTGGCGGCGATTGGGGCAGCCATCGCGGCCGTTCCGTCGAAGACACATGCGCAGCGCGGCTATGGCGGCATGATGGGCTCCGGCCAAGGCTACGGCATGATGGGAAACTACGGCCGGGGCATGATGAGCGGTTGTCCGATGATGGACGCTACGGCCGATGGCAAGCCATCGACTTTCGCGACGGGGCGTATCGCATTCCTCAAGGCGGAACTGGGCATTACCGATGCTCAAAAGAGCGTCTGGGAGGCTTACGCAGAGACAATCAAGGGCAATCTGCAAAGCATGCAGGGCATGTGGCAGACCATGAAGACAGTGGCCGACGCCAAGACCCCGGCTGATCGCCTTAGCGCGCAGATTGCCGCGATGGAAAGCCGGGTCGCTGCGCTCAAGGAGATCAAGCCGGCCCTTGAGAAGCTCTACGCGGCACTGAGTGACGAACAGAAGAAGAAGGCAGATGAGGTGCTCACGGGCATGGGTTGCATGATGTGAGGCGCGGAACGGTGTTGGTGTTCCGTCCTCTTGGTTCTTGCCGACATCGTTGGAGCAGAGGAAAACTTACCGGTCTGGCGGCTCAATGTTGACCGCCACTCCCGGTTCTGTGGTCCCGAGGAGTAAAATAAATGATGTAGGGCAATGGGTCGGATGGGGGAATGATGGGATGGGGCTATGGTGCCTTGGCCATTTCTAACATGCTCCCCTGGATCGTACTCGCGGGCCTGATTGTCGCGGCGGCTTACGACCCCTTCGGGCTCTTATCCATGGCGTGAATGGCCACGGTGTCGCTGCCGTCGTGCCCGAGCTTTGATGCACACTTAGAGGTTTTAGCCGCAGAGACCGTGCAATAACCGGCCGAGTTGGCTACCGGGCTTAATATCTGGCGCTCTGAAGCGACTTGCGCTTCCGAGAGATGAGCCTCGGACAGATAAAGGTGAGTCTTCGGCAGCAGAAGAATAATTCCAAGAACGATGAGCTTTAATCCCAGTCGCATGCTCGCCTCCACTCCTTGATAATTGATAGCAGGAGATGAAGCGTCAAAAAAATCGGGTCGGTACCCTAAGGGGATGTACGCAGGAGAGAGGCCGCTTGTGCGTCCCGCGCCGACGTCGGCGAGGTCGCCTATGGTCACGAGCGCCGTTTGGAAGGTCGGTCGGTTGCTTCCGGCCTACCCCCAATGAACCGACAACTGATGACGCCGGCTGAACTTCGAATTCGGGCCACAACCGAAAATTGACTTTCGTGGCTGCGCTCGACTAAGCAAGCGCTGAGTTTATGGAGCGCCCAATGGCCGAACAATCCAGCAGCGCGGGTGAGTACAGGTTTTTTCTCGACCTGTTCATCGTGCATCCAACTTTGGTGCCGGACGAAATTACCAAAATCCTAGGAATGGAGCCGACGTCACTCATTGTGTCGGCGCTGCCCGAAGAACCCCGAAGGGCACGCCTCTATCCGGAACGTATGCTAACACGCGATGGCGGCGCGATATCAAAGCCAGCGGCGGAACAGCAAGCGTCATTATTCAATTCATGGACGGCTTTCTCGCCGACGAATTGTCCAGCGCAACGCTTGCTCGACTTGTCGATCTCGATTTGTCACTCGGGATCGAGTGCTACGCGGGTCTTCCGCAGTCGCGGACGGCTCCTTCTCGATGACTGCTTTGGGGCCACAACCGGACTTATGCATCGCAACAAAAGTCAGAAATCCGCAAGGCCAGGCTGACTCCAAAAGTCGTGTGGGCAGAATCTTCGAGGGCGTAGGCCGTTTCAGCTCACGTGCACTTTGCCATTCACGTCGCTCGTAAAGGTCAGCCCCATAAATGTAAGCGAGCCGCCGCGCGCGTCGATAACATCGCTGCTTACATGGTTAGGATCGGTTTTCATGCCGCCGCTAACCTTTTCAAGGTCCTGCGCTGTCAGTTCCGTCTTGTTGTTATGCATATTGTTGCTTCCGATTGTATCAGTCATCACATGCCTCTTTGGTTGGCGCGATCATCCGATGCCGGTGCGACCACATTTGGCATCATTGCTCTGGTCGGTATGTGACGGCCATCACGAAATATCTCATGGGCTTTGTGCGTGACAGAAAAGCCTTGCCGCTTAAGTCGGCTTGGGGTCAAAATCGGCGGTCCCGAGCGCCGCAATCCATTTCCGGTCTACATCTGACAGCCGACGCCTGGACGAGCATCCCACTGGGCAGCGATGGGCCGGAAGCAGACCTACCTCACGTCGATTGTGTCTACCCAAATCGGCTGGCGAAACTCTGCGAGTGCTGCTGCAACATCCTTACGCGTAGCTTCAGCACGTGTGGATCCCGTCGGTCCTGTGAATTTGATAATTACCTTTTCAGGATCGAATTTCGGCCGCGCGTCGGTCGCCCAAGATAGCTCCCCGGCACGAATTTCGATGACGTCTCGACTGGTGCATGCGGCGTCGATCGATGAGAATATCTGCTTTGCTTCATCGACGGAAAGCCTCATCGATTGACTATCACCAGCTCCGACTGACACTAGGGTGAAACCAGACTGCTCAACGCAGAAATATAGGCCGTTGGTCAGCGCAACAGTTTCCTTAGGTCTCAGCTCGGCGGCAAGGTGGGACCACGCTTGAGTCCCTTTCCGCGACAGAAACCGTCCCAGCAGGTCAAGAAAGACCTTAATCCGTCGGTGATCATTCATGGGTTCGGTTCTGCCGTGTGGACGGATGACGACCAGAGCATCTCTGTCATCGATAAGCATTGCAAGACCGCTTTGGGTCAAAACCCGCTGTGGCGGCCAGCTCTGCCCTGCGTCCGCTCTGCTCCGCGGATTACGCTATCGGCTAATCCGCCCTCACGTACGGCGTGACGCCATCAGGCCGCGATACAGCGCTGCATACTCACCCGCGCGGTTGCGCCAGGACACGTCGGTGGCAAGGCCGCTCAATTGCAGCCGCCGCCAGGTTGCCTTGTCGTGGAAGGCGGCGTTGGCTTTCCGCAGCGTGCCGGTGAGGGCGCCAGCCGTCACCGGACCAAACTTGAAGCCGGTGGCGTCACGTCCTGTTTCGCCGATGTCGATGATGGTATCCTCGAGACCGCCGACACGGGAGACGATCGGGACCGCGCCATAGCGCAGCGCGCAGAGCTGGGTCAAACCGCACGGCTCGAACCTCGAGGGCACGAGCAGCGCGTCGGAGCCGGCCTGGATCAGATGGGCGAGAATCTCGTCATAGCCGATCATCACGCCGATCCTGCCGGGATTGGCGCGCGCGGCGGCCTGATAGCGCTCCTGAAGATCGCGGTCGCCGCTGCCGAGCAATGCAAGCTGCATGCCCTGATCCAGGATCGTCGGGATCGCCTCGAGCAGCAGGTCGAGCCCCTTCTGCCAGGACAGCCGGCTGATGACGCCGAGCAGCGGCGCCTCGTCGGAGGAATCGAGATTGAACTGCTGCTGCAGCACCGCCTTGTTCGCGGCCCGGAACGTGAGGTCCTGCGCACCGAAGCGATAGGCGATATGCGTATCGGTTTGCGGATTCCACACGGCGATGTCGATGCCGTTGAGGATGCCGCTCAGCACGCTGGCGCGCTCGCGCAGCAGGCCGCCAAGTCCCATGCCGCCTTCGTCGCTCTGGATTTCATGAGCATAGGTGGGCGACACCGTGGTGATGCGATCGGCCAGTTGCAGCCCGGCTTTCAGGAAGCTGATGCCGCCGAAATATTCAAGGCCGTGGACGTCGAACGATGCGTCGTGGGGCAGGCCGATCGCGCCGGCCAGCGCGCGGTCGAACTTGCCCTGATAGGCCATGTTGTGAATCGTCATCACCGTGCCGGGCCGCGGCCCGCCGTCGTAGTGCAGATAGGCCGGCGCGAGCCCGGCCTGCCAGTCATGGGCGTGGACCACGTCGGGCACGAAACTTGCGACGAGACCGCGGCCGATATCGGCCGCGACCCGCGCCAATGCTGCGAAGCGCACACCGTTGTCCGGCCAGTCGACACCCTCGGCGGTGACGTAGGGATTGCCCGGCCGCGCATAGAGATGCGGCACGTCGAGCACGAACAGATCGAGCCCCTCATGCGAACCGGCGAGCAGGCGCCCCGGTCCGCCGAAATAATCCGACCAACGCTGGATTTCGTCCGCGCCCGAAAGCCGCCGCATCACGTCGGGATAGCCCGGCATCAAGGTGCGCATCTCGACGCCATGCGCCTTCAGCGCAAGCGGCAGCGCGCCGGCGACATCAGCGAGGCCGCCGGTCTTGACGATGGGATAGACTTCAGAAGCGACCGCGAGGACGCGAACAGGCGTCATGTATTGAGCCTGTCGATCATCGGCTGAGTGATCAGCGAGATGCCCTGTTCGGTGGTGCGGAAGCGTTTGGCGTCGAGCTCCGGATCCTCGCCGACGACGAGGCCTTCGGGGATCTCGACGCCACGATCAATCACGACGTTTTTCAGCCGCGCGCCGCGCCCGACATTGACGTAAGGCATGATAACGGCGTTCTCGACATTGGCATAGGAGTTGATGCGCACGCCGGTGAACAGCAGCGAGCGGCGCAGCGAGGCGCCGGAGATGATGCAGCCGCCCGAGACCAGCGAGCTCACCGCCTGGCCGCGCCGGCTCTCCTCGTCATGGACGAACTTGGCGGGCGGCGTGATCTCCGCATAGGACCAGATCGGCCAGGCGCGGTCGAACAGATCGAGCTCCGGCACCACGTCGGTGAGGTCGATATTGGCCGCCCAATAGGCATCCACCGTGCCGGCGTCGCGCCAGTAGGCACGCGGGTCGCTGCCCGAGCGCACGCAGGAGGTCGAGAACCGATGCGCGATCGCGCGGCCGTTCTTGACGATATAGGGGATGATGTCCTTGCCGAAATCGTGACTGGAGTTCGGGTCCTCGGCGTCGCGCTTGAGCTGGTCGAACAGGAATTTCGTATCGAACACGTAGATGCCCATGCTGGCGAGCGAGACGTCAGGCTTGCCCGGCATCGGCGGCGGATCCTTGGGCTTCTCGAGGAATTGCTGGATCCAGCCGTTCTCGTCGACATGCATGATGCCGAAGCCGCTCGATTCTGCGCGCGGCATTTCGAGGCAGCCGACGGTGACGTCGGCGCCGCTGTCGACGTGCTGGCGCAGCATCACCTCGTAGTCCATCTTGTAGATGTGGTCGCCGGCCAACACCACGATGAACCGGGCGTTGTGCGACTCGATGATGTCGATGTTCTGGTAGATCGCATCCGCCGTGCCGACATACCACATGCTCTCGGAGACGCGCTGGCTCGCAGGCAGGATGTCGAAGCTTTCGTTACGCTCGGGGCGGAAGAAGTTCCAGCCCATCTGGAGATGCCGGATCAGGCTGTGGGCCTTGTACTGCGTGGCAACCGCGATGCGGCGAATGCCGGAATTCACCGCGTTCGACAGCGCGAAATCGATGATGCGGGATTTGCCGCCGAAATAGACCGCGGGCTTGGCGCGCCGGTCGGTCAATTCCAGCAGCCGGCTGCCGCGGCCGCCGGCCAGGACAAATGCCAAAGCCTGGCGGGCAAGCGGCTCATTTCCGGCAGCACTCATGTCTTCCTCCCACTCGTCTGGCGCAAGCCAAATTCTGGCGTAAGCCAAGGCCTTCGCGAAGTGCCTTCCGGCCGCGCATCATTGGAACCGATAGTAACGGTACGAATAGGTAATCGGGAAGGTGCTTGTTGGTTGCGAACGCACGGGAAGCTTAACGCTTTGGCCGCGGCGGGAGCGCCTCGGGTGCCGTCGCTCGGCGGTCATAAATCAGGCATGCCCAGCCGTCTTGTGCGCTGCACGCAAGGTTCGAGGCTTTGACTTGGCACTTCGACTTGGCACTTTGACTTAGCACTTTGACTTGGCGCAAGGATGAAAGATCCTGGCCTGCGATGCTCTTTTCAACGAAACATCGGACAGGGAGTAAGACGATGAGTCTCTGGAAAATGGCAATGGCCTGCTCGTTGACGGTCGGCGTCATGACCGGCCAGATCGGGCAGGTATCGGCGGCACCGATGCCGACCAATGTGGCGACCATGAAGGCCGCGGCCGGTGATGACGTCACGCAGGTGCATTGGCGTGGCGGCGGCTGGGGCTGGGGCCTCGGCGGCTTTGCGGCCGGCGCCATCATCGGCAGCGCCATCGCCGGCGCGCCCTACGGCTATTACGGCGGCGGGCCGTATTACGGTTACGGCTATCCGGGCTACGGCTATGCGCCGTCCTATTATGGTTACGGCTACGGACCGGCCTATCCTCGTTATTATCGCCCCTATCGTCCGTATTACGGCTATCGCTACGGCTATTATCGGCCGTACTACCGTCACTACTACCGCCGCTATTGGTGACCGCGCAGGCGGACGAGGTCGTCGATCGCTCGTCCGCGTGATTGCAGCTACGCGCATCGCTCTCGCAGATAGGCCCCGGCTCAGCAGCGCAACGTCGAAGACACGCATAAGCGCGCCCTTGGTGATGTGAAGACGCGCGTAAACGCGCTTATGGTGATGCGCGCGTCCGGGGCACGAGGCTTCACAAGCCTCTCAAGCGTCCGTGAAGTGCACGGAGCTATTCCAACTCGATCGGCTTCCCCGACACTTTCCTTCTGCATTTCATGCCGACAACGACACCCACATTGCTATTTGCGCCGCCTCCCTTGTCTCGCACGCCGCGTCGTCAAAAATCAACCCGACGACCACATCGGGAGACCGGCCATGGGCCTGCAAGAAACAAAAATCGAATCGCTTCCCTTCGTCACCGCTGAGCTCAACTACCTTGCGCCTGTTTCAGGCAAGCCGCGCACCTATGCTTTCGATCCGCCGCCGGGCGAGCCAAAAAGCACCTCGCTACCGGAGCCGCATAATGTCCCGATTTTCGACGCGCGACTGATCGCGCAGAATTTCTCACTCGACCGCGAAGGATTTGCGCTGGTGCGCCATCCGCATCGGGTGCGGGACTTCTACAACGACGAGGAAATCCGCAGCGTCTACTATCCGGCCGTCGAAGCCTTCCTGCGCGCGACCTTGAAGGCCGACCGCGTTGTCATCTTCGATCACACCGTCCGCAAGCGCGTCGAGGGCGCGCCTGATACTCGCGACGGCGGGCCGCGCCAACCGGCGACCCGCGTCCACGTTGATCAGACCATCATCTCCGGCGCCAATCGCGTGCGCGAGCATCTGCCTGACGAGGCGGAGGAATTGCTTAGAGGCCGTGTACAGGTGATCAACCTCTGGCGCCCGATCCGCGGTCCGTTGCGTGATTCACCGCTCGCCATGGCCGACGGCACGACGGTCGCGCCGGAAGATCTCGTCGCCTCGGACCTGATCTATCCCGATCGCCGCGGTGAGATCTATTCGGTGAAATACAATCCCGATCATCGCTGGTTCTATTTTCCGGAGATGACGAGCGACGAGGCGCTGCTGTTGAAATGCTATGATTCCGCAACTGACGGCCGCACCCGCTTCGGGCCGCACACCGCTTTCGTCGACCCGACCACGCCTGCCGATGCGGCCCCGCGCGAGAGCATCGAGGTGCGCACGCTGGTGTTCCACAAACAGTAACAATGTGTGATGGACCCGCCGGGCATGGCCCGGCGGAGTTCCTGGAACCATCTGGAACTTGACGACGTTGCAGCGCGGGGCAGGGCCAACCGGGAGCGGTGCCGTGCGAGCGCAGCCGACGTTATTGTTTTGTCTGACCACATTCTCGCTTTCTGCATTTTCCGTCGCCCACGCCGAAAGCGGACTTGCCTCATATTATGGATATGGAAAAGCCGCGAGGAGCGGCGAGCTGACCTGCGCGCACCGGACGCGCCCGTTCGGCAGCGTGCTGAAAGTGTCCTACAGCGGACGCACCATTCAGTGCCGCGTCAATGATCGCGGCCCCTTCATTCGCGGCCGCATCGTCGATCTCTCGGTGCCCGCCGCCCGTGCGCTCGGCATGATGAGCGCAGGCGTGGTGCGGGTCTCGGTGGAATAGCTCCGCCGTCGCGCTATAGTGCGCTCCAGATCAAGGGGGCGCCATGGCCAGGATCAGGGTCGGACTCGTCGGCTGCGGCTTCGTGTCGGAGCTGCACATGTATGCGTTCCGGCGCGTCTATGGCATCGACGTCGAGGTGACGGCGGTCGCCGCGCGCGGCGACCATGTCGTCGCCTTTGCCGCGCGCCATAACATCCCGCGTGTCTATCGCAGCCTTGCGGAGATGATCGCGGACCGCGACCTTGACGTGGTCGATATCTGCACGCCGCCCAATCTCCATGCCGAGATGATCGTCGCCAGCATGCAGGCCGGCAAGCACGTCATCTGCGAAAAGCCCTTTGCCGGCTATTTCGGCCGCGATGGCGACGAGCGGCCAATCGGCAAGCGCGTACCGAAGGCGCTGATGTATGAGCGCGTGCTCGAGGAGATGGACGCAACCCGTGCCGCGATCGAGCGCACCGGAAAACTCTTCATGTATGCCGAGGACTGGATCTACGCGCCCGCGGTGACCAAAACCGCGGAGATCCTCAAGGCGACAAAGGACAAGGTCCTGTTCATGAAGGGCGAGGAGAGCCATTCCGGTTCGCACGCCGCGCATGCCGCGCAATGGGCGATGACCGGCGGCGGCTCGCTGATCCGGATGGGCTGCCATCCGCTCTCCGCCGTGCTTCATCTCAAGCAGGTCGAAGCGAAAGCGCGCGGCGAGATCATCAAGGTCGCCAGCGTCACCGGCGATGTCGGCAATGTCACTGAAATCCTCAAGCCGGAGGAGCGCAGCTACATCAAGGCCAACCCCGTCGACGTCGAGGATTGGGGCACGCTGACCGCGACTTTCTCCGACGGCACCAAGGCCACCGTGTTCTCCGGCGACATGATCATGGGCGGTGTGCGCAATTTGATCGAGACCTACACGTCAGGCGGCTCGCTGTTTGCCAACATCACCCCCAACAATCATCTGATGAGCTATCAGACGTCCGAGGAGAAGCTCGCCTCCGTCTACATCACCGAGAAGGTCGACCGCAAAACCGGCTGGCAATATGTCTGCCTCGAGGAGGAATGGACGCGCGGTTATCTCCAGGAGATCCAGGATTTCATGGAATGCGCAGCGACAGGACGGCAGCCGTTGTCGGACCTTGCGCTGGCCTACGAGACGATCAAGGTGAACTACGCCGGCTATTGGGCGGCGGAGGAGGGGCGGCGGGTGGTGCTGTAGCGTGCCGGCAATGTCTCGGCCTTCGCCTACCAGGCACCGACGGCCATCATCACGACGATGGTCAGGCACGAGAGGCAGGCGATCGACGCAGCATAGAATTCGGGGGTGTTCAATGTCGCCTCCTGAAATCGACCGCCTTCCTGAAAGACTGTTGTCGCGAGGTGATTATTCCCTCGAGCGCTTCAACTCGGCATCGTGCTTCCCGTCCATCCCATCCGCATCGGATGGAGCGTCATCCGGACGAAAGAGCTTTGGATGTTTGCCGACGAGCAGAAGCTGCCTGCGCATCTCGGCAAGGCGGGCACGGCAAAATTCCTTGTAGAGCAATTCGAATATGGCGGGCACTGTCACCCCCATCGTTGGAATTCAAGCTCTGAAATATGTGATCCCGCTGGACGGCTTCGAAAATGCGAGCCGGTTTGCCCTGCGATGCCAACCCAGGCTGAAAATGCCGTCGGCTGACCGGTTTGTACGTACGAAATCGAGCGCCACTAGTAACCCAGATCACACTCTAGAAGGCTTTTGTTTCAAAAAGACTTCGTCTCACAACCAGCGCGAGTTGTTCGAGGGGCGAAATTCCAACTCTAGCGCGAACAGGATGACCGGTGGGTGCAAGTGTTCCTGCTTGCACGCGGTTGTCGGCGCGTTGTCGGCGCGGCTCACTTACCCCTGTGATGCGTCAGTTTCACGCCCCGTAGGTCGATCCCTTCGGCAATGGAAACACCGGATCCTGCGTCCTGATGTTGGTCGGCCACACCACGGAAATGTGCTCACCGGCATTCTGCATCACCACCGGCGTCGAGCGTTCGTTCTGGCCGGACAGCGGCGTGCCCGGCGGGAAGAACTTCACGCCATAGCCCTGGATGGTGCCGCCGGGTGGGATGTCGACGTCGAGCGCGGCCTTGCGGATCGCTTCCGGCTCGAAGCTGCCATATTTCTCTTTCGCCACCGGCAGCACGTTGTTGAGCAGCACCCAGGTCTGGTTAAAGCCCATCGAGCAGTGCGGCGGCACGTCTGTCGCGCCGGTCTTGGCCTGGTAGCGCGTGACCATGGTCTTGATCAGGTCGCCCAAGCCCGGCGCGAGCTTCGACGGATCGAGCAACTGCGCAGGCACTGGATCGATATTGCAGAAATTGTCGATGTCGGTGCCGAAGGTCGCCCGCAGCTTGTCGAGCTGGCTGTAACCGGCGCCGTTGCCAAACAGCATCTTGAAGCGCAGCCCGCTCTCGCGCGCCTGCCGCAGAAGCAGGGTGATGTCGGGGTTGTAACCGGCATGCGAGATCACGTCGGCCTTGGCGCGCTTGATTTTGGTGACGAGCACCGAAAGATCGGGAGCCGATGCCGAATAACCCTCCTTCAGCACGATCTGGAGACCGGCTTCCTTGGCATAGGCCTCGTCCGCGGCCGCGACCCCGACGCCATAGGGCCCATCCTCGTGGATCAGCGCGATCTTGACGTCCTTTGGATCCATTCCAAGCTTTGCCTTGGCGTGCTCGCTCATGAAGCCGGCGAAGGCCTGACCGTACTGGTCGGAGTGGATCTGCGCGCGAAACACATATTGCAGGTTCTTGTCCTTGAACACGGCGGTCGACACCGCGGTCGTGATCCAGAGGATCTTCTTCTGCTGCTCGACCTTCGCGGCCATCGGCACGGCATGCGCGCTGGAATAGACGCCGTTGATGATGTCGATCTTCTCCTGGCTGATCAGGCGCTCGGCCTCGTTGATGGCAACGTCGGCCTTGCTCTGGGAGTCGGCGGGGACAGGCACGATCTTGGTCTTGCCGCCAATGCCGCCCTTCTCGTTGACGAGATCGATGGCGATCTGCGCGCCGACCGAGGAGGCGACCGAGCCGCCCGCGGCGAATGGTCCGGTGAGATCGTAGATCAGGCCGATGCGCAAATTCTCGGCTTGCGCCTGGGCCCGGGTCCAATCGAGGCTGAGTGTGGCGGCGGCAGCCGCCGTACCCTTCAGCAGCTGCCTGCGTGAAGTCGGCATCCTATCCCTCCCTCCGGTCAGTCGTTTGCGACTTGCCTTATGTTTTCCGGCAAGTATTTGGAGGGCGATTCCGAAAGTCAACATGCGCCGCACTAGGCAATTCGGATGCATGCAGCCGACCGTGATCGCGTCTGCATTTTTCCCTGAGTCTCATTCTTTTTGCGCAGTGCCGTCTTTGGTTCGCAATCATTCGCCGGCGCTGCATCGGGGTGGCGCTGAACATCCGCTTGTCATGCGGGTATTTTCAGCTTCGTCGCAACGCGGCATCATCTCCCGCAGATGTGATGGCATTGCTCCACGCGTTCGCAGCAGGGCAGGGCCCATGACCGGCATTCGGCTTGTGCGCATCGGAGGTTGCGTGGCATCCTAGCGCGGTAAATTGCACGGGAAGCCCAATTCCCGGCTTGGCCATTGCGCCGCGTTAAGGGTGGAAACAAAAGCTCAGGAGAAGAGATATGGTGTGGACGCTTCGTTTTACGGGGCTCGCTTGCGTTGGCCTGTTGCTGTCTTCGGCCAGCGCCCTCGCAGGGCCCAAGGTCGTGTCCGGTCCGGGCGCCGATCCCGCATGCTTCAAGCCCTGGTCTGCTCAAACCAAGTTCTTCCAGTGGGATAAGAAGCCCGGTCCCTACAAGATCGCCCTCGTCAACGGCTTCGTCGGCAACACCTGGCGCATCCAGATGGTGAAGACCGCAAAGGCCTTCGCCGCGCAGCCGGGCATCAAGGAGAACATCAAGGAGTTCAAGGTCGTCTCGACCGGCACCGATGTTGCAGCGCAACTCGGCGCGATGGAGGACTTCATCAATCAGGGCTTTGACGCCATCGTCACCATCGCGGTCGCTCCTGACGGCTTCGACCGCATCATCCGCCTCGCCGACAAGAACAACGTAGTCGTGGTGCCCTTCGACAACGTCCTCGACACCGACAAGGTGATGATGGTCAACGAGGACCAGAAGGAAATGGGCCGCATGTCGGCAAAGTGGCTGATGGATGAGAGCGGCAAGAAGGGCGGCGACATCCTCGAGGTCCGCGGCCTGCCGGGCAACTCGGTCGACCGTGATCGCCATCTCGGCTTCCGCGAGGTCATGGAAGCGCCCGGCAACAGCTTCAAGATCACCGAAGTGGTCGGCAATTGGGACACCGGCACTTCGCAGAAGGTGACGGCGGACGCGCTGGCCGTGCACGGCCATTTCGATGGCGTGTTCACGCAAGGCGGCTCGGACGGCACCGTGCAGGCGTTGATGGCCGCCAAGCACCCCTTCGTCCCGATGTCGGGCGAGGGCGAGAACGAGTACCGCAAGCAGATAGCCGATCACGCCAAGGACGGTCTCAAGGGCATGTCCTACGGCCAGTCTCCGGCGCTCGTCGCGATCGCCACCAAGGCGGCGATCTCCGCGTTGCAAGGCAACGTCATGCCGCAGCTGATCTCGATCCCGATCCCGGTCGCGACCTACAAGGACCTGAAGCCCGGCACCAATTACTGGCCGGACCTCAACGCCAACTTCTTCGCGCCGAACCAGTTCACGCCCTGTGGCGTCAACTTCACGGCTCCGGAGATCATGTCGCAGAGCGAAAAGAACACCCAGTGAGCCTACTGGAGACGTTACGGTTGCGGCCCGGCCTTTGCCGGGCCGCCGCTGCGTGAGCCCCGACATGTCCGATGCCGTCCTGACCCAACCTGCCTTCCTCACGCTCTCTGGAATTTCCAAGCGCTACGCCGGCGTGCGTGCGCTCGAAGGCGTCGACTTCGCCTGCGAGCGCGGCAAGATCCACGCGGTGCTGGGCGAGAACGGCGCCGGCAAGTCGACGCTGATCAAGATCATCTCGGGTGTGGTGCAGCCCGATTCCGGCAGCATGCGTCTTGCCGGACAGGACGTCAGCTTTGCAACGCCCTCCGCCGCCAATGCCGCCGGCGTCGTCTGTATCTTCCAGGAGCTGTCGCTGATGCCCGACCTCTCGGTCGCGGACAACATCTCGATCGCCGCGCCGCCGCGCCGCTTCGGCCTGATCGACGCGCGAGCGCAGCGCCGTCGTGCCGAACAGCTGCTGGCCGAGATCGGCTGCGAGGACGTCAATCCCCTGATGCGCGTGCGCGACCTGCCGCTGTCGCGTCGTCAGGTGGTGGAGATCGCCAAGGCGCTCGGCAAGAAGCCGCAGCTCTTGATCCTCGACGAAGCCACCTCGGCGCTCACCAGCGCCGACGTCGAGAAAGTGTATGCCATGCTGGCGCGCCTCAAGGCCGAAGGCGTTGCCATTCTCTACATCTCGCACCGAATGCATGAGGTCGAGGCGCTGGCCGACCGTGCCTCCGTGTTTCGAAACGGCCGCCATATCGAGACCTTCGACAAGGGCAAGCGCTCGACCGCCGATATCGTTCAGCTCATGATCGGGCGCGACATCGCGACCCAATATCCGCCCAAGCCCGCGCGTGAAGCGTTGAAGCCGGTGCTTGATATCGAGAATTTGAGCTGGGACAGGCGCCTCGATCGCATCTCTCTCCGGGTGGGCGCCGGCGAGATCGTCGGCCTCGGCGGGCTCGACGGCCAGGGCCAGAAATCCCTGCTGCTGGCGCTGTTCGGCGTGCTGCGCGGCGTCACCGGGCGGGTGACCGTCGAGGGCCACGAGGTGCGCCCGGCGTCTCCGGCGGCGGCGAAGTCGGTCGGCATTGCGCTGGTGCCGGAGGATCGCAAGACCGAAGGCCTGATGCTGCCGATGTCGATCGCGGACAATCTGGTGATCGCCTCGCTCGATGCGATCTCGACCGGCCCTCTGGTCGATCGCGCGCGCGAGAATGAGGTGATCAAGCGCGCCATCGCGCGGCTCCAGATCAAGATCGGCGCGCCTGGCGACGCGGTCTCCACGCTGTCAGGCGGCAACCAGCAGAAGGTCGTTCTCGCCAAATGGCTGATGACCGATCCCAAGCTCATCCTGCTCAACGATCCCACGCGCGGCATCGATGTCGGGACCAAGCAGGAGCTTTACCGACTGATGCGCGAGCTCGCCGATCAGGGCGCGGCGATCTTGTTTTACTCGACCGACTACGACGAGCTCATCGGCTGCTGCGACCGGGTGGCGATCATGTATGACGGGCGCATCGTGCGCGAGCTCGAAGGTGACGAGCTCACCGAGACCAACATCATCGCGAGCGCGCTGAACATCGACGCCGCGACGCCTGATGCTGCCGGAGCCGCCCATGCTTGACGATATCGCCATCAGGGTCCGCCAGAACATCGGCATCGTCACCGCCGTCCTGTTGTTCGCCATCCTTTATCTGCTCTACAACCTTGCCCATCCCAAGGGCTTCTCGTCGGCGGTGCTGGTGCAGAACGGCGACGAGATCTTTGCGCTCGCCATGCTGGCGATGGCCCAGACAGTGCCGGTGCTGGCATCGGGACTAGATCTTTCCGTGGGCGCCGTCATGACCATGGTGGGGTGTTTCGCAAGCTATCTGCTCACGGGGGCGGCGGACGGCACGCCGCTGCATCTCGACATCTTCGGCCTGCAGCTCGGCCTCGGCACCTTCCCCGGCGGGGTGAGCGGCATCCTGCTCGGCATCGTGCTGTGCCTCGCGACCGGCGCACTTGCCGGCTTCATCAACGGCTGCGTCGTCGTCTACGGACGCATCCAGCCGATCATCGCGACGCTCGCGACCGGCGCGGTCTATATCGGCATCGCGCTGTTTCTGCGGCCGACGCCGGGCGGCAAGATCGATGAGGATCTCAACTGGGCGCTGACCAATTCGCTCGGCGATTTCGCCGCGACCGTCCATATTTTCGACGACGGCGCCGCGAGCTGGTTTACACCGGTGGCCTGGATCCCGGTGCCGTTCGTGCTGCTGATCCTGATCGCGCTCCTGGTCTGGGTGCCGTTCCGCCGTTCCGTGATTGGCCGCGCCGTCTATGCTGTCGGCTCCGCTGAAGGCGCCGCCTACATGTCCGGCCTTCCGATCGAGCGCGCCAAGATCGCGGCCTTCACGCTCGCCGGCTTCTTTGCCGGCTGTGGCGGCCTGTTCCTCGCCATCCAGACCTCCTCCGGCAATGCCGACATCCCGCAGGCCGGAGCCTACACGCTCAACTCCATCGCCTCCGTCGTCATCGGCGGTACCTCGCTGTTGGGGGGCACCGGCAGCGCGATCGGCTCGATCTTCGGCGCCATGGTGCTGCGCGTCATCTCGTTCTTCTTCCGCATCTTCGACATCGCGCCGCTGCTGCAGCCGCTGTTCGAGGGGCTGATCCTGCTGGGGGCGGTCAGCATCAGTGCGCTCGGAGTCCTGCGCGTCAAGAATACGCTGGAGCTGTTTCGATGACGACTGCGTCCCTCGGGCTCTCTCGCGACGACCGTCCGATCCTGATCGCGGCGTTGTTCATCCTCGTCATCCTCGTCGCCGGCACGGTCTACACCTTTGCCCGGTTCGGCAGCGCGCCGCTGCTGTCACCGACCTATCTGTTGCAGCAGCTCCAGATCGGCGCCTTCCTTGGCATCGTCTCCGCCGGGATGATGATGGTGATCCTGATCGCGCAGATCGACCTGTCGGTGCCGTGGACGCTCGCCGCCGCGGCGATGATGGCGACATCGATCGGCGGGCCGCTCGCCATTCCGGTCGGGCTTGGCGTCGGGCTGGTTGTCGGTCTCATCAACGGCATCGGGATTGCTTACCTGCGCGTCCCCTCGATGATCTTCACGCTTGGCGTCAACGCGGTGATGCGCGGCCTGATGGTCGCTCATACCGGTGGCTATGCGCCGCAGACCGGCGCCACCGACCTGATGCGGATGCTCGCCGGCGACCGCACGCTCGGTATTCCCAATGCCTTGTTCGTCTGGATCGCCGTGTCGGTGCTCATCGCGATCGTTCTCCAGCGCACGACGCTCGGCCGCTACGTCTATGCCATCGGAAACAAGGAGGCCGCCGCGTATCTGGCCGGCGTCGATACCCGCCGCATCACCGTGATCTGCTTCGTCCTCTGCGGCCTCGCGGCCGCGCTCGCCGGCGTCCTGCTCGCCGGCTACTCCACCAAGGCCTATCAGGGCATGGGAGACGCCTATCTGCTGCCGTCGATCGCAGCGGTGGTGATCGGCGGCACCAACATTCTCGGCGGCCGCGGCCGCTATCTCGGCACGCTGATCGGCGTCGTGCTGATCGTGCTGCTCAACAGCGTGCTGTCGATCATGGATATGCCCGAGGCTGGCCGCCAGGTAATCTACGGCCTCGTCATCATCTTCATGTTGCTGGTCTACGGCCGCGGCGAACGCGTCACGAGCTGACGTTAGAGAAACGGCGACGCCAGGGCTGGCGTTTCGACCAGCGCGTGAGCGGCGTATTCGAGCGCGGATCTAATTTGCGCCCGCGTTGAAGGACCGCAGATGCATACTCTGACGGCTTCGGGGGGCGGGTCAGTTACCACAAAGGCGTCGCTTGCGACGACGCCGATGCCGGTCTGCCGCATGTGCTCCACGAAAGCCGAACGTCTCCAAGGTGTGGGCAGCTCGACCCACAGGTTGAAGCTGAGGGGATCGCCGCGATAGGACCCTTTGGGAAGGATTTCGGCGGCGAGCTTTTGCCGTGCCGACGTCTCGGCGCGGATGAACCGCAACATCGTGTCCGCGGTGCCGTCTTCGATCCAGCGCGTCGCGATCGCCACGGTGAGGGGAGATGCCATCACGGTCGCTGACCGCAGCGCCGAGGCAAACGGCCAGGCCGAGCGCGTATCGGGCACGACGACATAGGCGGTGCGCAAGCCTGCTCCGATGCACTTTGCCAGTCCCGCGACGTGCCAGGTCAGGTCCGGCGCGATCGCCGCGAAGGGCGCGTGGCCGTGGCCATGTTCGGGAATGAAGCCGTAGGCGTCGTCCTCGATGATCGGCAGCTTGAAGCGTCGCGCGATCGCGACGATCTCGCGCCGTCGCGAATCCGGGATCGTCAGCGTCGTCGGATTCTGCAGCGTCGGATTGAGGTAGATCGCCTTGGGCTTCAGCTTCTTGCAGGCATCGGTCAGCGCCTGCGGCTCGATGCCATCCTGATCCATCGGCAGGCCGACGAGATTGATGCCAAGCTGCGCGGCGATCGACCTGATCCCGGGATAGGTGATGGCCTCGCACAGCACCACGTCGCCAGCTTTCGCAAGGATCGAGAGGATGCCGAGCAGCGCCGGATGGGCCCCCGGCGAGACGAAAATGCGATTCTGTGCCGGCACCAGCGCGCGGCGGCCGAGCCAGCTCGAGGCGGCATCCTTGTCGGCCTGCGTGCCCCCAAAGCCCTGGTAGCGCAGCAGCGATGCGATGTCGCGCAGCACATGTTCGGCGCCGGCCTGCATGCGCTCGATCAATTCAGGGTCGTCGGGCTCGGGCGGCAGGTTCATCGAGAGGTCGACGGGGCGAGGCGGAAAGCTCGTTGCCGAACGCCGCGGCCGCGGCTTGTCGCGCACGAAGGTTCCCTGTCCGACCTTGGATTCAATCAGTCCGCGCTTCTGCGCCTCGACATAGCCGCGCGCGACGGTCGTGAAATCGACGTCGAGGCGCTTGGCCAGCTTCCGCTGTGGCGGCAGGCGGTCGCCGATCACAAGCCGTCCGGCTGCGATGTCGTCGGCAATTGCGTCTGCGATGGCGAGATAACGCGGCTTGTCGCTGCTCGAGAGATCGGGTCGCCAGTCGGCCATAGTTCGGTTCCGGTCAATTACGTCAGTAGAATTGACTGTATATTGTTGCAAGCACAGACGCAATTGTATCGGTGATTTCTGCTGCTTTGGAAGAGGGTTCCGGTTGAGCGCGTTGCACATCGATCAGGCGCGCTGCTTAGTATTTTTCAGGCACTATTTTTCGAGCACGGCGCGAGCACATCCAAATCCAGTCAGGTCTCCATTCAACATTGAATGTATAAATGAATGCAAATTGAATGGTGTGATGATTTGTAGTGCAGAACGCTGCTTGGCACATTGATTGCAGAACCTGATCTCGATCCGGGAGGGCCGGACGTGAACAGGAGGTGTCTATGCCAGCAGTGAACATGCCCGCGCGTCAGAAGGGCGACTTTCTTGTCGACTACGAAGAGAAGGTTTTCGAGGACGTCAAAGCGAAGCCGGGTGAGAAGGCGCTGGTCACCTTCCACACCGTCGCGTTCGAAGGCTCGATCGGCCTCGTCAATATTCTCCAGGCGCTGCGCCTGAAGCGGAAAGGTTTCGAGACCTCGGTTCTGCTTTACGGTCCCGGTGTCACGCTCGGCATTCAGCGCGGCTTTCCGAAGATCGGCGACGAGGCGTTCCCGGGCGCGCAGAACTTCAATAACCAGCTCGCGAAATTCATGGATGAAGGCGGCAAGGTCTATGCCTGCCGGTTCGCGCTGCAGGCGCTTTACGGCCATGGCGAGCCGTCGCTGATTCCGGGCATCCGGCCGATCAATCCGCTCGATGTGCTCGACCTCATCCTGCTTCACCGCAGGGACGACGCGTTCATGATCCACACCTGGACAGTCTGACCTCGGTTGGCTCGCGCGACGGACGAGGGAGAGCACAAGTGACAGCGAAGCGCACGATCAGGGCTGGCGCTGTTCAGATCGCGCCAGATCTGGACACGCCGACCGGAACGGTCGACCGGATCCTGGCGGCCATCACGGAGGCGGCGGGCAAGGGAGTCCAGTTCGCCGTCTTTCCGGAGACGTTCGTTCCCTGGTACCCGTATTTCTCCTTTGTCCGTCCGCCGGTTCTGAGCGGTGCCGAGCACATCCAGCTTTATGACAATGCCGTCGTCGTGCCTGGTCCCGTGACGGACGCGGTCGCGCAAGCGGCCAAGCGCCACGGCATGGTCGTGGTGCTCGGCGTCAACGAGCGCGATCACGGCTCGCTTTACAATACCCAGCTCGTGTTCGATGCTAACGGCGCGCTTCTCCTGAAGCGCCGCAAGATCACGCCGACATTTCACGAGCGCATGATCTGGGGGCAGGGCGATGGCGCCGGCCTGAAGGTGGTCGAGACCGCGGTCGGCCGTGTCGGCGCGCTCGCCTGCTGGGAGCATTACAATCCGCTCGCCCGCTACGCGCTGATGGCCCAGCACGAAGAAATTCACGCGGCCCAGTTTCCGGGATCGCTGGTCGGACAGGTGTTCGCCGACCAGATCGAAGTGACGATCCGGCATCATGCGCTTGAAAGCGGATGCTTCGTCGTCAACGCCACCGGCTGGCTGACCGAGGAGCAGATCGCGAAAATCTCGCCGGAGGAAGGCCTGCGCAAAGGTTTGCGCGGCGGCTGCATGACCGCGATCGTCTCTCCCGAAGGCAATCATCTGGCGCCACCGCTGACCAGCGGTGAGGGCATCCTTGTTGCCGATCTCGATCTCGCTTTGATCACCAAGCGCAAGCGGATGATGGACTCGGTCGGCCACTACGCCCGGCCGGAGTTGCTGTCGCTCGTGCTGAACGACCAACCGGCGCGTCCGATGCACGGCTTTCACCCAAACCGCCTCACGCCCATGTCGAAAGACCAATCAGATGAGAGTGCAGATGTCGCAACCCCAGGCGATGCCGACCGAGCAGCTGATCAACGAGTTGCAGTCCTTCGGGGTTCGGCTCGCTGATCCCAAGACCGGGGGCACGAGCCGCCGCGGCGGCGCCGGGCCGTCGGATCACACGCCGTTCACGATCGATGGCGCCACCGTGATGATCCCGGTGCACAACGCGCCGGCCTTCGAGAGCCCCTATCTCGTCGAGCGCCCTGACGAGGCCGGACGCAGCCGCATCTCGCGCGACGGCGTGGTGCTGGCCGACGTCTCGTTTCCGTTGCGACCCAAGTTCTACGACCGCACCACCGCGGACGGCATTCCCTATTGGAAGATCGCGACCCTGCACGGGCGCGACGTTCTCGCCACCACGGTGCTGCAGACCTGCATCCGCTATCAGAGCCGCACCAAAACCTGCCAGTTCTGCGCCATCGGCCAGTCGCTCGCGGCGGGTCGCACGGTCGAGCGCAAGACGCCGGCACAGCTTGCCGAAGTCGCCAAGGTCGCCGTCGAGCTCGACGGTGTCAGGCATATGGTGATGACGACTGGCACGCCGCACACGTCGGACCGCGGCGCCGGCATCCTTGCGGAGAGCGCGCAGGCCATCAAAGCCGCCGTCGATCTGCCGATCCAGGCGCAATGCGAACCGCCTGATGATTTTGCCTGGTTTCAGCGCATGAAAAGCTCAGGCGTCGACGCGCTCGGGATGCATCTGGAGGTGATCGGGCCAGCCGTGCGGCAAAGGATCATGCCCGGCAAGGCGCAGGTCCAGGTCGAGCAATACATGGACGCGTTTGCCGCGGCCGTGCCGGTCTTCGGCCGGGGTCAGGTCTCGACTTATATCCTGGCTGGCCTCGGTGACGAGCCGTCCGAAATCCTCGCGCTGTCGCGCCGGCTGATCAATCTCGGCGTCTATCCCTTCGTCGTGCCGTTCGTGCCGATCGCCGGCACGCCGCTGGAGAGCCATGCGACGCCGTCTGCGGCGTTCATGCATGAGATTCTGCGCCCGCTCGCCGAGATGCTGCGCGCCGGCGGCTTGCGCGCCACCGATATCAAGGCAGGTTGCGGCAAATGCGGCGCCTGCTCGGCCCTGTCCACCTACGAGCGCGGAGCAAGTGCATGATGTTCGAGCCGTTCAAGCCGTTCGTCGCGCCAGAATTCCAGGTGAAGTTTGCAACCGAAGCCTGGGAGCGCGCTGCCGCTGCAGCCTTGCGCCGCAAGGTCTTCTGCGAGGAGCAGGGCGTGTTTTCAGGCGATGATCGCGACGCGGTCGACGTTTCAGCCATCCCGCTCGTGGCCGTGTCGCTGCTCGGCGTCGCCGAGGACGAGGTCGTCGGTACCGTGCGCATTCATGCCGACGATCACGAGGCGGATGTGTGGTGGGGCTCCCGCCTTGCCGTCGAGAAGAGCTATCGGCGTCTCAGCGCGGTCGGCGCCGGCTTGATCCGGCTTGCCGTGTCCTCCGCGCATGCGCGCGGCTGCCGGCGGTTCCTTGCCAATGTGCAAAGTCAGAACGCGCTGCTGTTCCAGCACATGCATTGGCGCTCGCTCGGCGAATTCGAGCTCCATGGCCGGCCGCACCATCGCATGGAGGCCGATCTCGACCATTACCCGCCGTTCCGCACGCCCGAAACCGGCTTCCTCTCGCTCGCAAAGCTGGCAGCCTGATGATGCTGACCGACGCCGCACTCACGAGCCTCGCCGAAACGCTCCGCAAAAGCCGCGGCATCGCCGCCAAGGCCGATATCGCGGCTGTTGCGGCCGCGCTCGATCTGTCGGGCAGCGACGCCATCGCGGTGGGGGACGATTGCGCAGCGATCCCCGAGGGCGACGGCTACACCCTGTTCGCCATCGAAGGCTTCATGAACGAATTCGTTGCGGCCGATCCCTGGTTCGCGGGGTGGTGCGGCGCCATGGTCAACATCTCGGACGTCGCTGCGATGGGCGGACGACCGACGGCCATCGTCAATGCGATCTGGTCCAACGGCGCTGATGAGGCCGCGCCCATTCTCGAAGGATTGAAAGCCGCCGCGAAGACATTCGGTGTGCCTGTCATCGGCGGCCACACCAATGTGCGCAGCAGCCAGAGCCAGTTTGCCGTCGCGATCCTCGGTCGGGCCAAGCGGCTTCTCACGAGCTTCGATGCCAGGCCTGGCGACAAGCTCATCGCGGCGATCGACCTTCGTGGCCGCTACCGCGATCCATTTGCGAATTGGGAGGCAGCGACCGACGCGCCCGCGGAGCGGTTGCGCGGCGATCTGGAGATCCTGCCGTCGATTGCTGAGGCAGGGCTCGCACTGGCAGCCAAGGACATCAGTCAGGGCGGCATTGTCGGGACCGCCGCAATGTTGGCGGAGTGCTCGCAGGTTGCCATCACACTGGACGTCGAGGCGGTTCCGATTCCCGCCGGAGCGCCGCTCGAGCGCTGGCTGCTGACGTTCCCGAGCTTCGGCTATCTGCTGTCGGTCAAGCCCGGCGACGTCGACGCGATCCTGTCGCGTTTCCAGCGACGCGACATCGCGGCCGCCGCGATCGGAGACGTCAGTGCGGGAACACGCGTCGATATCAGCGCTGCTTCTGCCCGTGCAACTGTCTGGGACTTCGCGGCGCAACCCCTGATCGGCTGTGCGCCAGATCAGAACCATCAGCGGCGGAGTGTGGCATGAGCGGCAGTTCGTCCCGGCTTCGCATTGCGATCCTCACGCACTCCACCAATCCACGGGGCGGCGTGGTGCATGCGCTCGCGCTTGCCGATGCGCTCGCGGACCTCGGACATATGCCGGTCGTGCATGCGCCTGACCCCGCCGGCAAGGGCTTCTTCCGCCGCAGCATCGCCGCGACGCGTTCCGTGCCTGCATCGCCCGCCTCGGGCGACGTCGTCGCGACGGTCGAAACGCGCATCAAGGACTATGTCAGGTATTTTGAGGATTCTGCGCGTCGCCAGTTCGACATCTTCCACGCCCAGGACGGCATTTCCGGCAATGCGCTCGCGACGCTGAAACAGCGTGGCCTGATCCAGCGCTATGTCCGCACCGTTCATCACATCGATGCATTCACCGACGAGCGGCTCAGCGAGCTGGATCGTCGCTCGATCATCCGCGCCGACGGCTTATTCGTCGTAAGCCGGTTCTGGCAGGAGCGGTTGAGGGCAGAGATGTCCCGCTCGGCGGGGCTGGTCGGCAATGGCGTCGACACGGTACGCTATTCGCCCGCAGCGACTCCTGGCGATCAGGTATTGCGCGCCCGGCTCGGCCTTCGCGCTGGCCCGATCCTGCTCTCCATCGGCGGGGTCGAGCAGCGGAAGAATACGCTCGGCATTATCGAGGCCTTCCGGCAGGTGCATGCCGTGCATCGGTCCGCGCAGCTCGTCATCGCCGGGGGTGCATCTCTGCTGGACCATGGCCTCTATCGGCAACAGTTCAATTCGCGGCTGCGCGACGCCGGGCTGCCTGCGGATGCCGTCATCGAGACCGGTCCGCTGCCGGATGCCGAGATGCCATCGCTGTTTCGTCTGGCCGATGCGCTGATGTTCCCGTCCTTGCGCGAAGGCTTTGGCCTTGCTGTGCTGGAGGCGATGGCCAGCGGCTTGCCGGCGGTGGTCTCGCATCTCGCGCCATTCACCGAATATCTCGGCGCCGATGACGTTGCCTGGTGCGATCCGCATCACGCAGGCTCGATCGCGGATGCCACCCTCAGTGCACTCGCCGAGCCCCTGCGCTCGCGCCTGATTGCGAATGGCGCGAAGGTCGCCCGATTTCACGACTGGGGCCGCACCGCCAAGGCTCACATGGCGACCTATCAGGAGATGCGCGAGGTGCATTATGCCTGAGATGCACTTCCATGTGCGCTGGCCCGATGAGCGGATCGAGGCCTGCTATTCGCCCTCGCTCGTCATCAAGGACCACTTCGTCGCCGGCACGACCTATGCGCTCGACGATTTTCGCGAACGTAGCCGCATTGCGCTGACGATCGCGGCTGAGCGTGTCCGCGAGAAGTACGGCTTTCTCTGCTCGCGTGCGCTCGGGCAACTCACCCGGATCGAGGCGACGGCGGCACAGTTCGAGGCCACGCCCGGTGCTTCCGTCACCATCGTCTCGTTTGAAGACTAGCAGGAGCTGATCATGCCCGACCTTCACTCTCACTATCCGGTCGTCGTGATCGGCGGCGGCCAGGCTGGCCTTGCGATGAGCGCACAACTCAAGGCGCGCGGCATCGAGCATGTCGTGCTCGAGAAAAACACCATCGCACATTCCTGGAAGACCCAGCGGTGGGACGCGTTCTGCCTGGTGACGCCGAATTGGCAATGCAAGCTCCCGGGATTTCCTTATGCCGGTAGTGATCCGCACGGCTTCATGCTGCGCGACGAGATCGTCACTTACATCGAGGATTTCGCTAGGCACATCGGTGCGCCGGTTCGCGAGGGCGTCGCTGTCACACGCCTCAGGCAATCCGGTCGCGGCTTCATGCTCGAGACCGACGCAGGCGAGATCGCTGCTGACAGCGTCGTGCTGGCCGTCAGCGGATACCACGTTCCCAAGGTGCTGCCGTTTGCCGACCGGCTTGATCCGTCGATCATGCAGATCCACTCGTCCGCCTACCGCAATCCGGATCAGCTGCCGCCGGGCGAGATCCTGGTGGTGGGAAGCGGGCAATCGGGCTGCCAGATCGCGGAGGATCTGCACCTGGCTGGCCGCAAGGTACATCTCGCCGTCGGCAGCGCGCCACGTTGCCCGCGCTTCTATCGCGGCCGCGACGCCGTCGACTGGCTCGACGATCTCGGCCAGTATGACCTGCCCGTGGACAAGCATTCTCTGAAAGAGGGGGTCCGCAAGAACGCCAACCACTACCTGACCGGACGGGACGGCGGCCGCGACATCGACCTGCGCAAGTTCGCACTCGAGGGCATGAAACTCTACGGTCGCCTCAAGGACGGTCGTGGGACGCGCCTGCAGCTTGGCGATGATCTCCAGGTCAATCTCGACAATGCCGACCGGGTCTACAACGGCATCTGCCGAATGATCGACGAGCACATTGCAAGAAATAGAATTGCGGCGCCCGTGACGCCCCACTACGAGCCCGTGTGGTCCCCCGATGCGGTGCCCACAGAGCTCGATCTCGCGGCAAGCGGCGTCACTGGCATCATCTGGACGACCGGCTTTCGGTCCGACTGGTCCTGGGTCGACCTGCCGATGTTCGATGGCACCGGTTATCCAACCCACAAGCGGGGCGTCACCTCGGTCGACGGCGCCTATGTGGTCGGCCTGCCGTGGCTCTACACCTGGGGCTCAGGCCGGTTCGTCGGCATCGGGCGTGACGCGGAGTTTGTTGCGAACCACATCGACGAGCGATCGAGCGCATCGCATTCCGGCACGTATCAGGCAGGCCCACGCGAGCAATATGCAGCGAGAGCAGCCGTGTAGCTTCCTCTCCCTACACAGCCGCCCGCGTGTTAAGATAGATCGAATACAGCGAGGTCTGTCCGCAGATATAGAGCCGGTTGCGGCGCGGGCCGCCGAAGCAGACATTGGCGACGATCTCGCCGATCGGGACCGTGCCGATATGAGCCCGGTCAGGTGCATAGCAGAACACGCTGCGGCCCGCGGAGGTCCAGATGTTGCCATGGATGTCGACGCGGAAACCGTCATAGAGCCCGTCTGGACATGTCGCGAACAGTGAGGCGTCGCCGACAGTCTGTCCTTTGACCTCATAGGACCAGATCGTCGGCGGCAGTCCGCGCACATGCGTCGCGCCGGTGTCGGCGACGTACAGCCGCGTCTCGTCCGGCGAGAAGGCCAGCCCGTTCGGCTGCACCCGGTCGGATACGACGCGCGTGATGGCACCGGAGCTGCCGTCGATCCGGTAGACGTTGGAGGCGCCGATCTCGGACGGGCTCTGCTGTCCCTCATAGTCGCTGTCAATGCCGTAGGTCGGGTCGGAGAACCAGATCGAATGGTCTGACTTGACCACGACGTCATTGGGCGAATTCAGCCGGCGGCCCTCGAACTTGTCAGCGAGCACGGTGATCGAGCCGTCATGCTCGGTCCGGGTGACGCGCCGCATGAAATGCTCGCAACTGACCAGCCGCCCCTGGCGATCGGTGGTGTTGCCGTTGGAATTGAAGCTCGGCGAACGGAATACCGACACCGATCCGTCGGTCTCGTCGAAGCGCATCATCCGGTTATTCGGGATGTCGGACCAGATGAGGTAGCGCCCGGCGGGAAAATAGGCGGGACCTTCGGCCCAGCGGCAACCGCTGGTGAGCTTTTCGAGATTGACATGGCCGATGACCAGCCGATCGAAGCGAGGATCGTGGGTGACATAGGGGAGCATGCGTCCTCCTTGATGAGCCGCAGATTCTTGAGGGGGCCTGCGTGCGGTCGTTACTTTGATCGACCTTGCCGAATTTGCAAGATGGTTCGCTGCAAGGAGCAAAAACGAAATGCCCGGGAAGGCCCGGGCATCGCGCATGTGATCTGGCGTTGGGCCTGTTACTGCGACAGCTTCACGAAGTTCGGAAACTTCAGCTTGCCTTCCGCGATCTTCTCCGGCCAGACCACGACCTGCTTCTCATCCTGCCACTGGAAGACCAGGCCGGTCACGAAGCCGGCGCCCGACTTGATGCCGTGGGTGAACTCGTCATCCTTGCCGTAGAACTGAATCTTGCCGATCGTGCCTTCGTAGTCAGTCTTCTCCAGTTCAGTAACCATCTTGTCCGGGTCGGTCGATCCCGCGCGCTTGATCGCATCGGTGATCATATAGACCTCGTCATAGGCGGTGTAGCCGGTATAGGCCGGCGGCGCGCCGAACTTGGCCTTGAACGCGGCCGCGAACGGCTTTGTCTTCGAGGTCACGGCGACATCGGGCGTCGCGACAGCGAGCGATGGCACGCCGTCGGCGGCGCCGTTGGTGTCCTTCCAGAAGGTCGGACTCAGCGCCTGCGCACTGATGCCGAACATCGGCACCGGCACCTGCTGGTTCTTCCACTGCACCGTCGGCTGCACGCCGACATGGGAGATGCCGGTGACGATGACATCAGGCTTCTTGGCCTCGATGTTGTTGAAGATCGGCGTGAAGTCGGTGGTATCAGGCGAGAAGCGCACATGCTCGACGACCTTGAGGCCTGCCTTGGGCAGGCAGGCTTCGTAGCCGACGTCGAGTGGCTTGGTCCAGGCGGCGTCCTCGCTCATGATCGCGACGGTCTTCATGTGCATCTTGTCGACCAGCAGGTCCTTGGCGGCGTCGCAGACGAGTTGGGCCTGGGCGGCCGAGGTCAGATAGCCGTGGAAGGTGTACTTGTTCTTCTCGTAGTCGTTGTGGATCGCCTTGGTGATCTCGTTCGAGGCGGCGCCGGGCGTGATCAGCGGCATCTTCAGCCGCGCGGCCCAGGGCTCCAGCGCCAGCACGACCTCGGAGATGTAGCTCGCGATCACGGCCGAGACCTTGTCCTCGCTCACCGCGCGCTGGAATGCGCGCACGGAATCGGCCGAGGAGCTCTTGTTGTCATAGGTGACGATCTCGATCTTGCGGCCGAGAATGCCGCCCTTGGCATTGATCTCGTCGGCGGCGATCTGCGCGCCGCCGGGCGTTGCCGCGCCTGCGATCGACTGCACCTCGGCGATGACGCCGATCTTGATCGGGTCGTTCGACTGCGCGTAGGCGGGAGCTGCGAGGCAGAGCGCCAACGCGGAGCTGACGAGGGCGGAAGCCAAAACCGTCGATGATCGCATGGTCGTTTCCCTTTCGTTTTTTGTTGGTACGTGAACTCAAAGAAAATCGGCGCCGGCCTCAGCGGCGAAGCGGCCGGGATCGCCCTCCCAGACGATTCTGGCATGCTCCAGCACATAGACGCGGTCGGCATGGGGCAGAGCGAAGGTCACGTTCTGCTCGCCGAGCAGCACGGTGATCGAGGTGGTCTGCCGCAGCTTCTCCAGTGCCTTGGACAGCAGCTCGAGGATGACGGGCGCCAAGCCCAGCGTCGGTTCGTCCAGAATCAGGATTTGCGGCTGCATCATCAGCGCGCGACCGATCGCCAGCATCTGCTGCTCGCCGCCCGAGAGCGTCTGTGCCATCTGGCCCTGGCGCTCCTTCAGGATCGGGAATAGCTCGAACAGCCACGCAAGCTGCGCGGCGCGCTTATCGTCGGTCAGATGGTGGCCGCCGAGATCGAGGTTTTCTCGCACGGTCATCTCGCCGAACAGCTCGCGCGACTCCGGGCACTGGACGAGGCCGCTGCGGGCGATCTTCGCCGGGCTCGTGCCGCGCAGCTTCTCGCCGTTGCGAATGATCTCGCCGGTGTAGGGCAGGAAGCCGGAGATGGTGTTGAACAGCGTGGTCTTGCCGGCGCCGTTGAGGCCGACGATGGAGACGAATTCGCCTTCGTGGATGTGGATCGAGACGTTCTCCAGCGCCTGCGCCTTGCCGTAATGCACGCTGACATTCTCGACCTGGAGCAGCGGCACCTTGTCCTTGAAGCTGGTTTCGGGTCGCGCATGGGTCTCGATGGCGCCGCCGAGATAGACCCGCCGCACGGTCTCGTTCTTCATGACGTCGTCGGCCTTGCCGGTGACGATCTCCTCGCCGAGATACATCGCCAGCACTCGGTCGACCAGCGCCGCGACGCTCTTGACGTTGTGATCGACCAGCATCACCGCGCGACCCTCGTCGCGGAAGCTGCGGATCAGGTCGGAGAACACGTCGACCTCGGCGCGGGTCAGGCCCGCGAAAGGTTCGTCGACCAGCACGACCTTGGGATCACGCGCGATCGCCTTGGCGAGCTCGAGCCGACGCAAATCGGCAAAGGGCAGCGTCGGCGGGCGGCGGTTCATCACGGAGCCCAGGCCGACGCGGTCGGCGATCCATTTTGCGCGCTCGACCAGCGCCTTGTCCGGAAACAGCATGAACAGGCTGTCCGGCAGCAGCGCCACCATGATGTTCTCCAGCACCGTCTGCCGGTTCAGCGGCCGCGAGTGCTGGAACACCATGCCGAAGCCTTTGCGCGCGATCTTGTGCGCAGGCAGGCCCGCGACATTCTCGCCTTCGAACACGACGTCGCCCGCGGTCGGGCGCTCGATGCCCATCACGCTCTTCATCGCGGTGGATTTGCCCGAGCCGTTCGGCCCGATCAGGCCAAAGATCTCGCCGCTGTTGACCTCGAAGCCGAGGTTCTTCACCGCGGTCAACCCGCCAAAGCGTTTGGTCAGGCCGCGGACTTCGAGCACGGGCCGGTTGGAAAGCCTCTGATCCATTACGAGCGAGCCTCGCGCGAGAGGGCCGCCCCTAAGAAGCCGCCGGGGAAGAACAGGACGACGAGCAGGGCGACCGCCGAGACGATGAAGGTCGCGAGCTCGCCGGTCGGACGCAGGAATTCGCCGGCGACGATCAGGAAGATTGCGCCCAGCGCTGCGCCCAGCACGGTGCGGCGGCCGCCGAGCACGGCTGAGACGATCACGTTGACGCCGACCGCGACATCGACGACGGTGCCGACCGAGGCGGTGCCGAAATAGAACACCAGCAGCGCGCCTGACAGCCCCGAGAAGAACGCGCTGACGATGAAGGCGGCAAGCTTGTGCTTGACGATGTTGAAGCCGAGCGCGCCTGCTTGCACCGGATCCTGGCCGCTGGCCTGCAACACGAGGCCCACGGGCGATTGCGACAGGCCGTAGAGGATCGCCGCCGAGATCGTCATGAAGCCGAGCGCGATCCAGTAATTGGCGCCGGCATCGATTGTGATGACATCGGGGATGGTGAGGCCGATCTCGCCGCCGGTGAGGTCCGCGAATACGACGACGAAGTTTTGCAGCATCAACACCGCAACCAGCGTGGTCAGGCCGAAATACGGCCCGCGCACGCGCAGCGCGGGCAGCGCCAGCACGAGCCCGGCGACGACGGAAGCGAGCGCGCCCAGCACGATGCAGAGGTAGACCGACGAGCCGAATTGCGCATTCAAAATTCCGGCGGTGTAGGCGCCGACGCCGATCAGGAAGGTCGGGCCGAAATTGACCTCGCCGGCGAAGCCGAACAGCAGATCCCAGGCCATCGCGAACACACCGAAATAGAAAGCGACGGTAAGCAGCCCGAGCACATAGCCGGAGACATAAAGCGGCAGCGTCGCCGCGATGATCACGAGCGCCAGCGAGACGAAGAACAGGCGCGAGGTAAAGAAACCGGCCATCTCAGCGCCTCCCCAGAAGGCCCTGGGGCCGGATGTACATCACGAAGACGAGCAGCAAGAGCGCTGGAATGGTGCGATAGGCCGGCGAGACCAGATAGGCCGTGAGCGTTTCGAGATAACCGACAACGAAGGCCGCGATCAGCGAGCCGGAGACGCTGCCGAGGCCGCCGAGCACCACGATCGAGAACGCGCTCGCGGTCAGCGGCCCCACGCTGTAGGAGCTGACGCCGAGGAACATGCCGAGCAGCACGCCGGCAATGCCGGCCAGGATGCCGTAGATCGCCCAGACCACGATGTAGATGTTGGTGAGCTCGAGCCCGAGCAGCGTCACGCCGCGCGGGTTCATCGAGGCCGCCAGCACCGCCTTGCCGGTGCGGGTGCGATTCACCAAGAGCCACAGCAGTCCGATGACGAGGCAGCACACGATCGCCGTGAAGATCTCGTTCTTGGGCGTGCGGACGCCCAGGATCTCGACCACGCCTTCGACGATCGGCAGCACGGTCTTGGCGTTATTGGTGAAGAAATAGGCGATCAGCTCCTGGATCATGATGCCCCAGAGCAGCGTTCCCGTGAGGACGAAGATCTCCTTCTCCTCATTCGGGATGCGCCGGGAATCCTGGATCGGCTTCACGACGGCGAAGTAAGTGAGGAAGGCGGTGAGGAGGGCGACGCCGACGCCGATCAGCGCGCCGGCATAAGTGCCGACACCCAGAATGCTCGCGGCGGCCCAGGCCGCCACGGCGGCGGCCACCATGATGGCGCCGTGGGAGAGGTTGAGCACGCCGGAGACGCCGAAGATCAGTGTGAAGCCGGTGGCGCCGAGAGCGTAGAGAGCGCTGATGGCAAAGCCATCGATCAGAATCTGGAAAGCTCGCATTGATGATTGGCAATCCGCTCTATGAGCTGGCAGTCAGGCTGCCGCTTTGAGGAAAGGTGCAGCGCCGCAAGTGGAAGCTCCCGGGAGATGGTCCCGGGAGCAATTCCGATCAGTTGCTGAGCTTGATGAAGCTCGGGAACTTGATGTCGATCTTGGCGACTTCCTTGGGCCAGACCGCGCTCTGCTTGCCGTCCTGCCATTGCAACATCAGCCCGGTGATCAGGCCCTTGCCGTACTTGATCGAGTGCGTGAACGGATCGTCCTTGCCGTAGAACTGGACGCGGCCGATCGTGCCTTCCCAGTCGGTCTTCTCCAGCGCATCGACCAGCTTGTCGGCGTCGGTCGAGCCGGCGCGCTTCACGGCGTCGGCGATGTAGTAGACCTCGTCATAGGCGGTGTAGCCGGCATAGGACGGGTAGTTGCCGAACTTCTTCCTGAAGTTTTCCGCGAACGGCACCGACTTCGGCGTCACCGCGACGCCGGGCCCGGAGACGCCCTGATAGAGCACGCCTTCGGCGGCCTGGTTGGTGTCCTTGCCGAAGGTCTCGTTGGTGGCCTGCGATGAGATGCCGAACATCGGGATCGGCACCTGCTGGTTCTTCCACTGCACCGTCGGCTGCACGCCGACATGGGAGATGCCGGTGATGATCACGTCGGGCTTGGCGCCCTCGATCTTGTTGAAGATCGGGGTGAAGTCGGTGGTGTCAGGCGAGAAGCGGATATGGTCGAGCACCTTCAGCCCGATCTTGGGCAGGCATTCCTCGTAGCCGACATCGAGCGGCTTGGTCCAGGCGGCATCCTCGCTCATGATGACCGCGGTCTTCATGTGCATCTTGTCGACGAGCAGGTCCTTGGCGCCGTCGCAGACCGAGAGTGCCAATGCCGCGGAGGTCAAATAGCCGTGGAAAGTGTACTTGTTCTTCTCGTAATCGGCGTGGACGCTTTTGCTGATCTCATTGGAGGCAGCTCCCGGCGTCACGAACGGCGTCTTCAGCCGCGACGCCCAGGGCTCGAGCGCCAGCACCACTTCGCTGATGTAGCTGGCGATGACGATATTGACCTTGTCCTCGTTCACCGCGCGCTGGAAGGCACGCACTGAGTCTGCCGAGGAGGAGTGATTGTCGTAGCCGATGATTTCGATCTTGCGGCCGTCGACGCCGCCGGCGGCGTTGATCTCGTCGGCGGCGAGCTGCGCCGCCTGCGGGATCGAAGCGCCGGCAATCGCCTGCGCTTCCGCGATGACGCCGATCTTGATCGGATCGGCTGCAAAGGCCGCACCTGAGGCCGCTAACACCACGCCCGCCGCGGCCGCACCAAACGCACTTCGCAATGCACCAGAGAGTGCTTTATTCATTTTGTTCTCTCCCTTGAACCAAGCTTCTTTGAGCTATTGGGCCCGGACTATAACGGCGAGAGAATCCTCGGCAAGTGAAACTGTATTCAGGAGTGTACGATGGGGACTAAAGTCTAGCTGCGTAAATATCGGGCAGGACGGAGCGTTATTCCGCACGCAGGCATGCAGATTTCGCCGACGGGCATGCGCCTGTATCGCGGCGCGCAAGCGTGTCAGCGCAATCGCCGCCGCGGCAGATCGAGCGGCTAGAGGCGGGCCGGATCGAATGGCGCGAGGTCGACGTTGCGCGTTGCGCCTTCGACGATCAACTCCGCCAGCGCTTCGCCGGTCGCTGGGGCGTTGAGAATACCCCAGACACTATGTCCTGTCGCAACATAGAGCCGTTCATCCTGCGGTACGCGGCCAATCAGCGGCAAGCCGTCCTCCGTCACCGGACGATAACACGCCTGTTTCGCGATGATCTTCTCCGGTCGGAACAGCGGCGATAGTCGGCCCGATATTTCTTCCACCCATTTCATGCTGTTGGGCTCCGGCCTCACGTCGATCGGGTCAGTGGGAAAGGCTCCTGTGTCGGGGCAAGCGGTCACATAGGTGCTGCCATCCGGTCGAGGGAACACCTCGACAGAGGTGGTTTCGCCGTAGATCTTCGTCTCGAGAAACAAGGCGTCTGCCGACACATGCGTGCCCGTGTCGTACACGATGCTCGGGCTGCGTTGAGCATAGAGAGCAGGCAAGCTCATCCAGTTCGCGGCGAGCAGCGACCATGGTCCCATCGCGATCACGACGGCATCCGCCTCGATAATGCTATCGTCAACCTCGACACCCTTCGCGCGCGCCCCATCCCCATCGCGCACGATGCCCGTGAAGCGGGTGCGGCGAAGCTCGGCACCTTGCACGATCGCCGCGTTCATCATCGCCGACGTGAACTTTTGCGGATGAACGATCGCGGTCGTCTCGGTCGTCCCGATGCGTTGCGCGATGACGACGCCATCGCTCAGCCAATCGAGTGCGGACGGCGTATTTCGGCGCGGATCGTTGTCGTCGGCAACAAAGCCGCTGTAGGCCGTCATCGGGCGATGGCCCCAATCGCCGGCAATCTCCTCAGGCAACTGCGCGTGAAGTGCAAAGCTGCGTCGCGCCAGCGCGTCGAGCGGCGTGCCTGCGCACCAGTCGCGCGCCAGAAAGCCACCGGCCTTTCCCGATGCGGCGGCCGCCACCTCGGTCCGTTCGACGACGATGACATCGACGCCATGGCGGCTCAGGAAGTAAGCAGTACAGGCCCCGATCACGCCGCCGCCGCAGATCACAACGCGCATGGCTTGTTCCCTGATCCGCGCCTACGTTTGCGAAGACAACCTAGCTCGAATACCCGCGTTCCAGCGCGTGACGCTGCTGATAGCGGTCCAGCGCCAGATGGACGAGGCGTGTCAGCAGCTCGCCATACGGCACGCCCGAGGCCTCCATCATTTTCGGATACATGCTGATCGAGGTGAAGCCGGGCAGGGTGTTGATCTCGTTGAAGCAGAATTCGCCGGTTTGCCGGTCGAGGAAGAAATCGACGCGCGCGAGGTCGCTGCATTCGAGCGCCGCGAACACCTGCACCGCCAGCGCACGCACGCGCGCCATCTGGGCTGCATCGAGCCTCGCCGGAAGATCGACGCGTGCGCCGTCAGGATCGAGATATTTGGCTTCGTAGGAATAGAACTCGTGCTGGGCGTTGGGATTGAGCTCGCTGGCAACGCTTGCAAACGGCGTCTCGCCCTCGAGCACGGCGACCTCGATCTCGCGGGCGTCGATGCCCTGTTCGACCAGCACCTTGAGATCGTAGCGAAATGCGTCATCGAGCGCGGGCCCGAGCGCATCGGCAGTCTTGACCTTGTGGATGCCGACGCTAGAGCCCATGTTGCACGGCTTGACGAACACCGGGAGCGTCAGGCCCTGGATCGCCCTGGCGAGAGACGCAGCGCGATCGGCGACGAAAGCCTTGCGGGTGAGCACGCGATAGGGCGCGACCGGCACGCCGGCGAATTGCGCCAGCCGCTTGGCGACATCCTTGTCCATGCTGACGGCGGAGGCGAGAACGCCCGATCCGACATAGGCAATATCGGCCAGCTCCAGCAGGCCCTGCACGGTGCCGTCCTCGCACAGCGGGCCGTGCATGACCGGAAACACGACGTCGATCTCGATCGGGCCGCCTGTGCCCTCGACAACAGGCATGAGAACGCCGCGTCCGTCAGTGCCTCTGGCGAGCCGCATCTCGGGCGCATCGGACAGGATCGGCAGCGAGGCCTGCGCCGGGTCGATCGCCGAAAGATCGTTCCATTGCCACCGGCCGGTCTTGTCGATGGAAACAGGGATCACCTCGAAGCGCGCATGGTCGAGATGCCGGAGCACGGAGGCGGCCGATTTCAGCGAGACCTCGTGTTCACCGGACCTGCCGCCATAGAGAACAACGACGCGAATTTTGTCTGTCATGGCTCAATTATCACGCGCTTTGCCCGGAAGTCACGTACTGCCTGCGCAGACTAGATCGTCCTGGTCGCCAAGATATCTCGGGCACGCTCGAGGTCGGCCAGCGTATCCACGCCGAGCGGCTCCGTCTTGATCACCTTCGCGTCCATCCGCATGCCGTTCTCGATCGCCCTGAGTTGCTCGAGACTTTCACGCTGCTCGAGAATGCCACGTGGCAGGCCGACATATCTCGCCAACGCCTCGCGCCGATAGGTGTACATGCCGACGTGATGATAATGCGTTCCTGCGCCTGCGGGAATCACGGCCCGGCTGAAATAGACCGCGCGGCCGATGGTGTCTCCGGGATGGATCGCAAGAGCGATCTTCACAACGCTCGGTGCCTGGAGCTCAAGAGGATCCTCGATCTCGGTGGCGAGCGTGGCGATCGAACAATCGGCATGCCGCGACAACGGCTCCATGGTCGCCCGTATCGTCAGGGGATCAATGGTCGGCAGGTCACCCTGAAGCACGACGACTACATCGTGTGCCGCTCCCGCATCGCTCAGCTGAAGGGCCGCGTGCGCACGATCCGATCCTGTCGGGAGATTTGGGTCGGTCAGGACCGCACGACCGCCCAAGCCATCGATGACATCGACGATGGCTTGATCGCCACAGGCAACGACAACGGGGCCGATATCCGCCTCGAGACCTCGTCGCCAGACGTGGGCGATCATGGGTTTGCCGTTGATGTCGGTCAGTGCCTTGCCCGGGAGCCTGGTCGAACCGAGCCGGGTGGGAATGATCACGATTGGACGCATTGAAACCTTCTGCCTCTTGAACGGGGGCACGCGCCGCCGAAGTCGGCCGCGCAAAATGGATATGCTCGGAGAGCGCGGCAGGCGTCGCAACCTGCCGTCGCAGCTCGTCTTTGGACAATTCGAGGATATCGCCGAACGGATCCGCGGCGCCAGTGGGGCACGCTGGCGCGTCATCGTGAATCCTAGTCCGGTCCGCCTTCGCCGGGAAATGTTTCACGTGGGCGTCACAACCCCTCGATACGTTCACGGCGGCAATTTGGAGCCACGGGCGGGCCTCTTCTCATTTTCGTAAACCGGACTCGGCGCGGGGCAACTCAACGCTGCCTTCTGCGGTGAGCCCTCTTTTGTCCAAAGCAACTCTCGGGAGTGACGATGACGATGACGAGGCGAGGTGAGGGGAAGTCGAGGGCCATCTGCGGCAAGCTGCGCGCGACGGCCTTTCTTGTGCTTGCAGCCTGCTTTGCGATTTGTTCGATTGTTAGCGCGCGCGCCGACAATGATGACCGCGACAGGGGAGGCGAGAGCCGGGCTTACGCCATCGGGCTCTGGGGCGATTTGCCGTATTCCGACCTCCAGGCGCAGGTCGGCGTGCCGAACCTGATCGCCGACATGAACGCGCAGAGGCTGGCTTTCACGGTCCATGACGGCGACTTGAAGGCTGGCAACGGGACGCCTGGATCGGTGACGCCAACCACATGCAGCGATGCGCTGTACCAACAAGCGCTCGGCTATTTCAACGCGCTGAATTCAGCCGCGATGTTCACGACCGGCGACAACGACTGGACCGACTGCGATCGCGCATCGAATGGGTCGTTCTCCTCGCGCGAAAGGCTCGACTACGAGCGGAAGATCTTCTTCAGCACCGATCTCTCACTTGGCCAGCGGCCCATCAAGCAACAGGTCCAGCACGACAAGCTGTGCCTCGACCACAACAACCAGTTGACCGGTTGCGTCGAAAACCGTCGCTGGATCATGAAGGGTGTGGTTTACGCGACGCTCAACATTCAGGGGTCGTGCAACAACCGTTGCGATACGCTACCCGACGACGCCGAATGGGCCGCGCGCAACAACGCCAACATTTTCTGGATGCAGCAGACCTTCGATGTTGCGAGAACATACCGTGCCGCGGCTGTCATGTTCATCTCGCAGGCCGATCCGGGTTGGGACCAGTCGGACGGAACCCGCGCTCCGTTGCGTGACCCGAAGACGCTCGCGGAAACCGATGCCAATCCCGACGGTTTCCAGGCCTTTCTCGTCGCGCTGCGCGATGAAGTTGTCGCCTTCGGCAGGCCCGTCGCTTACGTTCATGGCGACTCCCACTATTTCCGGGTCGATCGCCCATTTCTCGATGCCAAGGGGCGACGGCTCGAAAACTTCGTCCGCGTTGAGACGTTTGGTGACAATCAGGCGAACGGTAACAACGACGTGCACTGGCTGAAGGTATTCGTGGACGACCGAAGCCGCGAAGTGTTCGCATTCCAACCGCAGATCGTGCCGTCCAATCGGACCGCCGTGCCCGCGCCTCCGAAGCGTGGCGACGATTGACAAGCGGTGCCGAGCCTTGCTGCTCGGCGAAAGAAACAGGCGGTGTAGGCGCTGATCGCGCCACCGCCAGAGATGGTATGCCGTCGCGAGACTCGACTCGCGGCTAGCGATCGCCTTTGCCTTTGCTTGTGGGCAATGGACAGTTGCTGCAGCACTGGTCGTCACACATCCGGCAGATCGTAAAGCGATCCATCTCGGATGTGTCCTGCCTCGCCAGCAAGTCATGTATCAGCGTTCCCAGGCGTTTGGTTTCAGCCGGCGACAGCACGTCCAAAAGCGATGCAACGGCTGAAATCCTTGACGCCAACAGCTCCTTCCTGCTTGCAGCGCCCTTCGTCGTCAAATGCAGGGCGACTTCGCGACCGTCCTTGCCCGGCCGGCGTTCGACAAGCCCATCGGTGACCAGCCGGTCGACGAGCCGGACCGTACCGGAATGTGACAAGTCAAGGATCCGCCTGAGCTTGTCGTTCGTCATGCCCCGGCCGTAGCCGATGACGATCAACGCCGCTGGCGTCTCGCCACCCCGGCCCACCACGTCGCGCGCGCGCTGCTCGATGCGATCCATGACGGCGAGCGACAGTGCACCCAGCAAATTCGCGATTCCTGTGTCCATGCGGGGGAGAATATGTGCGGAGCGCACAAAAAACAACTTGACCAAATATGTGCGCTACGCACATATTATCTGGATGATGATCCCTGCAGTCATTGGCGCTGCATGTGATCACCCGCGCTTCTGAGTTGGTGGAGCAGGGCTGTGCGGCAGCGGGCGGTGCAGAGCGATTCGCTGGGGCGTGAAGACGAGGAAGAAACAGGGAGAAGGCGATGACTATGCAAAGCACGGCCGCAGTAGCGACGAACGCCTTGGGCAGCGAACCTGCCTTGAAATACGTGCAAGCCAACGGTGTGCGGTTTGCTTACCTCGAGCAGGGGAGCGGGCCTCTGGTCATGTTCATGCATGGCTTTCCCGACAACGCCTGGTCTTATCGGAAGCAGCTGCAAGTTTTCGCGGACGCAGGCTATCGTGCCGTCTCGCCGTTCTTGCGTGGCTATGCGCCGACCGAGATCCCCGCGGACGGAGTTTTCGATCCCGTCGCCTTGGGCAAGGATCTCGAAGCGCTCATCGCAGCGCTGAGCGGCGACGGCCGGGCGTGCGTCGTTGGCATGGACTGGGGCGGTACGTCGACGTTTCAGGCGCTCGCCACTGCGCCGGCGGCGATCAAGGCCGCCGTGGTCATGAACACGGCGCACCCGATCACGTTCTCAAGCATCAGGAGGGATCCGGACGTCGTTCGCTCCATCTTCCATGTGTACTATTTCCAGTCTCCAGGGGCGGAATCGGCGGTTAACATCGAGGGACTTCCCTTCGTCGATTATCTCTGGAAGCTGTGGTCACCATCATTCAAGGACGAAGCGCATCTTCGTTCGATCAAGAAGACGCTCGGCTCTCCCGGCACGATGGCGGCCGCGCTCAAATATTATGGAGGGCTGACCGAGGCCGGGCGTCTCGGCCGGCTGCCGATCAACGACATGCATACGCCAACACTGACGATTTACGGCAGCAACGATCCGACCGCAAAATATTCGCTCAAGGAAGAGTCGCTGTTCAAGGGGCCGCACAAGCGCGTTGTCCTGCCTGACGTCGGCCACTTCCCGCACCTCGAGCGCGAGGACGAAGTCACCACCCTGATCATGGATTGGTTCAAGGCGCATGCACCCGATTGAGTGAATGCCTCACGATGAGGACTTTTCAACGACGACATCCTTCTGGCTTTTGATCGGGAGCACGGACCATGGACGCCAGCACGCAGCAGAAATACGCCGAGACGTTTTACGGTCTTCACAAGCGGGGAGACCCGCTTATCCTGTTCAATGCCTGGGACGTCGCGACCGCGAAGGCGATCGCAAGGGCGTCTCCGGCCATCGCCACCAGCAGCGGTGCGGTTGCGGCCGCACTCGGCTACGCGGATGGAGAAAACGTGCCGCTTGATCTCGTCGAGGGCTTGGTATCGCGCATGACTGCCGCGGTGTCGGTTCCCGTATCGATTGATCTGGAGGCAGGATATGGCGAAACGCCGGAAGCTGCGGCGACTTCAGTGGCTAGGATTCTCAAGGCCGGCGCGGTTGGTATCAACATCGAAGACGGGCTCTTCGGGGGCAAACGACAGCTCGCCGGACCGGACTATCATGCGGCGAAGATCCGGGCGGTGCGAGACGCAGGGCGGAAGTCTGGAGTCCGGCTGTTCGTCAATGCGCGAACGGATCCATTTTTGCTGAAATTCGGATCGCCGGATGAATGCCTCGACGAAGCTGCAAGGCGCGCGAAGGTCTATGCCGAAGCAGGGGCCGATGGCATCTTTGTCCCCGGCCTGACCGACCTTGCCCTCATCGAGAAGCTCGTTAAGGCCACGCCGCTGCCGGTCAATATCATGGTGACGCAAGGCACTCCGGAAATTTCGGATCTCGCCCGCCTCGGCGTCCAGCGGGTGAGTCTCGGGCCATGGCCCATGATGGCGGCGATGCGCGTCGTCGGCCAGGCTGCTGCCACGGTTGCGGAGGGCAAGCAGTACGGCACGTTCCTGCAACCGAACAGCTGAGTGACAAGGAGACGCGGCGCCGGCGAGAGATCCCGGCGCCGTGTCGCTTACGGCCTGCGTCGCTCAGCCGGGCCCTGCACCTTGTGTCGCCGTGTACACCGCGTAGAGCGACTGGCTCGCGGCCATGAAGAGGCGGTTGCGCTTGGGACCGCCGAAGGTGATGTTACCGCAGACTTCGGGCAGGCGGATGCGGCCGAGCAGCTTGCCGTCCGGCGACCACACCGTTACGCCGTTGTAGCCAACCGCGCGGCCGGCGTTGCTGGAGGCCCAGACGTTGCCATTGACGTCGCAGCGCACGCCGTCCGGCCCGCACTTCACGCCGTCGATCATGAAGTCGCTGAACCGCTGCTGGTTCGATAGCTTGTTGTCGCTGCCGACATCGAACACGAAGACCTCGCCCTTGCCGCCGGCGCCGGTGTCGCCGGGGCCTTTGCCGGTCGAGACGACATAGAGCTTCTTGTAATCGGGCGAGAAGCACAGGCCGTTCGGATCGGGCACCTGGTCCTCGGTGACGACGAGATCGACGCGGCCACTGGGATCGATGCGATAGCAGTTGGTCGGCAACTCGCGCTTCTTCGGTATGAAGTCCGCCGGCTGGCCGATCCTGGGATTGAGCTTGCCGCCCGAGTCGGGCTCGCCCTCGTAGAGCTGACCGCCATAGGGCGGATCGGTGAACCAGTAGCTGCCGTCGGGATGGGCGACGACATCGTTCGGCGAGTTCAGCTTCTTGCCATTGTAGTTGTCGCAGAGGATCGTTGCGGTGCCGTCGTTCTCGTAGCGCGTTACCCGCCGCGTCAGATGCTCGCAGGAGAGCTGGCGCCCCTGGAAGTCGAACGAGTTGCCGTTGCTATAGTTCGACGGCGTGCGGAAAACGCTGACATGGCCGTCGTCCTCGCTCCAGCGCATCTGCCGGTTGTTGGGGATGTCGCTCCACAACAGATAGCGGCCCTGCGCGCTCCACGCCGGGCCTTCAGCCCACAACACGCCGGTATAAAGCCGCTTGATCGCTGTGTTGGGCTGCGCGAGATCGTTGAACGACGGATCGACCGCGATGATGTCGGGGTCCCAGAAATAGGTGGTCGGCGCGCCGCGCGGGCTGAAATCGCGCGGCGGTGTGGTGATCGTCGTCGGCGGGGCGGCAGGGCCGGTCTGGGCGAGCGCCGTGCCCGTTCCGGCCATCGTGGCCGCGGCACCAAGCGCAAGTCCCTGAACCAGCGTTCGTCGTGAAAGCGCAACATCCTGCTCACGCTGCTGTTGGCGTGTCATTCGCGTCCTCCCGGGTCATGTTGGCTGGCCGGTTGATCCGGCCGAGCAGGCGCAAGGTTAGTCCCATTCATTTCCGGTTGCGAGGGCTGGGAATGCAATTTGAGACACAACTAAAGCGCGCAATTGTGAAATTGCCGACTTTTCTCGCGCCGCATTTTGGTCCAGCATTCGAAGCAGGAGCGAGGGGGAGAGCGACATGGCTGGTGTTGCCCCGAAGAATGGTCCGTCGAAAACCGAAGACGAGATCAAGGCGGACGAATTGCACGTACGGCAGATCGAGGCGGAAAAGGCGCTCAAGTCCGCGAATGCCCCATGGTGGCGAAGGGCTGACCCGTTGACGCTCGCGATCCTCGCGGCGGCCGGGTCTTTGGTTGGAAACATCCTGTCAGAGCACAGCAAGGCGAAAGACGATCAGGCGTTGGAGCAGACCAAGGCGCAGTACAATCTGGTACTGCAAGCGATGGCGACGAACGATGCGGCTGCTGCAAAGCGCAACATACACTTCTTCATCGATGCTGGTCTGCTCGCGGACGGTGATTGCCGGATCCGCAACGCAATCGACAGCGACAATCCCGTGCTGCCGTCGTTATCGGGCACCGCGCCGGCAGGCCCGGCGAACCTGCTGTCGCCGCCGTTGGTCGCTTCACTCTACAACTTCCCGCCGGGCGTGGACGGGAGGGGACAAACCATCGGAATTGTCGAGTTCGGTGGTGGGTTCGACAGGAAGGACCTTGAGCAGTATTTCTCGAGGTTGAAGCTTCCGGTGCCGGAGATCATCGCTGTGCCCGTCAACGGCGGGGGCAATCATCCGTCCATGACCGACGACGGGACTGACATGCAAACCGCGATGGACATCGAGATCGCCGCCGGTACCGCGCCGCGCGCGCATTTAAAGGTCTATTTTGCGCCGGTACCCAAGACTGAGGGTTTCAATGCGGCGGATTTCGCCCAAGCGGTTCGGCAAGCCACGGCCGATCAGGTCTCGGTGCTGTTGATCGGCTGGGGGCTGACCGAGAGCCAGTGGAAGGATGAGGACATCAAGCTTGTTGACGGTGCATTGGAGCAAGCCGCCAAACAAGGCATCACGGTGATCGCACCTTCCGGCGAAAACGGTGTTACGGACGGTATGACTGACGGGCGCCGCCACGTCAGTTATCCAGCGTCGAGCCCTTGGGTCCTGTCGGTCGGAGGCACGACCGTCAAGATCGAGGATGGCAAAATCAAATCGGAGAAGATCTGGCGCGACGGTCAGTCGGCGACAGGTGGCGGCGTGAGTGAGAAGTTTGCACGACCAGACTGGCAAAATGGAGTCAAGGTGCCACTTCGGGCAGACGGTAGCACAGGACGCGGCCTGCCGGATGTCGTCGCCACGGCTGACCCTGCGGTGGGCTATACGCTCTTCGTGCATGGCAACGCGGTGGTCGTGGGAGGCACCGGAGCAGTCGTTCCACTTTGGGGCGGCCTCATCGCGCTGCTCAATCAGGCCAACGGCCACAACCTCGGCTACGTGACCCCGCGGTTCTATCGCGAGTTCGGACCGGCGAAGCTGTTTCGTGAGATCACCGAGGGAGACAACGGCGTGTCTGGTGTCACCGGCTTCAAGGCAGGTCCAGGTTGGACACCAGTTGCGGGTTGGGGCAGCCCGGATGGCGTCAAGCTGATCAATTGGCTGCGCACTCATCCTGATGGCACGTCGACAGCTGCGAATGTCACTGCTTGTCCAGCCACGACCAGCCAGTAGAGTGCGTTTTCCACCGCGGGTGCGCATGACGGTTCCACCGGCATGAACGACTGTTCGTTCGCCTGAGAATCATGCAGCGGTCAGCCTTGACCTCGCCCATATTGCTGCGCAGAACTCGCGCCGGGACAAGTCTCGGAGTTGGTTGTGGGTGTCGTCATACTGATCGTACTGCTCGGGATCGCGTTTGCTGCCGGCTATTTCCTGCGCGATCTGAAGTCTCGCAAGCGCCGTGCGGACGCCCGCCGTTGGAGCGATTACGCGCAGCCGGATTGGTTGAACGCCAATGCGCCCGCCAACACCAACGAAGTGACCGCCGCCAATCAGATTGCGCGTGCGGCCACCGGCGAGCTTGGTCAGCTTGGTTTGATGCTGGATCGCTGGGAAACCAGGGCCCGCGCGCGCCGGGTGGGGTAGGTTGAGCGCCGCGTATCGGCGGCTACAAGAATTCGCGTTGCTCGACGGGCAAAACACCCAAGCGCTGGGTCAACAGGCATGGTTCAAAATATTCTGCATTTCCGAAACTCGGATTTGTCGTATGTTTCGCCTATCCTGATCCGCGTTGTACGATGTCGCCTCCCGGGTCCCGGCCCTGCGTAGCAACGCTCCGCGCTGCAGCGCGTCCGGGACACGGACCGCGGTGCCCTGCAACCAGGTCAGCCCCCCTGACCATCTTTTGGCGTTGCAGTTGCGGCCATTTCTCGTCTAGAAACGGCGCACTGAGCCTTCCGGCAACCAACCGTCAACGGTTTTGACCGAGGATTTGGGGCTCAAAAGGGTCTGGCAATGCTGATTCGCGGCCAAATCGATGGGATTTTTGGGGAGGTGGCTCTGGCCGCCGCCACGATCCCGGCCGCGCTGCCCACCCTGCTTCTTGGCGGGCTTCTTCTTAGCTGCCCCTGAGGGCCGGCTGGGCGCTGCGCGCCTGGGCACTCAGGGGTTGGTCGAGATCACCGAACACCTCAAGCGCCCCTAAGACTGACGGCGCAAAAGCTCAAAAGGAAATTTTGCAATGGCCCCCGTGAACAAGTCCGACAAGGACCGCGTCATCATTTTCGACACCACGCTGCGCGACGGCGAGCAATGCCCCGGCGCCACCATGACCTTCGAGGAAAAACTCGAGGTCGCCGAGTTGCTGGACGATATGGGCGTCGACGTCATCGAAGCCGGCTTCCCGATCACCTCGCAGGGTGACTTCGAAGCGGTAAGCGAGATCGCCCGCCGCTCCAAGAACGCCGTGATCGCCGGCCTGTCCCGTGCCCATCCGGCCGATATCGACCGCTGCGCCGAAGCGGTGAAATTCGCAAAACGGGGCCGCGTCCACACCGTGATCGCGACCTCGCCGCTGCACATGCGGGTGAAGCTGAACAAGACGCCGGAAGAAGTGCTCGAGACATCGGTCGCGATGGTCGCGCGCGCGCGCAATCAGATCGACGACGTCGAATGGTCGGCGGAGGACGGCACACGCAGCGAGATGGATTATCTCTGCCGCATCGTCGAGGCCGTGATCAAGGCCGGCGCCACCACGGTGAACATCCCCGACACCGTCGGCTACACGGTGCCGGAGGAATACACCCACTTCATGAAGACGCTGATCGAGCGCGTGCCGAACTCCGACAAGGCGGTATTCTCGGTGCATTGCCATAACGACCTCGGCATGGCCGTGGCGAACTCGCTGGCCGGGGTCGTCGGCGGCGCGCGCCAGGTCGAGTGCACCATCAACGGCATCGGCGAGCGCGCCGGCAACGCCGCGCTCGAAGAGATCGTGATGGCGATCAACGTGCGCAACGACAAATTCCCGTACTGGAACAAGATCGACACCACGCAGCTGACCCGCGCCTCGAAGGTGGTGTCGGCCGCGACTTCGTTCCCGGTGCAGTACAACAAGGCCATCGTCGGCCGCAACGCCTTCGCGCATGAGAGCGGGATCCACCAGGACGGCGTCCTGAAGGACGCTTCCACCTACGAGATCATGCGGCCCGAAATGGTCGGCCTGAAGCAGTCCTCGCTGGTGCTCGGCAAGCACTCGGGTCGTCATGCCTTCGTGCACAAGCTGGAAGAGATGGGCTACAAGCTCGGCCCGAACCAGCTGGAAGACGCGTTCACGCGGATGAAGGCGCTCGCCGATCGCAAGAAGGATATCTACGACGAGGACATCGAGGCGCTGGTCGATGAGGAGATGGCGGCCTCGCACGACCGCATCAAGCTGACCTCGCTGACCGTGATCGCCGGCACCCATGGCCCGCAGCGTGCGACCATGAAGCTGGACGTCGACGGCCAGATCAAGATCGAGGAGGCCGAGGGCAACGGTCCGGTGGACGCGGTGTTCAACTGCATCAAGCGCCTGGTGCCGCATGAGGCCAAGCTCGAGCTGTATCAAGTTCACGCCGTGACCGAAGGCACCGACGCGCAAGCTGAAGTCTCGGTGCGACTGTCGCAAGAGGGACGTTCGATGACGGCCCGCGCGGCGGATCCGGATACGCTGGTCGCCTCGGCCAAGGCCTATCTCGGTGCGCTCAACAAGATCGTCATGAAGCGCCAGCGCGACAACGTAACGACGGCTGCGGCGGGCTGACGCTCGTAGCTCGTCATTCCGGGTTTGGTCCTGCGGACCGCCCCGGAATGACGGTGCTTGTGGCGATGAATAGCTGCCCTGCTAACGGCCAATAGCGGCTCCGCCTCGCAGCCGCTATTGATGCTGCCGGCTCAAGATCGGCCGCCCTGATGCCGGGCAGCCCAAAAAACAACAGGGAGAGAAAATGCGCACCTTCGCGATCGCGGCGTTCATCGCTGCACTGGCGCTCGGCCTTGCCGGGCCTGCCAGCGCCGACCCGATCATCATCAAGTTCAGCCACGTGGTCGCGACCGACACGCCGAAGGGCAAGGCGTCGGAGAAGTTCAAGGAGCTCGCCGAGAAGTACACGAACGGCAAGGTGAAGGTCGAGGTCTATCCGAACTCGACGCTGTACAAGGACAAGGAAGAGCTCGAGGCGCTGCAACTCGGCAGCGTGCAGATGCTGGCGCCGTCAAACTCCAAATTCGGCCCGCTTGGCATCCGCGAGTTTGAGGTGTTCGATCTGCCCTATATCCTCCCTGATCTCAAGACGCTGCGGAAGGTGACGGAAGGTCCGCTCGGCGCGCGGCTGCTCAAGCTGCTCGAGCCGAAGGGCATCATCGGCCTTGCCTATTGGGACAACGGCTTCAAGGAGATGAGCGCCAACAAGAAGCTGCTGACGCCCGCGGACTATCAGGGCGTCAAGTTCCGCATCCAGTCCTCGCGCGTGCTGCAGGCGCAGTTCAAGGCGCTAGGCTCGCTGCCGCAGGTGATGGCGTTCTCGGAAGTCTACCAGGCGCTGCAGACCGGCGTGGTCGACGGCCAGGAGAACACCTGGTCGAATATCTATACCCAGAAGATGCACGAGGTGCAGAAGTACATCACCGAGACCAATCACGGCTACATCGGCTACGTCGTGATCGTGAACAAGAAGTTCTGGGACGATCTGCCGGCCGACATCCGCGACCAGCTCTCGAAGGCGATGAAGGAAGCCACCGACTTCAACAACGCACAGTCGCAGAAGGAAAATGACGATGCGATGGCCGAGATCAAGAAGAGCGGCAAGAGCGAGATCATCAAGCTCACGCCCGAGCAGGACGAGGCGATGCGCAAGGCGATGGAGCCAGTCTACAAGGACGCCGCAAGCCGCGTCGGCCAGCCGCTGATCGACGAATTCCAGAAGGAAGCCAAGAGCACGACCAATTAATCTAGGCGCTCGATGAATGTAGGGGCTTCCGTGCTGCGACGCGGAAGCCCTTTGTTACAAATGATTTCCAGCTGGCGATTTTGATCCAGATCAAGGAGTTACATCTTCGTAAGAGTGGCCTCTCTGTCCAAGTTGTAAGTTGCACACTGGCTTCGCGACGCTCATCTTCAGGGTATCCTTCCAGAGGAGGTTCGGATGAGGAAGTTCACCATCGCCGCCATCGCCGTGCTCAGCATCGCCGGCTCCGGCGCGGTCTATGCCCAATTTCATCGCCCGTGGATGGAGCACTTCCACCACATGCGAATGAACCCGGAAGATCGCGCCGCCTTGGTCGATGCGCGGATCGCTGCCGTCCATGCCGGGCTGAAGCTCAACGCCGATCAGGAGAAGCTGTGGCCGCCGGTTGAGGCCGCCGTGCGCGACTTCGCCAAGCTGCGCATCGACCGCGCCAATGCGCGGATGAACGCCGGTCCAGGAGACTCGAACAGGGACGCCGACAAGCCGGACGATCCGGTCGCCCGCCTGCGTCAGCGCGCCGAGGACATGGGCGCGAGCTCGGCAGCCCTGAAGAAGATCGCCGATGCCGCCGATCCGCTTTACAAGACCCTCGATGACGGCCAGAAGCGGCGCCTTGCCCTGCTGACCCGCCACCGCGGCCCGTTCGGCGGCGGTGAAGACGGCCCGCCCCACCACTTCATGGAGCGCGGCATGGGTCGCATGATGGACCGCGGCATGGACCACATGCGCGGCGGCGATCGGGACGGCGGCGGAGACCGGGAAGGCCGGCTCTGAGCGCACCCGGATTTCCCCGGGATCAACCTCCGCGAAGCCGCTGGAATCCAGCGGCTTTTCGCATTTCAGGGGGCTGTGGAAGAACCTTGGAAAACATGCGTCACATCGCTTGCCAGACCCGGATCGCTTTGCTAAACGACCGGCCTCGCAAGGCATTGACCGCCTTTCGGGCGCATAGCTCAGTTGGTAGAGCAGCTGACTCTTAATCAGCGGGTCCCAGGTTCGAGCCCTGGTGCGCCCACCACTCCCAAGTGATTGCCGCGCAGCGGCTTTTTTAATTTCCGCTGCACACTCTCCTCAGCAAATAGAAATCGCGTGGCACCGATTTGGCACCGCCAAACGAGCGCTGTCGCACGGCAAAGAATATTTTGCAGCTTGCATCTTTGTTCTTAGTTTGTTCTTATCGAGAGTTAGAGGACAAGACCATGGATCTTGAGTTCATTCGAGGGGACATCGAGCAACGGCGCCGGCAGATTGCGCGGCAGCGAAGGGAAATTCTCGATCTTCAACGTGCGGGTATCAGCACGAAGTCTGCAGAAGAGTTGTTGGCGCGGATGCTGAATAAGGTCGACGAGCTGTGCGCCGAGCGCGACCGGCTAGTCGGCGAATCTCGCCGCAAATACGAATGGAAGGACAAGCTCATCCTCGGGCCGCAAATCCGCGTAGGCGGCAAGCGGAGCTGACACCGTGGGCTCGCGTGATCCACTCAAGTGGTACGACACAAGGCAGACAATACTCCTTGGATAAAGGCGCTTGAGAGAATGCGGCACCGCGCAACAATGGAGGGGTACTGCTATCAGCACGTCCAGCGATCATCGTCGTGATAGATCAGTATGCGGAAAGGGCGTTGGGCAATGGAGAGTATTTCTTGAACAGGCCATATTGCGTTGGGGATCGCAAAGGGCGATCCGGTATCCTAATGCGCCTTTGAATGCCAATCCTTTGGACGAATGCTCATCAGGTTGTACACTATCTACACGTCAACCTCGGACTGGCCGGGGTGAGCACATCTCGCCAAATTACTTTTCACCAATATTGTGGTCGTATGCCGCTCGAATTCGATCCAGCAAAAACTCTCGACGAGCACCTGGTAGAATTTCGGAAATACTTGGAATTGATTGATTCCGAGTGCACAAAGATCCTCTTCGATAATCTGGGAACGCTCAAAGGAGATGGTAATCCGACGCGAGCCCGCGCCAATCGCGCGACATTCAACGCGGCTGTCGATCCGCCCCTGCCGTCCAAATGACCGGAGGCTGTTAATGGATCTATTGCCACATCTCGGCTCGATCTTGCAGTGGGTATCAGTTCCGCTCGCCGCTGCATCTGGTGCCTTTGGATCTGGTCTGCAAAGGTGCCGCTTACGCTGAGCGATCCATTCAACGAGCCGTTCGTTCTTGAGCAGAAAGTGCTGTATGCGCGTGCCGAGCAGTTGGCGAACGATGCTGCGATAAGCGTAGCGTTTGCGAAGCAATCGCGGTTGAGCGCTGCGGCGGGCGCAGCCGCTTTTCTTTCTGCTTTGTTGCAGCTCCTCGTTTTGATGTTCTAGCGCGGACACGTCGTTATTGCCGGTCGCGTAAAGCACCGCGAAATATTACAACAGACCTAGGACGCGACGAAAATTTAGATACCTCAACTCAGAAGTCGTCGGAGGCTATTGACATGAAGGGCGAGCCAGGACCGGACGAAATTGAACAGAAGGTTATTGCTGCTGTCTCATCGGTCTTGCAAGAGTCGGCGCTATGGGCCGACAATCGATCGTACCTGACCCGAATGATAGGAAAGCGCGGATCAGGCCTCGATGCTTCGAGTTATGATTCTATCAATGAGGAAGTCTGGTCAAAGACATTCATTGAGCGTCTTTCGGCGCTAGGTCGTCGTCTCGGATTCACGTCAAACGATTACGATCGCCAAAGGGGATGGTCCTATGACGTGCTCTGGCGTGATCTAAACACAGGCGGTGACTGGTGGGTTACGAATAGTATTCCGCTCGTGCTTTGCTGTAGTTGGTACGTAAGTGGTTCTACAGGCTATCCATCGTTCGAACCGCTAGACAAACTGTTGGTCGCGAGAGCGGACCATCGCGTCGCAATTTGCCAGCACAGGTACGCTGGGAACGTTTTTGATCGCTTTTCTTCGTACCTTACGCAATGTCAAGCGACGAAGAAAAAGGATCGTTATCTCTTTCTTTGCTACCATCCGGAAGAAAGGAAGTTCGCTTCTTGTGTCTTTGTGGCTTGAGTTTCACCAGCGATGGCTCATGTTAGACCGCGCGATGCGGACCAATTTCTGATCACTCTTGGAGATCGGCGGCAAGGATCAGGGATCGATGTCCGCGCTTCACAATCCGCAGTCGTCCTTTGCTGATTTCCACGTACAACGAGGCTCGGCTAATAGCACAAAGCTCCAATACGTCTTTGATTAAGTAGGCAAGCTTCTGCGGCAATTCAGCAGCCGTACGGTTTCGTGCTGGCGGCCGTGCTTCTGGCCTTTGCTGAACTTCCTGCGGGGTAGCTCGCGCACCTGGGCATTGCGGTTACTCATCGGAGCCCTTCCATTTTTAGGATTGAGGTCGCCACTGCCGCGGTCGGCATTCGGAGCCGAGATGGATTCGTAGCTATTTGCCGGTTACGAATCGCTCTAGCAATGCAAGATCAAGTCACGAGGCTTCGGTCGTCCATGTCTCAAAGCTGGCCTGAGAAGGCATGCCGAAGTTGGGTTTCCGCTGATGCGCTCCTTCTAAGTTCACTCGAAAGCTCCCTTACTATGCCGGACTCAATTGGGTCTTTCCAAGTCGACGCGCTAGATATTCAATTGGAGATCACCGCGGAAGGACAGATTGGGCTTCTCGGCACCGGTGGCAAACTCGGCGGAAAAGGAAGTCTAACGTTACGGTTGAAGTGCCCCAACTCACCGAAGCCGTTACGAAAAAAGACATCCGCGGCTGCGTAGGCAGTGCACTTACCCAGAGCGCGCTCGTCAGACGTCACCCCGAAGTGACGCAGTTTGCGGGTACGATCGAAGATCACGGTCATCGGAATCGTCATACGGATGTGTTCGATGGAGTGTGCCGAAGTCTACTTGGCCAAGTGCGGTTTTTCCGCGGACTCAAGAATTCAAGCAGTCTTGCCAAGGGAATCAACGAACCTGCGGCAAACATTCATGCGTCAAAGAGGCCGCCCTTGCTGGCAGCCTCTTTGATACATCAGATGCTAAAGTCAATGGCAGGTTTTCGGATCTCCCACGTAGGCCGGTTGTTTCGCATATGCCGACGCTTGAGCATTTAGTGGTACTTTGGCGATGACTTCCGTTACCGCGTAACCACACACATTGGCGTTTGCATTGTTGGCGCCCACGGTTTGTGCGCCCTGTAAGCAGGCCTGCTTCGGGCTATATTTCGGCACTGGATTTACAGTCGTTTTAATGCCGTCCTCCTGGTGGACGATATCGATAAATCGGGAAGTGCCGGGGACTACAACGGCATCATCATTGTTGTCTAGTACAACGCAAATGGGGTGCGTATCGTGACACTCGTCGCATGCGTGGCCGTAGCGGGTGGTACCGGCTGAGTAGCGAAGCTCTCGTTGAAGCTTGAAACCCTGTCGCGCCGGGAGTGTAATTTCTTCTGTCTGATCTCCGACCTTCGCTTTGAAGTTCATTGATTTATCAAGATCGCGCTTCAAGTTGATCACGGATTTTCCGCCAGGGACCATCTCGGCGTCTGGCTCACGGTCGATGATCTCGGCATTCTGCGCTGAAAATTTGACGGGAATCTTCTGGTAGATCACGAACGGGTGAAGCTTTACCGTTATGGACATTTCGGGTGAGGTCATCGCGTTGTCGGATGGCAGGATAAAGATCGACTGATCCTGAGCCTTGAGGCACGCAATGTATGCCTCTTTAGCATTGTCAGACAAATAAGTGTAGGTCTCCCAGCGTCGATCTCGTGAAGAGAAGTCGAGATGGAATTTCTCACGTAGAGACGTTGAGAATTCGTCTGCTTGTCCTCCGTTGGCGCTCACGATATCGAAAAAGTTGACGCCTCCGGATGAGCTTTCCTTATTGGTCGTAGAAGTGTCTTTAGAAGTATCCTTGATCAGCTTTCGTTGTTGGTCAGATGCCGCCGAGGCTGTATCTCGTATCAAAATTTCGATTGGGTCGCATTCTTTCGCCGCGCATCGGCCAGTAGCCACGGCGAAAGCCAAAAGGCACAATCCTGCAGTAATTGATTTACGCATTATCGCTCTCCAAATTGATCGGGCGCTTGGGGAAGGCCACACACAGGCAAGCAAAAGCGAAGTTGCAGAGTATCTTCTAATTATTTGGCGCGGTGCAGTGTCCTAATCGGGAATTGATTGTTCGACAGCAATTGAGGCCGGTCGTCGTATGAAATCCTGCGAGCGGCCGGCACGAACGGCCCATCTTTGCTCAACCTTCGCGTGCGCGCAATAGGGAAATGCGGCTCTGACGATTTCAGCACCAGGTAGGTGTGATGGCGTGGCTGGCCCGCGGTGCCTTTCGCGTGAACGTTTCAGCGGTGATCCAGCGTGCCGAAAATCGGGTCTTACGCGACTAACTGGCTCGGCCGCCAACGACAAACCGCACACCAGCAATATTGCCCTGCCGACATATTAAATAGCAGGCGGGCCGCGATGTGACGAGCCCGCCGCACTTCCCGTTCGAATGGTCTCCGAGGGCGCTGCGTTTCACAAAACTACTCCTGTCGGATTAAGGTCCGGTTTCGTGAGGCTCAGCAAGCCGGCGGAAAAGGCGTGTCGGATGTCTTCGAAGGAACATCGCCCGAGGTCAAGCGAGCGTCTTTTAAGAGGCGCCACGCTGCTGTTTAAATAATGCGAGGTCGAGTTCTCGCGCGCCAAGAGGTGAACATCTATTGGATCGGGTACGGCCGGAGTTCTTCCGGGTGCTCGGTTACAAATGAAATCACTCGCCGTCTCTTCTCTCTTCCGCGAGACATAGACCCGGGACTGGCGTGAGCATCAAACCAGGCGGGCACATGCTTTGTGACGCGTGCATATATGGAACGCCAGCGTAAAGCTACGGCGCCCGGCCGTATCCCCAGAGCTAGGGCAATTTCCTCGTCCGTTAAACTGTCAGCAGCCCGTTCGAGTACCTGCCTTTCGAATTGCGTGAAGCCGCAGCGAGGAGGCGAATACAGGAAAAGATAGCTCACTGTAGATCCCGGCAGAACGCTCTCGAAATCCGACCTTCGCGCCTCAAATACCACGTGCTCTTGTTTCAACATTCCGCCTAAGACAGGCAAAGGTGTCCCGACAGGAAAACGATGACGTTCTTGAAAGCCGCCTGCGCGAAAGGCCTCGGCGCGATCGGCCGTTGTCTCTTTGAGGATACGCGCGAGCCGGTATCCGCGATGGATGCGCAGAAAGCTCTGCTGGCTAGCCATCTGTAGTGCTTGCGCTTCGGGCTCTTTCGGATCGTTTGTGCGCTGCAGCCAAAGAAGCGGAAAGGCGGTAAGCCCCTCGCCGGCGTTGGCTTTGGCGATATCTTCGTCGGACAGGAACGGTCCCGAGCCTCGGGACTGGTCCGCCTGATGGAGCAGGTCGAGTTCAAGATGTGGGTAAGGGCCGGCGAGATACTGAGCTGCTAGTGCGTTGCTGAGAAAGCCGGTTAGTCCAAAAGCTACAAGAACGGGTACCCGAGAAGGTTGACCGAGGTATTCTACCGCCGCCCCTCGTAAAACCTCTTCGGAAATCAGGCGCATAAGCAGGGCAGGGAGGACCTTTTGCAGTTGCGAAGGGACAGGGAAGTCTCGATTTATCCATGAGGCAAAAGCGTCTGCATCCCTCGCCGTAACCGCCCGCGTGCGGCTCAGGAGAGAAGGACCGGATTCCCGAGATTCAAGCGTCGACAATCCTTAGACCATCAATTTTAGGTGTTGATCCACCAGCCTAATAACGCAACCCTAGAGAGGCAAGGCTGAAGAATCCGTGACATGCCGCGTGTCCCCGCGGCGTAGTCGCTTGGGATGGGGGCGTGGTATGAGCTTATGCTGCTCGCAGCTTTTACGCGTGGGATTTCGGCATGGCGCAAGCCGCCAATATGCCCATGGTAGTGCGAAGCCGATAAGAAGCGCTCCGCTCGAAAAGCTTGAAGCAGCACCGAGGGAACGCGTTGCTTCATTCAAATTCTTTGTTCCGAATTATGTACGAAGAGCTTACGCGCACTTCGGATCGTGAACGCGCGACACGTCACCTATTGTCGCAACGAGAAAAAGGAGCCTTTGTCGCTGAGGCGCGCGAACGCGGATTTTGTTGATCGTAAGGTCGTCAACCGATGCCCTGAATATTTAGCAACACTGGCAGGGGTGATCGAGAGTTCAAGAGCCGCTCAGCGGCGACAAATATGTTCAAATCATCATGGCGGCTTTTGACTAGAAGAGGAGTGCGTTCTTTTCACTCAGAGGAGCGCAAGTTCTTTCGATCGGTTTCCATTTATCAACGCTGAGCAGGGGATAATTTCATGGCTTCTGTCGCCTACATGACCGGCAGCACCAATCCTTGGGGAATTTCTCCGGACGACCCTGGATCTCCCGAAACAGCCATGAACCTGGCATTCGGGGTCGATAACTGGACAAAATTTCAGGGGTTTACCCCTGCGGTTTTCGACGGCAGCTACAACTTCATTTTTATCAATACGGGTGTCGGTACGGAATCCGAATTTGCTCAGTTTCTAAACGCAAATCTGAGTGCGATCGAGGCCTTCGTTTCCAATGGGGGACGACTTTTTATCAACGATGGAAGCGGCGCCGACGACGTCTATCTTGGATTCGGAGCGACGCTGTGGAATGGAATTTCTAGTGGCGGAGATGCCGTAGATCCTAGCGATCCGATCTTCCTTGGGCCCGTGGGGGATGCGGGCGCCAACTGGACAGGCAACTGGTTCTCGGATGGCATCATCGCGGGTCCTGACTTGCTCCCCTTGTCTGACCTCACGCCGCTGGTCACGGCCGGAACGGACGGTCTGGGCAATCCCGTTACTGCCATCGGCCTAAAGCACTATGGTGCGGGAGTTGTAATTTTAGGGAGCATTGCTGATCCACATTTCGCCTATAGCAATGTAGCTCCTTCGGAAATTCTGCTCTCGAACTTGTTGTACTACGGCGCGTATGGTGACTCCGGTCCACCGCCTGGTGAAACGGTCGTCAGATGGATTGGGCCAGCGTCTACTGATCTGGATGGAGATTGGAATACGTCAGCGAATTGGGCCGACTCCGTTCCGCCGTCCACTGCTATCGTTGCGCTGCCGGGATCGCAGACATATACGGTAACCAGCGCCCATGACAACCAAGTATCCCAACTCGATATAGAAGGTTACGGCGCTACGCTGGCTATAACCGGCGGAACCTTCACTATAACAGGGACACTCCGCAGCGAAGGCAACATCGACGTAAAGGTTGGAGGACTCGTTGTTCAAGGGCCCGCACTCGGCGTTGGCGCGTCAATTGAAACGCACGGTACCTTGGAATTCGATCAGGCTTCGAGTGTCAATGTGCGATTCGCAAACGGCGCTTTCTCGAGCCTCTCCGCTTCTCTTGTCGATCCGTCTTCAGGAAACGTTGGCCGACCACATGGCGTGAACGATGCCGGTGAAGTCGTTGGGTCTTTCGGCGACCAAGGTTTTATATACAAAAACGGAAGCGTCACGCTTTTCAACTATGCATTCCCCGGAGACCAAACAGTAGTCGAGGGAGTAAATGGTAGCGGTGATATTGTTGGAGACTATTATGACGGACAGTTCGTCCACGCATTTGTCCGCTACAGCGATGGAAGTGAGTTTCAGTTCGACGCAGATCCCTTGAATCCGTTCTATACTAGCGCGACTGGGATCAACAATAGTGGCGAGATTGTTGGGACCTACCGCAACAGCAGTACTGGTTTTGCCGAACGCGGCTTTTTGGAGATAGCAGGCACTCTTACTAGCATCAGCGTTGCGGGGGCGAATACAACACACGTTTCCGCAGTCAATGATGCTGGAGAGATCGTCGGCTATTACAATGACGGCGCGGGCCAACATGGCTTCGTGTATGAGAACGGCGCGTTTACGACATTCGATGATCCTTTAGGAGCTGGACGAACCCAAGCGCTCGGAATCAATGACGCCGGACAGATCGTAGGAACATACTGGGACAGCAACAACGTTTATCACGCATATCTCTTTTCAAATGGAGCATTCACGTCGATTGATGATCCATCGTTTCTCTCGCCCTATGGTGCAGTAGCGAGCGGCATTGGCAATAACGGGTCCATTGTCGGATATGGCTACGGCTCGCGCCCGTTTGTGGATTTCCCAGGCGCTGGCGGCATGTTGAAGCTTGGCGATCCTTCGGAATATACCGGCACTATTTCTGGTTTCGCTATTGGCGACACGATCGAATTGTCAACTGTGAGATACGACAGTGGTGCTTCCGTCTTTCTGGGAGCGGGGAACGTGCTTCGCATTGTAGAGGACGGCAAAGCACATAACCTCAACTTTGATCCCGCTCAGGACCTATCGCGCGTATTGTTTTCCGTGTCCGCCGGTTCGGACGGTGAAACTGAAATTAAGGCCAGTCCGTCTCCAATCGCAGTGGATTCGACCGCGGCGCAGTACTTTAGCACTGCTTCCGCTGCAAGTCCCTTCACGGTCCCAATCAGTGTCGCCGGCTCGAATAGACTTCTTGTCGTTTCGATAGCCTGCGGAAACGGTGCTAACCTCAGCGAACCCGATGTGGTTACGTCCGTCATCTACGCCGGCGAAGAGCTTTCGCTTGTCAAGAAAATTGGCGGAGCAGGTGAGGAACAATATCTATATGTTTTAGTTGCGCCGCCCACCGGAGCGCACAACATCAGCGTTACGACGGCCCCGGGATTTATTGGAACGATCAACATCGACGCGGCAGACTACACCGGTGTCGAGCAGACGATCCCGGTGAATTATCTTTACGATACCGACGCAGGTCAGAACTCGATTACAATCGGACCACTCCATACTGCGCTTTATTCGTGGGTGGTGGGTGGCATCGGCGACAACGCCGGCAACGCCAGTGTTGATGTCACCGGGCGAACGCGGGCGGACTCTTCAGGTTCCTCGGGTTCTGCAGTCTATTTGTTTGATTCGAACGGACCTACAGGTGGAGTCGACGTTTCGGCCCAGTTCCATAAAATTTCCGGTTTCAACCATGACGTTTCATCCATCATGGTTGAGCTCGCACCCGCTCAAGCCGGAGGAGCGTCGCCGGCTGCGTCGAACATATCAGGCGACGCGAACGCAGATACGAATCCCCAGCCGATCATCTTAACGGCACTTTTTACAGATGCAGATGCGAATGACACGTTTACTTTCAAGATAGACACTGCCGGAACGAAAGGCACGGTCATCAACAATGGCGACGGCACTTTCACTTACGATCCGAACGGGAAATTTTTGTATTTGCCCGTGGGCGTGACGACGACCGACACTTTCCTCTACGAGGTGACGGACAGTCACGGCGGAAGTTCGGAATGGAAGACGGCGACAGTGACAGTTCATGGGGAGGCCCAGGAGGTGTCCCTACCTGACGGTCTCGCGGCCGAAATGCTTCGGCTCGCTCTCGATGCCTACCCGAGTCAGCAGACATTCCACGATAGCTTAGCTTTGGGGCGGTCACCGAATCAACCTGCGCTGACTACTATTCAATCGGATCACTGGCATGCTCTCTCGGCAGACGAACTCGGCATCAACTCGCGTGGACAAGAGGGGGCAATTCAATATTCTTTCGTCAACGGCTACTACCAAGCTCACAGCACTGATTCAGCTGAACAACTTTTGTCTGATCCCTCTGAAGCCGACGCCCTAGTCTTGACCGCGCTCGTGGGCGGTAAGCGCACGCTTACTATCTCTTTTGCCGGCACGGACCAAGCGAGCGATTTTTTAGACTATCTGGATTTTGCTACACATTGGGCAAAGTTCGCTCCGCTTGTAGAGGTCGTGAAGCAATTCATTGATGCCAACAAGGTTGATCAGGTCTTGGTCTCGGGCCATAGCCTTGGTTCGGCGATGGTTGATTATTTCCTGAGTGCAATCAAGCCGGGCCTGCCAGAGTCGGTAAAGGTGGAGGCCTACACAGATGGCTATCCCGGCGTGGAAGCCGATGTTCAGATAGCCGACGGGCTCGCGAACAATTTCATTCATACTGACGATCTGGTTTATGGGTTGGGAAAGTTGTCGAGCCTTCCCCAGGCCGAAAAGGACTTGATTCTCGCCGCAGTGCCTTTGGCGGTGGAAGCTTCCGCCGGTCCTGTTGCCGCGGAGGCGGCGGTGCTTGCAGCCGGAGTGCTTGCATCTATTGAACCGAAGTCGCAGGAAGGCCACGACATTTTTTTGAACAGTGATGTATCGAATACGTGGTCGTTCGAGGAGCATAGCCCTGAACTCTATGTTGCAGACATCCAGAAGCTTACTGCCTTTGCAATCGATCCACAGAGCGTCTTTCACGAAGTCCTCGCGCAACCTTCGATCAGTGAACTCGGCCAAGCACTAGAAACAAATAGCTTGTATCAAGGTCCTTCTATTCAGGTCGGTGTCGGACAGCCGAACTCGCCTCTGATCCATATCGACGGAAATGACGACGTGGACCTGGGAGGTGTCTACGATTCGCGTGGCCTGCTCGCACCAGAAAACATGACCTTCTTCTGGAGCCCGATTTCCAACAAAGTGCACTACGTGGACGGAGGGCCAGGAGCGGTCAATAACGTTGTAATCAACGAATCGCCAGCAGGGTACCGTTGGCAAACAATTGACGATGCAGATTCGCAAACCCATGTCGAACTCTCCTACAACGGAGCCGTTGTTGGAGAGCTCTACAGGATAACGAACCTTGAATTTCAGTATGGGAGCTGGGCCGGAGCCCCCCCAATCAATCTGCTTAGTCATCCAAATGGAAGCGGAAGCGAACTTGGGTCAGGTCTGCTGGACGTCGGCTGGAAAGGTTCTCTATTCCTCGGCGCTGACGGGTATATTCGCGGGGCGACAGTGTTTGCCGATGCCAACGGCAATGGACGGGTCGATGCCGGAGAAGCGATTGCGACGACAGATGCAACCGGCGGATTCGATCTGGCAGGGGGCTCTGGCCGTCTTGTGCTGTTCGGCGGAACGGACACGTCAAGCGGCCTTCCTTTCGCAGGCACTCTGTCGGCTCCTTCCGGTTCGCAGGTCATCACGCCGCTGACGACAATCGTATCGAAGCTCGTGGATGATGGGGTTCCCGATGCCGAGGGCAAGGTCCTCGCGGCGTTTGGGCTTGATGTCGGCCTTGACCTGCTTTCTCTCGATCCGGTGGCCGCCGCAAAGTCCGGCGCCCAGGCGGGTTCTGTCAGTTTCGCCGCCGGGACCGAGATCGGCGATACGCTTAGCATGATCGCGTCGATTATCGGCGGAACAGACGCGAATCATTACAGCACGGCATGGAACGATACAGTTGCTGCCTTGGCGGCCCAGGTTGTAAGTCTTGGACAGGGTCAGATTCTGGACTTAACCGACGACGCTATTGTCAAAAGCCTTATCGATTCCGTCCTTCAGATCGAGGGCAGGAGCCTCGACCCCAGCGAAGAAAGCGCGTCGGCGCAGGCTATTGCGGCGAGTAACAGCGCGTTGATGGGCAAATTAACGGCCGATGGCTCCGGTCCCAACTTCGTCGCGGATGTTGGCGCGGTAGAAAACGTGGCACAGGGAGCCGCGTCGGACGCGCTCAAGACGCTCGCCGAGCATCCGGAACAATTCCAAAATGTGCTTGACACGCTCACCGGGAGCAATCTGAACGACGCTATCTCGGCATCGCTGAATTACATTGCAACGCCGCCGGTGGTGTCTTCGTTAGCGATCAATCCGAGCAACGGAGATCTCGGCGTCGGACATTCGGTGCAACTGATCCTGACTTTCAGTAAGCCAGTGATCGTGACGGGTGGCGTGCCAACGCTGTCGCTCGACGACGGAGGGGTAGCAAGTTTCGACGCGGCCGCAACGGCAGCGCTCGCTAATTCTTCCAAACTAGTCTTTACTTACTTTGTGTCCGCCGGCGAGAACAGCGCCGACGTAGCTGTCGTAGGGACCGACCTGAATGGCGCGGTCGTACGTGACCTGACTAACAATGACGCCGACCTGGCGGGAGCAGTCGCAAATCCATCCGGCATTGTTATCATCGACACCACCCCTCCGGTTTTGAGCTCGGTCTCGGACCAGACGAATGAGGCCGGGAGCCCGGCAGGCGCAGTGGCGCTGTTTACGACGATAGCCCTCGATTTGGTCGACGGCGCGGATTCGGTTGTATTTAAGGAAGGCAATACTGTCGTCCATTCCGGAGATGTTTTCGGATTAGGTGCGCATACCATCACTGCAAGTGCGGTTGATGCGGCCGGGAATATCGCTGCGGAGAACTTCACGATCAAAGTAGTCGATACGACGCCGCCGACGTTGACGCCGGTGAGCGACCGGACGGTGCATGCAACGAGCTTGGCGGGCGCAAAAGTTACATTCTCAGCGACGGCGAGTGACCTCGTAGACGGAGCCGACCCGGTCGTGTTCATGGACGGCAGTAGCGTGGTGCATTCCGGCGATACGTTTGCGCTCGGCACCCACACAATTGCGGTCAATACCGTCGATGCGGCCGGAAACACCGCATCAGAGAGCTTTACAATTAGGGTTGCGGATGCAGCTCCCGTCGTCTCGCCGATTACGCGGAGCATGGGAGAGGACGGTCCTACATTCAACCAGGATCTTCTGTCGGGAGCGAGGGATCCCGATGCAGGAGACTCTCTGTCGGTCTACGGCCTGGATGCAGCCGTCACGACTGCAGGAGGGAGGTCACTCGTCCTTGGGACCGACTACACGCTGAGTGGTTCGATTCTTTCTCTGACGGCCACAGGTATCGCGAAGTTCAACAGCTTGGGGTCGTCGCAAAGCGACCTCGCCGTGTTCCACTACGGCGTTACTGATGGTATTCTAACTACTGCGGATACCCTGACGTTGAATGTTACCGGCGCCGACGACGCGCCAACGCTGCTCCATCAGACTGTGAGCCAGTCCGCAACAGCCGGCTCGCCGTTTTCATTAACCTTGCCCAGCAACACTTTTCAGGATCCTGACAACGGCGACCACTTGAAGCTCACGGCGACGTTAAGCAACGGCTCCGCGCTGCCGTCGTGGCTTACTTTCAATTCGGCAACGGGGACGCTCAGCGCCACGCCGGCTGCCAGCGATGTAGGTGGCTTTGACATCAAGATAACGGCAACAGACACCGGTGGTTTGGCGGCTACCGACGTTTTCCACCTCACCGTCACCGACCATCCGCCGGTCATCACCTCCGACGGCGGTGGTAGTTCAGCGTCGATCATCATCGCCGACGACACAAAATACGTCGATACGGTTCACGCCACTGATCCTGATCCCAATACGAATATGAAGTATTCGATCGTCGGCGGCCAAGACCAAAAGCTATTTGCCATCGATCCGACGTCCGGCGTGCTTTCTTTCAAATCGACGCCGCAGGATGGACATGGCTATCAAGTTGTTGTCGCTGCGTCCGACGGTGGCATCCAAGACACGCAAGCTATCAATGTGCAGGTCGCTAAGGGCGGGTTCGAGTCTGGTAACGCCAATATCGCTGACACGTTCGTATTCAAGCCGGGATTTGGACTGGACATTGTCAATAACTTCGATGCGACGTCATCCAACCATGACGTATTGGAGCTCGATCATTCACTATTTCACCAGGCGGACCCCCATGCGTCGACGGCAGCAACTTTCGACTTGATCCTGCATCACAGCTTCCAGGTCGGACCTGATGTTGCAATCGTCACCGATACACTGAATATCATTGATTTGCGAAATACTACTCTTCACAGTCTGAGCGCGAAGGATTTCATACTGACTTGAGCGATGTGCAGAACGGTCAACAGTACCGCAAAGCTTTCCAATGCATCAAGCTTCACAACTTGTTTGGCTTTCGCGTAAGACGGGGAAGAAGTATCTGCTGCTTAGCGAGGCGCGCGACCGGAATTCAAACTCAGGACAACTGCTAGCGCAAATAGCGCGCCAATCGAACCGGTGCTCAAGCGGGCCTTCGCGCTGGACGGGAACGATGGAAGCTGTACACTTTGGGAGTTTGATTCCATTTTTCCATTCAGCTCATTATGGCCCGACCACGCGCATATAAACTTACCGCCCGCAGCTATGGACAATTAGCCGGGACGACCATTTATTACACCGGATTTGGTAAGACGCCCGCATTTCTGCCAGCAAATGGTCGAGGTTTTGGGGGGCTGAAGCATACGCTTGAGCACCTCAAGAAGAAGTTCAAGAATTTCACGCTGACCATTACCCCGGACGAAAATTCGGTGCTGAAGGACGGGGCGCTCCATAAAGTTCGCTTATCGGCGCGGGTAATCAAGAAGTACGGCACGCAGCGTTGGGATGGCACCCGGCAGTTGAACCTGAAGCTAAGCCAGCAGATGCTCGCTGAGGTATACCCCGAACATTTTCCTTCCGCGAACTATCACGCCTATCAGCGCGGCATGTTTGCAGAGATCTTGACCAGCGTAGATCAGAGAGTGATCTCAGCGGAAGATCGGGAGGCCCTGACGAAATTTGTTACCGGCGCATCCACGAGCCAGTCGCTCGACATTCCTACCGCTTATCAAGCCAAACAGGACGTGCAGCTTATCTACCTACGGCGGTTGGTGGAGGAGTTCGATGTGGAAGTCACTGCCGGCCACGATGAGAGCTGGTGGCAAAAATACTTCGAGAAGAACATCTTGTTCTTTCAAGAGAGCTACATCCGGCGCCTGGAGAAGCTGAACATTATCGTTGCCGCCACGCAGTATGCGGATTTTTGTGTCGTAACTTCGGACGGCTATTTGGACATCTTAGAGATCAAGAAACCGGGAACGACGCTCCTTTCGGAGGATAGGTCACGGCACAATTTCTATTGGAACTGACGGGGCTAAACGTTCCGCACCAGCATGCGCATCTGTCAAAATCAGATTTCGAAGGCTCTCATAAACCTTCAGGCCATCCCGCGCACCATCAACCGCAACTCCGATACGAAGAAAAAGGCTCGCCTCAGTGGCGAGCCTGACGATCATCGAGGTCATCGGAAAACGTCATAAAGACGTGTTCGATGAAGCGGGCCCGGTTTTCGGGATTGCACGTCATGTGATCCGCCAAATGGACGGTCTCATGCAGTGCGATGCCTCGAATCCTTCGTGGCTCCGACTTAAAGACCACAATTATCCATGGAAGCTGTACGTCGCGAAAGATTGATGCACCTTCATACTCGGCAAGCTCCTCATAGTCCTTGCAGTAATCCGCCAACAGCCTCTTTGGGATGACGTCTGACGCCTCAACCAGCTTCGCGAACTCGGTAGGGTCAAACATCTCTTGGACAACGAACAGGCCACGGACATGCGTTTGCAAGTGCATGGGAAGCACGTAGGGTACGAGCATGATACTCTCCTGAATGAGTTAGCCCTGCTCACTGGTGGAGCACCTCTACGAATCGAACGTAGTAGGGGCGTGTCTCGACGGTCCCCCAACGGGGCATAACACTCGCCAGTGCGTTTAGCTGACCGATGGCCTAGGTGGGAAGGAGCAGGGCTACCAATATTCTACACCGCGGCAAGGTTGAGAAATGGGCGCGATGTTGGTAGAACGCGCCCACATTAATTGAGGAGTCAGTAGTGAAAAAGGCAAAGAAGACTAAGAAGGCTGCGAAGAAGCCGGCGCGACGGGCGTATACGAAGGCGGACGTGAAGGAATTGCGCGCCCATTCCAAAGCCAGGACGCCGGTAGAAAAGATAGCGAAGCAGACAAAGCGCAGTGTGGGATCGCTGCGGCAAAAGGCGCGGACGCTCGGAATTGGCCTGGGCCACCAGCGCTAGCATGGCAACCTTCAATCGGATCTTCTCAACGAAGACTCGTGCAGATTATCTTCGTGCTCACGGCTGCGGTCATTCTAAAGCTTCTGAGTTAAAAGAGGGCAGCCCAATCGGGCTGCCTTTTTTGTCTGATGCGAAGGGATCTCAATTAGTAGTCCTCCGCAAGCATCAATGTGCCGACGCGAACTGTTTGTTCTCGATCGGATGGATCTTCAGATCCGCCGTCCATCGCTTTGTTGTAATAATCGCACTTCCAGAAAAATGTGCGATTGCAAAGCTCGAAGCTGAGAAAGTCGTGCTCATGGTGGGGATCGTTGCCGGCGTCCCACTCGTTGAAATCAGACACCTTTAGCCACGCCGTCGACCGCACCATCTCTGGTAAAGCGGCCACGCTGGCCGACATCATCATGCGGCCGCCGGCAAACGTCTTGCGGAAGCTGTCGTTTAGCTCGCGAATACGAGCTGTCTTATCTGCTGCATCACTCATAGCGCTTCTCCTCACTGGCGGCATCCGAGAGGTCACGGATGCCGGGCAGTAGGGAGAAGAAAGGCCCGCGCGTAGCGGGCCTCTTGCTCAGAAAAGCTCCAGCGTGTCGCAGTGCTTGGTTGCCATGAGGGCGGCCAGCATTTCGACCTGGAGGCCGGTGATCTCCGAAAGGAAGCAGACGCAGTTGATCGCGCCGGCTTCGTACGCTCGCAGCACATCGAGCACATCCCGGACCAGGTAGAGGGTGCCGGCGTCGACTCGGTGAGCCCCGAAGATGATCTCCTGCGGGTTGAGCCCGTTCGGGATCGTGAGTACCGGCTGCTCGGCCCCGAGCGCGCGGCCGGCGAAGCCGAGGACATTCCCGATGGGGTCGTGGAGCGCGATAGCCAAGCGGCCCCGGTTGGTCCCGGTGCTCGCAAAACCCGCTTTCCAGTCCCGGAAGGTCTCGGCCGAAATCCCAAGCTCCGACAGGGACTCGTGAGCCGGGTCCAGCTTGGCCGCGTAGGCTTCCGCATCGAAGCCTGGCTTCTTCTGGTGGGCAGGGGGAACGGTAACAGGAACAGTACTGGTACTGTTCCGGCGGCCGGTCGTGGAAACGGTACTGTTCCCGCCCAGGAAGGCTGCTGCTTCGGGAAGGGTGCAACCTTGGATGTGAGCCACCAAGGCAATCTGGTCGCCTCCTGCGCGCTTGGCGAAGCAATAGAAGCCTCGTCCGGGGGTAATGACCAAAGCTCGTTCTCCGCCTGACTTGCAGGCCGGGCAGGGGCCTCGGTGTTGGTTGCCGTGCGCCTTGAGGGTGAGGCCAAGCAGTCGCATGGCGTCCTCCAAGGAGACACGGGTCTTCAGCTCCGCGAAATCAACGAAGGGCATTTGGAGTCTCCAACGATGTGGGGATAACGAGAAGGTCCGTCCGGTTTGAATTGTACCATTGAGGCCAGAGGCAACCCGCAAAAGGAGAGACCTGTGTGCTGATTCCGCTCGATGTCGCCCACCATTCCGGAATAATCTCGCCCACCGTTCCGATTTGATGTCGCCCACCATTCCGAGATGATCTCGCCCACCATTCCGGGATGATGTCGCCCGG
>NZ_JAKLTZ010000024.1:0-70728 GCF_022012555.1 Bradyrhizobium zhengyangense | reverse complement strand
GACAGCGACTTCCTCGACCTCGTCGAAGAGGCGCATCTCACCTTCGAAGGCAAGTCCGACGGTGAAATCGCCTTCGGCGCGCTGAAGGGCTTTCTCGACGTCCGGTACGGCACCCGCGACGGATCGGCCTGCGCCGAGTTCTCATGGGAAGGGCACGACGAAGCTGACCCGTCCTGCGGTCGCCTCTGGGCTACGATCGGCACTGCGGGCAGGCTCGTCGGCCACTTCTACATCCACAATGGCGACGATTCAGCCTTCGTTTGCGAACCGGCTGAGTTCTTCAACAGCCTGCTAGTAGCGTTGGGTGCGGCAACGTTCCCACCGTTCTTCCCTTAGACTCCGGAGGCGGGCCCCTTTTGCCTGCCGACCCATGTCCGCCGCAGCACCAACAAAGTACCCGCGGTCCCAGTGAGCGGGCGGGATCATCTGATGTCGATCGGGGACAACAGCCCGATTGAACCTGCATCGCCTCCGGCGACACCAAGACAGGCAAAGATGTTGCCTTGGTCGCTGTTACTTTTTGCCGGATGCTGGCATGAACCCCTCCCTCGATCTGCTCTATCGCCTTGCGGCCTTCGGGATCAGCATCTACTGCGTTCGCAAGGCCTGGTATGGCTATGTCGAGCGCAAGATCCTGTTCGTCAGCGACGACTGGTGGGATTGGTCGAGATGGTCGCGGCAGGAGTTTTACCGCGCCACCATGCCGATCCGCTACTGGATGCAGATGGTCGGCACGGCCGGCGGGGCGCTGCTATGCCTCGTCGGTGCGATCGTCGGCTGGCAGCCGGGCAGCTGAACATTCGACATCGCCGCGACCTCTGCCAGCGACGAAACCGTCCTGAAACAATCCTGAAACCAGATCGTCCTGAACTCCGTCGCTGATTGCCCCGACCAACGGAGCGAGAAGGAGACAAGTCATGATCCAGGTCGGTTCGAAGGAAGAAATCGCGTTGCTGCTGGCGCTGTTCGGGACCCATACCCAGCCCGCCGGCAAGCCGAAGCCGAAATCGCAGCAGCGGTAAAGACGAACCCATGCCGGGTCTGGCCGATTGCCTGAGCTTTCTGCGTTTGCTGATTGCCCGCGGAGATCCCAAAGGCATCCCGCTGGCGAGGGGCGCCATCGACGATTACCTCGCCATGGCCCCGGTCAGCGCACGCCGGCGCGGCTTGCGCGTGCTCCAGCAGGACGCGCTTGAGCTTCATGTCACCTCGGTTGGCGTGCAGCGCTCGTTCGCGGAAACGGTGGACGCCTATATCGAGCGGAAGCTGGCGGAGGAATGAGGGGAGGTTAACCTCCCGGGTTTCTTCCAAGAGCTGGCATCTGTCTTGCTACGAGAGGTCTTAATCACGGCCCGGCCAATCGGGCCGTTTCAGATTGAGGCGATCCCATGCAGTCAACGTCCCGTTTCGAAGCGACCGCGTCCCTGCAGCTCCATGCTCTGATCTCCGACCTGCACTGGCGGATCCAGATGCTGGATGGCGACATTGCCGAGGAGGAGCGCAATGCCGGGAATGCCGATCCTCGCAGCCCCACATATTCGATGCTGGCGCAGGCCTTGCGGGCCCGCCGTGACAACTTACGGACCTCGGTCGCTTTGCTGGAAGCACGGGTCGAGCGGGCGGCGGAAATGCCGCGCGCGGCGTAGACTAAAGTCGCGCCGCGGTCCAGATGCACGCTTCGACGACCTAACATAGGTTAGTATCGATCCGTTGCATAAGCTTGTGCGTCGGCTTTTGGAACCAGTGTACACTTTGCTACTTAGGAACTCCGCCATCGGGAGTTCGAGTCGTGACCTACAAGGGTGAAGCAGAGCATCACGGGCCAGGTCGCCCACAGCCTGGCCCGTCGTGTCCGACATGCAAGACGCCGTCGCGCTACATCACGTCGGTGCTCGACGTCAGGCGCGACCGGTCCGTCTCGATCTACCGATGCGATACGTGTCGCGATGAAATCTGGCAGTGATGTCGAGGGAGGCGATGCCATGAAGGATTTCCAGACGCAGCTCGAGAAGCTCCGCAGGGATGCTGCCGAATGCGCGCTGATACGCGATCTTGCGACCGACAGGGAAAAGCGCGAGCTGTTCGAGAAGCTCGCGGGCCATCTGACCGTGCTTGCGGACCAGGTCGAGCTGGCCATGCGCGACCGCACGTCCGGCTCTGCGGCTTAAGGTCGTTTCGAGAAACTACGGTCCGTAACCAGCCCGGCGTGTTCCGCCGCGAGGCGAGGTCCGCGACGACATCGGGCCGCTGATGCAGGTTAAGTTCAAGTTTGAGGTCGAAAGGCTAAGGCCTTAGGTCAGTTCGGGCGTAAGGATCTACTTTGGACCTCGGGCGGAGAGGGCCCCCTCAACACGCCGATCTTCCGGCCGAGCTGCCAGACCTCGACGTCGCCGCGGCGCGCAAACCGCTCTGCAAAGGCAAGTGCCGACGAGTCGCTGGGTGCCTCGAAGGCTTCGGCGGCGCGGAAGATGCCGTTTTCACCGATCAAGTAGGCGCGATACTGCTCGCTCATGACGGCGCCCTCAAGCCCGGCGAATGCAGCCAGGCGTCGATCTGCATTGCCATCTCGTCGTGCCGCGCACGGCGCAACAAAATCTCGCGGCGACGTCCCGGCGCAAGCGCGCGCGCCTGTTCGCGCAAATGCGCGGCTTCCTCCGCGAGCCTCTGATGGAGTGTCTTGGTCTGCTTGAAACGACGCCGCTTCAACATGGCGCTGCTCTCTGTGCGTGGAAGGCGGAAGCGCGACTGGCGTTCTCATCACCGATATCTGCCACGGGCCTTGCGGTGATGGTTAACCGTACGACTCGTCTCGCAAGGAGTCATCATCATTTGATAGGTCGGGAAAGAAATCAGCGCGCGTTTTGAACACGCTATTTCGCCTTTTGAGACACTTACTCATTTTGCGTGACGGCTGAATCGAAAGTGCACTTTTGAACAAAGGAGCAAGCCCGCGGGGGCTTGCTCCTTTGGAGCTTCCGACGGTGTTACGTCGCGCCGAACCAGATCGTCAGAGCTTCCGCAAGGCCGCCTGCGCTCTCATCGTCCACCCACGCCACATGCCCGTCGGGCCGGACCAGCACAGCCCCCGGCGCGGCGATCGCTCCGATGGAAGGAAGCTCCCACGCGCCATCGTACGTGGCACCGATGTGTATCACGCGATCGGCCCATGGCGAGATGTCTAGTCCGCCGCAGAAATCGAGCAGCACGCCGCGCGCATCGTGCAGGAGCGTGAACAGCTGCATCCGGCGGCCCGCGACGGTCAGCGTCAGATCGGGCATGCGGCAGCCGAGCAAGGGATGCCCGCCGCCGAGATCATAGCGGATGTCGAGCCCGCTCATCATCGCGCCGTAACGTTTGCGCGGCTGGTCCATCGCGAGCAGCTCGGAGACGATCTCGCGTGCGGCTTTGCGGCCGTCGTCGTTGCGGCGGAGCAGGGCGATCTGCGCCCTGGTGTTGCGTAGCACGCGCGCGGCCACGGGATGGCGTTCGACATGATAGCTGTCGAGCAGGCCCTCGGGCGAAATGCCCTTCACCACCTGCGCGAGTTTCCAGCCGAGATTGACGGCATCCTGCAGGCCGGTGTTGAGGCCCTGCCCACCGACGGAGTGCTGGATATGCGCGGCGTCGCCAGCGAGCAGCACGCGTGCTTTGCGATAAGAGACGGCCTGCCGTGCCGCGTCGGTGAAACGCGAGATCCAGGACGGGTTGTGGACGCCAAAATCGGTGCCGTAGACAGCGATGAGCGCCTCGCTGAGATCGCGCAAGGAAGCCTCGCCGCTGCGCTCGAGCCTCGCTTCCGTCATGACGACCAGCACGCGTCCATTCTCCGTCTTGCTGAGGCCGTGAAAGCCGATTTAGTCGTGACGCAGGCCCCATGCCGGCGCCTCGCGCATCTCGACGTCGGCCATGAGGTTGCTGACCGTCGGATCCGTGCCGGCAAAATCGATGCGTGCTGCCTTGCGAACCAGGCTCCGCCCGCCGTCGCAGCCGACCAGATAGTCCGCACGCAAGCTCTCGCCGCCTGCGAGTGTGATGTCGACGCCGGTGTCGTCCTGCACGACATCGCTCACCTCGCGGCCCCGATAGATGGGGACGCCTGTTTCCTCCACCCAACCGGCGAGGATACGTTCGATATGGCTCTGCCGCAGCGCCAGCCCGTAAGGGTGCCTTGTGGGCAGATCGCTGATGTCGAGCCGCGTCCAGGCAAAGCCCGCGAGCTGGGTGATGGTCCCTTCGCGCAGGAAGCGATCGGCCATGCCGCGCTGATCGAGGATCTCGATGCTGCGCGCGTGCAGGCCGCCGGCCCGCGTGCCGGTGAGATCCTGGCTGGCGCGGCGCTCGACGATGGCGACATCGCACTTCGCCAGCGCCAGCTCCGCCGCCAGCATCAATCCGGTCGGCCCGCCGCCGGCGATCACGACGGCATGGTCGGGCGTATGTGCGGTGCGCCTTGGCAAGGTGCGGGCGCGCGCACGTGACGTCGGCAGCAGGACAGGCATGTGGTGACCCCTCTCAGGTAGCTTGAGGCGCGGGGGTGTACACGGGGATGGGGAGCTTGAAGCAAGCCCCTTGCGCACCACATATAGAGCTGGGAGGAGGGGCCTTGTTTCGCTTGCGTTCGGCCTTCGTGAGGCGTCGGGCAGGCAACGGCGGCCAATCGCCGAAGGAATGATACCGTCGAGATGCGCGCCGTCACCGGCGGCCTAGTCGTCCTGCGACAGATCGCCGGGCTTGGTGGGAAGGTCGATGGTGCCGCCATCGCCGTGAACGAGGTCCCGGCCGACGTCGCCGGTCTCGCCCGCCTGAAGTCATGCCGATCCTACTGATTCACCAACGCACGGAGCCACCCGGATCGTTCGTTTGACTCGTCGGGCAAATCACTGGCAAATAGCATCATCGAAAAGTTGCTTCAGCCCGCGCGGGACGGATCCGCCGCGGGCTTTTTATATGGCGGCAAACGTTCAGCAGACACCTGTCGTCTGCTTCATAGTGTTGGTGAGATCCTCGAGGGAGAAGGGCTTGCGGATCATGGGAAGGCCGCCACGCCGCGGCTCCCGGCCTGACAGTTGAAGCACCTTCAGGCTCGGTCGCACGCGCCTGGCGCGCTCGGCCAGCTCGTGTCCGTCCATGCCCGGCATGTTGATATCGGTGATGAGGATCGAGATGCGCTCGTTCTGGACGAGTTGCTCGAGAGCTTGCGCTCCGCTCTGCGCATCGACCACTTCGCAGCCGAGCTCCTGCAGCATGCTTGCCACGACATCCAGAACGCCGGCGTCGTCGTCGACGACGAGTACAACATGACTCATGGGTGATTAATCCTCCGGTGATGAAACGCGCGCCGCTCCCTCCGGGTTCCGAACGCGCGCCCGCAAGGCGTGTACAACGAATGGTTCGGGTGTGACTTCGTTGTGTCCTCCTGTGCGCGTGCAGGCATGAAATGTGGATGCCCTTCACGCGCGATGCGACCGAATGGCGGCGGCTCCATCGGTTGATTGACACGTCGGGCAAAACACCGGCACAACAGCACCATCGAAAAATTCTGATCAGCCCGCGCGAAGCAATTCGCCGCGGGTTTTTTTGATGTCGAAACGGCGCCGGCTGCATCCCCGGCAGGAACGGACTGCAGCCCCGGAATTTGTAGGATCCGGAGGAGCCATGCTGTCGGATTCTGATATCGCCATGCTCTGCAACATCGGCCAGTCCATCGCCTTCAGCGATGACCGGCACGGCGAGCTGTTCCGGCTGATTGCCGACGGCTACGGCAGAAGGATGGCGACACCTACGAGCTCACCGCCAAGGGCGAAGCGGCCGTGATCAATCGCGGCGCGGGGCTGAACGAGGCGTGATGATCGCCTTGGTCGCGGAGCGACCTGGATCGCGTTTGCCGTCGGCTGACCCCGCTGGTCCGCGCCGGTCGTGGAGGGCGGCAGTTGGTAACGCGGCCCGCGCAAGTCCGGATCGCGAGGGAATAGGAACCTTCAGTTCCAGGCCGGATTTGGTGTCGTGCCGGCCTACCGCCGATTGGCCGGCTGGAATGGCGGCTCCGGCGCACCAAGCCCCCCGTCATGCGCTGGAGCCGTTTTTTCGGTTTATCAAAAAATGACTTGACCCGTCGGGCAAAACACTGAGAAAATGGTTTCATCAAACGAGTAGCCGGCACGATCTTTAGTCGCGGCTGGCAAGCTTCCCGTTTAGGACAAGGTTATCGTTGTCGGATCAACGGGTCCTCTGACCGGGTTCGCGGCGATCACTGCAATCTCGTCGTCCTTCTATCTAGCCAAATGTGGTTTTGAGAATGTTTCAAGGATCATCGAGCTGGAAGATACCAGATGCCGAGATCAGGACGATCATTGCCGAGACGCCGGCCGAGCAGCAAAGGCAGCGGTTGGACGGTGTCGATGCGATCGTGTTGAAGGCGGAGGCGTCGGTGCTGGCCTCCTTTGGGCTCGAAGATGACGACCGGAGGGAGATAAGGGCGGATTTCCAGTGCCTCCGACGGTGGCGAAAAAGCGTGGAGCGGGCCCAGATCTATGCGTTTAAGGCCGTGATTATTGTGATAGCGACCGGCCTGATGGAGGTCGTCTGGCTCGGAGTGAAGGTCGTGCTGAGCAAGTGAGCTTCTCATGACGGCGGCACCGCTGCACTGCGATCCGTTCGATGAGTCGTGCTATGCACATAATTGGTAATCGACGCTGTGATGATGACGTTGCCGACACACTGGCTTCGACACTGCGGCGACACCGGAGTTCGGCCTCGAAGCGTGATAACTTGTCTATCAAGGCGACGATGCGGTCGCCTTCGCAGGCGTCACGCGTGATCCACTCGCGAACGGAATTTCGGCTACTTCTCCAGGGTCGGAGTCTTGCCGCGGCATTGGGGCGGGGGGCTTCAACTCAGATTGATGCGGGCTGCCGAAGCGCACGGGCGGCGTGTCGGATGGCACGGCATCGTCTCCGATACGACGGACAACCTGGTCTCGGCGAACAACTTCATCAAGGTGGGCCATCGGCACTGCGAGCCGAGGTCACCTGCGCCTGGTCGCATGCGCTCAATGGTCGAACGTCGCTTCGCTAAGTGGGGTGTCACGTGACGCGGAACGTCCATTCACTAGTCTAGCTTCACTGTTGCTGGGCCTCTTTTAAGGCCTTCTTGTTGAAGCACTTGCGAAGTTGTCCGGCCGGGCTTTAAGTTCGCTTGCAGCGAATTCGGCGAACATAAGCCGATGTAAGGGAGCTCGAGATGCCCATTAAGCCTCAATTGCCAGAACGTTCGTCGCGGTCGGAGGGAAGACCAACCGCGCTTGACGGCTTGCTGGTCGTCGATTTTACGCGTGTGGTTGCGGGCCCTGCTTGCACACAGACGCTGGCCGATTTCGGTGCGTACGTCATCAAGATCGAGAATCCCGATGGCGGCGACGACACGCGCGCCTATGAGCATGCCGAGATCGGTGGCGAAAGCGCAGCCTATCTCAGCTTGAACCGCAACAAGCGCGGTATAGCGCTCGATCTTGCAGTTCAAGAGGGGCGGGAGATTGCGTTGGATCTGATCCGCAAGGCGGACGTGGTCGTGGAGAATTTTTCGAGCGGCGTCATGAAGAAGTTCGGCCTGGATTACGAGGCCGTCGCGCCGCTCAACCCGCGGCTGGTCTATTGCTCGATCTCCGCTTATGGGCGCACCGGGCCATTTGCCTCACGCCCGGGATTCGATCCCATCACGCAAGCCGAAAGCGGCTTCATGTCGCTCAACGGGTTCGCGGATGGCCCGGCAGTTCGTACCGGCCCGCCGATTGTCGACATGGCGACCGGGATGTCGGCTTGCAACGCGATCCTGCTGGCACTGTTAGCGCGGGATCGTCTCGGCCGCGGGCAGCATGTCGAGGTTGCGCTGTTCGATGTCGCCATGGGGATGACGGGCTTCTACGGCATGGCCTATCTGATCAACGGCGAGAATCCGGGCCGGTTCGGCAATTCGCCGGCCGGGTCTCCCACTGTTGGTGTCTACGAGGCATCCGATGGTCCGCTCTACATGGCGTGCGCCAATGATCGGCTGTATCGACGGCTGGTGGTCGAGGTGCTCAACCGCCCGGATCTCCTCAACGCGCCACAGTTCGCCACGCGTAAAGCAAGGTCTCAGAACAAGGAGCTCCTACGTGCGGCCATCGCTGAAGTGTTTGCAAGCGACACGCTCGAGAACTGGATGGCGAAGATGAAGCTGGCCAATATTCCGGTCGGCTATCTCCGAACCGTGGAGGAAGGGTTCAATGCACCGGAAGCGCGCGAACGCGCGCGCTTGAGCCGGATCCCGCATCGTACCGCGCAGTGGGTGCCGAATATCGAGCCGCCGATCAGCATGAGTTTAACGTCTGCAATTGATCCTGTGGCGGCACCGCTGCTGGGTGAGCATACTCAGGGCGTGATGCGCGAAACGCTTGGTTACGACGAGAAGCGGATTGCGGCATTGGCCGAAAAAGGCGCATTCGGGCTGCGCAAGGCCGCGACATCGGGCTGAGTGCAGCAACAGCTTGATTTGGCAAGGTTCCAGCCTCATAAATGCATGAGAGCGAGGGACGCGAATGGTGTCTGGTCAGGAGCCGAGCATGGGTCAGTCGGTGGCGACAGACTCCGGCGAACGAGCCTATGCAGCGATGATTGCCAAGGCCCGAGCGCTGGTGCCGCAATTGCGGGAACGCGCGGCTCGAACTGAGGAGCTGCGGCACCTGCCGCCGGAGACCGAGGGCGACTTGCATGAAGCCGGTCTGTTCCGGATGCTGCAGCCGAAGCGTGTCGGCGGCGCCGAGCTCGATTATGTTGCCCTTATCGATTGTGCCGAGTTGCTTGGGCGGGCCGACGCATCTGTGGCTTGGAATCTGGCTAATCTGGCAAGTCACCACTGGATGCTCGGTATGTTCGAGCAGCGTGCGCAGGATTTGGTCTGGGGCCGAGAGCCGGACGTGCTGATCGCATCGTCGTTCATCTTCCCTGCCGGCCGTGCCAGAAAGGTCGAAGGCGGATACCAGCTGCGCGGAAGCTGGCCGTTCTCGTCGGGCGTCGGCTCGTGCGCATGGAACATGCTTGCAAGCGTCGTCGCATCCGACGACGAGGCTGACGGAATCGAATACCGCATCTTTCTATTGCCCAAGGCTGACTACAAGATCCTCGATACCTGGAATGTTGCCGGACTGCGCGGCACCGGGTCGTCGGATGTCGAAGTCAGGGATGCCTTCGTGCCCGATCATATGACCGTCGCGGTGGGTGATCTCGCAGGCGGCGCGACCCCCGGCAGTAAGGTGAACCCCAATCCGCTGTACGCCCTTCCCGTCTTCTCGCTGTTTCCCTATGTTCTCTCCGGCGTCGCGCTCGGCAATGCGCAGGCGTGCCTGGACGACTATACGGAGGTCGCGCGTCACCGCATTTCGACGTACAACCGCGCCAAGTTGAGCGACTTCCAGAGCACGCAAATCAAGATCGCGGAAGCTTCCGCCAAGATTGATGCCGCGCGCCTCATCATGCGCTCGGCCTGCACTGAGGCGATGGAGGACGCACGGCGCAACCACACGCCCGATATGGTCACCAAGACCAGATACCGGCGCGATGGAGCGTTCTCGGTCAATCTGTGCACTGACGCCGTCTCTATGCTGTTCGCGGCGAGCGGGGCGCGCGGCCTGTTCACGACCGGTGTGCTACAGCGGCAGTTTCGCGATGCGCACGCGATTAATTCGCACCTCGCATTCAATTTCGATGCGGCCGGAACTAATTATGGACGCGTAGCCCTCGGCCTGCCGTCCGAGAATCTCACCTTGTGAGGCCGGCCGATGAATGACCAGCCAAAGCATCCGGCCGCCTCCGATCCCGCCAACGAGTTCGCCAGCGACAACTCGCCGATCGACCCGCGTGATTTCCGCAACGCGCTCGGCACCTACGGAACGGGTGTAACCATCATCACGGCTACAGCCGCTGATGGAAAGCCGTATGGCATCACCTGCAACTCGTTCGCCTCGGTCTCCTTGAATCCTCCTTTGGTTCTCTGGAGCCTTGGCGTCTATTCATCGAGCCTGACCGTGTTTCAAAACGCCACCCATTTCACGGTGCATGTGCTGGGCACCTCGCAGCAGGCGCTTGCGGACAAGTTTGCCAAGTCGTCGGAAGACAAGTTCGCCGGTGTGGACTGGACGCCGGGCCTCGGCAATGCGCCCGTGCTGCCCGAGAGTGTGGCAAGTTTTCAGTGTCGATCCGTCAATCGCTATTATGGTGGCGATCACGTGATCTTTCTCGGCGCGGTCGAGGCCTATGCCTACAACGCACGAGACCCTCTGCTGTTCGCGCGAGGGACTTATGGCCGATTCTTGGCCGACGACGCGCGCAAGAAGACGCCATAGTGCGATTCAGGGACGCTGGTCAGTTCAACGGTCCGCCGCCGAAAGCTTGTAGATTTCCAGAGCGTCGGCGTCTGCGCCGCGTGCAGCCTTTGCCAGCCTGAAGATCTGACCCGCGAGGGTCGCCATTGGCACCGGCGTCGACGTTGCTTGCGCGACATCGGCGACCGTGTCGAGATCCTTCAGCATCGTTGCAATGTGCCCGAGCGGGGGTGAGTGAATGCCCTGGACCATGCGCGGTACGAAGAGCTGAAGCGGGATCGAATCCGCAAAGCCGCCAGCGAGCGCCTCCGGCAGCCGGCTCGCGTCAATTCCCGCGTTCGAGGCAAGGCGCGTTGCCTCCGCAAGCACGGTCATCGCGCATCCGACGATCACCTGGTTGCAGAGTTTCGTGGTTTGGCCGGCGCCGGTCGGACCCATGTGGGTGAACCTGCGCGCCATGGCCAGCACATAAGGCCGTGCCCGCTCGATATCAGAGGTCTCTCCTCCAGCCATGATGGCAAGCGTGCCTTCTTCGGCACCCTTGGTGCCACCGGACACCGGCGCATCGATCCAGTTTGCGCCGTTCGCAGCTTTCAATCGCGCCGCAAGCTCGCGCGCGGCGTCGGGATGGATCGACGAAAAATCGACCACGAGCTTGCCTGCCCCGGGAGCCGCAGCGAGCCCCTCCGGTCCGAAGATCACCTCTTCGACGGCGGCGGCGTCGGTCACGCACATAAAAACGATGTCGGAGTTCGTCAGGAGGTCACGCGGCGTGCTCGCGCGGTTGGCGCCGGCCTCGACAAGCGGCGCGACCTTGCCCTCAGAACGGTTCCAGACGCTGACGTGATAGCCGGCCTCGAGCAGGCGCCGGGTCATCGGCGTTCCCATCAGTCCCAGGCCGAGATAGCCGAGCCTCTCGACGCCTTGCGGGTTTGCCTTGCTCGCAGCAGCCATAGGTTGCCTCCTCCTGCCGCAGCGCAATGGCGCGCGACCGCTGCCGCACCATACACAACGGATGTCGCGGCGAAACCGTGCCGGCTTGCATGGCTTGCCTGATTGTTTGAACCATGAAACATTTGGGCCGGTCGGGTTGGGTGGCGTCGGTCGGCGCCGGAGCAACGGAGTGGGCACGATGCGGGCAGTTTCGAGGTTGACGCTGGCGATAGGGGCTATGGCAGCCATGATTGCGGGCGCAAGCCCCGCACGAGCGCAGCAGACGATCCGCGTGGGCTGGACCATCCCGGCCGAGGAATCCAAATACTGGATGATGCGTAGGCCGGCCGAGTTTCCCGATATCGGCAAGACCTACAATATCGAGTGGACCCAATTTCAGGGCACCGCTCCGATGACGCAGGCACTGGCGGCCGGCGCACTGGATTGCGCGACGCAGGCGCCGCTGTCGCTGGCTAACGGCGTGGTCGGCGGCAACCTCAAGGCCTATATCGTGGCGCAGCACGTCTTCGAGAAGCCCGGTGGCTTCTCGGTCTACTGGGCGGTGATGAATGACTCGCCGATCAAGACGATTGCGGACCTTAAGGGCAAGACGGTTGGCATTTCCGTGATCGGCGGCGGCACGCAAGGCCCGTTCAACCTGCTTCTGAAGCAGAACGGCGTCGATCCCGCCAAGGATATCAAGCTGGTCGAGGTCGGTTTTGCCGTCTCGGAGGATGCGCTGCGCCAGGGCCGGGTCGATGCGGTCAACATGAATCAGCCGTTTGCAGCACGGGCTGAGGCGAAGGGCGGTACGCGTAAGCTGTTCTCGCTGTCGCAGGCGATGCCGAACATCGTGCACATCCTGGAGGCCTGCCGTGCCGATTTCGTCGACAAGAACCCAGAACTGGTGAAGACCTATGTCCGCGACATCACGTCGGGTATGAAGAAGGCGCTCGCGAACCGCGAAGAGACCCTGAAGGTGGTGTCCGAGGTGCTGAAGGCGCCCGTTCCAGTGCTCGATACTTACCTGCTCAAGGACAACGATTTCGGTCGCGATCCCGGTGCGGCACCGAACTTCCCTGCGATCCAGAAGATGCTGGACATTTATGCGGACACGGGAATGCTGCCAAAACTGGATGTCGCGCAGTTCAGGCACCCGACCATCGTCGCGCCGCTGCAATAAGCGATAGAGCGGTTCGCAAGATGAACGAAGTCGCAGTGCCCCGCCACATGCGGGACATTGCATCGAGATGATGCAAGCATGAAGAAGCTGCGATCACGGATTACCACTGACGGGCTCGACCGGGCGCCGCACCGCGCCTTCATGCGCGCCATGGGGCTGGACGACGCGGCCATTGCAAAGCCGATGGTGGGCATTGTCAGCATGAAGGGCGAGCAGACGCCCTGCAATATGACCCATGATTTCCAGGTGGCCGCGGCCAAGACCGGGATCGAGGAAGCCGGCGGGACGCCGCGCGAATTCTCGACCGTCTCGGTGTCAGACGGCATCAGCATGAATCACGAGGGGATGAAATTCTCCCTGTTTTCACGTGAGCTGATCGCCGACTCCATCGAGGCTGTCGTTCATGGTCTCGCCTATGATGCGCTGATCGGATACGGCGGATGCGACAAGACGCTTCCGGGCGTTATGATGGGAATGGTTCGCTGCAACGTGCCTTCCATCTTCATCTATGGCGGCAGTTCGCTGCCGGGTCGCCTGAATGGACGGACGCTGACCGTCCTCGATTCCTACGAGGCTGTCGGCAGCTTCATGACGGGCGAGATCGACGGCGCGACGCTCGAACGGATCGAGCGCGCCTGCCTGCCGACGATCGGCGCCTGCGCCGGTCAGTTCACTGCGAACACCATGGGGATGGTGTCGGAGGCTATGGGCCTGACCATTCCCAACGTGTCGATGGTGCCTGGCGTCTATGCTGAGCGCGCGCAGATCTCTCGTCTCGCGGGGCGATTGATCATGGAGATGCTCGAACGTGGCGGGCCGCTGCCACGCGACGTCGTGACACGGAAATCCCTGGAGAACGGCGCGGCGATCGTTGCTGCGACAGGTGGCTCGACCAATGCCGCGCTGCATTTGCCGGCGATCGCAAACGAGGCCGGCATCGCCTTCACGATCGATGATGTCGGCGAGGTCTTTGCTCGGACGCCGCTGATCGGAAACCTGCGGCCCGGCGGCAAATACACTGCAAAGGACGTCTACGACATTGGTGGCGCGGCCGTCGTGATCCGCGAATTGATCCAGAGTGGGCATATCGATGGAGGTTGCCTGACCATCACGGGCCATACGCTTGCGGAAGAATATAGGACGGCCAATGCCCCCGACGGGGAGGTCGTTTATGCGGCCCGCGCCCCGATCATGCCCGACGGCGGTGTTGCGGTGCTGAAGGGTAATCTCTGCCCCGATGGCGCCGTCATCAAGGTTGCAGGTTTGAAGAGTCAACTCTTCGAAGGCGTGGCGCGCGTCTTCGAGGATGAAGAGGCTTGCGTCGCCGCGGTTCGCGACCGCAGCTACAAGGCTGGCGAGGTCCTTGTGATCCGCAACGAAGGGCCGGTCGGCGGTCCCGGCATGCGCGAGATGCTCGGCGTGACAGCGCTGATCTATGGCCAGGGCATGGGCGAGAAGGTTGCCTTGATCACGGATGGGCGGTTTTCCGGTGCCACGCGCGGCATGTGCATCGGTTATGTCTCGCCGGAAGCGTTTGTTGGTGGCCCGCTGGCGCTGGTCCGCGACGGCGACAGGATCCGGATTGATGCCGCTGGCCGTCGCATGGACCTGCTGGTCGATGAACAGGAACTCGCGGCGCGACGACGCGATTGGAAGCCGCGCCCGCCTCGTCATCGTGCTGGTGCGCTCGCAAAATATGCGCGACTGGTCGGTCAGGCGCCGGGCGGCGCAGTCACGCACGAAGGACCCGCGGAGTGGCCATGGTTCGATTGAGGCGTCGCGCGCGCGCGAAATGACGACTGGTTTGGCAGGCTTCTTGCTAAGCTCATGCGGCTGACGGAGAGATTCAGTAGATCGGTGGCGTGACGTTCGCGCGTGAGTGAAGCGAGAGGCGGGATGAAGGTAGTGCCTTCGAGATCGAGCGACTGGGTGAAACCGGTGAAGTCACAAAAGCCGGCATCTGCGATCATCGAGATTGACCGCGTCTCGCGGGTCTTTCAGACCTCGGCGCGCAAGGATCATTTGGCACTATCGGACATCTCCTTGACGATCGAGGAGGGAGCGTTCGTCTCCATCCTTGGTCCCTCAGGCTGTGGCAAGTCGACGCTGCTTTATATCGTCGGTGGTTTCGTCAGCCCAACCAGCGGCGCGGCGAAGATGAAGGGACAGGCCATCACGGGGCCGGGGCCGGATCGCGGGCCAGTGTTCCAGGAGTTCGCGCTGTTTCCCTGGAAGACGGTGCTGGGCAATGTGATGTACGGTCCTCGTCAGCAGGGGGTAAGTGCCACCGAGGCAGATGCACAGAGCCGCGCGCTGATCGAGATGGTCGGGCTCAAGGGCTATGAAAACTTCTACCCGAAGGAGTTGTCGGGCGGCATGAAGCAGCGCGTCGCGCTGGCACGGACACTGGCCTACCACCCGGAGGTACTATTGATGGACGAGCCGTTCGGCGCGCTCGACGCTCATACCCGGACGCGCCTTCAGAACGATCTCCTGAACATCTGGGAGCGCGACCGCAAGACGGTGCTGTTCGTCACCCACTCGGTCGACGAAGCGGTCTTCCTTTCAGACAAGGTCGTGATGATGTCGAAGTCTCCCGGTCGCATCAGGGAGGTTATCGATATCGATCTGCCGCGGCCGCGGCGCCGCAACGAGCTGTTGCTCGATCCACGGTATCAAAAATACGTCGTCGACATCGAGCGCATGTTCGATGAAAGCGACCATGCCGGTTCGCTTTTATGATATCGCCGGCTGCCGTGGCGAGACGTGCTGCGCCGGTGCTGGCTTGCATCGGATTATTGGCGGCTTGGCAGGTCGCTTCGCTCGGCTTGAAGAACGACAGCTTCCCGACGGCGCTCGAGGCGATCCGCGCGGTCCCGGATATCCTCGGTGATAAGGAATCTCTGATCAATATCCTGGCCTCGCTCCGCCGCATGGCGATCGGGTTCGGCATCGCCGTGCTGGTTTCGATTCCACTAGGCCTGTTGATGGGCCGTAGTCGGGCCGTCGCATCCTTCTTCAATCCACTCTTGATGGTGATCTATCCTGTTCCGAAGGCAGCTCTGATGCCGATCATCATGCTGTGGCTTGGCGTTGGCGAAGCTACGAAGATTCTCGTGATCTTTCTCGGTGTCAGCCTTCCGGTGATCTATCACAGTTTTGAAGGCGCCAAGGCCGTCGAGGAGAAGATGCTGTGGTCGGGCGCGGCGATGGGGCTGTCGCCCTTGCAGCGTCTGGTCCGGATCGTGCTCCCCGCCGCGCTCCCGGAAATTCTGACCGGGTGCCGGACTGGCCTGGTGCTGGCGTTGATCACCATGATCACAAGCGAGATGATTGCGCGCCAGTCGGGGGCAGGGAACATCCTGTTCAACGCGCTCGACATGGGACAGTACGATACGGTTTACGCGATGATCATCGTCGTCGGAGCGATGGGCATTTGTGTCGATGCTATTTTCGAGCGGATTCGTGCGGGGCTTGTACGCTGGTCCGAGCCTCAATTCGACATGCCGCTGAGCTTCTCATGATGTCACGTTCTGCGAACGCTATCTTGGGGCTCGCGCCGATTGTGCTGGTGGTCGCGCTATGGCAGGCCCTGGTGACGTTCGGCTTCGCTCCGGCGGTTTTGTTGCCGGCGCCGGGCTTCGTCTTCACACGGCTGCTCGAGCAGCTCGTGACATGGGCGTTTCAGCAGGAAATCGCAGCGACGTTGATCCGACTATTTGCTGGATTCGCGATTGCGGTCGTCCTCGGCGTCAGCATCGGCATCGCGGCCGCCGCAAGTCCTGCGATCAATGCCGTGGTTCGGCCGATCGTGCGCGTGTTGGCACCGTTGCCGAAGGTCGCGCTCTACCCGGCGCTGCTGTTGCTGCTGGGTTTCGGCCACGGATCGAAGATCACCTTGGTCGCGGCGGACGCACTCTTCCCGATTTTGCTATCGACGTATTACGGTGCGTCAACCGTAGAGCAGAAGTTGATCTGGTCCGCCATGGCGGCGGGAACGCCGCGCTATGAAATCCTGTTCAAGGTGGTGTTGCCGGCGGCGATGCCATCGATCTTGACTGGATGCCGAATCGGCCTTGTTATTTCCTGCATCGTGGTGTTTCTGGCCGAGATGATCACGTCGACGGACGGCTTGGGCCATGCCCTTGTGACGGCGGCCCGCACCTTCCAAGCGGTCGACATGTTCGTGCCGCTGATCACGATCTCGCTGCTTGGGTTGATCCTCAATGCGTTGTTGGGCGCGGTACGATCGTATCTCTTGCGAGGCTTCCCCGAAGCGTGACGTGACGAACAAGAAAGCAGAAGACCGGGAGTGAACCATGCTGGCTGATCGCATCGAGGCAAAATGGATCGACGCGTTTTGCGAGATCTTTGAACGTTGCGCCGTCAAGGCCGGCGATACCGCGGCGATCCTCTCGGAGACCCAGTCACGAGCATTGAATGTGCACCTGGCGGAGCTGGCCTTGCTGCGGATGGGAGCGAGGCCGTTTCACGTCGTGATGCCAACGCCGCGTAACCGGAACATCGTTCCGGTCCGTTCGACCGGAGCGAGCGAAGCGATCCAAAAGCTGGGTCCTGTCATCAGCGCGCTTCAGCAGGCTGGCTTCGTGGTGGACTGCACCATCGAGGGCCTGATGCACGCGGTGGAGACGCCCGAAATTCTGAAGGCCGGCGCGCGCATTCTGGTGATCTCCAACGAGCATCCCGAGGCGCTGGAGCGCATGGTGCCGGATCTGGCGCTGGAGAAGCGCGTTCGCGCGGCCGCGAAGATGCTGCGCGGAACCAAGCGAATGCGGGTCACGTCAAAAGCCGGCACGGCCCTTGATGTGGACATGGTGGGCGCTTCCACGGTTGGCGTCTGGGGTTGGACGGATAAGCCAGGTACGCTGGCGCATTGGCCGGGCGGCATCGTCGTCAGCTTTCCCAAGAGCGGGGCGATCAACGGCACGCTGGTGATGGCGCCCGGCGATATCAATCTCACCTTCAAGCGCTACCTGACGTCACCGGTCAAGATGACCTTAAAGGACGATTACGTCGTCGAGCTGGAAGGCGACGGCACGGATGCCGCGATGATGCGCGCCTATCTCGCCGCCTGGGGTGATCGGGAGGCCTATGCCGTCTCACATGTCGGTTTTGGCATGAATCCGGCCGCTCGCTACGAGGCGCTCTCGATGTACGACCAGCGTGACACCAATGGCACGGAGATTCGCGCCGTCTCCGGCAACTTCCTGTTCTCGACGGGCGCGAACGAATTCGCCGGACGTTACACTGCGGGCCATTTCGATCTACCGATGATGGGGACGACCATCGAGCTCGATGGCGTGGCAGTTGTTCGCGAAGGCGTGCTTCAGGACGTCTTCGGCTAGTTGCGGTCGAGCACCGGTGGGCGAGCCAGGTCGAAGTGCCGGAGCAGATCAACCATGGCCTGGAGCCGTTTTGTGCGATAGGCATCGACGTCCATGTCGGAATAGTCGAGGAAGCCTGCGCCGGTGCGCAGCCCGATCCGGCCTTCATGCATGTTGCGCGAAATGACGTCTGGCGCGCGATAGCGGTCGCTGCCGAGCGCGCCTTCGAGATATCGGCTGGCGTAGTACAGAATATCCCCGCCGCCCCAGTCGATGAATTCGAGCAGCCCGAGCACGGCATAGCGGAAGCCGAAACCGTAGCGGATCGCCTTGTCGATCTCCTCGGCACTGGCGACGCCTTCCTCGACCATGCGGGCGGCTTCGTTCATCGCTAGCGCCTGGATGCGCGGAACGATGAAGCCGGGTGTCGCTGCGCAAACCACTGCCACCTTGCCTATCCCTTCGAGCAACGTTTTGACCTCGTCGATGACGGCAACGTCAGTGGCTTTGCCGGGCGACACTTCTACCAGCGGGATTAAATAGGCCGGATTCAGCCAATGCACGTTGAGGAAGCGGCGCGGATTTACGATAGCGCCCGACAGATCGTCGACAAGGATGGTCGACGTGGTCGAGGCAATGATTGTGTCCGGGCCGATTTGTTTTGAAACCGTCCCCAGCACTTCGCGCTTGAGCTCGACCACCTCAGGAACCCCTTCGAAGATGATTCCCGCCTCGGAAAGGGCGGTGCCGCTCCGGCTGGCCGGGACCACCGAGACCCGCGCGATCAGCGGATCAACGTTCGCCTCGGTCAGCAGTCCGAGCTTGGACAGGCTGGCAAACGTCTTGCTGATCTCGCCGAGCGCATCAGCCTCCAGCTTGGCGAACTCCTCTGCCGAGCGGGCTTTGATGTCGACCATCGTGACCGTGTGTCCCGCATAGGCAAACGCAACGGCAATGCCGCGCCCCATGCGACCGGCTCCGAGACAGGCAATATTGGCGCGGCTGCTCATCGATCAGAATCCCTCACGAAGCAGCGTCTGCAATTCAGCTCTGTGAAGCTGGCCAAGTCCCAAGGTCTCCAGCGTTCGGCCAGTTTGCTCAAAATCTTCGTCGCAGATTGCGCCGCCGATGGCGAGGAATGCCTTGGCAAGCGGTGTGGCGACGCCCGCCAGCTTAGCGACGGACACCAGCAGCGACAGCCCAAGCCGCAGATCCTCGCGCATGTAGCGGTGCTCGGTCAGCACGATCCGCTCGCGCCAGTCGCCGGAATCAGTCAGCCGGTCATGCGAGCCGCGGCCATACATCCAGATCTCGCCTTCTTTCGCGTAGTGATGAGCGAGAGGGAAATGCGGTGCGCCATATCCCAGTGCCTCGCGCACGGCAATCCGCTCGGCATCGAGGGCGTCGGTCACGCGCCGGATCGCAGCTTGGGTGCCCTCCTTATGGATGTCCCACCGTTCAAAATGCTCGATCGGGCCCGCGTTCATCACGATCAGCGGCGGATGAATGATGCAGCCTGCATTCATCAGGGCGCCGGACAGCGCGTCGCCGCAGGGCTCGATCACGTCGGGGAAGGCGCGCCCGATGACCTCGAGCGCATGCGGGGCCTGATCGAGTGGGAATACGCCGACCGGCAGCCGCTTCGCACGGATGGTGATCGCGACCTCGAATGGTCCGTGCTTGCGGGTGAGCCAGGGCAGGGTGCCGGTTTCGGCGAAGCTTGCTTCGGCGCGGTTGCCTGCGTCGCGTGCGGCCTGCGCGAAGATCATCGAGCCAAATGTCGCGGGTGGCAGGAAAACCACCTGGCCGTCACGGAGGTGTGGCGCAAGGAGCCGGGCGATATCCTGCTGCGCGAAGGCGGGGGCAGGGCACACGACCAGCTCGACGTCACTGACGGCTTCGGCGATATTGGTGGTCACCAGCGCCAGCTTCACGTCGTGGCGACCGTTGTGGTCCTTCACCAGGATGCGAGATCCCGCGACAAGATGTGCCTCGACCTGCTCCGCGTCGCGGCGCCAAAGCCGAACCTCGTGTCCCGACAGCGCAAAATCGCCCGCGGCCGCGAAAGAGCCGTTTCCCCCACCCAGAACCGCGATCTTCAAGATGCTTCTCCCTGCGCGCGCGACTGCGCATCAAGTTGTTTCAGCAGAAAATGCTGAACCTTGCCAAGCGCCGTGCGCGGCAAATCGGCGACGAAAACGATGTCGCGTGGAACCTTGTAGCGAGCAAGCTGTGTCTGAACGTGCGCTTTCAGCTCGTCTGCTTCGAGACGGCAGCCGGATCGTCGGATGACATAAGCGATGGGCACTTCGTCCCAGCGCGGGTCCGGCCTTCCGATTACCGCGCATTCACTGACATCGGGATGTTCGAGCAGGACCCGCTCAACCTCGGCCGGATAGATGTTCTCGCCGCCGGAGATGATCGTATTCTTCTTGCGGTCGCGGACCCAGAAGTAGCCGTCGGGGTCGCACAGGCCGATATCGCCGGTGCGATACCAGCCGTCGTGGAGCGCATCGCGCGTGGCGTCCGCATTGCCCCAATATTCGAAGAACACGTTCGGCCCGCGCACTGCGATTTCACCCGGCGTACCCGCAGGGACCTCGTTGCCGGCCTGATCGATCACCTTCGCATCGCAGCAGAGGCCGGCAAGTCCGGTTGATCCCGATCGCGACAGGTCGCCGCCCAAGCGGGTGTAGACCGCGATAGGACAGGTTTCAGTCGAGCCGTAGACCTGCAGCACTGGCACGCCCCGCGTAACGAAGCGATCGATCAGGTGCGGCGGCACGATGGTTGACCCTGTGGCAACGGCATTCAGCGAGGAGAGATCGGTCGTGGCCCACGCAGGATGCTCGCTGACGGCTTGGAGAATCGTGGGCACCATGACCGTCAAGGTCGGTCGCTCCCGTTCAATGGCCGCAAGCGCCGTGTCCGGCGTGAAGCGGGCGTGGATCGTAACCGTCGCGCCAAGCTGAAGTGCCGCCGTCGTCTGGATGTTGAGCCCACCGACATGGAAGAACGGAAGCACCGTCAGCACATGATCGTCCGATGTCATGTTGTGCATATGCTGGCTCATGACCCCGTTCCAGAACAGCGCCTCCTGACGCAGCACCGCGCCTTTCGGCCGCCCCGTCGTCCCTGAGGTGTAGACGATCAGCAGCGGACAGGAGAGATCGGTGTGCGGGTTACGTGCGCTGCCCTCGCTGCCAGCCAGCAAGCTTTCGTAGGTCTTGCCGCGGGGCGGTGTAAAATCGAGGCCGACGACGGCTGTCCCCGGCGCAAGTTCAGGAAGAACGTCTTCAAATGCCTGCTCGAGCACCAGCACTTTGGCGCCGGAATCGGTGAGAATGAACAGCTGCTCAGCGACCGCCAACCGCCAGTTCAGCGGGACCAGCATCGCGCCGAGCCGAGCACAAGCGTAGAGTAGGACCAGATAGTCCGGCCGATTAAGGCTCAGGATCGCAACGCGGTCGCCGCGCCCGACGCTGAACTCCTGCTTCAGGGCTGTTGCCGTTCGTTCAATCCGACGGGCGAACGCCGCGTAGCTCAGCCGCCGCCCCTCGAAGGCAATGGCCGTCTTGTCTGGCGCGAACGCCGCATTGCGATCGATTAGGCTGCAGAGGTCCACCGTTAGTCGTCCGTTTCGCCAGCCTCGTACAGCGCCTCACGGCCGATCCGGTCGAGACAGAGCTCGGCCGTCCAGGGGAGCATCAGCGAGCCACAGCGGCTGTCGCGATAGATACGCTCCAGCGGCAGGGAGCGGAGCATGGCCTGACCGCCACAGGTGCGGATCGCGAGCGCCGCGAGTTCATTGGCGCCTTCCATCACCGAATATTGCGCGGCATAGGCGCGCAGCACCTGCTCCTTGCTCGGATTGGCACGCGCTTCGGTGACGGCCTGGAACCAGATTCCCTTGATCTGCTCGAGCTTGATCTGCATTTGCGCGACCGCAATCTGCTTGGTCGGGTACATCCGGCGCTTGACCGGCGGCATGCCTGGCACCTCGCCACGCAGATAGCGCAGGGTGAAATCATAGGCGGCTTGTGCAAGGCCCATATAGGTCGGTGACAGCGTCAGGAACATGTGCGGCCAGCGCATCGCCGCCTGGAAATAGACGCCGCGCGGCATTAGCGCGGCATCTTCCGGAACGAAGACATCCTTGAACAGGAGCGTTCGCGAGACCGTGCCGCGCATGCCGAGGGGATCCCAATCGCCGACGACGGAAACTCCCTGTGACTTCGCTGATATCGCGAGGTAAAGCGTATTGCGGCGCGATGCCTTTTCGCCTTCCTCGATCTCGGTGCAGAGCACGCCGTAATAGTCGGCATGGCCGGAGAGCGATGCAAAGATCTTCTTGCCGTTGACGATCCAGCCGCCTGCGACGGGCCTTGCTTCTGTGCCGAACGCAACGCCGCCGGCAGCTGCCGCGCCGCCCTCCGAGAATGGTTGCGAATAGATCGCGCCGTCCTCGACGATGCGTTTGTAGTGAACCGCCCGTCGGCGCTCGTGCTCCGCGCGGGTCTCCGCGTCCATGTCGAGATCATCGGCCAAAGGGCCCGACCACAGCGTCGAACAGACGTGCATGTTCCAGGTCAGCGCGGTTGCGCCGCAATAGCGCCCGATCTCGGCGGCCGCCAGCGCGTATGTCTGGTAGTTCGCGCCCAGGCCGCCGTGCTTCTTTGGCACAGCGATGCTGAGCAGACCGACGCGATGCAGGTCGCGATAGTTCTCGGTCGGGAAGGCCGCTTCGCGATCGTAGGCGGCGGCGCGACCGGCGAACACGCTCTGGCCGATCTCACGCGCCCGGGTAATGATGCTGGCCTGCTCGTCGCTCAGTCGGAACGCCACGGGATCGAAGATCGGTGCATCCAGCGCGACCTTGTCGGTTGCGCCGATCGTCTTGCTGACTTGCATGGTCATGGCGCAACTATCCGTTTTGCAGAGATGGAATCGACGAAGCTGCCGAGAGCCTGGTCGAAGGCATCGGGACGTTCAAGGTTGGCGAGATGGCCGACGCCGGGGAGCTCGACATATTCTGCCGCTGGGATGTAGGTCGCCGTTTTCGCCATCATTGGCGCCGGGGCGTTGTTATCCTTCGAACCAGACAGCAGCAGCGTCGGGACGGATATATCTTTGAGCGTGCTGCGCTGATCGAACCCGATTAGCGCCAACATCATGGCGCGATAGCTCGCCTCCGGGACGCTTCCCATGCATTCGCGCGCCAGCTCCATTCCCCTGGGATCAGGATCGTCGCCGACGAGCTCCTTTACCAATGAAGGTGCCAGCGACTTCATTGTCTCGCCGCGATCAAGTGGGCCCAGCCGTGCCGCGATGAACGACTTTTGCCAGTCGCCGTCGGCTTTGCCGAAGGCCGGGCTTGTCTGTGCCAGAACCACCGCGCGCGCCAGTTTTGGCGATTGCACCAGCCATTTCTGGACGATCATGCCGCCGATCGAATGGCCGACCAGAATGGGCTTTGTCGCACCGAGCTGCTCGATGAATTGCTGGAGCGCTTCGGCCAGGGCAGCGATGCTGACGCTGGCGAGCGGCGCCGATCCGCCATAGCCCGGCATGTCCCACGCGATCGCGCGGAAACGATTGCCAAATGTCGAAAGCTGTTGCCGCCAGGCCCGCGCCGCACCACCGATGCCATGCAGGAAGATCAGGGGTGTTGCGCCCGGATCGCCAGCGGCTTCATAGGCGAAGCGTCCATCCTTTGTTATCATTGGCGAAGGCTGCACACGCGACATCCTTTGGCTTGCCCCGGTGATGCTAACAGGCCTGTGGGGGATGGGAAGAGATAATTTTATACTTAAAGCAATTTTCGGGCCGATCGCCCGCGTAACGGTATGCGCTACATCGATCGGCGCTTTCGTTGCAAAAATTTGAAGGTTAAAATATATCGGAGAAACGATCAGCAGATCCTAGGGAGCCAACGCATGTCCGGGTTGCCGCATTCGCCGCACGCGCTGGTGACCGGAGGCGGTCGCGGCATCGGCCGCGCGATTGCCGCCGCTCTAGTTGGCGCTGGTGCCACCGTGACAGTGCTTGGCCGGAATGCTGCTTCTCTCGAGGAAGCGATCAAAGCCGGTGCCGCGCATCATGCCGCCGTTGCGGACGTCTCGGATGAAGCTGCGCTGAGGGCAGCCATCGCCGCAGCGCATGCGCGAAAGCCGATTGATATTCTCATCGCGAATGCCGGCAGCGCCGAATCCGCGCCGTTCGCGAAATCGGACAGTGCTCTTTTTGCGCGTATGATGGATGTCAATTTCATGGGCGTTGTCCATGCCGTCAATGCTGTGCTGCCCGGCATGAAGGATCGTCCTTACGGGCGTATCGTCGCGATTGCATCGACAGCGGGGCTCAAGGGTTATGCCTATGTGAGCGCGTATACCGCGGCCAAGCACGCCGTGGTCGGTCTCGTGCGCTCGCTTGCGCTGGAAATGGCCGCCAGCAACGTGACCGTGAATGCTGTGTGCCCTGGTTTCACCGATACGGATCTCGTCGCTGGCAGCATCGACAACATCATGAGGAAGACCGGGCGAACCCGCGAGCAGGCGATCGCCGAGCTCGCGAAGCACAATCCGCAGGGGCGTCTGATCACGCCGCAGGAAGTAGCGAACGCCGTGCTGTGGCTATGTAGCGAGCATGCCGGTGCGATCACCGGGCAGGCGATTGCGGTCGCCGGTGGCGAAATCTAGCCTGACGCAGGCGCGGAACGAGGAAGCCAAGGAGATCGCATGAGCAGACCAGCCAATCCCGTCACCGTACCACTTGCGGACTATTCGCCGCAGCATTTCCTGCTGGCTGTCGTTGAGGGCGTTGCCACCGTAACGCTCAACCGTCCGGAGCGGAAGAATCCGCTGACATTCGAGAGCTATCGCGAACTGACGGATTTCTTTCGCGCGTGCGCGTTTGACGACGCGGTCAAGTCCATCGTCGTCACCGGCGCGGGCGGTAATTTCTCTTCCGGCGGCGACGTGTTCGAGATCATCGGCCCACTGGTGAAGATGGATACAAAGGGGCTGACCGCCTTCACGCGGATGACAGGCGATCTGGTCAAAGCGATGCGGGCCTGCCCGCAACCGATCGTGGCCGCGGTCGAAGGCATCTGCGCCGGTGCCGGCGCGATCATTGCCATGGCGTCGGACATGCGGCTCGCTGCGAGCGGAGCCAAGGTGGCGTTCCTGTTCAACAAGGTCGGCCTTGCCGGCTGTGACATGGGCGCCTGCGCAATCCTGCCGCGGATCATCGGTCAGTCTCGCGCTTCCGAATTGCTCTACACTGGCCGCTTCATGACTGCGGAGGAGGGCGAGCGGTGGGGCTTCTTCAGCCGCATCGTGACGCCTGAGCAGGTACTCTCCCAGGCGCAGCTGCTCGCCAAGCAGGTGGCGGAAGGGCCGACTTTCGGCAACACGATGACCAAGCGTATGCTGGCGATGGAATGGGCGATGTCGGTGGAGGAGGCTATCGAAGCGGAGGCCGTTGCCCAGGCCCTGTGCATGACGACGGCCGATTTTGAGCGCGCCTTTCATGCCTTCGCCAACAAGGTCAAGCCGGTCTTCAGGGGCGATTGAGTGGCAGTTTCGACCGCAATTAAGGCTAAGCCCAAGACGGTGGCCGAGGTCGAGGCGGAGGCCACAAAGCCGCTTGCCGCAGGGTGACCGGCCGTGCGACGTTAACCCGGTTGCCTGTGTATCGAGTGGAGTAGAGGGCGATGAAGGCGATTATCGTCGGTGGCGGTATCGGTGGTCTCACCACGGCTTTGATGCTGCGGGCTCGCGGCATTGGGTGCGAGATTTTCGAGCAATCCGATACGATCCGCGAACTCGGCGTCGGCATCAACACCCTGCCACACGCCATGCGCGAGCTCGCCAGTCTTGGCCTGCTGCAAAAGCTTGACGACGTCGCAATCCGTACCGATCAGCTGTACTACCTCAACCGCCACGGTCAGGAGGTCTGGCGCGAAGCGCGCGGCGTCGACGCCGGCCACGACGTGCCGCAATTCTCGATTCATCGCGGCCGCCTCCAAGGCGTCATCCATCGCGCCGTCGAGGAGAGGCTCGGATCCGAAGCGATTCACACCGGCTGCCGGCTCGGCGCCTTCACTCAGGACGAGAGCGGTGTTACCGCATATTTCTTCGATCGCGCCGGTGCGCATATCCACACCGCGCGCGGCGATATCCTGATCGGCGCCGACGGTATCCATTCGCGCGTGCGCGACACGTTGTTTCCGAACGAGGGACCGCCGTGCTGGAACGGCCTGATGCTGTGGCGCGGTGCGCGCGATTGGCCGCTGTTCCTCACCGGCAAATCGATGATCGTGGCCGGTGGCCTCAATGCCAAGGTGGTCGTCTATCCGATCGCCGAGGGATCGAGCCCGGCGAGCCGTCTGACCAATTGGGCGGTGCTGGTGAAGGTGGGCGAGGGCAATGCGCCGCCGCCGCGGAAGGAAGACTGGTCACGGCCGGGCCGGCGTGAGGAGCTGATGCCTCACGTCGCGCGCTTCTCGGTGCCCTACATCGACGTGAAGAGCCTGATTTCGGCGACGCCGGAGTTCTATGAATATCCGACCTGCGACCGCGATCCCTTGCCCTATTGGTCGTCTGGACGCATCACGCTGCTCGGCGATGCCGCGCATCCCATGTATCCGGTCGGCTCCAACGGCGCCTCCCAGGCGATCCTTGACGCGCGCTGCCTCGCGGACGCGTTGGTGCGGGCCGAGCATCCGCGTCAGGCGTTGATGGAATACGAGAAGAAACGCCTGCCTATGACAGCGGATATCGTTCGCTCCAATCGCCGCGGCGGCCCCGAGGGCGTTATCGACGCCGTCGAGCAGTTGGCGCCCGACGGTTTTGACAACGTCGATAACGTCCTGAGCTATTCCCAGCGCGAGGCCATCGTGCGGGGCTACGCCAGCAAGGCGGGCTTCGCCGCCGTGCCGGGACTGGCGGCAGTGCGCGCCTGAAGTTGTTTTGATTGAGCGCGACCCTTCCGGAAAACCGTTTCACACTTTTCCGGGGTCACGCTCCTAGCCAGCGCCGGGAGGCGGTGGCAAAAAGTGGATGTTGAACTCGGCGGCCATCGCCACCACGTCCTCCGGCTTCTGTTCCTTCATGTTGTGAAGGCCCCAGAACAGGTCGAACAGCTTCTTGGTCGGAGACACCCAGAACAGCACTTTTGCGGTTTGGTCCGACTTGTTGAAGATGCCGTGCGGCACGCCCATGCCGAGCCGGATCAGGTCTCCGGGGGTTGCCTGCGCCTCTGAATTGCCGAGCACGAAGTCGAGCTTACCCTCCAGCATGTAGAGATATTCGTCCTGGTCAGGATGAATGTGCGGCGGCACGAATGTGCCCGGCGGCAATGTCGCATGCCAGGAGAAGCTGTTCTCGCTGTTGCTCTTCGGCACATAGGTCTGGCCCAGGATATTCCAGGAAATGCCCTGGATGCCCTCGTTGGCCCGCGTGATGCCGGTGATTTCGCTCTTCATGATAATCCTCCCTTGACGCGATGCGCGGCCTTAGTTCGCCGCCTTGCACTCCTTGGCGTAACGATCGCCGTAATTCTCAAAAACTTTCTGAACGATCTCGGTCTGGAACTTGCCGTCCGGACGCTTGGCGACCTTGGTCAGGTAAAAATCCTGGATCGGATAACCGTTGGTGTTGAACTTGAACGACCCGCGCAGCGACGTGAAGTCCGCCTTCTTCAGGGCTGTCCCGACGGCCTCCTTGTTGGAGAGGTCGCCCTTCACGCCCTTGACCGCGCTGTCGATCAGCATCGCAGCGTCATACCCCTGCATGGCATAGGTGCCAGGCACGCTGTTATAGGCGGCCTCGTAGGCGGCGACGAACTTCTTGTTCTGTGGATTCTCGAGATTGGGTGCCCAGTTCGCGCCGCCGAACATGCCGACGGCTGCATCCTGCTGTGCCGGCAGGGTCGATTCATCCACCGTAAAGGCCGAGAGTACCGGGATGCTGTCGGCGAGGCCCGCCTGCTTGTACTGCTTGACGAGGTTGACGCCGAGGCCGCCCGGCATGAACGTGAAGAGAGCATCGGGCTTTTGCGCCGAGATCTTGGAAAGCTCCGGCTGGAAATCCAACGTATTGAGCGGCATGTAGGATTCTTCGACAATCTCACCCTTGTAGTCGAGCTTGAAGCCGGCGACCGAATCCTTGCCGGCCTGATAGTTCGGCACCATCAGATACATCCGCTTGTAGCCGCGATCCTGCGCGACCTTGCCGAGGACCTCGTGGACCTGGTCGTTCTGATAAGACGTCACATAGAAGAACGGGTTGCAGTCCTTGCCGGCGAATGTCGAAGGACCTGCATTGGGGCTGATCAGGAAGGTCTTGGATTCCGTGACCGGCCGGTGGATCGCCTGAAGGATGTTGGAGAAGATCGGTCCGACCACGAAGTCGACCTTGTCGCGCTCAAGCAGACCCTTGACCTTGGTCACAGCCGCATCGGGCTTGAGCTCGTCGTCGACCACGACCACTTCGACATCACGACCCCCCATCTTGCTGCCGAGATCCTTCACCGCGAGCGCAAAGCCATCGCGAACCTGCTGACCAAGCGCGGCGGCGGGTCCGGAGAGGGTCACGATCACGCCCAGCTTGATCTTCTCCTGCGCGAGGGCAGGGCTCATCGCGGTGCCGAGAAGAAATGCGGCTGCGGTCAAGGTCAGTTGCGTCTTCATGATTGATCCCCCGTAACGATTGCGCCTGCGCTGCAGGCTGCGTACTCCGACCCAAGCTTATGCCGATGACGGCGCTCGCGGCAAGCCAAGCTCAAGGCGCCGTCATCGTGCGGGCAGCGGTGCATGCAAACGGCGCGCCAATTATTTGAAGCCTAAAGAAATTCGCGTGCGGTCGATTGTTGCAGCTTTGGGCTTGCGGCCGGCGTCGATTTATTTGAAGCTCAAAACGTTGGGGAATCCGGGCCGGCGCCAATGCCGGCCGTGAGTGGCTCATCGAAATGCTCGATTCCGAGACCAAGGCCGTCGAAACGCCGGAGGACCATGCCGAAGAGCTCCGGCTGTGGTTGCGTCTGCTCACCTGTACGACCCTGATCGAAGGCGAGGTTCGCGGCCGGCTGCGGCAGCGCTTCGATGTCACGCTGCCACGCTTCGATCTGATGGCGCAGCTCGACAAGGCGCCCGACGGCATGACGCTGTCGGATGTCTCAAAGCGGATGATGGTGTCCAACGGCAACGTCACCGGCCTGGTTGAACGCCTCGTGGAATCCGGACATCTCGACCGCCGCACCTCGGAGACCGACCGCCGCGTCCAAGTGATCCGCCTCACAAAGCTCGGCCGTGCCGAATTTCGCAGGATGGCCGCGGAGCACGAGGCCTGGATCGCCGATCTCTTTGCTGACCTGACGCCCAAGGATGTGCGCGAACTGATGCGGCTCCTGGCCAAGACCAAGGCGTCGGCGCAGAAATCGGCTGCGCGTCGCAAGCCCTAAGTCTACGGGCCGAGGCGCCCGCCAATCCCACCTTGCTGCACCAAAATGCATGGTTTTCCCCAAATCCGCTATTGCGCAAAATTGTTTTAAGCCTAAAATGTTTGCCTGTGAGTGCTGCCGGGTGCTTTCCATGCGCAAAGGAGCGTGCGATGGCCAACGCCGCCAAGGTTCAAGTCTCGGGCTCGCAGGCCGTAAACGCTGCGACCGCCCATGTCGATAAGTTCGCGCGGCAGCATCTGCCGCCGCCAGATCTCTGGCCGGAGTTCATCTTCACGCGGCCGGAGCTGTGCTATCCGGCGCGATTGAACTGCGTCAGCTATTTCCTCGATCGCTGGGTCGAGCAAGGACACGGCGATGCGCCTTGCGTCATCAGTCCCGCCGTCAGCTACACCTATCGCGAATTGCAGGCGCTGGTGAACCGCATCGCCAATGTGCTGGTCAGCAAGCTCGGACTTGTCACCGGTGGCCGCGTGCTGCTGCGCTCCGCCAACAGCCCGATGATGGTTGCGGCCTATCTCGCGGTGATCAAGTCCGGCGGCATTTGTGTCGCAACGATGCCGCTACTGCGCTCCAAGGAGCTATCGTATCCGATCCAGAAGGCGGAGATCACGCTCGCGCTCTGCGACGGCAAACTCGCCGACGAGATGGAGAAGGCAAGGGTAGCCGCGCCCGGTCTCAAGCACGTCGTCTATTGGGGCAATGGTGCGGCCGACTCGCTCGAGGCACTGATCGCGAATGCGAGCTCTGAATTTACGGCCGTCGATACCGCCTCCGACGATATCTGCCTGATTGCCTTCACATCGGGTACAACAGGCGATCCCAAGGGCACCATGCATTTCCACCGGGACATGCTGGCGGTGTGCGATGGCTATGCGCGCAACATCCTGCGGGCAGAACAGACGGATCGGTTTATCGGTTCGGCGCCGCTCGCCTTCACTTTCGGTTTCGGCGGCGTGCTGTTTCCGCTGCATATCGGCGCCTCCTTCGTCGTTCTCGAAAAGACGACGCCCGATGACTTCCTGACGGCAATCGAGCAGTACAAGGCCACGATCTGTTTTACGGCGCCGACAGCTTACCGAGCCATGATCGGCAAGCTTCCAGGCCGCGACATTTCCTCCCTTCGAAAGTGCGTCTCCGCCGGCGAGACGCTGCCCAAGCCGACATTCGATGCCTGGCTGAAGGCGACCGGCATCAAGCTGATGGACGGGATTGGCTCCACTGAGCTGCTGCACATCTTCATCAGTGCGACCGAGGATGAGATTCGCCCAGGCGCGACCGGCAAGCCCGTGCCCGGCTATGAGGCGAAGATCGTCGATGATGATGGCAACGACTTGCCGGCGGGCACCATGGGGAAGCTCGCGGTGCGCGGGCCGACCGGCTGCCGCTATCTCGCCGACGAGCGTCAGCGCAAATACGTCCAGAACGGCTGGAACATCACCGGCGATACGTACCTGATGGATGCCGATGGCTACTTCTGGTACCAGTCGCGCTCCGACGACATGATCGTGTCATCCGGGTATAATATCGCGGGTACGGATGTCGAAGCGGCGCTGCTCACCCATCCGTCCGTCGCCGAGTGCGGTGTCGTCGGTGCGCCGGACGAGGCGCGCGGGATGATCGTGAAGGCCTATGTCATAGCTGCCCCCGGTGTGACGCCGAACGCAGAGCTCGCGACCGAGTTGCAGGAGCATGTTAAACGCGAAATCGCGCCGTACAAGTACCCGCGCGCGATCGAGTTCGTGACACAGCTGCCCAAGACCGAAACCGGCAAATTGAAGCGCTTCGCCTTGCGACAACTGGCGCAGGCGGCCGCGACGTCCTCGGGCGTTGCGGCAGAATGAGATGAGGATCAAGAATTGTCCGTGACAACGCCGAAGGGCCCACAGCTTGCGGTGCTACCGACTGCTGCCGAGGATAACACCAGCCGCGGGGCGCAGGTGCTCCAGCCCTCCGGCTGGCCGATGCCGAAGGGTTATGCCAACGGCATGGCCGCCGAGGGACGCATTGTCGTCACCGGCGGCGTGATCGGCTGGGATGCCCAGGAGCGTCTCGCTGACGGCTTTGTCGCGCAGGTACGCCAGACGCTGAGCAACATCGCCGAGATCCTGGCCGAGGCCGGCGCGCGGCCCGAGCATCTGGTGCGCTTGACCTGGTACGTCGTCGATATGGAGGAGTACCTCGCAAACCTGAAGGAGCTCGGCAAAACCTACCGTGCGATCTTCGGTGCGCACTATCCCGCGATGGCGCTGGTTCAGGTGGTGCGTCTGGTCGAGAAGGCGGCGCGCGTCGAGATCGAGGCCACCGCCATCATTCCTCACTGAGTCGCTTCTCGCGCGCAGCTCGCCGTTTCAGCTTGCTTTGGCGAGATCGTCATCCTCGGGCGAATTCAGATAGACGCCCGACATGGTGTCGACCCAGCAGAGATGGTCGTGCACCTTTTTGACGCCCTCGACGTTCTCGGCGGCTACGACCGCTGCCTGTCGTGCCCGCTCCTCGGTGATGACGCCGCTCAAGTGAACGATACCATCGCGCACGATGACATTTAGCCCGAACGGGCACCAGTCGTATTTCTCCATGGCATCGATGATGCGTCCGCGGATGTGATCGTCGTCGGCAGTCGGGTCCGGCACCTCGCGGGCAAGGCCTGCCACCGCTTGTAACAGATTGGCGCGCGACACGATGCCGACGACCTTGTCGCCGCGAATCACCGGAAGGCGCTTCACATTGTTTCGCTCCATCAGATCGACGATCTCGGCAAGTGCGGTATCTTCGGTGATGGTTACCGGCGATGCGGTCATCACCTCGGAAACTTTGCGGCCGTGTTCGTGGACGAAATCGCTGGCCGACTTGCCGGAGCCGAGAATGAACCGCAGCCAGCGTCCGCGTTTGCGCCCGGTACCGATTTCGCTGCGGCGGATGAAGTCACCCTCCGAGACCACGCCGACTAGCTTGCCGCTGTCGTCGACCACGGTCAGGCCGCTGACGTGACGCTTCAGCATGATGTTCGCGGCTTCGACGATGCTGGTGTCGGGGGTAACTGAGATGACCGACCGGGTCATGATCTGGTGGGCGCGCATGGGGTGCTCCGCTGGCTTGTCAAATTTTTGCAGGTCAAATCTAGATCGTGCCCGGCGGTATGGTTTGACGCATGTCAAGCGACGAGCTCGGTCCGTCCTAGTTGAGCGATTGTGATCAATCTCTGCAATTGATGCAGCTCAACGTTTGCCGGGCCGGAGGCCATATCCTCTCCTGTGAAGACCGGAAGCGCACGAGAATCCTTGGCCATGAGCGTCGTACAGATCCTTCCCCGGACCGGAGAGCCGGTATTGCCAGTGTCATCCGTCGAACCCGTTGTTGGCGCCGCGCCGTCTGCGACGAACAACAAACCTATCGCCGAGATGCCAGCCGCCGAGCCGGCGTCTGAACGTTATTCTCTGGACCGCATGTTCCATGCGAGGCTGGCGCGGTACACGGGCGGACTTTCGCCGACCGCTTTGATGCTTGCCTGGCTCGACTGGAGTTCCCATCTCGCGTGGGCGCCGCAGCGACGGATGGAGATCGCCAACAACGTCATTCGTGATAGCAGTCGGTTGCTGGAAGCAGCTACGCACGTGACGACAGCGGGGCTGGAGCCCTGGTCCGTGATCCGGCCAGAGAAACGAGACCGTCGTTTCAAGGAACCGCAATGGGAGGCCGCGCCCTTCAATCTTCTGGCGCAGGCGTTTCTGCTCGGCGAGCGCTGGTGGCACGATGCCACGACGGGTGTGCGAGGCGTATCGCGTGCGAATGAAGCCATTGTCGAATTCTCGATGCGCCAGATGCTGGACATGCTTGCGCCGTCGAATTTCGCAGCAACAAACCCGGAAGTGCTGGAGAAGGCGTTTCAAAGCGGCGGAGAGAATTTTGTCTTTGGCTGGCAGAACTGGTACGGCGATTTCATGCGGATGCTCTTGGCCGCAAAGCCTGTCGGGAGCGATCAGTTTGTCGTCGGCCAAACGGTTGCGGCGTCGCCCGGCAAGGTGGTCTACCGCAACGCGCTGATCGAGCTGATCCAGTATTATCCGACATCAGCAAAAGTGCGGCCCGAGCCGATCCTGATCGTGCCGGCCTGGATCATGAAGTACTATATCCTGGATCTGTCGCCGCAGAATTCGCTGGTTAAATTTCTCACCGATCAGGGCTTTACCGTGTTCGCGATTTCTTGGCGCAATCCGGATGCCAGGGATCGGAATGTTGCGTTTGACGACTATCGCAAGCTGGGGGTGATGGCCGCGCTGGATGCGATCGGCCGAATCCTGCCCGGGCAGAAGGTCCATTCGCTCGGCTATTGTCTTGGCGGAACTCTGCTATCTATCGCTGCCGCTGCAATGGCGCGCGACGGTGATAACCGTCTCGGCACCATCACGCTCCTGGCTGCACAGACCGACTTCACCGAGGCGGGCGAGCTGACGCTTTTCATCAACGAAAGCCAGGTTGCCTTCCTTGAAGACATGATGTCGCAGCGGGGTTATCTGGATACGGCACAGATGGCTAGCGCGTTTGCGCTGCTGCGTTCGAACGACTTGATCTGGTCGCGGCTGTTGCACGATTACCTGATGGGCGACGCGGCGCCGCCGAGTGATCTGATGGCTTGGAACGCGGACGCAACGCGATTGCCTTATCGCATGCATTCGGAATACCTGCGTAAGCTGTTCCTTGACAACGACCTCGCCGAAGGACGCTACCTTGTGGAAGGCAGGGACATCTCGCTGTCCGACATACATGTCCCGATGTTCGTGGTCGGTACGATCACCGATCATGTGGCGCCGTGGCGATCCGTGCACAAGCTCCACTATCAGGTCGACGCTGACCTGACCTTCCTGTTGACCAGTGGCGGCCACAATGCCGGCGTCGTCGCGCCGCCCGATGAGCCCGGGCACAGCTATCAGGTGATGACCAAGGCTGCGGACTCGCCCTATGTCGGCCCGGATGAATGGCTAAAGCTCGCCCCCCATGTCGAGGGATCGTGGTGGCCGGAGTGGACCCGCTGGCTCGTCGCGAGATCCGGCGCGCTCTGTGATCCGCCGCGGATCGGATATGGTGACCTTAGTGGCCTGCCCGACGCTCCCGGCGACTACGTCCACACCTAGTCTTCCGGCTCCGCATCCGGCGTTAGATCGGAGCAGCGGAACGGCTTGGCCTTGTTCAGCTTGCGATACGCGGTCGACGCGGTCTGCAACAGTTTCTTCTCGCGCTTGCGGTTGAGAAAGCGAATGCCGGCTTCGGGGGCCGCCTCGTTCAACGACGCGGCCAGTGTCTGGCCGCGCGCATCGTCGTTCAGCTGTCCGAGAGACTTCTGCGCCTTGCGCAATTGCTTGAGGACCGATTTCTGCTTCGTCAGCGACTTGTCGGTGAACAGATCCTCCAGCGACTCGAGCGAATAAGTCAGCCGCTTGTTGAGAATCCGCAGCTTGTGCCGCTTCTCCACGTCAAGCTTGCGCAACCTTTTGGCCTTCCTGAGTAGCGTCCTCTCCCATTCGGTCAGCTGTGCCGTCGCGTGGTCGGCGAGCGGGCAGCGGCGTAGCCTGATGGCCATTTTGCTACGGCGCGTCGCCCAGGGGCCCCTCTCGATCCAGCTCGAGGTCTGTTCGATCAGCCGACGATATCGTGCCGATTGCAGCGTACGGGCCAGCAAACGATGGCTTTCTGCGCGCTTCTCATCCCAATGTCGGAGTTCGGCGATCACAGCGAGCTCGCCGCCGGTCTCGGCCAAAATGCGTTCAATGGCGACGTCGAGATCGCGCACCATGCCGAGCTGGCTATTCAGCCACTTCAGCTCGGCCCAGACTTTGGAGCGCAGCGCATCATCGACCATAGGCGAAAAGAAGCGAATCGCGGTCCGCAAATGGGTCAGCGCGATTCGGATCTCGTGCAGCGCGTCCGGATCGCCACGGCAGGTGCCGTCGTGTTGGGCAAGGACGGCCGTGAGATGACGGCGTGCGATGATTCGGAAAGCTGTGTCGCAGGCCATGCCGGGGCTCAGGCGGCCGGGCAACGTATTGCGGCTCGCTGCCGGCTTTGCATCGACGGTCGCCTTCGAACTCCTGGTGGGTCGCGCCATCCTAGCCCGCGCCAATCAGATTGCCTTAACTACCCTTAGCGATCGCGTCCCGGCAGCTCTGGAGCGTCTGCGCTTGCGTTCCGGATGCGTCGATGGTCGCCCAATCGATATGGCCAATATTATAGTGCTCCTGCAACGCGGCAACCTCTTGAGTGGCATCCGACGCATCGTCGCGGCGATCGCCGATTCGGGCCTGCCGGGTCGCAAGATCTGTGACCAGGAAGAGGCCGGTGAGAGGCACGTGGCATTCGCGGGCCAGCCTGGCGAAGGCGTCTCGTTCGAAATCGCGGGCGAACACCCCGTCGACAATCACCGAATGGCCCTGGGTCAATACACGGCGGGCGCGCTCGGCCAAGGTCGTGTAGACCCGCTCGGCAAGCTCGGGCGTGTAGGCGGATGGTGGCAGCCGGTCTGTGTCTGCGACCCCGAGCATCTGCTTGCGTATGACATCGCTGCGCAGCACGACGGCACCCGGCTGTGGCGTCACAGTCGGCGCGAGTGCGTGCGCCAGAACCGTTTTGCCGGTGCCCGACAGTCCGCCCACAGCGACCAGACGAGGAGCGGGAGGCTGGATCAGCGCCCGGGCCAGGTCAAAATAGCGGCGTGCCTCGTCAAGAATGCCGGCATCGTCGAGATGCGACGATTTCGTCCGCGCCAGCGCCACCTGGGCGCGAATTGCCGCGCGAATGGACATGAACAGCGGCAGCGCGCCGAGCGCGTCGAGATTTTCGGGCGTTGTCGCGGCAAGATACCGGTTCAGGATGACGTTGGCCGCCAGCGGCTGATCGTGGTGCAACAGATCCATGAGCGTGAATGCGAGGTCGTAGAACACGTCGACAGTCGCCATCTTCGCGTCGAACTCGATGGCATCGAACAGCACAGGCTGTTGTTCGATCAATACGATATTGGCAAGATGCAGATCGCCGTGGCAACGGCGGACGAAGCCCCGCCGGCCGCGTTCTTCGAGCAGCGGACGAATGCGGTGGAATGTCGCGTGCGAGACTTGTGCAAGCTGCTCGATCTCCGCGGTTTGGACACGATCGCCGCTGCGCAGGCCATTGCTGTTGATGTCGATCAGGTCTGGGATTGAGGAAACCCATGCAGCGCTGTCGGTGGGCGTTGCGGCCGCGTGCGAGGCGGCGATCGCGTCGGCGATCGCGGACGCAAAGTCCGAATCGAACCGTCCGGCCTTCGCCAGATGATCCAGCGTCTGATTCTCGTCGAAGCGCGACATGTCGACGGCATACTCGATCGGCCGACCGCGGCCGTCGATCGTCACAGATCCGTCCGGCTCTTCTGTGATGGCCACAACGCGATGATAGATCTGTGGCGCGTGCGGCCGGTTGATCCGGATCTCCTCTTCGCAGGCCGCCTTGCGCCTATCGAGTGTCGAATAGTCGAGGAACGGAAACCTGACCGCCCGCTTGATCTTCAGCGCGCGCGCCCCGTCGAGGAAGACCGAAGCTGCATGCGTGTCGATCCGCTTCACGCCGGGATCCGCGGTCAGTGCCGCAAAGATCCTTTCCTGGGTCGCAGAATTGTCTGTCATCCCTGCCGGCATCATGCGGATGGGCGCCCCAAACGGTCCGGCCACAAACCAGGGTAACCCTTACTCCGGGGCTGAGACCAGTCCTTGACTTCCGTCAAGGCTTGGCCTCGGCTCGACCGGCCGGAGCGGAGTTTTCCCGGCTTGAGGAGGATCAAGCGTCCAGACCGAAGGCGGCCTATTCTGATCTTTAAGGAGAATCCGATGCCCATCAAGGACGTCTTTCTGCCGCTGTTTGGCGAGCCGCGCGCCCCTACGTTGGCTGCAATCGAGAAGTGCGTCGCCGTTGCCGCCGATCTCGGTGCCAGGATCACCGGCCTCGCGTTCGAGGACGATGCCTTCGTGCGGCCGAAAGTGGTGTTTCCCGGTGACCCGGAGCCCGCCGAACTTGGCCGTGCGCGCGAGGCGGGCGAGATGCAGCAGCTCTTGAATGCATTCACCAACGCTGCCTCGCGGGTCGGCATTCGCGCTCAAAGCCGCTCGGGCAGGGTGCCGGCGGACCAGATCGCGTCGACCCTGGCCGAGCATGCGCGGTTCAGCGATCTCGCTTTGATTCCCGTGAAGCCGCACGACAGCCGAACCGAAAACCTCGTTGAAACGTTCCTGTTCCAATCCGGCCGGCCGCTGCTGCTATGTCCGGAGCAGTACGCGGCGACGTTGCGGCCGGAATTCGAGAATGTCATGATCGCCTGGGACCACTCGGCGCGCGCCGCACGCGCGGTCGGCGATGCATTGCCGATCCTGCAAGCGGCAACTATGGTACACGTCGTCACCGTGGCAGACGATCAGGACGAGGCGATTGCGCAATCCGGCGACAGTCTCGTCCATCATCTCAGGGAACATGGGATTTATGCATCCTTCGAAACGGTGAAGGGCAACGGAAGTTCGATCGGCAAGGTGCTCGGGAGCTGGGCACAATCTCACGCCGTCGACGCCATCGTCATGGGGGCCTATCGCCATTCGCGCCTGAACGAGACCGTCTGGGGCGGGGTGACCAAGACCGTCATCGGCCAGCCACCATGTTGGGTGATGATGTCGCACTAGGTGCGTTTCAACTCTTATCCTATCCGGTCTAGCTTCTGTCGGACCCGTTGCCCGATCGGACGATTGTGATTATGTCGACTTACCGCCTGAAAAACCTGTTGTCGCCCCAGTCGGTCGCGCTGGTCGGCGCAAGCTCCCGCCCGGTCTCCGTCGGGCGTGCGGTCCTGGAGAACATTCGCAAGGCGAAGTTCAAGGGGCCGTTCGGCCTGGTGAACCCGCGCCATGCGGAGATCGGCGGCATGGCTGCAGTGGCCAGCCTGGCGCAACTGTCCTTCGTGCCCGAGCTTATCGTCGTCACCGCGCCGGCAGGTGAGATTCCCGACATCATCGATCAGGCCGGCCGTCGTGGCTCGGCCGGAGCTCTAATCGTTTCGGCGGGGCTCGGCCAGGGACCTGGATCGCTTCAGGAAGCCACCGTCGCCGCCGCCCGCAAATATGGCATGCGGCTGATCGGCCCCAATTGTCTCGGCATCATGATGCCCGGCACAAGCCTCAATGCGACCTTCGCGGCGCATATGCCGGCGGCAGGCAACCTCGCGCTGATCTCGCAATCGGGCGCGATCGCAGCCGGCATGGTAGACTGGGCGACGCAACGTGGCGTGGGCTTCTCGGGCATCGTCACGATTGGCGATCAGATCGACGTCGATATCGCAGATCTGCTCGACTATTTCGCGATGGACCACAAGACGCGGGCGATCCTGCTCTACATCGAGGCCATCAAGGACGCCCGGAAATTCATGTCGGCGGCGCGCGCCGCGGCGCGCGTGAAGCCAGTCGTGGTCGTGAAGTCCGGCCGCATGGCGCAGGGGGCGACGGCGGCTGCCACGCATACAGGTGCGCTCGCTGGCGCCGACGCGGTCTATGATGCCGCCTTCCGCCGCGCCGGCGTCCTTCGGGTATCCGATCTGCGCGAGCTGTTCGATTGTGCCGAGACCCTGGGCCGGGTCGGGTCCCCGGCAGGAAAGCGCCTTGCGATTCTGACCAATGGCGGCGGCATCGGTGTCCTCGCGGTTGATCGGCTCGCGGACCTTGGCGGAGTTCCCGCGCCCATGACACCGCAGACGCGCCAGAGACTCGACGCGGTGCTGCCGCCGGCCTGGTCAGGCGCAAATCCCGTTGACATCGTCGGCGACGCCGATGCGCCGCGTTACGCCGCAGCGCTGGAGGTTCTGCTTGACGATCCCGGCAATGACGCGGTCCTGGTGCTCAACGTGCAGACCGCGATCGCATCGGCCGCCGAGATCGCGACGACCGTGACCGAAGTCATCAGAAGATATCGCGAGAAGCACCGAAGTTGGGCTAAGCCCGTGCTTGCGGCTTGGATCGGGGCCGATCAGGAGATCATCGCGACGCTATCCGCCGCCGGCATTCCGAACTATCCGACTGAAGACGATGCGGTGCGCGGTTTCATGCATATCGTCCGGCATCGCGAGGTGGTCGACGAGCTGAGCCAGGTTCCCCCGGCAATGCCCGACAGTTTCGTGCCCGACGTCGCCGCTGCGAAGCAGATCGTCTCGACGGCCCTCGCTGACGGACGCAAATGGCTCGAGCCTGTCGAGATCAAGCATCTGCTTGGGTGCTATGACATCGCCATGGTACCGACTTATGCGGCTGAAGATGTCGAGCAGGCGGTCGGTTACGCGGACGAGATATTCGCGCAAGGCGCCACCGTCGTGCTCAAGATCCTGTCGCGCGACATCGTTCACAAGTCCGATGTCGGAGGCGTCGTGCTCAATCTGACGACACCGGCCGCGGTACGCGCGGCCGCCGCTGATATTCTGGCACGGGCGAAGACATTGCGGCCCGAAGCCCGCATTGATGGCATCATTGTGCAGGCAATGGTCGTCAAGGCCAAGGCGCGCGAGCTGATCATGGGTCTCGCCGATGATCCGACTTTCGGCACCGTCGTCGTGTTCGGCCGCGGTGGGACGGCGGTGGAGATCATCAATGACAAGGCCCTGGGGCTGCCGCCGCTTGATTTGCAGCTCGCCCGCGATCTGATCGAGCGCACGCGCGTGTCGCGGTTGCTGCCTGCCTACCGGGACGTGCCGGCCGTCAAGCAGGACGCAGTCGCTCTGGTCCTGGTCAAGCTGGCGCAGATCGCGGCGGACATTCCCGAAATCCGCGAGTTCGATATCAACCCGCTGCTCGCAGACGAAACCGGCGTAACGGCCGTCGATGCCCGCGTGGCCGTGGGGCCGCCGCAGCGGAAATTCGCGGGCTCCGGCCCTGCAAATTTCGCCGTCCGTGCCTATCCGTCGCAATGGGAGCGCCGCCTTACGCTCAAGGACGGCTGGCACATCTCGGTGCGTCCCCTGCGCCCCGAGGACGAGCCGACCATCCACGAATTTCTGCGTCACGTCACGCCTCACGATCTTCGCCTGCGATTCTTCGCGCCGATGAAGGAGTTTACCCACGAGTTCATCGCGCGCCTGACCCAGCTCGACTATGCGCGGGCCATGGCGTTCATTGCGTTCGACGACAGCAACGAGATGGTTGGTGTGGTGCGGTTGCACTCCGACTCGATCTACGAGAGAGGCGAATACGCGATCCTGCTGCGGTCCGACCTCAAGGGCAGGGGTCTCGGCTGGGCCCTGATGCAGCTGATCATCGAATACGCCAAATCGGAAGGCCTCAAGACCATCTCGGGCGACGTGCTCAAGGAAAACGTCGTCATGCTCGAGATGTGCCGCCAGCTCGGCTTCGAAATCAAGCCGGATCCTACCGAGCCAGACATCTGCGACGTCCGGCTGAAGCTCTGAGGCGCGTCGCTACGAACGCGCCTCGGACGTTACGTCTGCTCCACTCTCTCTGGCGGTCCTCCGCATGTTCTTGACGATGATCGCGATGAGCGGCACCAGCACCGGCACGATCGTGCTGAGCGGATGATGGACCGCGCCGTTCAATTCGGTCTGAAACGCCCGGGCTTCGATTTGAAGCGCCTCGATTGAAGTGCCGTGGATTTCATTGGCGAGCTCGATGTCGCGGCCGGACGGCGGGCGCCCGGCGACGATGAACAGGATCGCCGCGATGGCGAAGTTGATCGCTCCAAGGACGGCCGCCGCGGCGATCGCACTCCAGATCTGGACCAGGGCGAAGTAGGCCGACAGCTCCAGCATCAACAGACCGAATGCGGCGATCAGTGCCGCGAAGGCCCGCAGTCCAAGCCCGACCAGCAAGCGGCGCAGCCGGATATCCGCGATGATCCTGTCAGTGCGCCACAAGACGCGCAGATGCTTGACCACATTCTCGGTATTCACCTAATGCCTCCTCAGCATGAAGCCGACGACCACGCCGAGCGCAAATGCGGAAGCGAGCGAGGCTACGGGGCGCTCCGTGATAAAGTCATGAAGCTGCTCCTGTTCCTCGCTGACGGTTTCGCCGAGTTCGGCCAGTGCCGCCTTGATCTGATCGGCGAGGATCTCGGCCCGGTCCTTTGAACTCTCGAACATCTCCTCGCCAGCCGTGCTCAGCAGCCGGGCGACGTCCACCTTCAGCGTCCGCAATTCTTCGCTCATCCTGTCGCTGTCGAACATGGATTTGATGTCTCCATTGAATGGACCAAACCTAAGTCGCGCCGGTGTGCCCGCGCTTGATTTGCGTCAAGCGGGCCGGGTGGTCGCAGTCTTGAGACAGGTCAAACCCGCCGCCACATGCTGGCCTAGAAATGGCGGCTGAATGGGACCCAATTGTCCCGATGAGGTGGAAGCGTGAACCCAGAACCGCTGTTGCTGGCGACGCCGTCTGGCGATGTGCTAAAATTGCGCCCGGAAGGGCCCTGGACTGCGGCGAATGTGACGACGTTGGAGACATTGTCCCGCTCGGTCGGCGCTGAGGTCGATCGATCCAGAGCCGTGACCCTGGACATGTCGGGCATCAGCGCGCTCGATACGCTCGGTGCCTGGATCCTGGAGAGGCTCTCGCGCAAGGCTGCGTCATCTGGCAGGCCTGCCGAGGTCGTGGGCGTGGCCGATCACTTCAGTGGGCTGCTGGAAGAGGTGCGGCAGGTCAATCGTCACACGCCGCCGCCAGTGGCTGCCTCCAACCCGGTCCTGCAGAGGCTGAATGACCTCGGCAAGGCCACGATCGGTGCCCGGGAAGATATCGCGATCTTTCTGCAAATGCTGGGCGCCCTGTTCATGGCGATGGTCGGCGTCTTGCGGCGGCCTCGCTCGCTGCGGCTGACGTCGCTGGTCTACCAGCTCAACCGGATCGGGTTGCAGGCGATTCCCATCGTCGTACTGATCACCTTCCTGATCGGCGCCATCATCGCCCAGCAGGGGTTCTTTCATTTTCGCAGGTTCGGCGCGGAGTCCTACACAGTCGACATGGTCGGCATCCTCGTCTTGCGTGAGCTCGGCGTGCTCATCGTGGCCATCATGGTCGCAGGACGTTCGGGAAGCGCCTATACCGCCGAGCTCGGCTCGATGAAAATGCGTGAAGAGATCGACGCGCTCTCGACCATGGGGCTCGATCCCGTCGACGTCCTGATCTTGCCGCGCGTGGCCGCCCTCGTCATCGCGCTGCCAATTCTCGCCTTCATCGGATCGATGGCCGCGCTCTATGGCGGCGGTCTGGTTGCACAATTCTACGGCGACATGGGGCCTGCGATCTACATCGCGCGCCTGCACGAGGCCATTTCCGTCACTCATTTCGAGGTCGGGATCCTGAAGGCGCCGTTCATGGCTCTGGTCATCGGGATCGTCGCCTGCAGCGAAGGATTGCGCGTCAAGGGGAGCGCTGAATCCCTTGGGCGGCAGACGACGACATCGGTGGTCAAGTCGATCTTCCTGGTGATCGTGCTCGACGGCTTGTTCGCGATCTTCTTCGCGTCGATCGGAATGTGACGATGCCCGAGCCGCAAGCAGAGTTCGCGATCCGGGTCCGTGACCTCGTGGTCGGTTTTGGCCGTCAGACCGTGCTCGACCATCTATCGCTCGATGTCCGCCGCGGCGAGATTCTCGGCCTGGTGGGCGCGTCTGGTGGCGGCAAGTCGGTGCTGATGCGTACCATCATCGGTCTTATCCCGCGTCGCAGCGGCACCATCGAAGTCATGGGACAGCCGATTGGCGGCCCGCATGGTGGCAGCCGCGCAGCGACATGGGGCATCCTGTTCCAGCAGGGCGCGCTGTTCTCTTCGCTCACCGTCAGGCAGAACGTACAATTTCCGCTTCGCGAAAATCTCGTGTTGTCGCAGGAGCTGATGGACGAGATCGCGATCGCCAAGCTCGAGATGGTTGGACTACGCGCGCAGGACGGCGACAAATATCCCTCCGAGCTGTCGGGCGGAATGACCAAACGCGTGGCGCTGGCGCGCGCGCTCGCGCTCGATCCACCAATCCTCTTCCTCGACGAGCCGACGTCCGGCCTCGACCCGATCGCCGCAGGCGATTTCGATACGCTGATCCGGACGTTGCAAAAGACCCTGGGGCTCACCGTCTTCATGGTCACCCATGATCTCGCAAGCCTCACCACGGTCTGCGACCGCGTCGCTGCGCTTGCCGACGGCAGGATCGTGGCGATCGGACCGATGCGCGACCTGCTGCAATCCGAGCATCCTTGGGTGCGGGCCTATTTCCACGGCAAGCGCTCGCAGATGCTGCAACCACAGATGAGATGAGACATGGAAACCCGCGCTCCCTATGTGCTGATCGGCGCCTTCGTGCTGGCCGCGATCCTCGCGGTATTCGGCTTCGTCTATTGGCTGAACAACAGCGGTGGCATCGGGCCGCGCGCGAACTACCATGTACAATTCCAGGGACCGGTGCCAGGTCTTCTGGTTGGTGCCGGGGTGCTATTCAACGGCATCCGCGTCGGTGAGGTGACGCAGCTTGGCCTCGCGCCCGACAACCCGCGCTTTGTCAACGCGACGATCTCGGTCGCTTCGGCAACGCCGGTGCGGACCGACACCAAGGTCGGGCTTGAGTTCCAAGGGCTGACGGGCGTGCCGGTGGTGACGCTGGAGGGCGGCATGATCGTCGCGAAGTCCGGCGAACCCCTGACTTTGATCGCCGAGGCCGGCGCGGGCCAGAGCATGACGCAGGCAGCACGCGATGCGCTGCGCCGCGTCGATTCCGTGCTTGAGGACAATTCCGGTCCACTCAAGGACACCATCGCCAATTTCAAGACGTTCTCGGATGGCCTCGCGCGCAACACGGGCAAGATTGACGGCATCCTGGCGGGCCTCGAGAAAATGACGGGCGGCGGCGCACCCGCGCAGAAGATCACCTATGATCTCCGCACGCCGCAGGAGCTTGGACAGGTCGGCAAGACACTCTCGGCATCGCTGGCCATTCCGGAGCCGACCGCGGTGGCGATGCTTCAGACGCAGCGCATGCTGTTCTCGCCGGTTGGCGATATTAAGGGCTTCGCCGACTTCCTGTGGGCCGACAGCATTCCAAAGCTGGTGCAGGCGCGGCTGATCGATAGCTTCGAGAATTACGATATCGCGCACGCCCCGTTGCGGACGACAGACTTGGGGCAGGCGGACTATCAGCTATTGATCGACATCAGGCGCTTCCGCATTGCCACGGAGGGGGAGCCGCGGGCCGAAATCGGACTGTCGGCACGGCTCGTCGACAAGAATGGCAAGGTGATCGCATCACGCCTGATCGAGACCAGCGAGAAGCTGGACAAGGTCGAGCCAGCTGCCGCGGTCACGGCGTTCGACGCAGCTTTCGCGCGCGTCGCCAGGGAGCTGATCGGCTGGACCGTGCAGGCGGTGTAAAGCTACTCGAGCGTCTTGAGATAGGACAGCAGATCATGGATCTGGTCAGGCTCGAGCTCGAAAGCGGGCATGTCGGCGTGGCCGGTATAGATGCCTTCGGCGAGCGCTTCCTCGAGGGAATCGATCGCGTAACGCTGGTGCAAGGTCCTGAACGGCGGAGCGATCTTGAGCGGGCTTTCTGAGCGACGGTCGATCGCGTGGCAGCGCGCGCAATTGGCGCGCGCATAGGCCTTGCCGCGTTGTTCGGCGGTCGGCGCGCCGAGAGCGGGAGTGACCAGAAGCAGCCCAATCAGGCCGTGGCGCAACGCGGTATGCAGCATGGAAATTGGTCCCGTTGAATTCTCGGCGCAGAGTAGGGCGGGGGTGGGCGTCAAATTTGATCTGCGTCAATCGGCTTTGGCAGGTTGCAGTAAAATGCACTCGGCGCGGTGGATCTCTGTCAGGGGCGGAGATTCGGTGACGCCTGGAGCGGTGGGATGAAGGCTTCCGTGACGATGATTGAGCCAAACGGTCATTTTTGCAGCGACTGCGCGGTCCGCGGTATCGCGGTTTGTGCGTCGATGGACCCGGCCGAGCTCAGGGAGTTCGAGCATCTCGGGCGCCGCGTTCATTTCGGGGCGGGCGAGACCGTGTTTTCCGAGGAGGATATAACGACCTCGTTCTACAACCTCCTCGAAGGCGTGATGCGGCTCTACAAGCTGCTGCCTGACGGTCGGCGGCAGATCGTGGGCTTTGCCTTGCCCGGTGACTTCCTGGGGATGAACCTATCCGGCCGCCACAATTTTTCGGCCGATGCGATCGGTGCTGTGACCGTGTGCCAATTCGCCAAGGCACCGTTCGGCCGCTTCATCGAGGACCGACCCCATCTCCTCAAGCGGATCAACGAGCTGGCGATCCGCGAGCTGAGCCAGGCGCGCGACCACATGGTCCTGCTCGGCCGTCGCTCGGCGGATGAAAAAGTCGCCACCTTTCTGCTCGGCTGGCGGGAGCGACTGGTCTCGCTCAAGGGCGCGTCGAATACGGTCCCCTTGCCGATGAGCCGGCAGGACATTGCGGACTATCTTGGCCTGACCATCGAAACCGTCAGCCGCACCTTCACCAAGCTGGAACGGCACGGTGCGATCGAGATCATCCATGGTGGAATCAGCCTGCGCGACCCCGCCCGGGTCGAAGCTTTGGCCGCAGCCTGAATCCCGGCCCTGCCCGGGCCTCCGCTGATTTTGATCCGGATCAATGACGGCAGTCGTGCCTCGCCAATAATGCCCACAACAAAGTCCGGGAGGGCATGATGCCGACTGACGCGCTGCTGGTGACCATGGCCGTTGTGGCCGTCTTTGTCGCATTTGCCTGGGCGCTGGCTTGGGCGGACCGACAGACCAGTGCTGGCAGGCGCGGTTCAAATACGAAGGGCTGAAGTTCCCGAGATCATTTGGATGCGTCTTCCACGGGTGGCCGTCGGCCTGTTCCGCGGTGCTGTCGTCGAATCGCGATCTCCTTCTCTGCAACTCTGCATGGTATGAATCGCATCGACGCACCCTGCAGGTGCGGACTCGCGGCGCGACCGCGGCATTTTGACGGCATTTGCCTCAAACTGTCCCATGCTTTCCGGTTGAAAAGACGGGCAACACTGACTACGCAGGAACTCCAGCGCTCGCAGTCTTAGGAGTCCCGGCGATGCCTCAGGACAAGACCGGCGACCCCCGGCAGTCGTCGGGTAACAAACTGTCGGTGTTGCGCAAGCATCCGATCTTCGCAGATCTGGAGCCTGACGCGCTCGATCAACTGTGCCGCTATGCCAAGCACACCACGGTGAAGCGCGGGGCCACGATCGCCGCCAAGGGCGATCCCGGAAACAATCTGTTCGCTGTGATCACGGGAACAGTGAAAATCTCCTCCTCGTCCCCCGATGGCCGGAACGCCATTCTCAATCTGATCGGTCCCGGAGAGATCTTCGGCGAGATCGCGGTGCTCGATGGTGCGCCACGGTCGGCCGATGCGACCGCCAACACCAATTGCGAACTCTACATTATCGACCGCCGCGACTTCCTTCCGTTCGTGAAGAGTCAGCCGGCGCTGGCGATGAAATTCATCGAATTGCTTTGCGCGCGGTTGCGCTGGACCAGCCAGCAGGTCGAGCAGGTGATCTTGCAGAATCTGCCGGGGCGGCTTGCGAGTGCGCTGCTTGGCCTCACCGAGGAGCGTAAGTTCGATTCCGGCAGCGGCACCCTCGCGATCACCCAGCAGGAGATCAGCGAAATGGTGGGGATGACGCGCGAGAGCATCAACAAGCAATTACGCGCGTGGGCCGGCCGTAACTGGGTTCGCCTTGAGCATGGCGCCATCGTCGTGCTCGATACCGAGGCGCTGCGCGAGCTTGCCGAGAGCGGTCTCGACGGCGAGTGATCCTGCCGATCGAGGGACGGGCCGGCGACGTCAAGCCGGCGCGGTCCGCTTCAGTGCAGGATGTGACGCGGCAGCCAGAGCGAGATCTCCGGCAGGTAGGTGACGAGCATCAGCACGAACAGCATGACGCCGTAGAACGGCCAGATCTTGCGCATGACCTCCTCGAGCGAGACCTTGCCGACGGCGCAGCCGACGAACAGGATCGCGCCGACCGGCGGATGGCACAGGCCGATGCCGAGATTGAGCAGCATGATCATGCCGAAGTGCACGGGATCGACGCCGAAATTCTGCATCACCGGCAGCAGGATCGGCGTGGCGATGAGGATCGACGGCGCCATGTCGAGCAGCGTGCCAAGCAGCAGCAAGAGGACGTTGAGCAGCAACAGGATGACGTATTTGTTGCTGGAGATCGACAGGAAGAACGCCGTCATCTTCGCCGGCATCTGCGTCAGCGCCATGATGTAGCCGACGGCGGAAGCGCAGGCGATCAGCGTCATCACCATCGCGACGGTACGCAAGGTCCGGTGCAGCAGCACCGGCAGATCGCGCCATTTGTAGTCGCGGTAGACGAACATGGTGACGAAAAACGCCCAGATGCAGGCGACCGCGCCGGCTTCGATCGCGGTGAATACGCCGCCAAGAATGCCGCCGAGGATGATGACGAGCGTGATCAGGCCCCAAGCTGCATCGATCGTGATCCTGATGGCATCCTTGGCCGGCACCGTGCGGCCGTGCGGGTGGCCCTCACGATAGGCAATCACCAGGCACAGCATGATCAGCGAGAAACCGATCAACAGTCCCGGGAAAACGCCCGCCATGAACAGCGCGCTGATCGAGATGGTGCCGCCGGTGGCAAGCGAATAGAGCACGGCGTTGTGGCTCGGCGGCACCAGCAGCGCCTGCACCGAGGACGAGATGGTGAGGTTGGTGGCGAAGACGCGCGGATAGCCGTTCTTCTCCATCTGCGGGATCATCACCGAGCCGATCGCCGACGTATCGGCCACCGCCGAGCCGGAGATGCCGCTGAGGAACGTGGTCGCCAGCACGTTGACGATCGACAGGCCGCCGCGCAGGCGCGTCAAGCCGACCAGCACGTCGGCAAAGGCAACCAGCCGCCGCGCCATGCCGCCTTCGGCCATGATGGCACCGGCGAGCACGAAGAATGGAATCGTCAGCATCGCAACCTTGCTGACGCCGTCCGAGATTTTCAGCATCAACGCTTCCAGGGGAATGCCGACCGACAGCGCACCGGCGATCGCCGCCATCGCCAGCGAATAGGCGATCGGCATGCCGATCAGGAAGCATACGATCATCGTGCCGAGGAGGATGAAGATGTCCATTGCGATGACTCCCGGCTCACTCGAAGGGGGCGGTTTCGGAATGCTTGCCGATCGGGTCGGGCGGCACGCCGAGGAAAATCCGTTCGATCACGAACAGGAGCAGACAGACGCCGCCGATCGGGATCGGCAGATAGGTGACGCCGACCGACAGCGAGGGGAAGTCGGCGATGCTGTTGTGCCAGGTGACCTCGACCAGGCTCTTGCCCCAGACCACCATGAACAGTGCGATCAGCGCCATCAGCAGTTGAACGAGGATCTCCGTTGCCCGCTGCAGCAGCGGAGGCAGCTTCTTTGCGAAATAGTTGACACTCATATGCAGGTTGAGCCGATAGCCGGCGGCGGCGCCGATGAAGGTCAGCACGATCGTCAGCAGCACCGCCATTGGCTCCGGCCATGAAGCCGCGCTGTTGAGCACGTAACGCGTGAACACCGCCCACGGGATCACCGCGGAGATCAGCACCAGCGCGATGCAGCCGACGATCACGCACAACAGGTAGAGAAAGTCCATCGCTCGGCGAAACAGTGCGGCCATCCTCGTTTCCTGCTCTGTCGGTGGTCCGGATTGTGAAGGCCAAAGCGCGGTGAGTGATCGCCGCGCTTTGGCTCTGTTTGAGCAAGCTTAGAGCGCCTGGATGCGCTGGATCATGGCCTGGTATTTCGGGCCATACTTGTCCCAGACCGGCTTGACCGCATCCTGGAATGGCTTCTTGTCGGCGATCTCCACGATCTCGCAGCCGGCGGCCTTGGCCTTCTCCATCGCCGTCGTCTCATACTTCTTCCAGAGCTCGCGCTCCTCGAGCTGGGCCTCGCGCGCAAACTTCTTGATCAGCGCCTGGTCGTCGGCAGACAGCGCGGTCCAGGATCGCTTGGAGAAGCAGAGGATCTCGGGGATGATCAGGTGCTCGGTCAGCGAGTAGTATTTCGCCGCGGTGTAGTGGTTGCTGAACACGTAACTCGGCGGGTTGTTCTCCGCGCCGTCGATCACGCCGGTCTGGAGCGATGAGAACACCTGGTCATAGCCCATCGCGATGCCGTTGCCGCCAAGCGCGTTGACCATGTCGATGAAGATCGGGTTGCCGATCACGCGAAGCTTCAGCCCGTGGATGTCGGCGATCGATTTGATCGGGTGTTTGGTGTTGTAGAAGCTGCGCGCGCCGGAATCCATCCAGCACAAACCGACCAGATTGGCGTTCGGGCTCGCCGTGATCTTTTCGAGCAGCTCCTGGCCGACGTCGCCGTCCATCATCTTCCAGGATTGGGCCACATTCTTGAACAGGAACGGCATGTTGACGACGTTGATGTCGTCGACGATCGGGCCAACCGCGCCGGCGCTGACGCGCAGCATCTGGATCGCACCGATCTGGGTTTGCTCGATCGTTTCCTTCTCCGCGCCGAGTTGTGCGGAGGGATAGGTCTGGATCGAGAGCCGGCCTTGCGTCGCTTCGGCGAGCTTCTTGCCCATGCTCTCGACGGCGGCAACTGTCGGGTAGCCGACCGGCTGCACGTCGGCAGCTTTGAACACGGCCTTGGTCTGGGCGCGGCCTGACGAGATCGGAGCAAGCGTGGCTGCGCCAAGTCCTGCGCCAAGTCCTGCACTCAATTTGATGAAATCACGGCGTCTCATGGTAGTCCTCCCTCATTATTTCTTCGGTGTGTGTCGTCGTCGACCGGAGATACGGTCATTCCGTGCTGGCGAAAAACTCCGGATTGGTATGTTGCGTCTCCGAGATGTCGCGGAGCAGCCGGTCGAGATGCCGCTCCATCGCAATCCCAGCACGTTGCGGGTCGCGCGCCTCGATCGCCGCGAGGATCGGCTCATGCTCGGCAATCACCTGCGTCATGCGCCCGGTGACCGGCAGCGTCAGTTGGCGATAGCGATCGACATGCACCTTCACATGCAGGATCAGCGTCCAGATTCCGGGATGTCTGGCGACATCGGCGATGGTGGCGTGGAACAACTCGTCGGCCTGGTGAAATGCAACACGGTCTCCAGCCGCATCCGCCTCGCGCTGACGTTCCACGATCGAGCGCAATTGCAGAACCTGGCTCGTCGTCGCGCGTTCGGCCGCGAGCCGCGCCGTCGTCTCCTCCAGAGCCTTGCGGATGATGATGGCCTCAGGCAGGGCGGCGAGCGGGATGCGGGAAACGAAGATGCCCGACTGCGGGAAAACGTCGAGCAGGCCCTCGTCGGAGAGCTTGAGGATAGCTTCGCGCACCGGCGTGCGGCTGACGCCATAGCTGAGCGCGATCTCGGACTCCGAAACCGCTTCGCCGGGCCGGCGTCGCATCGTGACCAATTCGCTGCGCAGCTCACTGTAGATGCGCGACGACGCCGTCGCCCGCAGCGGTGGCCGACCGCGGCGAGGACCGGTCATCGTTGAAGCCGAGGCCTCAGTCTTCTTCGTCGAACGGGCGGACATGCGTGCTCAGTCAATTGATATATTAGTATACGAGAGGGTCTGCGCGAAGATCAACTAGGAGGTTAGGAGGGGGTATTTCTGCTGCGTTGCAGCAGGAAGCGGCTGTCCTTGAACGGAAAGCCGAGCGCGAGATTTCTCTGGCGACCATGACGGATCTGTTCGCGCTCAAGCGCCCCTCCTTGAATCCATTTCCCCGTTGGCCTTCCTAAGGGCGCACGGAGTGGCGAGTCCAAGTTGAAGCGAGCATCGATCGATGCCGTTTTTGGATTGATGGGTCGGCTGCCGGGTGTACGAACGTTGTACGAAGACCTGTCGATCCCGGCCGTTTCGTGCGCAGCGAGCAGCCTGGCCGCAACAAGAAAAGGATGTGACCGTGACTGACTATCGCAAGCTCTTCGATCTCACCGGCAAGACCGCCGTGGTCCTTGGCGCCGCATCGGGCATCGGCAAATCGTCGGCCGAAGCGCTGGCAGGGCTCGGCGCCCGAGTGGTCTGCGCCGATCGCGCACTTGATGCGGCAGAGGCGACGGCCGTGGGCATTCGCGACAAGGGCGGCTGGGCCGAGGCGGCGAGCTGCGATGCTTCGAGCATTGCCGACGTCAATGCGCTCGCCAAGACCGTAATGCAGAAGTTCGCGCGGCTCGACATCGCCGTGACGACGCCCGGGCTCAACATCCGCAAGACCATTCTCGACTACACCGAGGAGGATCTCGACCGCGTCCTGGACCTCAACGTCAAAGGCACGGTCTGGTTTTTCCAGGCGTTCGGCCGCATCATGGTCGAGCAGAAGGGTGGCAGCATCATCGCCTGCTCCTCGGTGCGCGCGGTGACCATCGAGCCGGGCCTCGGAGTCTACGGCTCGACCAAAGCGGCGATCGGTTTGCTGGTGAAGGGCTTTGCCTCCGAGGTCGGTCACGCCGGCGTGCGCGTCAACGCGATCGCACCGAGCATCGTCGAGACTGCGCTGACCAGCCCGTTCAAGCAGCGGCCCGACATCTACAATCTCTACGCCGGCCACACCGTGTTCAACCGCTGGAGCAGCGCCGACGAGGTCGCCACGGCTGTTGCCTATCTCGCCTCGGATGCAGCGAGCTATGTCAGCGGCAGCACGCTGTTTGTCGATGGTGGCTGGACCGGAGTTGACGGCCCGCCGACCGGTCTCACCCAGCTGCACAAATAAGCTCCGCATCTAGCTCGCAAAACCCATGCGCTGGCGCAGGTCTCCGTGGTCTGCGCCGGTCAGCAGCGCGATCAGTGCCGCCGCTTCCTTCGGATGGACCGCCTGCGTGGCGATGCCGGCCGTGTACATCGTCACCAGCTCGCATCCCGGCGGCAGCGAACCCGATAGCGCGATGCCGTCGGTCGCGATGATCTCGGTCGCCTGGGTGCATCCGATCGGCCGCGACGCGGTGGACGTCGCCAACTCGCGCATCGCCGTTGCGCCGTTCGGGAATATCTTCAGGCGCGACGTGACCTCATAGGCGATGCCGAGCTGATCCAGCACCTTTGCAATGTGTTGGCCCGCGGTGGAGGCCCTGGTATCGGGGACGTAGATGGCGTCTGCGGACCGCAGGACGTCGCGCAGATCGGCTTCCGTCTTCACGGTCACCTTGTGGTCGCGGCTGCGGACCGCCAACGCGGTCTCGACCCGGCCGACATCGGAGATCGAGGAGGGGACGACAAGTTTCTCCGCCGTAAGCTTGGCAAGCAGAGCCTGCGTCAGGATGACGAGGTCCGCAGGCGTGCTTGCACGCAGCTTGTCCGCCATCACGCCGACAGCGCCGAATTCGCCGTCGATGCCAAAGCCGGTCTGCGCCCTGAAGGCCTCACTGAGGCCGCGCACCAGCCCTTGCGCCGCACCGCCGCTCAAGATGTTCACTGTCGTCACGATGCAAGCTCCATGGCTGCGATGATCTTGTCACGCGAGATCGGCAGGTCGCGCACGCGCACGCCGAGGCAATCGAACACCGCATTCGCGATCGCTGCCGTCACCGGGCCGTGCGCAGCTTCGCCGGCGCCGACCGGCTCGATCTCCGGCCGCTGGATGATCTCGACATCCACGGCCGGGACCTCGCTGAAGGTCAGGATCGGGTAGTCCGTCCACGAGGTCGAGGTGATGTGGGTGCGGTCGAAGCGGACGCGCTCCTTCAGCACCCAGCTCGTCGCCTGGATCGCGCCGCCTTCGATCTGGTTGATGACGCCATCAGGATTGATGGCCTCGCCGACGTCGACCGCAAGCGTCAGCCGTCTCACGCGGATATCGTCGGCGCCTTCGATCTCGGCAATCGCCGCGCAATAGGCGCCGGTGTTCTTGTAGCGGGCAAAGCCGATGCCGTAGCCGATGCCGGATTGCTTCCGCGGCTTCCAGCCTGCACGTCGTGCGACGGCGCGAATGACCTGGCGGGCCCGCTCGTCGCGGAGATGACGTAGGCGGAACGCGATCGGGTCTTCGCCGCGCAGGACCGCGATCTCGTCGAGCAGGGATTCGATCGCGAACACATTGCCCTGCGCGCCGAGGGTCCGCAGCGCCGAGGTGCGCACCGGCATGGTCAGCAGGCGATGGCTGGTGATGGTCCAGGCCGGGAGATCGTAGAGCGGAACGGCGTTGCGGTCGCCGCCGCCACCATTGGCGGCGGGCGGATTTGTCGAGATCATGCGCGGATAGGGATTGGCGATCTCGCCTGCCGCCAACAGTGCGGGCTGGGCCGCACGGCCTGGCCGCGCCGTGTGACCATTGCTCCAGATCGCATGACGCCAGCCGACGATCTCGTTGTCGGCATCGAGGTCGGCCGCGATCTCGATCGCCATCGCGGCCCCAAACGGTGCGTGGCACATCTCGTCGTGGCGCGACCACTGCACCCGCACCGGACGGCCGCCGGCCGCTCTTGCCAGCAGCACGGCATCGAGCGCGACGTCGTCAGCAGCATTGTGTCCATAGCAGCCAGCCCCTTCCATGTGCTCGACGACGATGTTCTCGGCCGGCAGCTTGAGCACGATCGCGAGATCGGCGCGGAGCAGATAGACGCCCTGGCTATGCGTCCAGACGTGGACACGGTCGCCGTCCCATTGCGCCATTGCGCAGGACGGCGCGATCGAGGCATGCGCGATGTAGGGGCGGGTGTATTGCCGGCGCAGTGTACGCGCAGCCCTGGTCGCATCCGCCGTCCTGGTGTCGATGATTGTCGTCTCGACCGGCTGGCTTTTCAGGAAACGCGCCAGATCGTTCTCATCAGGCAGCGGCTCGCCAGCCGACCATGTTGCGCCCTCGCGCAGGGCCTTCAGCGCGGCTTCAGCCGCAGCCTCGCTGTCGGCGACGACGCCGGCAAAACCGCCGTCGCGGACGATCGCGATGAGCCCGCGAACGGCGCGCGCAGGCGCCTCGTCGAGCGCGGTCAGTCTTGCGCCCGAGATGTCCGGCCGCAGCACGCGCCCGTGCACCAACTCGGGCAGTGCACGATCATGGATGAAGCGCGGCCGCGCGAACACTTTGTCGGGAATGTCGACGCGCTGAATGGAATGCCCGGCGACGCTGCGTGTGGTGGCGGACTTGGCGACTGTGCCAGGTGTTGCATCGCGATCGAGCGAGACGTCTCCGGCGAGCTCCCAATAGCTGGTCGAGACATTGCCGGGGCCGGAGATCATGCCATCCTCGACACCCAGCAGCGCCGCATCGACGCCGAGGCGTTCCGACGCTGCCGCGAGAAAGCGCTGGCGTACCTCCGCACAGGCGTGACGCAGCGCGCGGCCGGATTGCTGGATCGACAGGCTGCCGGAGGTGACGCCTTCGTTCGGGCTCACGGCCGTCGAGGCGCGGATCATCTCGATGCGGCCGATCTCGACGTCGAGCTCGTCCGCGGCGATCTGCGCCAGCGCCGTCACGATGCCCTGGCCGATCTCGACCTTGCCGGGCGAGATCGCGACGCGGCCTTCGGCGGTGAACCGTACCCAGGACGACAGTCTTGGGTTGGCGGCAAGGCTGTGCGGCAGTTTCGGACCGGGAGGCGGCGCACTCATGACGTGGCCATCTCCGATGCAGCGCGCAGCACGGCGCGGACCATGCGGTTATGCGACCCGCAGCGGCACAGATTGCGATCGAGCGCCGCTCTGACCTCCGCCTCCGTCGGAGACGGATTGCTGTTGAGCAGCGCTGCCGCGCTGATCATGATGCCCGAGACGCAATAGCCGCATTGCATCGCCTGTTCGGAGATGAAAGCGCGTTGCAGCGGATGCGGTTGCTCGATTGTGCCGAGGCCCTCCAGCGTGACGACATCCTTGTCCGCGACCGACCACATCGGCATATCGCAGGACGTCATTGCGTGGCCGCCGACCATCACATAGCAGGCTCCGCATTCGCCGGCGCCGCAGCCGAAATGCGCACCGGTGATGCCGAGCCGTCCACGCAGCACATCGAGCAGCGTCTGGTCTGGATCGGCGTCCACGGACATCGCAGCGCCGTTGAGCTGGAATTGAATGGTGGGCATGGCCGGCGTAGCCTCAGGACTTGTTGAATTTCTTGACGACGTCGGCCCATTTCGCGATGTCGCCGCGCAGGAATTTGTCAAACTCCTCCGATGTCATCGACATCGGTACGGCACCCTGCTCAGTCCAGAGCTTGACGATGTCGGGACGCTTCACCATCGCGGTGACGGCCGAGTTGAGCTTGTCGATGACGGGCTTGGGCGTGCCTGCCGGGGCCATCAGGCCGAGCCAGATCGTTGCCTCGTAGCCGGGAACGCCGGCTTCGCCGGCGGTCGGCACGTTCGGCAGCACGGCAGAGCGCTGCTGTCCGGTCGTCGCGAGCGCGCGGACCTGGTTCTCGCCGATGTTCGGCGCCATCGCCGGCACCGCGTCGATCATCATCTGCACCTGGCCGCCGATCACGCCGCTGCGGGCCTCGCCGCTGTTGCGGTAGGGGACGTGGACGACGTCGATGCCGGCCATGGCTTTGAACAGCTCTCCGGCCATGTGATAGGGCGTACCCTGGCCTGATGAGGCGTAGTTCAACATGCCCGGCTGCGACTTCGCAAGTGCGATGAACTCGGCAAGTGTTTTCGCGGGGACTTGCGGGTTCACCACGATAACGAGATCGGAATAGTTCACCGGCGCGATCGGCGCGAGGTCGCGCATCAGATCGTATTTGCGCTGCTCTGCCGTCAGCAGCGTTTCATTTGCGGTCTGGGTGTTGGACATCATCAGCAAGGTGTAGCCGTCGGCAGGGGACTTCGCCGCCTCGACGGTGCCGATGACGCCGCCGGCGCCGGTCCGGTTCTCGACCACGAAGGGCTGGCCGAAGCGCTCCTGGAGCGCCTGGCCGATCAGCCGGGCTGCGACGTCAGCCGGCCCGCCCGCGCCGAACGGCACGACGATGCGGACCGCGTGCGCGGGATAATCCTGCGCCGGGGACGGGCTTGCGGAAAATGCGGCGAGCAGGCCGGCGGCCAGCGCCAGCGAAATGTATCGGGCCCTCACACCCACCTCCCTGAACTCGTTCTTGTTGGCCCGCACTGTAGAGGGAGCGGACGCACACTGTCGACGCCTCACAAAGTCGATTTGATCGGGAATATCGGCCCGTTTTCGGTGTGTCCGCCCGGCATGGAACAGGCCGCGCGCCGGCTTTGAGCATTTTGCATGGGCAGTGCCGGATAAATGCCCTCGGCTCACAGGACTTTTGATGTTACGAAATAGTTCATGAACCAGCACGCCAAGATCGAGATCCGCCACTCCACCTGTCCGCACGATTGCCCGTCGGCCTGCGCGCTCGATGTCGAGGTGGTCGAGGGCCGCAGCATCGGCCGCGTCCGTGGTTCTAAGAAGCAAACCTATACGGCCGGCGTGGTCTGCGCCAAGGTCGCCCGCTATGCCGAGCGCATCCATCATCCTGAAAGGGTGATGTATCCGATGCGCCGAACCGGACCGAAGGGCTCCGGCCAGTTCGCTCGGATCTCCTGGGACGAGGCACTCGACGAGATCGCCGATCGCTTCAACCAGGCCGAGCGCGAGTTCGGCGCGGAGTCGGTCTGGCCCTACTACTACGCCGGCACGATGGGCCTGGTGATGCGCGACGGTCTCAATCGCCTCACGCATGTCAAAAAATATTCCCGCTTCTACCAGACCATCTGCGCCAATGTCGGGCGCATCGGTTTTGCGATCGGCACCGGCAAGATCGCCGGCGTCGATCCGCGCGAGATGGCGCTGTCGGACCTCGTCGTGATCTGGGGCACCAATCCCGTCAACACCCAGGTCAACGTGATGACGCATGCATCGCGTGCGCGCAAGGAGCGCGGTGCGAGAATCGCAGCCGTCGACATCTACGACAACGAGACCATGAAGCAGGCCGATATCAAGATCCTGCTGCGACCCGGCACCGACGGCGCGTTTGCCTGCGGCGTGATGCATGTGCTGTTCCGCGACGGCTATGCCGACCGCGCCTATATGGACAAGTACACCGATTGTCCCAATGAGCTCGAGGCGCATCTGAAGTCCCGCACGCCGGAATGGGCGTCGGCGATCTGCGGCGTGCCGGTCGCCGAGATCGAGGCCTTTGCCAAGGCTGTCGGCGAGACCAAGCGGACGTTCTTCCGCCTCGGTTACGGCTTTACCCGTTCGCGCAATGGCGCGACGCAGATGCATGCGGCGAACTGCATTCCCGCGGTGACCGGCGCCTGGCAGTATGAGGGCGGCGGCGCCTTCTTCAACAATTACGCGCTGTGGCATTTCAACGAATCCGTCATCGAAGGTCATGATGCGCTCGACAAGTCGGTCCGCGCGCTCGACCAGTCGCAGATCGGTCGTATCCTCACCGGCGATGCCGAGGCTCTGCTGGGCAAGGGGCAGGTCAAGGCGATGCTGGTCCAGAACACCAACCCGATGACGGTGGCGCCGGAGCAGGCGCTGGTCCGGCAGGGCTTTGCGCGCGAGGACCTGTTTGTCGCGGTGCATGAGCAGTTCATGACCGAGACGGCGCTGATGGCCGACATCGTGCTGCCGGCGACGATGTTCATGGAACATGACGACCTCTATTACGGCGGCGGCCACCAGCACATCTCGGTCGGACCCAAGCTGATCGATCCGCCCGGCGAGTGCCGCTCCAACCATCAGGTATTGCAGGCGCTGGCGCCGCGGCTTGGCGCGAAGCATCCGGGCTTCGAGATGACGCCGCGCGAGTTGATCGACACGACCTTGAGGCTCAGCGACCACGGCGACATCGCCACCCTCGAGGCCGATCTCTGGCGCGATCTGCAGCCGGATTTTCGCACCTCGCATTATCTCGATGGCTTCGCGCATCCCGACAAGAAATTCCACTTCAAGGCCGACTGGGCGCATCCGCCGTTCGGTCAGACCATGGGCGATTTCGACAAGATGCCGTCGCTGCCGGATCATTGGGCTGTCATCGAGCACAGCGATCAGGCCCATCCGTTCCGGCTCGCGACCAGCCCCTCGCGCAGCTTCCTCAACACCACCTTCAACGAGACCCCGTCCTCGCAGGCGCGCGAGGGCAAAGCGAGCGTGATGATCCATCCGCTGGATGCTGCATCGCTCGACATCGCCGACGGCGATGCGGTGACGCTCGGGAATATCAGGGGCGAGACCACGCTGATCGCGGCTCTGTTCGAAGGCGTGCGGCGCGGCGTGCTGATCGCGGAATCCGTGCATCCGAACAAGAATCATATCGGCGGCCGCGGCATCAACACGTTGACCGGCGCCGATACGATCGCGCCGATCGGGGGCGCCGCGTTCCACGACAACAAGGTCTGGATCAGGAAAGCAGCCGCTACCTGAGCTGCAGATTTGCGTCGAGGCGCTAAAGCGCCGCGGCCTTTCAGATTGCCCTTCAAATTGCCCTTGCACCTCGCTCCGGAGCTGCCGCAAATGGCTGCAGACAAGGAGCAAGGATCAAGCGTCATGACCGACACCACAGCCGTCATCACCAACAAGCGCGGACAGGCGTTCTGGATCACAATCAACCGGCCGGAGAAGCGCAACGCGCTGAACGGCGACGTCATCGCCGGCATCACGAAGGGCTATCGTGACGCGCATGACGACAAGGATGTTCGCGTCATCGTGCTGACCGGCGCGGGCGACAAGGCGTTTTGCGCCGGCGCGGACTTGCAGAATTCCGGCGCGGCTTTCGCGATGGATCACTCCAGGCCCAACGTCGACTATGCCGATCTGCTGCGCTTGTCGCAGAATGCCACCAAGCCCGCGATCGCGCGCGTCGGCGGCGTCTGCATGGCCGGCGGCATGGGTCTCTTGTGCATGACCGACATGGCGGTTGCGGCGGATCATGTCATCTTCGGCCTGCCGGAGGTGAAGGTCGGCGTGTTTCCGATGCAGGTGCTGAGCCTGTTGCAGGAGATCGCACCGCGACGCCTCGTCAACGAATGGGCGCTGACCGGCGAACCATTCGACGCGAAAGCCGCGAAGGACGCTGGCTTGCTCAACTACGTCGTACCCATGGCTGAGCTCGACGCCAAGGTCGACTGGTTGATCGGCCGAATCGTCGACAAGTCACCGACCGCGATCCGCCGTGGCAAATATGCGATGCGTGCCATCGCCGCGATGTCGTTCGACGAGAGCATCGCCTACACCGAAAGCCAAATCGCTCTGCTCGCGATGACCGAGGACGCCAAGGAGGGGCTGAAGGCGTTCGGCGAGAAGCGCAAGCCGGTCTGGACGGGAAAATAGGTTAAGATTTCATCGCGTGTGAGCCTGCGCGACAACGATGCTGGGACCGCACCGCCCATATCGGTGTGCGGAAGTTGTCGCTCATCCGGATGCTGGGCGGCGATCACTAGGGCGTCGAGCCTTCGGAGGTCAAGGGCGCAATTCGGATCCTGTGTCTTATTCCGTAACAAGCAGATGGCGCCCGGCTCCAACAAGGTAGAGGCCCCCCGCTCACGCTGGCGGGCTTTCTCAAAATAGCGATAATATCGGGGCCGAGGGCGGCGATCGTAATAGTCCTCGCCGTAGACCCTGTCGGCCCTGTTGAGACTGCGGAGGCACTGTCCTTGTCGGGTAACATTGCCATCCCGGATATCGATGTCTGCACCGTTGCCGCACGCGACGGGATATCTGCCGTAGCGATACCCATAACCTCGAGCCCGGCGATCATAATCCTGGGTCGGGTGTTCGAGACCCTCCCCGCCACCAAGAATACGGGCTGTATTGCTGCCTTGTCGAAATCTCCCAAGTTCGTACCACGCTTCGTACCCCCAAATTGCCCTGCAGAGCCTGAGGATTCGAATACGGACGGCAGGCAATGCGCCTCTTGCTCGGCACACCAAGATGGGTTGTCCATGCGCCCTAGGAGAAGGCCGAGCGCTTTACGCGGTGCCTCCTTTTGAGAAATGCTGACTCTTAATCAGCGGGTCCCAGGTTCGAGCCCTGGTGCGCCCACCAAGCATCTCCCTGAAATGGTTTGGTAAGCCCTCGCAACGCGACGCCGCATGGCGCGCGCCGGCGAGGCTGGGTAATAACTGGGTCACGATCGCATCGAGATGCGTTTCGCAATCCTTGAAGCGGCCCGGCCACAGTAATTGATTTTCGACATCAGGCCGTCTCGTAATGGCTTTTCGATGCGAGTAACAGATTTTCGACGGCTCACTTTGAGTTCCTTGCGCTTCGGCACCCGCCGCCCGCGCAGGAATCCCGCGCTCGCCTTGCGTAGACGTCGGCGAAATCCTGCCCGAGCAACCTGTTCGCGACGATCAGCGCCTTTATGGTAGAGTGCAGGATCGCCGCCGCACGCCCTGCGCGGCCGCGACATCCAACTCTGCAGCAGCTTCATCGACGAGACCGTGTTGCTCGACGGGGGCGGCCATGGCGACAGATTCCTAATTCGACGAGCAACTATTATGTCTCTATTTGTTCTTATGTCTAGGGCGAACGGTCATGGATCGCGCGATGGTTTTGAGACATCTGGAAGAGGCAGAGCGGCACGTCGTGCAGGGGCGGCGGCACATCGCGGAGCAGGAGGTCGGATCGCCGACCTCGCTAGCAACGGCCACGACACCGACGATGCCTTGATGTTGCTCGAGACCTTCCGACGTACGCGCATCCAGCACATCGAGCATCGCGACCGCATCATGAGAGAGCTGGACGACGATGCGGCCAGCTGAATGGCGTTCCCGAACGCGAAGCAGCAGAAGGCGGGGGAAACGGCGAGGCGCATGGCCGAGAACCAGCGCAAGTGCATCGGCGTCGAGGACGACGACGCCTGGTCGGCGGCGGTGCTGTCGGATTCCAGGGCAGCGACGACCAAGCCGCGCGCCGATCGCACGCTCGCGGAGATCAGGCCATCGGAGTTGAAAGTCTAGTGCCTGAAGCGCTTCCGCGTCGTCGAGATCGCTCGCGAGGAGGCGCTGCGCCGTTACGACGGCGGCTCACTCTGGAAGATGGTCGCGCTGCGGCTGCTCGCCGATGGCTGCGCGCATCGGACCGGGCGTTATGAAGAAAACGGCTGCTGGCCGGATTTCAGAATGTGAAGGATCGCGCGAGCCTCGGACGCACTACATTTGAATTTGTCGCGGATGTACCTGACGATCCACCTCGGTGCGAATCCGATAGACGTATACAGGCCGGTGCCCGTCATGGCGACCATTGCGATGTAGAACATCACGAGCGCTCCTTGGTGGTCCTACGAAGGGCCTCCAGAACCCTTGCCGCAGATTTTTCGCGCGTTGTGAGGCTAAGGCCTTAGAAGAGGCGATCGCACGCTATCTTTAGCCTTGCGCACACTGCGAGGTATGGCTTCAATCGCGCATGCTATGTGAAGGGAACTCGAGTTAGCTGCCGTCACCAGAAGGCGTCGTCGCAGAGCGCCCAACGGAGCTCGCCGTCGATCCAGAGGATTTCTCCCGTCCAGGTCATCCGGCCATCGCCGCCGCGACCAATCAGCGTCTCGGCGCGCGCCCATCCGGAGACCTCGGTGTCTCCGGATACGCCAGCAGGTCGACAGCGAAGCGACAATTCGACAGCCCGCGCCTGCGAACTCGCATGTCGATTTCATCGTTCGTCGGCTGCCATCCCGTCTGCAGCCTTTCCAGCAGGCGTTCCATCTGGGGCGTCATGTGTCGATTGCATCTATCGGGATCTCGGTGCCCGCCGGCTGTCCGAGCGTCCACACGCGTGACATCGTGCGCGCCCAGCGGCCCTTGCGATCGAGCCACACGACAGCGCCGGTTGTGGTCGGCTTGCCGTCCGGCACGCGCGGATGGCCGAACGGAATTCCTTGCAGCGTCATCGCGTATCGAAAGCCGGGGCCTCGCTCGACTGCTGGCCTCCACTCTTCTAGATGTGGCGCCTTCTCGAGAACGTCAGCCGACGGCTCCTCGCCGCGCAGGTACGACTCCACGTCGTTGAGCAGGGACTTCTCCTCGATCGACATCAGTGTCTCCTCGCGCATGCATCGCGGGCTTCCAGCGTGGCGGCGACCAGTCGCTGCAGCTTGCGCATCGAGAACCTCTCCCGCGCCCAGGCACGGCCGAGGATCTCCAGCTCGTCGGCGGCGAGGGGCTCCTCGCAGCTGCGGGCGTCGTCCTCGGCGGCGAGATCGCGCATCACCAGGGCCGCTAGCCGCGGGAGGTGCGCCAGTGTCGGCGCCGGTATTCGAATTACCCGCATCCGGTCGCGCAACTGCGACGGCAGGCGCTCCACGGAGTTAGCGGTGGCCAGGTGGATCACGTGGCTGAGGTCGAGCTCCGCATCGATGCTACTTTCACGATATCTACACGAAGTTTCAATCTCAAGGTGAGGGGTCATGGCGCTCCATAGGTTTCCGTTGTGGTCGCCAGTTCCAGCCTTGCAGATCTCATCAACGCACGCGATCGGATTGGCCGTTTTCGAGGCCATGATCGCTCGTGCTGGCACGCTCGCTTGCGCGCTCGACCAGCCCTTCGGCGTCCCTCCGTACATGCCGTCGAATGCTGACGCAGCGTCGAACCGATAGATGTACATTTCCGGCGAGATGGCCTCGGCCAGTCGCCTAACCAGGCGCGTCTTGCCTGTGCCCGGCTGCCGCGACGCCAGCAGAGTCGGCTTGATGCGCACAGGCTCGCCGCTGCGCAGATCCTGCGTCAGCATCGCGACCTCGCGCCACGCGTGCGGATACTCGTCCTGCAGGCGCTCGCGCACCTCGGCGGCGTCGCGGCAGATCACGAGCGGCAGCGCTTGGTCGCGCAGGTCCTTCCAGCCCTGCGGCAGACCACGCTCCTCGGCGCGATCTTTCCGCATCACGACAACGGACGGGCCAACGGGCCGCGATTCCTTCAGCGACAGCAGAGAAGGATCGCCGTCGAACTCGGCGAGTGGCGCGCTGTGGTACTCGTGTCCCGCGGTTTTCATGTCAGCAATCCTGAAGATCGAGGTGTCAGAATCTTCCCATCGCCCAGCGGCCCCCAGCCACCAAACCGCGAGCTTCGCGTGCAGCAGATCCTGCAGTCCGGCGTCGCTCACGACAGACCGCTTTTCCAGCGACCAAGTGAGTTGCGGCATGACCGCCTGGAACGAGGGCGGGCGACGCGGATCGCACATCATCATCTGCCATGCGAGCGCGAGATCGCCGCACCATGCGACACCTTGCGACCACAGCATTTCGACGTGCGTATTGATCAGATCGCGCTGCACCTTTCGGTCGGATTTCCTCGGGGGTGGCCAAGCGTCGACGTCGTTGCCGGCCTGCCGCTTGTTCTCTTCCGATAACCATGAGAAGGCATCGTCCCACCTTGCGCAGTCGAGGAGCTCGACGCACGCCGGCATTCCGCTGGCCACGATGTTTTCCCGGGTGGCGGCGCGGAAGAAGTCGTCGTCGTCGACTTCGATCCTGCCGCACGCGATGTCGTCCCATGTCCGCAGGTGTGCGAGCGCCACTTGCGTGTCGCCCTTCGCTCCAGTCAGCAGCGCCATGCAGCCTTTGACGACCGACTGGATCACGAAAGGCGCGTCGGTTCGCTGCAAAGACAGCATCTGCCACGCCAGCGCGATGAGCGGGTCGACCGCCTTGATGCAGGTTGCCAGCCTGCCGACGGCTCCGGCGCTGACGTCGCGCAGAGTGCCATCGGGAAGCAGATTCAATTCAACGCCTGCGAGGGCCGTGCGCTCGGTTGCAGACCGCAGCGCAACCCAGCGGTTGGGTGAGCGCACGAAAGCCGCGAGCCACATCAGCATCTGCTCATTACTCATCGGCGGTCCTCCGGACGCTCCGGCCGCGGCGGAGCGCTCTCCGCGCGGTCCTCCTCGATCAGGCGCAGTAGCTCGGCATGGCGGCGGCGGAGGGCTGTAGACGAATCCTTTGCAGTCATGGTCTAACTCTCCTGTACTCCGTGTCGCCGATAGTCGTCGTTGTACATACAGTCTCTGTACACTTCGATCTCGGTCCGCACAAGGGAATCGGCCCGGCGATCCGGGCCGATTCCGGCCCTCAGAGCAAGGATTCGAAAAACATGGCTAAGGATTCGGAAATACCGAGGCCGGTTCCGCTGCCGCGACCCAAGCGCGACAGGAAGGCGCCGACCCGGAAAAAATCCGGAGTCAGCCCTGAGGGCCTCCGCGACGGGCGCCTGGTCATGCGCGTCCAGCAATCCCTCAATGATCTTTTGGACATTCGGGCGAAGGAAAAAGGCGAGAGCCGCTCGAGGTACATCGAGCGCCTTTTGGTCGCATTCCTGCAGGCCGATCCCAGGAACCCCGTGCTCGATCCTTGGGGCCGCATCCTGAGCGACGGGCCCGCGATCTCGAAGGCGGCCGACCCTGTGAAGTTCGGGGCCGCCTGGGCCAGGTTCGTCGCCCTCAACGACAGCCTGTTCGACTTCAGACCGCCGGATCGCTGGCTCGAAGAGCCGCCGGGGTTCATCAATGAACAGCGCGGCGGGCACATTCTCGAAGAGGACATGCCGGACGATGAGGGGTGAAACCTTCGAGTCTCGGATATTCAGAGAAGTCGAATTGTCGCCCGGAAACCTGCCAATGGATGTCCTTCCCGCGATTCAATGATGGCAACTCGGCACGCCGAACGTCGCTCTGGAGCGTTAGCTTCCCACCCAATGATGGCAACTATTACGCTGATTTCCCTAGGTAATTTCGTCTAGAGCGTTGACATTCTGCCAGAGCGGCCCCTAGGATTCGGGTCCATCATCCGGAAATCGAATGCTTAAAGCCACGACAGCCCAGTCGACCCCGCCCGCCGCGACCCCTGCGGCGTTGGTCGATCCGTTGCTCGACATCGGCTGGAACACCGCACCCGTTCAATCGGCCGCCGCCGATCTCGACGAGGATGTATTCGAGACCTTGAAGCGCCGCCTGGCGGAGGTGGCGGACCCGGATGCGCCCTCGTGGGAGGGCCGCGAGCGGTTTCCGCTCATGCGTAAGGATTGGGATTACCTGACGGCGACTTACGGCCCGCTCATCAACCATGTCCCCACCGTCACGGTCTTCAAGGGTCGGCAGCAGACCGTGCTGACCGGCCCGCTTGAGGCGGATGCACGCTGGACCGTGCCGCCGGAGCTCGGCGTCGATCGCGAGGCTGGCTGGATCCGCTTCATGACCGAGCGCGACAAGGCTGCCGCCGACGCGGACATGAACGCCTGGATGCGGTTCGCCTCGCGCATCGACATCATGGACGAGGAGGACACGGGCCCGACGCGCGGCGGCGAGATCCCCGAGCACGTCCTCCAAAAGATGCAGCGTCCCGCCAAGGACCGCGCGGCGATCCGTGAGCGCCTGCAACGGTTCACATACACGGCGTCGTTCTGCTCGATCGCCGGGCGGCGCTACGAATCCTTCTCCGAGACCTTCGTGTGTCCGAAGACCGGCCGCATCATCTCGTTGCGCTCGAAACTGAATATCGTGGGGCTCGAGCTGTTCAACAAGCGCCTGCCGAAAAATGCGGAGTACGGCAACGACAAGACGCGCGTCGTCACTCCGAAGGAGACCGGCATCGAGCCGATCTTCCTGCGCGATCAGCCCTACATCACCATCGGCTACTGGACGGTGCGGGGCCAGATCGCCGTCGACCTCGACAACGTCTGGCCGGACCTCGCAACGCTGCGCAAGGAACTGCTGAAAGCGCTGGGGCCGCAGCTGTTCCCGAACGTCATCGTCTATCGCCTGAACGCAGCCGGAGAGGTGGAGAACCCGCACCTGATCTGGATTCTGCCTCCGGATTTCGAGGTCGGAGTGTGCGGGAAGTCCAGGTCCAAGCCTGTGCGGACCTACAATATGGTGCAGCGCGCGCTGACGTCGCACCTGATCCCGCTCGGCGCGGACGTCGGTTACCTCAACGTCGGAAAAGTTAAGAATCCCTTGTCTCCCTATTGGTCGATCGCCTGCAGCGACGAGAACTTCTGCACACTGCAGGACTTCATTGATCACCTGCCGACCGTGAGCACCAACGAGAAGGAGATGCGTCGCCGGGCGGCCAAGCTCCGCGGCTGCGCCGTCGAGGACCTGCCGATCTCGAAGCGCGACTATCACACCGTCACCGAGATCTTCCGCGCCGAGATCACGGCCGGCTTCCGCTCCAAGTGCGCCGAGTTCACGGCGGCCCGCGAGTCCGAGACCGCCTTCCGCGCCTGGGCCGAGAAGCACGTCGTGCCACGAGTCCTTGCTGTCGCAGACACGTTCGAGATCCGCAGCATTCTCAAACGGCAGATCGACTCGCGCAGCGTCAATCGGCCGTCCCGCCGAACCCGCCAGTACGACGGCGACAATCGCTTCCGCGATCTCGAGCTCTACAACGGCCCGGAGTTGACCGGGGCGGAGCTCCCGGAGGCCCGAAAGAAGCAGGGTGACAATCGCAAGAAGCTGGCCGGCACCATCACGAGTGCCAACCGGGGCGCGGCATCGCGCGCGATCATGCACGATCAGGTCGCGCTCTTCGAACGCGTCGGCGGTGACCTGAACGACGAGGCCGCAGTCGCGTCCTGGATCATCAAATCCGGAAAGCTGGGAAAATCAACGGTCTACAAGTGGCTCGAGGTCGTTTTGATCCGATTCCGCGATGCTTCCAGATATATAGCCAAGCCTGATACCCACATCGATGCGTCTCCCGTCATCCAGGAACCTGAGGTCACCAGCACCTCCGAGCCCCGGGATCCGGCCATCGAGACCTCCGAATCCACCTTAGAGCCGGCCTCCGGAGGCCCCAGCGAGGCCAAACCAACCGCGTCGGGCCCGAAGACTGACCCGGCACGTCGTCTGCTGCGCGACATCGACGATGACCCCGACCTCCGGGCCGTCGAGATCATGCGCCTGTACGGGGCCGCCGCGTCCGCGCACCGTCGCCGGGCCTTCCGGCCTTCCGCCCCGCCGGTGAGCCGTACCCTGCATTGAAGCATCCGGACGACCTCCGGGCCTGCAGTCCGGCCTTCCGGCCCAAATCCCATACTCCTCTCCGCCGGTGATCCGGTCGCGCCATGCGGGTCTTCCAGGCGCCAAGCGTGCCGGAGCCGGTCACGACCAGCGGAGCTCGGAGCACCGGCCAAGCCTCGCCTTGATCCTTGCCGACGCGCCCCGTAATCCTCCGGGGGTTGTAGACACGCCGTGTCCGGGGAATCCAGAATGCATCCATCAGAGATCGACCGCATCGTAGCCTCCATCGATCAGACGAAGAGGACGGAGCACTGGCGCGACAACGACTGCCGTCCGGACAGTCGACCCTTCAAGCCCAAGTCGACCGGCCGGCGCGTGCCTCCGGAGATCGTGCGCGCGCAGACGCGTTTGAGGTCCGCGGCCTGGAGGAATCGGATGGATCGGCTCCGCGCACCATCATCCCGGGAGATCGGAATGGCGCTCGTTCACTCGCTGATCACCAGCCGTCTTTCGGAGATGACCTGGACGGATAGAGATCTTGTTCAACGTGCGTTGTTGGACCTGCACGGGCGCGGGTTTTCCATCGAGCAGGCCAAGAAGACCTTGCGTCGCATGCGGACGCGCTACGTCGACGCAGCTGTCCGGGCCGGCGAAGCGGATGAAAACTGCGGGCCGGCGATCGGACTACCGGGCGGGAAGAACGACATGCCGTTCTGATCGGCGTGACCGGTCACGTTCCGCTGTAGTTTAAATTAATGCCCGCGCGGCCTCCTGCTCCGCATGAAGAACAGGCCGCCAGCAAAAACTCTCGCCAAGCGCAAGCGTGCGCAGCGCCAGCGCATGAGGGAACGAGGTCAACTGGACGCGCAGACGTTCGACGCGACGCTGCGCGACCCCGTCCTCGGACTCTACCAGTCCGGCGAGCCCTCGCTCGACATTCGGGATCTCGTGCGGGCGGTGGTCACCCGCTTGGCGAATGCCGACGGGACGACCGACCGCGGATGCAGGGAGACCGTGCGCGCTGCTGACGAAGGCGTAGGCCGGAGGGCGGACCGGTGCTGCAGTTTGACCTATGGCCTGAACAAGGACAGGACGCTCGCCCCCTTGGTCAAGTACGCCCACCGACACGCCGTTCAGCCTGCGCAGGGGCCTGTACCAGAAGGAATGGATCTGGCCCCGGACGTTCGCCGCCTGTCGAAGGACAGTTGGCGGACTCATCGCCGGTCACGAGAGTAGAGAGAGAAAGCTTGCGCGCATTTGTGCGCGATGACCCTGAACTAGGCAGCTTGTATTGGTGGTCGCTGTGCCGACCGGGAGAGTGTGATCGGAGGAGAGAGGCGTGTTTGTCCTCAGCGTCAGACTCGCCGCCTAGCGATAGCGCGGTTTCTTTAACTGTCCGCCACTTTTTGCGCTCGTGTGGTTGATCTTTGCTCGCTGTGGCGCGATCGTATTTTTGAGATCGCCGTGAAGCAACGAGAGATGTCATGAGAGCAGTTCTAATCGATCCGACCGCAAAGACGATCGATGTCATCGAGTCACAGTCAGTCCGCGAAGCCACAATTCGTTTTTTTAGCGAGAAGCCGGCGACGGTTCTGAGGCTTCCGCGGGGCGACGTTGTGCTCGCTGCCAAAGCCGCGGGGGGAGACGGTTTTATCCTCGGCGGGTCGCGTCCGATAGGTGGACCTGCACTAGTCGTCGGCTGCAGCGTAGATTCGGGCGAGCGCGCGTCCGCACTTGTGGATCCATCCCACGTAATTCAGATGGTGCGTTGGGCCTCGATCGAGGAATTCAAGACGGCGGATAAGCAGGCCTTGGTACGCGCTATCGAGATTGACCCCGAGCGGCAGTCGATTGAACCGGTATCCATCGCGCCGAAGATGCTGGCTTTGCAGCATCGGCTCGGCGGCGAGATCAGAGTTTGCTACCGCGCTCCAGGAAGTGATGTTGTGCTCTGCCGAGTGGATGCTATGACTGATCGCTATGAGTGGCAGAAAGACGATGCGGTTTTCCGCGGCCGCTGCCTCGTCATTGGACTTGATGGGCGGAAGCGGTTTTCCGGTGCGGCGGTATCGTTGGCGGAGCTAAGAGAAGACGTTTCGTTCCGAGTGGCGACTATGGCCCGCGCCTGAGCCATGGCGCCACGGGCCGAATCTTTCGATCTCGTCGTGCTCGGATCCGAGCCTGGCGTTGCCTAGCCATGCTGACGTAGTCGCAACTCTGGACTTCCCGTTCTGCAAGAAGCCGGCGCCGTCATGCGAGGATTACCGTTGCACAAAGATCATGGAAACCCGTATGCGCGCCAACCGCCCCGCTTCGTGGGAGGACGGCGCAACCAATCATGTCGACCTCACGCTTCGCTTGCATCTAGAGCATCCAATCTCAGCCGGGCGCACCCCCGTCGATTGATCGAGGGTCGGTGACGGTTGGTTCGACCGTCGGCGGCACCTATGCGCTCGGTCCAGCTTTCGCGCAGAAGCCGATCGGCACGACCGTTGCTCCACCAAGTCCCAGCGGCCCTGATGAAGCCATGCGCACCACTCTGTTAAGCGACGTTAACTCTGTCCCAAACATCAAGAGTTGCCCCCTTGATGCCATCGGTCCGTCACGCTAATTTTCGCGTGCTCATCGACGAAAGTGTTGGTGGGCTGAACCTCCACTTTCGGTGGTGGCTTATTTCCGCGTTCGCGCGGGTCTGTCAGTCATATTCCGCGTTCGCGCGGGTTTTCAGGCTCTCGCCTGATGGCGGATGCTGCCGTGATGGTTTCGCGGCGGCTAAGTCACTAATTCACTAACCCGAAACATGGAGTTCACATGAAGATCGCTTACTATCTCCCCACTAACTCTGACGCCTTGGCGCCTCTGTTCGTCGACGACGGCGGAGAAATCTTGCGTGCTGTCTTGCAGCTCGATTGCAGGACGGGCCAGGTTACCTACGATGTCGGGGATCAGCTCGCTGACGACGAGGTTCTCGGGCATGTCTTTCGCTGGACGGTTCCGTCGAACGTGCTCGGCTGCCGACTGGAGAGCATCGCCCATGAGCTGATGCCACAGCTCCAGCGCGTGTTGGACGGCTACATGCAGGAGCTCGATACGGATTACGCTGAGTTGGGCGACGACGCGCAGCGGGCCCGAGCTTACATTCAGCACCGCTTGTCGGAAGAAACGTTCGTTTCGGAAGATCTCGCAACGGTGTGGACGGCGGACGAACTGGCCGAGCGCGCGGAAGAGATCAGCGCCGACCTGACCGATGACGAAATCGATAAGCTCGCTGAGGAGTACAGCGAGCACTACTCGGAGGACGGCCTGATCCTCGGCTGCGTCTCCGAGGCTTTCCGGGAGCGTCGCGATGCCTCGTAAGTAACCTACAGGCCCAGATCAGATGAAGCCCGCTGTCCGCGACGGCGGGCTTTTCGCTGTGTCGTGAAGATTACGGAACTGGACGCGAGCTGGAATGTCGTATTAGCACTACTTTGGCAGAATGTGTTTTGGCCGCTGTTTTTCAAGGATTTGCTTTCGGCAATATGGGCATTGCTGAGACGGCGGCCGAAGGATGAGATCGACGATG
>NZ_JAKLTZ010000023.1:0-73075 GCF_022012555.1 Bradyrhizobium zhengyangense | reverse complement strand
ATCGAACCCGGAATCTCGAGATTCCGGGTTCGATGCTTTGCATCGCCCCGGAACGACGGTGGGCCTGAAAAGGGTACTAACCCGGCCTATACGCCCCGGTCACGGGGTCACGCTTCAGCGTCTGGATGGTCCCCATATGGGCGGCCTCCGCGACGCGCGACAGGCGCATCTCCTCCAGCTCCTCGTTGATCCTGAGTGCGGTCTTGTAGGCCCAGCGGACCACGGCAAGCCCACCCAGAACGCCCGCAAATGCGACGAACGGCGGCATCGGTCGATCCTCGTGTAGTGCTCAGCCCCCACACACATTCTCGCGCAGTCCGGGCCGCGCCGCAATTGGCTCAGCACGGACCAAATGGCGCGGGGGAGCCGAACCTAGAACCCGAATTTCGCCCAAATCGCCCGCGTCTCGACGGCCGAGATCAGCTCATCCGGTAGCCCAGCCATTGATTCCATGGCCGAAAGCTGGCCCGCGCCGGGCGATTTCCGCCCCAACAGGCCGGACAGCAGCCCGGAGGGCTGCGCGATCACGGGGGTGAGAACCTTCTCGCCATAGCGGGCACGAAGAGTTGAGCGGATATCGCCGATCCCGTCGGCGAGCCCCAGCGCGATCGAGCTCTCACCGGCCCAGTATTCGCCCGTAAACAGGACGTCGTCCGCGCCCTTCAGCCTTGCGCCGCGGCTGTCCTTCACCAGCGCGATGAAGATCTGGTGGATCTCGCGCTGGAGTGCCTTCAGCTTGGCGACGTCGTCGGGGTTTTCAGGCAGGAACGGATCGAGCATCGCCTTGTGGGCGCCTGCCGTGTAGAGGCGCCGCTCGATGCCGAGCCGCTTGATCGCATCCTGGAAACCGAAGCTGCCGCCGACCACGCCGATCGATCCGAGGATCGACGACGGATCGCAGAAGATCTCGTCGCCGGCGCAGGCGATCATGTAACCGCCGGAGGCCGCGACGTCCTCGACGAACACCAGCACGGGCAGCTTCTTCTCCGCCGCGAGCTGCTTGATGCGCAGATAGATCTGGCGCGACTGCACCGGCGAGCCGCCGGGCGAATTGATCACCAGCGCGACCGCCTTGGCGTTCCGGTATGAAAACGCCCGCTCCAGCACGCGGGCGAGGCCCGCCAGCGTCATGCCCGGACGCAGCGGCGTGACCGCGCCGATGACCCCGGACAGCCGCACCACCGGTACGACCGCGGCACCGGGGCGCAAGCGCGCCGGCAGATATTGCATGAGCTTGTCGGCCAGGCCGGAATTCTCGCGATCGTTCAATTGTTCGGCCATGCCGTCACCTCTGGTTAACCCTTATTTATCACGCGACTGTCATTGCTGGTGCCTGGAACGTGTTTTGCAGAATCCCAGTTGGGAAGCTGCAATGAGGCAGCGGAGGAAACGACATGAAGATCTATCTGCTGTTGATGCTGATGGGCGCGCTGTTTACGGCGATTCGCTTTACGTCCCAGCCAGAACAGCAGTCGGAATCGCTTCCCCAGTAAGCCGTCACGGCTCCGCCAGCGGCAAGACCGCTCTCCCTTCCAGAATATTCCGCACCTCTTTTTTGGGCACGCCTGACTCATCATTGAGCATGAAGCCCGGCAGCAATCGCATCGGCGCCCGTCCACCTTTGACCGCGCGCACCAGCACGCGGATCGCTGGACGTCCCGCGTCGCCATGAACCGGCAGGATCGACAGGCTGCCGAAGCCGCGTGACAGCGCTGCCAAGACATCTGCGATTCCATCTGCGCGCCAGATCAGCGTGAGCACACCGTTCGTTCGCAGGATGCGCCGCGCTGCATGCACCCAGCCATGCAGCGTCTCGTTCGTGGCGACATGCGCGGTGTGACGCGCCTGGTCCGGCGAGCCGCGGTGCCGCGCGGGATCGTTGAAGGGCGGGTTCATCAACACGCAATCCGCACTATCAGGCGTGAGCTCATGGGCAGCAAAAGCCTGCGCGTCGGCGGTGACGTCGAGCACGATCACATCAGCGGCAATCGCATTCGCGGCCGCATTGGCGCGCGCGAGTTCGGCCAGCTCCGGATCGATTTCGACGAGGCAAAGCTTGATCCCGCCAACGCGCCGGGCCAGCGCGAGGCCAGCCGTGCCGACGCCGGCGCCGAGATCGACCACACGGTCGCCGTCGCGGGCCTCGGCCGCAGCGGCAAGCAGGATGGCGTCATGCCCTGCCCGGTGGCCGGATCGCTTCTGCTTGAGCAGCAGCTGGCCGCCGAGAAAGGCGTCCTCGGTGAGATCTGTGACGACGTCAATCATCGCCGCGCAGTTCGTGGCTGAGGCCGGCGTCGGTCAGCAATTGCCGGGCCTCGCTGGCATCGTCCTCATGGACCAGGATCCGCCTGGGCAGCACGCCGAGCGAGCCCTCGATGATGCTCATGTTCTGGTCCAGCACCAGATGATGGATGTTGGCGCCGTCGAGCAGCGCGCCGATCGCCGACACCAGCACGATATCGTTGGTCCGAACCAATTCACGCAAGACGAGCCTCCTGCCTGAAAGGGGTGAAAGCGGCAAATGTCAATGGTTCCACAGGCCTTGCCGCATCCCCGTCCAGTTTCTATTGTCTTTCCATCAGAATAGCCCCTCCGGGGCAAATATTGGAGACCGGCGTGGCCGTCATCGTACCTTTCGAAACTCCCGGCGCGTCGATCGAAGAGCTGGTTGCCCTTGTGGCCCCCGACATGGAGCGCGTCAACGCCACGATCCTGTCGCGGACTGGGTCTGACGTGACCATCATCCCTGAAGTCGCCAACCATTTGATCTCCTCCGGCGGCAAGCGGCTGCGGCCGATGCTGACGCTGGCGATGGCGAACCTCGCCGGCTACACCAGCGACGGCCACATCAAGCTCGCCGCGTCTGTCGAGTTCATGCATACCGCGACGCTGCTCCATGACGACGTCGTCGACGAGAGCGAGATGCGCCGCGGCAAGCTGTCGGCGCGCATGCTCTGGGGCAACGAGGCGAGCGTGCTGGTCGGCGACTTCCTGCTCGGCCAGGCGTTCCGCATGATGGTCGAGGTCGGATCACTGCGCGCACTGGACATTCTTTCGGCAGCCGCCGCCACCATTGCCGAGGGCGAGGTGATGCAGCTCGCAGCCGCCAAGAACACCGCGACCACCGAGGACGAATATCTCGCCGTGATCCGCGGCAAGACCGCCGAGCTGTTCGCGGCGGCCTGCGAGGTCGGCCCCGTCATCGCCAACCGCCCAAAGGCCGAGCAGACCGCCTGCCGCTCCGTCGGCATGAATCTCGGCATCGCCTTCCAGCTGGTCGACGACGTGCTCGACTATGGCGGCAAGAGCGCCAAACTCGGCAAGAACACCGGCGACGATTTCCGCGAGGGCAAGATCACTCTGCCCGTCGTGCTCGCGTTCCGCCGCGGCAACGACTCCGAGCGCGCTTTCTGGATCAAGGCGCTGGAGCGCGGCGAGATCGGCGATGCCGATCTCGACCACGCCATCGGCCTGATGAACAAGCACCGCGCGCTCGAGGACACGCTGAGCCGCGCCCAGCACTACGGCGCCATGGCGGTCGATGCGCTGGCGCTGTTCCCGTCCTCGCCGATGAAGAGCGCGCTAGAGCAGGTGGTGGCGTTCTGCCTGGCACGGTCGCATTGAGCGCGGCGAGCTCTATCGATCTGCACTGCTCTTAGCACCGTCGTCCTGAGGCGCGAGGCACGGGACGCAATGCGTCCCATGAGGAGCCTCGAAGGATGTACGGCCCGGATGCAGCCGGGCCGTCGCCCTTCGAGGCTCGCCGAAGAGGGGAGCACCTCAGGGTGACGGTGATGGATATGTGCGCTCGCAATGACGGAGTACGGCGCACAGCCGTCGCTCAACTCCCGTGTCCCGGACGACGCTACAGCGCCGTTTGCGTTGGTGCACAGAGCCGGGACCTACGCGACATCCAGTGATCAGCAACATGGACCCCGGCTCTGCAGCGCACCGCTGAAAACGCGATGCGCTGCGTCCGGAGCAGGAGCGCGTATAGTTACTTGCATTTCGCAAGTTACTCTCCTACCTTCCCCGCCATGCAGCCCAAATTGCCTTCCATCCAGGAATGTCCGGTCGGCCGCGCCGTCGAGACGGTCGGGGAATGGTGGAGCATCCTGATCCTGCGGGACGCCTTGCAGGGCTCGACGCGGTTCGACGAGTTCGAGCGCAATCTCGGCATCGCGCCGAACATCCTGTCGCGGCGCCTCGCCCATCTCACCAAGACCGGCATGTTCGTCCGCCGCCGCTATCAGGAGCGGCCGCCGCGTTGCGAATATGTGCTGACGGACAAGGCGCGGGATTTCTTTCCCGTGATCGCAACGCTGCTCGCCTGGGGCAACAAGCATCTTGCGCCGAAGGGTGAATCCATCCTGCTGGCCGACAGGAACGATCTTCGGCCACTCGATCCGGTCGTGGTCGACGCCGCCGAGCGACAGCCGATCACGCTCGCCAATGCGGTGGTGGTTGCCGGTCCTGCCGCGAGCCGCCTAATGCGGCGACGGCTCACCTTGCTCAAAGCTATGAACCCGGACCTCGCACCGGCTGGAGACTGACATGCGTCGTATCGTCGTGACTGGAATGGGCGCGGTATCGCCGCTCGGCTGTGGTGTCGAGATATCCTGGCGCCGGCTGCTCGCGGGTCAAAGCGGGCTGCGCCCGCTGCCTCAATGGTCGCAGGCATTGCCCGCGCGCATTGCCGGTCTCGTACCCGACAAAGCCGATGATGCCGACGGCGGCTTCGATCCGGCCGACGCCGCTGCGCCAAAGGATCAGCGCAAGATGGACCGCTTCATCCTGTTCGCGCTGCTCGCCACCGCGGAAGCCGTCGCGCAGGCCAAATGGACGCCACAGGATGCATCTGCACAGGAGCGCACCGCGACGATCATCGGCTCCGGCGTAGGCGGTTTTCCCGCGATGGCGGAGGCCGTGCGCATCACCGAGCAACGCGGCCCGCGCCGGCTGTCGCCGTTCACGATCCCCTCGTTCCTCGCCAACCTCGCCGCCGGCCACGTCTCGATCAAATACGGCTACAAGGGCGCGCTGGGCACGCCGGTCACCGCGTGCGCCGCCGGCGTGCAGGCGATCGGCGATGCCGCACGCATCATCCGCGCGGGCGAAGCCGATGTCGCAATCTGCGGCGGCGCGGAGGCCTGCATCGACATCGTCAGCCTCGGCGGCTTTGCGGCGGCCCGCGCGCTGTCGAACTCCTTCAACGACGAGCCCATGCGTGCCTCACGCCCGTTCGATCGCGACCGCGACGGTTTCGTCATGGGCGAAGGCTCCGGCATACTGGTGATCGAGGAGCTGGAACATGCGCTGGCGCGCGGCGCCACACCGATCGCCGAGCTTGTGGGATATGGCACCACTGCCGACGCCTATCACATGACGTCGGGGCCGCCCGATGGCGACGGCGCCCGCCGCGCCATGGAGATCGCGCTCCGGCAGGCGAAGCTTGCGCCCGCCGATGTGCAGCATCTCAACGCCCATGCGACCTCAACGCCTGCCGGCGACGAGAGCGAGCTTGGCGCGATCGGCGCGCTGTTCGGCCGCAACAAATCCATCGCGGTCAGTGCGACCAAATCGGCCACCGGCCATCTGCTCGGCGCCGCCGGCGGACTGGAGGCGATCTTCACCGTGCTTGCCCTGCGCGACCAGATCACGCCGCCGACCCTCAATCTCGAAAATCCGGATGCGGGTGCGGAAGGGATCGATATCGTTGCCGGTGCTGCACGTCCCATGCCGATGCAGCACGCGATCTCCAACGGCTTCGGCTTCGGCGGGGTCAACGCCAGCGCGATCTTCCGCCGCATAGGCTAGCGGACCGGGCTTGCAATCGCGCACGGCATCGCTACCAAGGCAGGATGAGCGAAACGAATTTTTGGCTATTCCTCGCTGCCGCCCTCGTCATTGCCGCCATTCCGGGCCCCGGCATCTTCTACGTCGCGGCGCGAACATTGTCGGAGGGGCGCGCCGGCGGCTTTGCCTCGACCGCCGGCACGGCGCTGGGCGGACTGGTTCATGTCATCGCCGGCGGCCTCGGCATCTCCGCGGTCATCCTGGCCAGCGCCGAGTTGTTCGCCGCCGTCAAATTCGTCGGTGCGCTCTATCTGATCTGGCTCGGCATCAAGACATTTCGTGGTGCAAGCCGGATGCTGTCGCTTGAGAGCGAGCCTGTCGGCGACAAGCGCGCATTCCGTGACGGCGTGCTGATCGAGGCGTTCAATCCGAAGACCGCGGCATTCTTCCTCGCCTTCATTCCGCAATTCATCGATCCGGCGGGTACGAGCCCCACGCTGCAGTTCATCCTGCTCGGCGCCATCTCGGTGGCGCTGAACACGCTCGCCGACATCGTCGTGGTGCTGATGGCATCCGCAACCCGCACACAACTGATCGGGCGGCCGCGTCTGATGCGGCGCCTCACGCAGGGGTCTGGCATCTTCATCGCCGGCCTCGGTCTCTCGCTCGCGCTGGCACGGCGGCCGGCAAATGGCTAGCGCCCCGCAAAGCCGCTTCTATGAATCGCACGGCCTGCAACTGCATTATGCCGATTGGAGCAACGCGGGCGCGCCGCCGCTCATCCTGGTGCATGGCGGCCGCGATCATTGCCGGAGCTGGGACGCCATCGCCGGCTCGCTGCAGCCGCACTTCCATGTGATCGCGCCCGATCTGCGCGGCCACGGCGATTCCGACTGGACCAGAGGCGGCAGCTACGCGCTGACCGAATATGTCTACGATCTCGTCCAGCTCGTCCGCAGCATTGCAGCGCCGCGCGTGACGCTGATCGGCCATTCGATGGGCGGCATGGTGAGCCTGATTTTCTCGGGGGCGTTCCCCGAACTGGTCGACAAGCTCGTCGTGCTCGATGGCGTGACGATGCTACCCGATTCACCCAAGCCGCCGACGCATGAACGCATCGGTAAATGGGTCAGCCAGCTCGACAGGCTGCACGACCGAACGGCGCGCCGCTATGCGACGCTCGAGGATGCCGCGGCGCAGATGGTGCTTCACAACAAGCGCCTCACCCGCGACCTCGCGCTGCATCTTGCCACGCATGGCGCGCGACGGAACGAGGACGGCACCTATAGCTGGAAGTTCGATCCCTACCAGCGCGTTTCGGCGCCGCACCGGCTCTGGCCGGACGATCACATCGCGCTGTGGTCGCGCATCACGTGCCCGACGCTGCTGTTGAACGCTGGCGAAAGCTTTCTCGCCGGCGCGCGCTCAGCGGGCCTGGAGCGCTATTTCCAGCAGGCGCGCATCGCAACCATCGCCGGTGCCGGGCACTGGTTGCAACACGACAAGCCGGAAGAAGTGCTGGGTGAGATCAGGCAGTTTCTAGGGCTTGGCGAGCTACCGTAGGGTGAGCAAAGGCGCCCTTGCGCCGTGCCCCCGCCTCTCTCAATCGCAAAAAAATGCGTGGGCACGCTTCCGCCTTCGCTCTTCGAGCTACGGCGGACAAGTCGCTTTGCCCACCCTACGAGACCGTCGCCGGGGAAATACTTAGCTCAGCGTCCCCGCATGCACCCACCAGCCGGGGTGGTCGCGCCGAATCTTCTCTGCGGCGGCATGCGCGTCAGCGGGCGCACCGTATATCGCAAAGCACGTCGCTCCGGAGCCGGACATCCGCGCCAGCTTGACGCCGGTCGAGTCGCGCAAGGCGCTCAGCACGTCGCCGATCACGGGCTCGATGCGCATCGCGGGCGCTTCGAGATCGTTGGCCACCGTTTCGAGAACGTCGACCCAGTCTGCAATGGTGGCGCCCTCTTCCGGCCAGGCCGGAGCTCCGAGGACCGAGGTGGCCCCGACCAGGAGTTCGCCATTGCGCAGGCCAAGGGCCTTGAACACGTCCTTTGTCGCAACCGGCACGCGCGGATTGACCATCACGCAGGGCATGCTCGGCAACGCCAGCGGCAACAGCTGCTCGCCGACGCCAGTCATGTCACAGGCGCGCGAGAGCAGGCATACCGGCACGTCGGCACCGGTTGCCAGCGCGACCTTCTGAAGGCGGGGATCGTCGAGCGGCAAATTGTTGAGACGCGCGAGCAGGCGCAGCGCCGCGGCCGCGTCGGCCGAGCCGCCGCCGATACCGGCCGCGACCGGCAAGACCTTATCGAGCGCGAAGGCACCGAGCTTCAGATTCGGCACCGCGTCCGCCAGCAGCTTGGCGGCCTTGAACACGAGATTGTCTGAGGTCTCGCCGCAGGCCGCCGCGAGCGGCCCTGTGGTGGCGAGCTTGAGCTCACCGCCCGGCTCCAGCGTCAGTCGGTCGGCACAATCGGCAAACGCAACCACGCTTTCGAGATCATGATAGCCGTCGGCACGACGGCCGACCACGCGAAGGCTCAAATTGACCTTCGCGCGCCCTTCTTCAATCAACGCCGGCATCGGCGATACGCCCCCAGAACTTAACGAGATTAGCCGCCCTTGCCGTCGTCTTTCTTCTTGTCCGCCTGCGCGGCGGAAGAATTCGAACTGTCATCCGTCATGCCGTTGGCGATCTTGGCTTCGATCTTCGGCAGATCGTCCGGCTCGGGCTTGAGGTCGCGGGCATGCGCCCACTGGAATTTGGCTTCCAGCGTGCGGCCGACGCGCCAATAGGCATCGCCGAGATGGTCGTTGATGGTGGGATCCTCGGGCTTCAGGTCGATCGCGCGCTCGAGGTTCTTCACCGCCTCTTCGTAGTTGCCGATGCGGTAATAGGCCCAGCCGAGAGAGTCGACGATGTAGCCGTCGTCGGGACGCTGCTCGACGGCACGCTTGATCATCTTCATGCCTTCGTCGAGGTTCACGCCCTGGTCGATCCAGGAATAGCCGAGATAGTTGAGGACATGCGGCTGGTCGGGCTGCAGCTCGAGCGCCTTCTTCATGTCGGCCTCGGCCTTGCCCCACTGCTTGGAGCGCTCCTCACAGATGCCGCGATAATAGTACCAGACGCTGTTGGCCTTGTCGTTGCCTGCAGGCAGCACGTCGATGCCCTGAGAATAGGTCGCACCGCAGTCGCCGAACTTCTTGCGGCCGCGCTCGAGATTGCCGAGCGCCATGATCGCTTCGATGTCCTTGGAGTCCTCCGAGATCACGCCCTTGAGGATCTTGATCGCCTCGTCGCTGCGGTCGGCGGAATCCAGATCAATGGCAAGCTGGATCTGCGCGTTGCGCTTCAACGGCGAGGATGAGGGGACGCGCTCGTAGATCTTGATCGCCATCTGCGGCCGCTTCACCGATTCGTAGAGGTCGGCGAGCGAGAGCAGGGCCAGCGGATGGCTGGGCTGCAGATAGAGCGCAAGCTGGAGATAGACCAGCGCCAGATCCTCACCGCCGCGGCGGGTCAGGGTGGCGCCGATGCCGTAAAGCGCCTCGGCCGCACCGGCCTGCGCAGAATCGACCAGAGAGGGCATCTTCTTGCCGGCCTTGGTCTCGCGCAGACCCTCCACGATCAGCGGATGGCGGGCGAGCTTCTTGTCGAAGGCTTCGTAGACCGCGGTCGCCGAGGCCGCGTCCTTGTTGCGCGACAGCCAGCGCGCATAGGCTTCCGTCACGCGCAGCATGGAATCGTCGAGCTTGTAGGCGCGCTCGAAGCGGACGCCCGCGTCCTTCTCCTTGCCGGCGTTCTCGAGGATCATGCCGGCGTGCAAATCCTTGAACAGCGGGTACCATTCCGGGCCCGCCAGCTTGTCGATGGTCGCAACCGCGCCCTTGGCATCGCCGGCGCCATAGGCGGCCCAGCCGGACAGCAGCGTCGCGACGAGATCGGTGATGGGTCCGCGAATCGACTGGTTGATGTTGCTTTGCGCGCTCGGATATTTCTTCAGCTTCAGATCATGCACACCGACCACCAGGCGCGCGACGCGATTGGTCTTGTCGATGGTAAGGATGCGCTCGGCGAGCTTGACCGCTTCTTCGATGTCGCCGTCGTCGACCGAGGAGATGAAGGCACGGTCGAGCAGCTCGTTGTTCTTGGGGTCGGTCCGCAGCGCGGAGCGGTAGAAAGCGGCGGCGGAGGTCGCATCGCGCTCGACGCTGGCGTGGCGGGCGGCGAGATAGCTGCCGGCGGTGGTGAGCGACTTCAGATCGTTTCGGGTCGGAAACTGCGCCGCCGTGTCGGCCGGGTGGTCCGGCGTCTGCGCCAGCACCGCACCGGGGACCGCCACGATCGCAGAACCGGCAAGGGCGATGGCAGCAGCAGTCCAGCGGGTGAAACGATTTGAAAACATCAGGGCTCGCCTTGAGTTGGTAGTGCCTGGGTTTGAAGCAAAAGGCCGTCTCGCACGCGAACGCGGCCGGCAACATGTGACCCGGAACCGTCGGGTCCGGACAATGCCGCTTTTGGCGCTTCACCGCAAGGATTCGGACCGGGCGATCCCCCTCCGCACGCCCCAAATCGGCCAAGTGACCGTCAAGAGAGCCCCAAGACGACGGTACTATGGCCTTATCGTGGCCGGGAGCCCCGGTGATGCTCCCGGGGGCACCCATGGTGTGCCCGTTCTCACGCGAACGTGCGCCAGGTCACGTTTTGTAACCCGAGGTCCCTTTACATCGCCTCGTAGTTCGGCCCGCCGCCGCCCTCCGGGGGAACCCAGGTGATGTTGCCGTTGGGGTCCTTCACGTCGCAGGTTTTGCAGTGGACACAGTTCTGCGCGTTGATCTGGTAGCGCGGCGCCGCACCCTCCTCGACCCACTCATAGACGCCGGCCGGGCAATAGCGGTTCGATGGACCGGCGAAGATGTCATGCTCGGAGGTCTTCTGCAGGTTCATGTCGGCGACCCGGAGATGGACCGGCTGGTCTTCCTCGTGGTTGGTGTTGGACAGGAACACCGAGGACAGCTTGTCGAACGAGATCTTGCCATCCGGCTTCGGGTAGTTCTTCGGCGCGTGCTGCTTGGCCGGATCGAGCGTCGAGCGATCGGGCTTGGCATGCGACTGCGTGCCGAACAGCGAGGTGCCGAACAGCGTGTTGAACCACATGTCGAAGCCGCCGAGCGCGACGCCGAGCACGGTGCCGAACTTCGACCACAGCGGCTTGACGTTGCGGACCAGGAACAGGTCCTTGCCGACCGACGAGGACCGCCAGGCATTCTCGTAGTCGACGACCTCGTCATTGGCACGATCGGCGGCGAGCGCGGCCGCGACATGCTCGGCCGCCAGCATGCCGGTGCCCATCGCATTGTGCACGCCCTTGATGCGCGGCACGTTGACGAAGCCGGCAGCGCAACCGACCAGCGCGCCACCGGGGAAGGTCAACCTCGGCACCGATTGATAGCCGCCCTCGGTGATGGCACGCGCGCCATAGGCAAGACGCTTGGCACCTTCGAAGGTGCCGCGGATCGACGGATGCGTCTTGAATCGCTGGAACTCATCGAACGGCGACAGATACGGATCGTCGTAGTTGAGATGCACGACGAAGCCGACCGCGACGAGGTTGTCGTCGTAATGATAGAGGAACGATCCGCCGCCAGTCTTCAGATCGAGCGGCCAGCCGAACGAATGCTGGATCATGCCCTTCTGATGCTTGGCGGGATCGATCTGCCAGACTTCCTTGAGGCCGATGCCGAACTTCGACGGCTCGCTCTTGGCATCAAGCGCGAACTTCGCGATCAACTGCTTGGTCAGGCTGCCCCGCGCGCCCTCGGCGAACAGCGTGTACTTGCCGAGCAGCTCCATGCCGCGGGTGAAGGAGTCCTTGGGCTTGCCGTCGCGGCCGATGCCCATGTCGCCGGTGGCGATGCCCTTCACCGCGCCTTTGTCGTCATAGAGCACTTCCGCGGCGGCAAAGCCCGGATAGATCTCGACGCCGAGCGCCTCGGCCTTGCGCGCCAGCCAGCGGCAGACATTGCCGAGCGAGCCGATATAGCAGTGATGATTGTTCATCAGCGGCGGCATCATGAAGTTCGGCAGCTTGATCGCGCCGCCGGTCGTCATCCAGTAGAAGCGGTCGTCCTTGACCTGCGTCTTCAGCGGACAATCCGCATCCTCACGCCAGTCCGGAATCAGCTTGTCGAGCCCGGCCGGATCGATCACGGCGCCGGAGAGAATGTGCGCACCGACCTCGGAGCCCTTCTCCACCACGACGACGTTGAGATCGGCATTGATCTGCTTCAGCCGGATCGCCGCGGCCAGACCCGAGGGGCCGGCGCCGACGATGACGACGTCGAATTCCATGGATTCGCGCGGGGGAAGTTCTTCGGTGCTCATCTGATCTCAGCCCTTGAGACGGTTCCTTGTCATTTGCGCCCCCTTGTTTCCGATTTTTCCGGGTAGGACAACCACGGAAATGCGTTCCGCTGGGATGCAAGGCGCCTTAAGATGAACTAATAGTCAGACTTTCCCAATGATCACCGAGCCCGCACCCACCGTTCGAGAGCTTCTCGCCTTCTATCTGGAGGCCGGTGTCGATTGCGCGCTCGCGGAGGAACCGGTCGACCGCCTGGCGGAATTAGACGCCCCGCCGCCGGCCCCGCGCGTAGCGGCGGTTGAAGCGCCGCGGCCTGTCGCCGCGCCTGCGGTGATACGCGGCGAGGCCGCACCGGCGCCCGACGTTGCGATCGCCTCGGCGCGCGAGGCCGCGCGCACCGCGCCGACGCTCGAGGCCCTGCGCGAGCTGATGCAAAATTTCGAAGGTTGCGCGCTAAAACACACCGCGACGCGGCTGGTGTTCGCCGATGGCAATCCGCAGGCGCGCATCATGTTCGTCGGCGAAGCGCCGGGCCGCGACGAGGACATCGAAGGACTGCCGTTCGTGGGACGCAGCGGCAAGCTGCTCGATCTGATGATCGGCGCGATCGGGCTCAACCGCACCACCGCCTACATCACCAACGTCATCCCCTGGCGCCCGCCCGGCAATCGCACGCCGACGCCGCAGGAGACGCAGATCTGCCTGCCCTTCATCCAGCGTCATATCGAGTTGGTGAACCCCGACATGCTGGTGACGCTCGGCAATCCCTCGACGCAGACGCTGCTCTCGACGCGCGAAGGCATCATGCGCACGCGCGGGCGCTGGTTTGATTACGACACCGGCCAGCGCACCATCCGCGCGCTGCCGACCTTCCACCCGGCCTATCTGTTGCGCTCGCCGTCGTACAAGCGGCTGGCCTGGCAGGATCTGCGGGCGATTGCGAAGGTGTTGGCGCAAGGCTCGTGAGAGGCAGAACGGCCTATCCCCGTCGTTGCGAGCGCAGCGAGGCAATCCAGAGTCTTTCCGCGGAGACAGTCCGGATTGCTTCGTTGCGCTCGCAATGACGAATGGAGAGAGCGACCTACGCCCCCTTCGGCCGCACGATCGCCCAGCCGATGCGCAACAATCCCTGACGGCCATTGACCAGCCATTCGAAGGCCCGCGGCACTTCGGGCACGATGCCCGGGAAGCGCGCGAGGATTTCGGGCGGCGGGGTGCCGGCAGTGTCAGACGCGCGCCAGACCACGACGCCGCCGCTCTCGCTGAATTTCGCCTGTGACATCCAGGGTGTGCGCCCCGGATCAGCATCGATGAAGAGGTGTGGCCGGCCGGAATGCAGCGTGATCAGGCTTGCAAGCTGCGTCTCGCCGGCGACCGCGCGCAGGCGATGGTTGGTGCGGCGGGCAAAGCTCTCGTCGAAGAAATCCGAGATCGCGTGCGCCGGCATCGAGGTCGCAATCTCGCCGGTGCCGGTCCAGGGCATGAACAATACCGCCAGGACAACGCCGGCGGCAGGGGCGATGACGGCCGCCGCCCATACCGTGCGCAACATCCGCGCGCGGCGCATGGCGATGAGATCGCCCGCCATTACGACCATGGCGAGGCCCGACATGACCAGCACGACGCCGGCACCGCCGACCACAGTCTCGAGCCAAAACAGGCCGGAGATCAGGACCGCACCGAGCGCCGGCGCGAGCGCAAAGAAATAGACGAAGTTGCGTGCGAGCGGCTCGACCGGCGGCCGGTAGATGATCGGCGCCTCCTCACTCTTGCCGGCGAACAGGGGTGTGTTGAGGAAGCTCAGCACCGGGACCGCGATGGCGCCGAACACCAGCCCGCCGAGCAGCCAGACGGCGTGGATCGCACGGGCACTGAGGTCGGCCAGTTGCGGCAAGGCCGGCAGCACAAGAGTTTGGGCGCGCATCAGCCAGACCGCATAGGGCAGCGCCAGCACGGCCACGACGACGAGCGCGAACAACGGATCGAGCGCGCGCAAGGTCCGGCGGCCGCCGGCGGTCGACAGCGCGAAGATGACGAGCAGCGCGAGCAGGAAGATCGCAGCCGGCGTGGTCAGGAGCAGAAGGCCCGCCTCGATCGACCAGGCGAACCAGGCATTACCGCGGCGCTGGCCGATGATCTGCCAGGAATGCAGCAGCAGCAACGCCCAGAGCGGCCGGGCGAGGACCAGGGGGCCGAAGTCGAGCGCGGACGAGGAGAAGGCCAGCACCGTCATGGTCAGGAGCACGGCGAGAACCGCCTGCTGGGTACCCACCACGGCCCGCGACAGATGATAGAGCGTGATGAAGGTCGCGATCTCGCAGAGCTCGGCAAGGACGTAGACGCCGAACACATGGCCGCCTGCCACGCGATAGGCAATGTCCGCGAGCCAGATCGACAGCGGCGGGCCGAGATCAGTGCCGACCTGATATTCGCGGCCATAGGCCAGCAGGGTCGCCAGGCTGCCGGGCGGACTGCGATAGAACAGCAGCGCCACCAGCAGCCACATCGCGGCCTGCAGCAGCACGGCAATCCAGACGATCAACCGCGGCCGGGCGCGAATGAGCTCGATGACCAGGGAGGTAAACCGCATGCAACGCCCGAAAGATGCAGCCAACCTGTCCAGCCGGCCCTATTCGCCCACACCCGTTTTGATAAAGGGCGCCACGCGCCGTGGCAACGGCGGTCTGCTCTAGAGGCCCGCTGAAGCCTCGATTTCAACTGAGGTCTCGACCTCGGTGACGGAGAACAGATCCTGCACCGGCTCGACGGTCCAGGGCATGTGCTTGGCACGGGCAGCGGCGACCGGGGCGAAGAAGCTGCGGTGGTGGACGGTCGGGCCGAGGCGATCGAGCGCGTCGAGATGCTCGGGCACGCCATAGCCCTTGTGCTGCTCGAAGCCGTAGCCGGGGCAATCCTGCGCCAGCGCGCACATCAGCCGGTCGCGCGTCACCTTGGCGACGATGGAGGCGGCCGCGATCGAGAGCACGATGCCGTCGCCGCCGATCACGGCCTCGCAGTCGCAAGACGTATCGAGCCGGTCGCGGCCGTCGACGAAGACGTGCCTGGGCGCCTCGGGCAGCGCGACCACCGCGCGCTTCAGCGCCCAGAGCGAGGCCCGCAAAATGTTGTCGCGGTCGATCCGCGCGGGCGAGGCGACGGCGACCGAGACTTGCGCGGTGGCGCAGATCTTCTCGAACAGTTTTTCGCGCTCTTCGCCGGTCAACCGCTTGGAATCGTCGATGCCGCGCGGGATGCGGTCGGGGTCGAGAATCACGGCGGCGGCCACCACGGGGCCGGCGAGCGGCCCGCGGCCGGCCTCGTCGCAGCCCGCGACCGGCCAGATGCCGCGCTTGATCAGCGCGCGCTCGCGGCGGAAGCTCGCCTTGGCAGGCGCAGCCTTCTTCTCAGCGGCCTTCTCTGGCGCATCTTTGGCCGGCTTCTTGGCGGACTTGTCCCGAATCATGGCCGGGATCGTGCGCAAGCCGGCTCGCCCGCGCAACCGGGAACCCCGCGCAATTCCCGTTATTCAGACGGACCGCTCTACTCCGCCAGATGCACCCGCCGGTCGTCGCCGACCTCGATGCCGGGCGCGACAACGACCTCCCAGGGATGGCCGTCGGGGTCGGCGAAATAGCCGGAATAGCCGCCGTAATCGGTCTCATGTGCGGCCTTCAGCAGCGTGGCGCCCTTACAAAGCGCAAACGCCAGCACGGTATCGACCTCCTCCCGCGAAGCGCAGTTCCAGGCAAGCGTGACACCGCGGAAGGTTGTCGGCCTCGGCTGGTCCGGCAGCCTGGTGTCGTCAGCGAGCTGATCCCAGGGAAACAGGCCAAGCACGGGACCACCGGTATCGAAGAACGCAACGGCTTCACCCGTAACCTTGAGCCGGCGCGAAAAGCCGAGCGCATCGTAGAAGGCGATGCTGGCGCGGATGTCGCGCACACCAAGCGTGATCACCGTGAGCCGCGGTATCGGGGCCGGCAGATCCTTACTCATCACATACCTCGTTCGCTCCGCGCCTCAGAACAGGCTGAGCTGCTCGCCGTTCGGCTTCGGCTTGGCAAAATGATCCGTCGTCAGCTTCGAGCGGCGCTTGTTCAGCCCAAGCCGGTCGCAGGCGATCTCGAAGCGACGGCCGATGGTCCAGGCCATGGGACCGGTTCCTTTCATACGTTCGCCCCATTTCGAATCGTAGTCGCGCCCCCCGCGCATGTCGCGGATCAGGGTGAAGACGTGGCGATACCGGTCCGGATAATTTGCCATCAGCCATTCGCGAAAGAGATCGCGCACCTCCAGCGGCAACCGCAGCAGGACATAGGAGGCTTCCTTGACGCCGGCATGGGCGGCGGCATCGAGGATGCGCTCGATCTCGGAATCGTTCAGCGCGGGGATCACGGGCGCCACCATCACGGTGGTGGGGATGCCGGCGTCAGAGAGCTGCTTCAGCGCCTCCAGCCGTTTTGGCGGCGTCGAGGCCCGCGGCTCCATGGTGCGCGCGAGTTTTGGGTCGAGCGAGGTCACTGATATCGCGACCTTGGCAAGGTTGCGCTTGGCCATGCGCTGGAGAATGTCGATGTCGCGCACGACCAGCGCCGACTTGGTGACGATGCCGACGGGATGGCCGGTGCGCTCCAGCACCTCGAGAATGCCGCGCATGATTTTGCGCTCGCGCTCGATCGGCTGATAGGGATCGGTGTTGGTGCCGATCGCAATCATCCGCGGCTCGTAGCCTGAGGCCGCGAGCTCCTTCTCGAGCAGAACAGGCGCCTCGGGCTTTGCGAACAGCTTTGACTCGAAGTCGAGCCCCGGCGACAGGCCGAGATACGCGTGGGTCGGCCGCGCGAAGCAGTAGACGCAACCATGCTCGCAGCCGCGATAGGGATTGATCGAGCGGTCGAAGCCGATGTCGGGAGAGTCGTTGCGGGTGATCACCTTGCGTGAGGTGTCCACCCCGACCGTCGTCTTGAACGGCGGCAGGTCTTCCAGGCTCTGCCAGCCATCGTCGAAGGCGACGCGCGCCTCGGCTTCAAAGCGGCCGCTGGCGTTGGACTGGGCACCCCGCCCTCGCCTGCGCTGGCGGTCGATGGCGACAGCCAGTTCAGGAAAGTCGGCAGGAATATCTGAGAGCGCACCCGCCGGCTCGGAGGGCGCCGTGACCGGCGGGTGCTTGAGAGCAGAAGAGGCTGGACTCATGCAATCAAGATAACACGCCGAAGGAACAAATCAAGAACAAGAATCGAAAACGCGAAAACAACCCCATGCACAGTAGCGCTGCCCAAACTTCGCGCGCGGCCCTTTGACCTCACGCAACACCGCGTGAGCCCGCTTCCGTTTGATGCCGCGGAAGGATCGATCTCGCCGGAACCCGGTTGGTGACGATCCCGGGTGAAGGTCAGCAGGATTATGACAAATCAACAACAATCGGCCGCTGCAAGCAGCGACCTCGATCTCCTCGATCGTTACTGGCGCGCTGCGAACTATCTCTCCGTCGGGCAAATCTACTTGCTCGACAACCCGCTGTTGCGCGAGCCCTTGCGGCCCGAGCACATCAAGCCGCGTCTGCTCGGCCATTGGGGCACGACGCCGGGACTGAATTTCATCTACGCCCACCTCAACCGCGTCATCCGCGCGCTGGACCTGAGCGTGCTGTATGTCTGCGGTCCCGGCCATGGCGGTCCGGGCATGGTCGCCAACACTTATCTCGAAGGCAGCTACAGCGAGATCTATCCTAACATCCCCCGCGATGCGGACGGATTGCGAAGACTTTTCAGGCAGTTCTCTTTCCCGGGCGGCATCCCGAGCCACGCGGCGCCGGAAACGCCGGGCTCGATCCACGAAGGCGGCGAGCTCGGCTACGCGCTGGTGCACGCCTACGGCGCGGCCTTCGATAATCCTGACCTCATTGTCGCCTGCGTCGTCGGCGACGGCGAGGCGGAGACGGGCCCGCTGGCAGCGTCCTGGCACTCCAACAAGTTCCTCAATCCCACGCATGACGGCGCGGTGCTGCCGATCCTGCATCTCAACGGCTACAAGATTGCCAACCCGACCGTGCTCGGGCGGATGCCTGATAGCGAGATCCGCGATCTGTTCCGCGGGTTCGGCCATGAGCCGCTGTTCGTCGAAGGCGACGATCCAAAATTTATGCACCGGACGATGGCCGATGCGCTCGACGTCGCGATTGCCAGCATCCACTCCATCCAGCAGCACGCCCGCGACGGACGCAAGACGATCGAGCGGCCGCGCTGGCCGATGATCGTGTTGCGCAGCCCGAAGGGGTGGACCGGCCCGAAGGAGGTCGACGGCAAGAAGGTCGAAGGCTTTTGGCGCGCACATCAGGTGCCCGTTGCGAACTGCCGCGAGAACCCGGCGCACTTAGAGATTCTCGAGGACTGGATGCGCAGCTACGAGCCGGACAAGCTGTTCGACAGGAACGGTGCGCTCATTCCCGAGCTTCAGGCGCTCGCGCCGCAAGGCGAAAGACGGATGGGCGCCAACCCGCATGCCAATGGCGGGCTGCTGAAGAAGGAGTTGAAGCTGCCCGACTTCCGCGGTTTTGCCGTCGAGGTGCCCAAGCCCGGCGGCGTGACTGGAGAAGCCACGCGCGAGCTCGGCAAATTCCTGCGCGATGTCATCCGCCTCAACGCCGTGGAGCGCAATTTCCGCATCATGGGTCCTGACGAGACCGCGTCAAACCGGCTCGATGCCGTGTTCGATGCGACCGAACGCGTCTGGATGGAGCCGATCGAATCTTACGACGTGCATCTCGCACAGGACGGCCGCGTGATGGAGGTCTTGAGCGAGCATCTCTGCCAAGGCTGGCTGGAGGGCTATCTGCTCACCGGACGGCATGGCTTCTTCTCCTGCTACGAGGCCTTCATCCACATCGTGGATTCCATGTTCAATCAGCACGCCAAATGGCTGAAGGTGACGCGGCACCTGCCTTGGCGACGGCCGATCGCCTCGCTCAACTATCTCCTGACCTCGCATGTGTGGCGGCAGGACCATAACGGCTTCAGCCATCAGGACCCCGGCTTCGTCGATCTCGTCGCCAACAAGAAGGCCGACATCGTCCGCATCTATTTTCCGCCCGATGCCAACACGCTGCTGTGGATCGCCGATCACTGCCTGCGCACCTATAACCGCATCAACGTCATCGTCGCCGGCAAGCAGCCGGCGCCGCAATGGCTATCGATGCAGGAGGCGGCGACGCATTGCGATGCCGGCATCGGCATCTGGGCCTGGGCCGGAAATGAGGACGCCGGCGGCGAGCCCGACGTGGTGATGGCCTGCGCTGGCGACGTCCCGACGCTGGAGACGCTCGCAGCCGTTGATCTTCTCCGCAAGGCGCTGCCGGACCTGAAGATACGCGTCGTCAACGTCGTCGATCTCATGACGCTGCAACCGAAGGAGCAGCATCCGCACGGCCTGTCCGATCGCGACTTCGACAGCCTGTTCACGACAGACAAGCCCGTGATCTTCGCCTATCACGGCTATCCCTATCTCATCCACCGCCTCACCTATAACCGCACCAACCATGCCGGCCTGCATGTGCGCGGCTTTGCCGAGGAAGGTACCACGACGACGCCGTTCGACATGGTCGTGCTCAACGAGCTCGATCGCTACCATCTCGCGATCGAGGCGATCGAACGCGTGCCGGGTCTTGCAACTAAAGCCGCGCAGGTGAAGCAGCGGTTCCGCGACGCGCTGATCGAGCATTCGCGCTACGTGCGTGAGCACGGCGAGGACATGCCCGTGATCCGCGACTGGGTCTGGCCGGGCAAGGCGGCATGACAGCGTCGGTTCTCGTCCTCAACGCAGGCTCGTCGAGCATCAAGTTCGGTCTGTTCGATATTTCGGCGGGCGAGCCCGCCCTGCTCTGCAAGGGTCTGCTCGACGAGCACGAGGCGAAGCCGCGGCTGGTGGCGAGGAGCCCGTCGGGCGACACTCTGTTCGAGACGCAGCGGGAGGCATCCGATGCGGACGGCGGCCATCTGTTCGCCGAGGTGCTCGCTTTCGTCGAGGACCGTTTCGGTGATCACCGCCTGCGGGCCGTCGGTCACCGCATCGTTCATGGTGGTCCCGAATATTCACGCCCGGTCGAACTGACCGACGAGGTCTTCACCAGGCTCGAGGCACTGACGCCGCTGGCGCCGCTGCATCAGCCGCGGTGTCTCGCACCGGTCCACCCGGTCAGGACGATCAAGCCTGAGCTGACACAGATCGCCTGTTTCGACACCGCATTTCATCACAGTATGGCACCGCCGGCGAACCGCTTCGCGATCCCGAAGCGCTTCGAGGCACGCGGCCTGCGGCGCTACGGCTTCCACGGCCTGTCGTTCGAATATGTTGCGACCCGTTTGGCGGCGATCGCGCCCGAGCTTGCAGCCAGGCGCGTTGTCATCGCCCATCTCGGCAATGGCGCGAGCCTCTGCGCCTTGCGCGACGGCCGAAGCATCGACACCACAATGGGACTGACACCGCTCGACGGTCTGGTCATGGGCACGCGTTGCGGCATGATCGATCCAGGCGTGCTGCTCTATTTGCTACAGCAAGAGAGGATGACGACCGAGGATCTGCAGCATCTGCTTTATCACGAGTCAGGGTTGCTGGGCGTCTCCGGCCTCTCCGCGGACATGCGTACGCTGCTTGCGAGCAGCGAAGCTTCCGCGCGCGAGGCCGTCGATCTCTTCACCTTCCGCGGGGCGCAGGAGATTGCGGTCATGGCCAACACGCTGGGAGGGCTGGACGGCCTGGTGTTCACCGGCGGCATTGGCGAGCATGCGAATGAGATCCGCAGCGCAATCGGCGAGCGCCTCGCCTGGCTCGGCGTGCGCATCGATGCAGCGGCGAATGACGAAGGCCGCGAAAGCATCGGCGCTTCGGACAGCAGCGTTGCCTTGTTCGTCATTCCCACCAATGAAGAGAGCATGATCGCGCGCCACTGCGCCGATCTGCTGCGCAAGCCCGGTCGCTTATGACGGATTCATGAATGATCTAGCGCAACAGCTGTGCCGCCACCGCGCGGCATGATGTCGGGCGTCAAACGTTGCGCGGACGGATCATGAAAACCCAGATCATCGAAGAACTCGGACAGGGCGACATTCTGTTGCCGACCTTGGTGGCAGAAGGCCTCGCCGCCAACGACCGCATCAAGGTGCGCATGAGCGCACTCCAGGCGGCCGCTCAACATGCGCGGGACCCAAACCGGCCCGCGAGCGACCTCGGCATCGAGAGCCGGACCGCGGGCATTGCTCCCGCCGCAATCGCGACGCTGATCGGCGGCGCGCATATGATCGGACGGGACCGGCTTGCAGCCCCTGCTCTCGCGAAGTTGATGAAGGAGATTGAGGACGACGCCGCGACCATGATCCGCGCCGTCAAAGCCGGAACTCCCGACGAAGGCGCGAAGGCGGATGCGCGGCTCGAAGCCATCCGCAGCGCCGGCCTGCTCGATCCCGCAAGCGAAATCGAGATCGCCCGTATCGCGCGACTGACCGGCGTGACCGACGCGGCCGGCGACAGCCTGCACCGGCTGGTCATGGACCTGCACAAGCAGCTCAACAAGCTTGCGGCAAGCTGCTCGGAAGAAGCGCTCGACGGCGCCCATGTCTTCGGCCTGCATGGCGAAGACCGCGCCGCGGTTGCGGCCTTCATGACGGGGCTGAACGCAACGCGCGGCCTCAAGTTCAATCATCCCGGCCTCGACACCATGGCGACGCGGGCGGGCGGACGGCTCCTGATCCAGAATGACATCGGCACCACCGATGCGCATGTCGTCGTGATCGCGGTGAAGAAGAATGCGGTCACCGTCACCTACACCGACGTGCACCTGGCGCGCGCGAAATTCTTCATGTCGCTGTTCGACAGGTTCGAAGCAACATGGAGCGGCCTCGATCGACATACGGCTGCTGGTCTTGGTGACGAGAATTCGTTCTATCTCGTCACCGGTCAATACCAGGCGGATCATGCTGCGAAGCGCAACGAATTCCTGTCGGCGATCGGCGCTGCGCTGGTTTTCCTGATCGACTGGAACAAAGCCCGCAAATTGCTGCGGAGCTGGGTCGCGAAGGACGACGCGGCGCGCATCCTGGAATGGGCCGCGCGCAACCTGATCGGCCATCGCGGTTTTCTCGAGCTCGGCGGTAACGAATTGCTGGGCTCGGCGGTCCGGAACGCCGCCCCCTCGCGGATTGGCTTCGGCGAGCGGCTCGACCAGGCGCTGGGCCGCGCCGCCGCGATCGACTTTCTCAAGGCGGCACTGCGCGCCTCGACCGAGGCGCTGCTGGCCGGCCGCTCGGTGAGGACGGTCCGCGACCAGATCGAGGCTGACCTGGTGCGGCACCTCGACCGCGTCGACGGGACGCTGCTCGCGGCCGTGCTGCGCCAGACCGGCTTGGCGCACGATCTCGTCATCGCGATCACACGCCATATCGCGGCGGTCAGAGCTGGGCTGCCTGCCGACGGCAAGTTGCTGGCGGCGCGCTGTGCTGCGATCGAACAGAAAGCTGACCGCATCGCGCTGGAGAGCCGCAAGGAGGTCGACCGTCTCGATGCCCGCCCTGTGATCGGACAATTGATCGACCGCATCGAGGATGCCATCGACGAGCTGGAGCAGGCAGCCTTTGTCGCCTCGCTGCTCCCCGAGCGGGCCGATCCGACCCTGCTGGCTTCGCTGGCCGAGCTTTGTGTGGTGGCAGCGACAGCGGCCGAAACGGCTTCAAAGGGCATTGCGGCAGCAATGGACGTGCCGGATGGACGGCGGGTCGATTCCGAGCATGCGCTGGCCGCCGTAACCCGCCTGATCGACGCCGAACATGCGGCGGATACCAGGGAGCGAGCCACCACCACGCTGGTCTTCGGCGGAGGCTTCGACGTTGCGACTTCGCTATCGGTGATCGAGTTGGCGCGGGCCATCGAACGCGCCACCGATCGCTTCGCCGCTTTCGGCCATCTGCTCCGCCGTCACATCATGATTGATCTCGCAGCCTGAGGAAGTCACCATGCATATCGTGCGTATCGGCGCTGAGGCGACCGAACTGCGGCCCGCCGAGGAGATCGGCGCCAAGGCCGCGAACCTCGCTCGGATGGCAGCGCTCGGCCTGCCGGTACCGCCCGCCTTCGTGCTGCCTGTCAGGCTCTGCGCCGACGTGATTGCCGGCCATGCCCATGCTGTGCAGCACCTGCGTGACGGGCTGAAGGATGGGATCGCCTTCCTGGAGAGCGCAACCGGAAAACGCTTCGGCGACCGCCGGCAGCCGCTGCTGGTCTCCGTGCGCTCCGGCGCGGCGCGATCAATGCCGGGCATGCTCGACACCGTGCTTGACGTCGGCTGCACACTGGACGCCGTGCACGGGCTGATCCGCGCGACCGGCCGTCCCCGGCTCGCGTGGGATTGCCGGCGGCGTTTCCTCGAGAGCTTTGGCGAGACAGTGCTCGGGCTTGATCCCGCTCCGTTCGCCGCGCGCATCTCCGAGCTGGTCGACGCCGAAGGCGTGGCCAGCGACCGGGAGCTGGATGGCGAAGCGCTGGAGCGGCTGGCCGCCGCGGAACAAGCGCTGATCGAAGATCACGCCGATGGCTGCCTCGACGATGCAGCGGCCCAGCTCGAGGCGGCGGCACGGGCCGTCTACCAATCCTGGACCAGCGAGCGGGCGCAGACCTACCGCAAGCTCCAGCAGCTCGATGATCTCGAAGGCACCGCCGTCACCATCCAGGCCATGGTGTTCGGCAATGGCGGGCTCGCCTCGGGCGCCGGCGTCGCGTTCTCGCGCGATCCGTCGACCGGCGCCTCTCACACCATGATCGATCTCGTGCTTGATGCGCAGGGCGAAGACGTCGTGTCGGGCCGGCGCACGCCGGACCCCGACGACGCGATCGCCCGTGCGTTGCCGGGGATCCGGGCGGAGTTGAGCAATGTGCTGAAGCGGCTCGAGCGCGAATTTGGCGACGTGCAGGATGTCGAGTTCACGGTCGAGGACGGCAAGCTGTGGATGCTGCAGACCCGCTCGGCCAAGCGGACGCCGCGCGCTGCGGTCAGGATCGCGATCGATCTCGTGCATGAAGGATTGATCGCGAAGGACGAGGCGCTGACGCGCCTCGCCGGCATCGACGTTGCGTCGCTGGTCGATATCTCGCTGGTTGGCGCCGGCAAGCCGGCGGCCTCCGGCACCGGCGCCTCCGGCGGAATCGGCGTTGGCCGCGCGTCGTTTGATTCGGAAGGCGCCAAGCGCCTTGCGGCCACGGGCGAGCCGGTCATTCTGCTGCGCCCCGACACGAGCACGGCCGACATCGCGGGATTTGCGGTGGCAGCCGGCATCGTCACCGCGGTCGGCGCGCGGACCTCGCATGCGGCACTGGTGGCTCGGCAGATGGGCAAGCCGTGCGTGGTCGGCTGCGGTGAGCTGAAGATCGATCCGGACTCTCGGCGCGCCCGGCTTGCCGATGCGACGCTCTCGGAGGGCGACTGGATCACGATCGAGGGCGACGCCGGGCAGATTTATCTCGGGCGTTGCCAAACGTCGGAGACGCGACCGGAGGCCGAGCTCGCCGAGATCGTCGCATGGCAGTCGCAGAGTTGCGATCAACGGCGGGCAGGTGTGGAGACGTCTCAGTGAAGCCCGGCAAAGATCTGGATGCAGCCGATCACGACCTCGATCACGATCAGCACCACCACCGCGATTTCGAGCCGCAGTGAGCGTTGGGTGTCGATGATGTCGGTGAGCGCGTCGGCGGTGTCCGCGACGACCTTGAGCTTCCGCTCAAGTGTGTCCAGGCGCTCCTTCAGCTCGTACTCGTCTTCGAGACGCGCATAGAGCCGGTCGAGCTGCGGCTTTTCCCAGAGCGCATCGGGCTTTTCGGCGACGGCGACGCGGCCGGCGACGCGCTGCTGCACCAGCAGCGCATTGCCGATCAGTTGCAGGATGCCCTTGCGTCGCCGCGACGTCCGGCCCTTCTCGGCAAGCTCCCGCGCGAACGGCTCGATGACATCGAAGACCGCAGCGACACGCCGCTCGTCGCGCGCCAGTGACGTGCTCTTTGCAAGTGCGTCGGCGATCAGCAGCAGCCGCTCGTCGGAGAATTTCGAGAGGTTGATCGGCCCGCCCGGCTGGATCGCCTCGGCGTTTTCGTCCTTGCAGAGCTGCGCCTGGGCGGTCTCCTCCTCATGCGGGCTCAGCTCGCCGGTCACGCGCGACTTCAGGCTGTCGAGCAGCACCTTCTCCTCCGAAGGGAGGAGGCCGATCAGCACCACGACGCCGTAGCGGAAGATCACAGCGAGGCCGGCATGGACGCGAAAAGCCGCCGGCGTCGAGGAGACGGGAGAACCGATCTCGAGCCCCGACGGATTGATGCGTTCGCCGAGCATCACGGCGCGGATCCGCAAGGTCGGCGCGGGGTCCGGCTTCGGCGATGTTGACAGCGCGCCAACGGGAAGTTGATCGGCGTTCATTGGACACATCTCACTCAGCGCGTCAGCGATTCCAGTTTTTCCCATCAGCAAGGACATCGATGCAGCCAGGCGGAGGAATAAGGCCCTGGCCCGACATCGGCCGAGAAAAACCCCATTGGAGCTCACGCCCCTGCAGCTCGCCGAAACATTCGGCAACATGACCACCCTGCGCACGACACATTCGGCTGCGATGGACCGGCGGTGGTTTACCATCGCACTGCCAAGCACGGCCCGCAAAGTTGCGCTCGGCATCGCCGCATGTTTATGACAGTATCATAACGAGCTACGCTTCTCCCGAAGTGCGCATATCGAAGCATCTATCATGCTGAGTGTCATCATACCGACCGAAGGTGTCGAGCAGACGGCGGTCGCAACTCTGGCCGCGCTGGTACCCGGCGCTGCAGCGGGCATCATCAAGGAGGTGCTGCTGGTCGACGGCACCCGCAACGGCGTCATCGAGCGCGTTGCCGACGTCGCCGGCTGCCGTTTCGTCGGCTACGAAGGGACTTCGCAGGGCGCGGCGCTGGCCGCCGGTGCGCTCCAGGCCCGCTCGCCGTGGCTGATGTTTCTCCCCGCTGGCGCGGTGCTGGACACCGGCTGGATCGAGGAGACGACCCAGTTCATCCAGGCGGTCGCGGCCAGCGGCCGGGACCCCGCGGCCGTGTTCCGCTACGCGCGCTCGCCTTACGCCGATACGGGATTTCGCGACTTTGTGAGGTCTGTGGCGCGCAAGCTGGTCGGCCCGCTCGGCGATCAGGGGCTTTTGATCGCGCGCGACCATTACGACCGGATCGGGGGCCATCCGCCCCAAGCTCGCCGCTCCGAGGCCCGGCTGCTGCGGCGGCTCGGCCGTTCCTCCCGGACGCTGCTGCGCAGCCGGATCGTCATGGTCGGGTAGGCCACCAAATACTTGCCAAAGTCAAATAATTATTTGACAATGGCAATTATTGAGGTGTCCCATGCCAGTCAACGGTGCTGACGACCAGATCGCAGCGGTTCGCGCCTTCAACCGCTTCTATACCCGCAAGCTCGGTGTGCTCGACCAGCATTTGGGTCAGAGCCCGTTTTCGCTGAGCGAGGCCCGCGTGCTCTATGAGCTCGCGCATCGCGACGCGCTCGCGGCGAAGGAGATCGGCAACGAGCTCGGTCTCGACCCCGGCTATCTCAGCCGTATCGTTCAAAGCTTCGACGAAAAGGGGCTGATCACGCGCACGCCCCTGCCCACGGATCGCAGGCAGTACCAGCTCAGCCTTACCGCCAAGGGCCGCCAGACATTCACCAAGCTGAACCTGGGCTCGCAGAACGAGGTCGCCGCGATGCTGGCCCGGCTTTCGGCCGGCGATGCAACGCGGCTCACGCAGGCGATGGCGACCATCGAGACCGTGCTGGAGCAACGCCAGAGCCAGCCCGCGTCGGTCGTGCTGCGCAGCCATCGCGTCGGTGACATGGGCTGGGTCATCTCCAAGCAGGCGGCGGCCTATGCCGCGGACTATGGCTGGGACATCAGCTACGAGGCGCTGGTCGCCGAGATCTGCGCACAGTTCATCAAGAGCTACGACGCCGCACGCGAGCATTGCTGGATCGCGGAAGTCGGCGGCGAGCCGGTCGGCTCGATCTTCCTGGTCAAGGCCACCGACGAGCTCGCCAAACTCCGCCTGTTGCAGGTGGAGAAGAAGGCACGCGGCCTCGGCGTCGGCCGCGCGCTGGTCGAGCAATGCATTCAGGGCGCGCGCGAACGGGGCTACAAGAGGATGACGCTGTGGACGCAGAGCATCCTGGTCGCCGCACGCGGCATCTACAAGAGCGCCGGCTTCGAGCTGGTCGCAACCAAGCCGCATCACAGTTTTGGGCACGATCTGGTGGGTGAGACGTGGGAGATGGATCTGTAGCTGCGCGATGCGAGATGATTATTCTGGGAAAGGATATCTCTCCGGCGTGTCTGATCTCGTAGGATGCGCAAAGGCGCACTTGCGCCGTGCCCACGATCTTTCTCAATCAACAGAAGTCGTGGGCACGCTGTCGCTTTGCCCACCCTGCGATACCTTGTGGCTTGGCTTGCGAACGGTGCTTGCGCACCGACGCGCATCTACACCGTCGCGCCCTGCGCTTTCGGCCGGCGCAGATGCTCGTCCAGCCGCGGCATGATCTCGACGAAATTGCAGGGGCGCGTGCGGTAGTCGAGTTGCGCCGCCAGGATGCCGTCCCAGCCGTCGCGGCAGGCGCCGGGCGAACCCGGCAGGCAGAAGATGTAGGTGGCTCCGGCAACGCCTGCAGTGGCGCGGCTCTGGATCGTCGACGTGCCGATCTTGGCATGGCTCAGCATGTGGAAGGCGATCGAGAACCCGTCCATGCGCTTCTCGAACAGCGGCTCGATCGCCTCCGGCGTGACGTCGCGCCCGGTGAAGCCGGTGCCGCCGGTGGTGATGACGACGTCGACGCCGGCATCCGCGATCCAGCGGCGGATCACGGTGCGGATGGCCTCGACATCGTCGGTGACGATCTCGCGGGCGGCGAGATGATGGCCGGCCGCCGTGAGGCGATCGACCAGCGTCTGGCCGGATTTGTCGTCCGCAAGCGCGCGCGTGTCGGAGACGGTGAGCACCGCGATGTTGAGCGGGATGAACTGCTTGGATTCGTCGATGGAGGCCATTGCTCAATCCTCTCGTGTCCCGGACGCGCTGCAGCGTGAAACGCTGCTGCGCAGAGCCGGGACCCATTTGGAGGCTTGAGTGACCCGGCAATGTAGACCCCGGCTCGGCAGCGCACCGCTCAAGAAGCACTGCATCCGGGGCACGAGCATCTATGACTACGGCCCGCCGCCGCCGAACGTGTTGCAGGCTTGCAGCGTGCCCTGCTGATAGCCGGTCATGAACCACTGCTTGCGCTGCGCGGCGGAGCCGTGGGTGAAGGAGTCGGGCACCACGCGTCCCGTCGCCTGGCGCTGCAGTGTGTCGTCGCCGATCGCGCTCGCCGTGGTCAGCGCGGCGTCGATATCGCCGGCCTCGAGGAAGTTCGGACGCTTTTTCGCTTCGCGATTGACCCAGATACCGGAGAGGCAATCGGCCTGGAGCTCGACCTTCACCTGGAGCGCGTTCGACTCCGCCTTGCTGCTGGCCTGCTGCTGCAGCCGCGTCACCTTGGGGATGATGCCAAGCAGGTTCTGGATGTGATGGCCGGCCTCATGCGCAATGATGTAGGCGGAGGTGAAATTGCACGCCGATTTGCCGGAGCAACCGCGGAAGCGCGTCTCGACCTCGCGGAAGAAGCCCGTGTCGAGGAAGATGGTGCGGTCCGGCGGGCAGTAGAACGGCCCCATCGCCGACTCGGCCCGGCCACAGCGGCCGCCATTGGTGGCGTTGCGGAACAGCACGACCTTCGGGCCGGTGTAGGACTGGCCGGAGGCCTGGAAGATCTCGGTCCAGCGATCGTCGATCTCGCCGAGGATGCCCGAGATCATGCTGCCCATCTCGTCGGTCGGCGCACCGCGCTTGGCCTGACTGGACGGACGGTCGCTCTGGTAGCTCGGCGCCTGGCCGCCGCCGGTGAGGATCTCGGCGCCGCCGATCAGGATGCGCGGGTCGATGCCGAAGGCATAGCCGACCAGGCCCAGCACGATGATGGTGCCGATGCCGAGGCCGCCGCCGCCCATCGGCAGCCCGAACCCGCCGCCTCCGCCGCCGCCAAATCCTCCTCCACCGTCATCGCGACGATCCTCGATGTCGTCGCTGCGGCGGAAATCATCGTAGCGCATGGCGGGCTTCCCTCAGGTCGGCAATTGTTCGGCGTGGGCACGCGGAAACGCGAAAACCTTAACGCGCCACATAGCTAAAATTTCCATTGCGTTAATCAATATCCCGCTCGGCAATTATTGCCTAGTGCGACAGCGTGCAACGCCAGCAATTTTTTCCGAGGGCCAAGCATTTTTTTCCGAGAGAAACTTGAGAGTCTTTTGCAGATCCAGCCACCCTCGCAACGCGAAGAAACGCGAAACACACTGTAAAACACGGCAAATGCTCGCAGCTTCACGCGCGCGACACGCGATGCGGGGCCTGCTCACGAAAGCGGCGGGTTAAGTCGATTTTTACTTTGCCGCTTCATTGTAACGGTCAGTCGGTTGTTTGGTCCCGCGTCGCCGACAGCGTCGCCTGAGTCAGAGTTCTTGAGTCATGGTAGTGTCGCGTCGCGGGGCGTCTGCAAAGGCGCCCCGCACAAATTTTGAGTCTCCGTCGCACAGCATCATTCTCGGTGATTGCGTCGCCGAGATGTCGAAGCTTCAGGCCGGCTCGGTCGATCTCGTGTTCGCCGATCCGCCCTACAATCTGCAGCTCAAGGGCGATCTCAAGCGCCCCGACGAATCCCATGTCGATGCCGTCAACGACGACTGGGACAAGTTCGATTCATTCTCCGCCTATGACGATTTCACCCGCGCCTGGCTCCTGGCCGCGCGGGCTGCGATGAAGCCGTCGGCGACGATCTGGGTGATCGGCTCCTATCACAACATCTTCCGCGTCGGCGCGATCATGCAGGACCTCGGCTTCTGGCTCCTGAACGACATCGTCTGGCGCAAGACCAACCCGATGCCGAATTTCCGCGGCCGCCGTTTCACCAACGCGCACGAGACCATGATCTGGGCCGCGCGTGACGAAAAGGCCAAGGGCTACACGTTCAACTACGAAGCGCTGAAGGCGGCCAACGAGGACGTGCAGGCACGCTCCGACTGGCTGATCCCGCTCTGCACCGGCGAGGAACGTCTCAAGGGCGCCGACGGCAAGAAAGTGCACCCGACGCAGAAGCCGGAAGGCCTGCTCGCGCGCGTGCTGCTGTCGTCATCCAAGCCTGGCGATCTCGTCATCGATCCCTTCAACGGCACCGGCACCACCGGCGCCGTCGCCAAGCGTCTCGGCCGCTCCTATATCGGCTTCGAGCGCGACAAGACCTATGCCAAGGCCGCCGAAGCGCGCATCGCCGCGATCGAACCGCTGCCGGAAGCGAGCCTCGCTCCTTTCATGACCGCGCGCGAAGCGCCGCGCGTGGCGTTCTCCGAGCTGATCGAGCGCGGCATGATCATGCCGGGCACAAAACTGTTCGATGCCAAGAAGAAGCTGGGTGCACTGGTGCGTGCCGACGGCGCCATCATGTTCGGCGACAAGGTCGGCTCGATCCATCGCATCGGCGCGGTGGCGCAAGGCGCGCAGGCCTGCAACGGCTGGACCTTCTGGCACGTCGAGACCAAGAAGGGCCTCAAGCTGATCGACGAGCTCCGCGCCGAGATCCGCGCCGGCATGGGGGCGGAGTAGCCCAGCACACCCGGCACCTTGAACACCGCCACAGCCAGGACTAGATTCGCTGGATCAGCCCCGTCCTGACCGGCCGGCTCCCATGCGACGACAGTCCGAGACATTGCTACTGGTGCCGCTGCTGCCGATCTTCCTGGTCGGCATGTTTCCGATGTTCCTGATCGCCCTGCTCGGCTTTTTCGGCCTCGCTCTGTTCGGCGTGCTCGTGATCTGCGTCGGGCTCGCGAGCAGCAACGAGGCGCACGACAATTTCAATCACGATGTCATCGTGCATGGCTACGCGCGTGGCTCGGAGCGCAAGGCGCAGGCCTCCGACATGCATCTCGCCAGCCGGCTCGGGTTGCGGTTGGAAGCGGTCGGCGCGGCGATGATCCTTACGGCCGCCATCGGCCTTTGTTACGCCGGCTGATCTGCGCGGCGCGCAGATACCGCCCCGCAAATTCGCCGGTTGCTCTCCCCGGCCCTGTTCAGGCACAGAAAGCCGCGAGGCCGCATTCATGCTCCAAATGGGGAAATGGGGAGAGAAACATGCTCAGATTCTATTTCAACGGATCGCCGAACCCGACCAAGGTCGCGCTCTTCCTCGAGGAGGCAGGCCTGGCATACGAGCCGGTGAAGATCGACACCCGCAAGGGCGAACAGTTCGCGCCGGAATACTTGAAGATCAATCCGAACGGCAAGGTGCCGGCGATCGACGATGGCGGCACCATCGTGTTCGACTCGAACGCCATCCTGCTCTATCTCGCCGAGAAGACCGGACAATTCCTCCCCGCGAACCGCGCCGAACTGCTGTCATGGCTGATGTTCGTGGCAACAGGCGTCGGGCCCTATTCGGGTCAGGCCGTGCATTTCAAGCACTTTGCGCCGAAGGACCAGAACCACGACTACGCCCATAATCGCTACCAGTACGAGACCGATCGCCATTACAAAATCCTCGACGCGCATCTTGCCGGCCGCCGCTACATGGTCGGCGATGCCTATTCGATTCTGGACATGGCAGTGTGGGGCTGGGCGCGGATGGTGCCGTTCAAGCTCGGCGACGATGCCTTTGCGCGCTACCCGAACGTCAAGCGGCTGATCGACGACATCTCAGGCCGGCCGGCCGCCGCCCGCGCGCTCGCGCTGAAAGACAAGTTCATCTTCAAGGCCGAGATGGACGACGAGGCGCGCGCCAACATGTTCAAGCACATGGCGACGAAAGTGGCCTGACCTTATTGCCATGCGATGAAAGGCCACGCGTTCACGCATGGCCTTTTGTTTTTTAGGCGGCGTTGACCGACGCGAGGAACTTTGCGACCTCGGTCTTCAACCGGTTGCTGTCTGACGACAGCGAGCGCGCCGCCGACAGAACTTGCGACGAGGCCGAGCCGGTGTCGGCCGCGCCGCGCTGGACGTCGCCGATATTGGTCGAGACGCGCTGGGTTCCGTGCGCGGCCTGCTGGACGTTGCGGGAGATCTCCTGCGTCGCGGCGCCCTGCTCTTCCACGGCAGCGGCAACGGTCGAGGAGATTTCCGACAGCCGCTCGATGGTGCCGCTGATCTCCCTGATGGAGCCGACCGACTCTTCCGTCGCGGCCTGGATGCCGGAGACCTGCTGGGCGATCTCGCCGGTCGCCTTTGCGGTCTGCTCGGCCAGCGCCTTGACCTCGGAGGCGACCACGGCAAAGCCGCGGCCGGCCTCGCCCGCGCGCGCGGCCTCGATGGTGGCGTTGAGCGCCAGCAGATTGGTCTGGCCGGCGATGGTGCTGATCAGCTCGACGACGTCGCCGATGCGGGCAGCCGCCCTGGAGAGCTCGCTGACGCGGGCGTTGGTCTTGCTCGCCTGCTCCACGGCTTCGCCGGCGATGCGGGCCGATTCCTGGACCTGGCGAGCGATCTCGCTCACCGAGGACGACAGCTCTTCGGTCGCCGACGCGACGGCTTGCACGTTGGCCGAGGCTTCCTGTGATGCGGAGGCGACTTCCGTCGACAGATCCTGGGCGCGCGTTGCCGTCGTCGTCAGCGTGCCGGCGGAGGCCTCGAGCTCGCCGGAGGCCGACGACACGGTCTCGACGATTTCGCCGATCGCCTGCTCGAACTGGTCGGCGAGCCGGACCATGTCCTTCTTGCGGTCCTCGGCCTGCCGCGCCTCGCTCTCGGTCTGCTCGTGACGCATGCGCTCGGTGTCGATCATGTTGTCCTTGAACACCTGGATCGCCTTGGCCATGTCGCCGATCTCGTCCGCCTTGCCCCGTGAGGGGATCTCGACCGCGAGATCGCCGCCAGCGAGCCGGCCCATCGCGCGCGTCATCGAGGCCAGCGGACCGACGATGCTGCGGGCGATCAGGAAGGCGACGATGACGCTGAACACGACTGCAAGACCGCCTGCGGCCTCCTGAATCCAGGTCGTGCTGGCGATCACGCCTGCGGCGACCGTGCGCGTTCTCTGGGAGTCAGCCGCAAGTTGCGTGTCCGCGACCTTGAGCTTGTCGATGCTTCCGGCGATCAGGGGCGCAATGCTGCTGCGGTAAATCTCCTCGGCCGCGAGGATCGCGGCGGAGGTCGCCTCGAACGCTGCCTGGTAGGACGAAAGCGAGGTCTTGACCGGGGCGAGCGCAGACTTGACCTGCTCCGGCAGGGTGGCCTCCTGGAGCGCCGTGATCCGTTGCTGCGCCCTCTCGGTATTGGCTCTGAAGGTCGAGGATGCCTTGGAGTCGCGCATGGCGAGGAAGCGCCAGCTCGCCAGACGTGCCTGGAGGATCTTGGATTCGAGGTCGGCGACGGGCGCCGTGATCTCGGCATCGTGGGTGCCATGCGCCGCGATGACCAGCTTGCCGGCATTGGCATTCAGTTCCTCGCCACCCGGCAGGAGAGCGGCCTTGCCTTTCGTCGTCTCCTTGACCGCGGCGCCCATGCGCTCGCGCAGCGACTGCAGCTTGCCAATATCGGCAACGAGGCCGTCGTAGATCTTGCGCCGCTCCTCGGAGGCCGTCCCTGCCGAAGCGACTTTCAGCAACTCGATCGTCGCCGCCTCCCGTTCCGCGGCCTCCTTGAAGGCGGGCTCGTTGGCATCATAGATGTAGCGCAGATTGGCCCGCTGCAGCGCCTGGAGATGGACCGATATCTCTCGAATGCGGGCTGTACTGTCCGAGAAGGCAGACATTTTCGCGACCTGGTCCTGGACCGCCCACAGGTTCCAGACGGCAACTACGGTCATGATCAGGCCAACCGCGGCCAGAGCCGTAAACCCGGCGTAAAGACGTCCCCGGATTCTCAAACGAATGCCCCGCATGGTGATGCCGCCCCCAAGAATTCGGGCAGCCGAACGCCCTCATGGCGGCTCCGGCTGCGCGGCATCACCATGAAGCACACTTGTTAATTGTGTCCTTCTTGATCGGACCGAGGCGACGGCGGGGTAAGCGCCCGCCAAGGGTTCGATACAAGCGGATCAGCCGGCCGCGGCTTGCGGGAACTGCTCTCGGTCAGAACCGAGCGCAGCATGTCCGGACCCACGATATCAGGCGGTCGCCTGCTGCAATTTGCCGAGCGCGTTCTCGACCACTTCCAGCGTGTACGGCTTCTGCACCACCGGCGCCGAGGCGAGGTCGACGGGGATCGGCGCACGCTCGCCGTAGCCGGTCGCGAAGATGAAGGGCACGCCGATCTCCTTCAGCCTCAAGGCCACCTTGATGCTGCTCTCACTGCCGAGATTGAGGTCTAGCAGCGCAAAGCTCGGGCGCGTGCGCTCGATCGCGCGCATCGCCTGGTCGACGCTCGCCGCCGTATCGACATGCCGCGCCCCGAGATCGAGCAGGATCACCTCCGCCGCCATGGCGATGATGAGATTGTCCTCGACGATCAGGGCGGTGTCGGAGATGCGGGGACGGGCGGGCTGCTGTTCCTCGATGCGCATGGCGGCTCCTGCGATTGACGGCACCAGCTCGACGAAGTTCGGCGGGATCACGAACCTCGCCTGCACGCCGAGCAGGTCGAAGCGGATTTCGGCTTCGCCCTTGAGGTCGAACGGGACGGAACGCTCGATGATGGTGGTGCCGAAACCGCGGCGCGACGGCGGCTGCACCGGCGGACCGCCGCTCTCCTTCCACTCGATCTCGAGGCTCGAATTCGGGTCGACCCGCCAGATCACCTCGACCTGGCCGGTGGAATCGGCGAGCGCGCCGTATTTGGCGGAGTTCGTCATCATCTCGTGGACGACGAGCGCCAGCGTCGCGAACGCCTTGGGATCGAGCGCAACGTCGGGTCCGTCGATCTTCACGCGATCGGCGCGGGAGCCGAGATAGGCCCCGGCCTCGGATTCCAGCAGCGTCCGCAGCGCCACCGGCGCCCAGTTCAGATTGGTGATCTGGTCGTGTGCGCGCGCGAGCGCCTGGATGCGACCGCCGAGCACGCTGGCGAACTCGTCCACATTTCTTGCGGTGTCCTTGCTTTGCGCCACCAGCGCACGCACCAGGCTCAGGATGTTGCGGACGCGATGATTGAGCTCGGCAATCATCAGCTCCTGCCGCTCCTGGGCGCCGCGGCGCTCGCGCGCCGCAAGGTCGGACAGTTGCAGGATCACTTCGAGCAGCGTGACGCGCAGGCTCTCGGCGATGCGGATGTCGGCCGCCGACCACGGCTTGGACTGGCCCGCGACCGTCTCCTGCCAGAGCTCAAAGCTCTTGCGCGGCGTCAGGCGCGGCCCGTTCGGGCCTTCCTCGTAGACCTTGTCGGGCGCGCCCGCCCAGTTCACCGAACGCACCACCTCGCGCCGGAAAAAAATCAGGCAGTCGCGCGGCGTGCGCGAGATCGGAATGGCGAGGAAGCCGGCGGCGCGGTCACGAAACACCTCGCCGGCCGCATAGAGCTTTGCGATCTCCGCGCTGGCACAGATGCGGCCCGGCGAAGTCCGGTTGATGAAAGCGACGAGGTCCTTGACCTCGTCCTCCGTCGGCGTCTCGCCGTCGAGCGTGATCCTGTTGTCGGACCAGACCGCGACGCCATCGCAGGCGATCATCTTGCGGTAATCGCCGACGAAGTCGACGATCGCACGCCGGCTATGCTCGTGCGTGCCGGCGATCTCGATTAACCCCTCCTGGATCTTCTGGGCGTTGGCCTCGTAGGCCATATCACCCTCGCGCTCGCGCCCTTCCACGATCCAGGAGAACATCTGCCCGAACAGCTCGGACGCCGTCCGCTTCTCGAACGAGATGTAGCGCGGCGAATAATGGTGGCAGGCGAACAGCCCCCACAGCTTGCCGTCGCGCAGGATCGACACAGACATCGAGGCGCTGACGCCCATGTTGCGCAGATATTCGATATGGATCGGCGACACAGCGCGCAGCACGCTCATGGACAGATCGAGCAGCCCCGCATTGTGCGCTGCGGTCGACAGCAATGCGGCCGGCCTGGCGTTGATGTCGGCGATGATGCGCAGCCAGTTGCGCTGATAGAGGATGCGGGCCTGCCTGGGGATGTCGGAGGCCGGGTAATGCAGGCCGAGAAATTTCTCGAGGCCTGCTTCCGCAGCCTCCGCGATCACCTCGCCCGATCCGTCCGGGTGAAATTGATAGACCATGACGCGGTCGAAGCCGGTCAGAACTTTAAGCTGGCGCGCCGCTTCGCGGGCTAGCTCAGCCATGCCGCGGGTCTTGCGGATGCGCTCCAGCATCAGCCGCACCAGCTCGCCCGAATTGACACCCGCCTCGACGACGCTGGGCTCGGCCTCGACGACCACATACGCGCCGGAAAAATGGATCGATAGATCGTAAAGCGGCTTGCCCGGCTGGAGCTCGACGCCGAACACGCGTTCGGTCGAATCAGGACCGCCCAGCTGATCGACGCGGCTGCGGATGGTCTCGATCGCGGCTGCGGAGAAGACTCTTGCGAGCGGCTGCTGCAGCAGATCGGTGACGTCGCCGCCGAGAAAGCTGCCGGCATTGTCCGACGCCATGCAGATCGTGAAGTCCGACAGCAGCGTCAGCAGGAAGCCGAACGGCTGCACATTGCCGGGAATGTGGATCGGCTCGCGATCGCAATTGGTGAGATTGACCGCCTCGTTCATGCGCGATCCGCCGCCCGCTCGAAGGCAGCAAAGGCGCTGCGCGCCGCCGCGATCGCCTCGTCCTCGTCGCAGGCTTCTTCGCGTGCGAGCTTCGCCAGAAAACTCTGCCACAGCCGCTTGCCGGTGCCGTGGCTGAGATAGGCAGTGGCCTGCCCGATGCGCGGATCAGCCGCATCCGCGACGGCCTTCAGCAGGAATTTTGCACCGAGCCGGGAGCCCTCCAGCACGTACATGGTGCCGATCACGCCACTCTGTGTCAGCGGCGGCACCGACACGGTGGCATGCGCCTTCCGGCCGAGCCGGTCGAGATCGGCCGCGATTGCGGCGCTGCGCGCCCGCTCCGGCCAGTCCGGAAAATGTCTGGCGACTCCGGCATCCACGAGCGCAGCTTCGAGCGGCAACAGAGCGCCCGCGCTGGCCTGGAGAAAGCGTCGATAGCCGGAGAGCACGGTGAGATCGAACGCCGACATCTGCGCGTCGAGTTCGTGATGTGCCGCAGCCGTCGCGTCTCTCAATCGTTCACGGAGTCCGGGAAAGCTTCGTCCTGCCTGTATTGATACGTCCGAAGCCCCATCCAGCATGAAATTCCCAAACGCGCGCAAAGCCGGCGCGCGATTGCCCCGGAGACGAACGAACGCGGGCGGGACCAAAATGTTCCCGCCCGGTTCCGGACCGCTCGGGCCGGCATTCTTCTAGCCGGTCGCGGCGTTCCGAGCCGATTGCGGGAAAAGCCCGAGCGCTTTCTCGGTCAGCACGGAATCGCAGTACTCGCGGATCTCCTTGATCTTGCCGTCCGCGAACCGGAAGACGAGGCAATAGTCGTTGTCGTAACGCACGCCTTCGGGCGTGACGTTGTCGCCCTTGGCCTCGACCACGACGATGTCGCCATCGGCGATGAAGCGCTCGGCGACCGTGCGCGTGCGGTCGCGCAGGCGGGTGCGTACATAGCCGTGCAGATCGTTGAGGATCGCGTCCTTGCCCGTGAAGGTGCGCGACCAGGAATACTGGCCGGTGACGATCCATTTGGCGTCGTCGGCAAGGCTTGCGGTGAACAGCGATCGATCGCGGACGTCGGGGTCGGGGCTGGCGGCGGCGGCGAAAATGTCCTGCATCAGTTTCTTATTGGCGCTCGCGCTCATGGCGGCATCTCCTTTCATGGCAACACGGAGAACATCGCCGCTTGATGAGAATTCTTCAAATCGATAATGAATATGATATCTATTCACCTCATGAATTTGAATTCGCTCGACCTTAATCTCCTCAACGCGCTCGACGCCCTGCTGCGCGAGGCCAATGTCAGCCGTGCCGCCATGCGCATCGGACTGTCGCAGCCAGCCACCAGCCACGCTCTTCAGCGGCTGCGCGATATCTTCGGCGACCCGCTGCTGGTACGAACCGGCGCACGGATGGAGCTGACGCCGCGGGCGCAAGCCCTGCGCGCGCCGCTGGCGCAGGCGCTGGATCAGGTCCGCGGGCTGTTCGTGCCCGAGGAATTCGACGCCGCGCGCAGCGAGCGGTCATTTCGCCTGATGATGCCCGATCTCGCCGTCGAGCTATTGATGCCGCCTTTGATGGAGAAGGTCACGCGCCTTGCGCCCAACGTTCGCATCGACGTCGTGCCATGGCGGGGACCGGCGATCTTTCACGCCGAGTTCGCCCGCACCATCGACCTCGTGATCTCGATCGGCAACGCCTTCAAGGGTTTCCATCGCCAGCTGCTCTACACCGATAGCGACGCGCTCGCGGTGCGGCGCGGCCATCCCATGGGCGCCAAGCTGAAGCGACGCGACGCCTTCCTCGCCGCGCGCCATGTCGGCGTGATCATCCGCGGCCAGCCCGAAGACCTGATCGACACCTGGCTGCGCAGCAAAGGCATCGAGCGGCACATTTCGCTGGTGGTGCCAGGCTATCTCGAAGCGCTGCACGTCGCCGCCCGGACCGACCTCGTCGCCTTCGTGCCGCGGCGGCTGATCGCGGCGCTGTCAAAACAGTTCGGCCTCGTCACGATCACGCCACCGCTCGATCCCGGAATCGACGAGCAGTTCATGTTCTATCCGACGCGGGCGCAGATGGACCCGGGCTCGATCTGGTTGCGGCGGTTGATGCTGGAGACGGGGCGGGAGCTGGAGAAGCGGAAAGCCGGGTAAGAAGCGGCTTCGTCAAACTCGGTGTCGTCCCGGACAAGCGCGCCCCAAGCGCGCGCCGATCCGGGATCCGGTTACGCCTTCTGCGCGTCCATCACCTTGCGGATCGCGGGGCGATCCATCATCCGCTTGAAATGGTCGGCGATCTTCGGCGTGGCGTTGATGTCGACGCTATCGCCTTCGAGCCAGTGCGAGAGAGTGTGGAGATAGGGATCGCAGATTGTGAACTGATCGCCCATCACCCACGGCCCCTTGAACATCCTCTGTTCGATCAGGGCGAAGCAGGCGCCCATGGTCTTCGGCACCATCGCCTTCATGTCGGCAAACGAGCTCTCCTGCGTCGCCCAGCGCGCGCCGCGCATCTTGTGGGCGTGATTGATGTGCACGGTCGAGCAGAGATAGGAATTGAACGACTGCACCTGCGCGAAATCGAAGGGATCGTCGAGCGGCGCGAGTTTCGCCTTCGGGAAGGTTTGCGCGATATAGGCCAGCATCGCCGGCGTCTCGGTCAGGACGCCGCGGTCGGTTACCAGGGCCGGGACGCGCCCCTTCGGGTTGATGGCGAGATAGGCCGCGCTGTTCTGCTGATTGTCCTTGAAGCTCAGCCGCTCAGCCGTGTAGTCGGCGCCAGCCTCCTCCAGGGTCATGTAAGTGGCGAGCGCGCAGGTGCCGGTGGCGTAGTAGAGTTTGAGCATGTCGGACCTCATGGGAAGGCTGGAAACTAACGGCTGTTGCCCCCGAGGTCTATAGCACGACATCCTCTTCGCAGTTGCCCACATCCGCCCGCCTGTGCCAAGACGCCCACAATCGGAGGGGATCTTGTCATGACGGTACTTATCGCCGGCGGCGGCATCGGCGGGCTGACGCTTGCGCTCAGCCTGCATCAAATCGGCGTTCCCGTAAAAGTGTTCGAGAGCGTCGCGGAATTGAAGCCGCTCGGCGTCGGCATCAACGTGCTACCGCATGCGGTGCGCGAGCTGATCGAGCTCGGGTTGCTGGACAGGCTGGACGCCAGCGGCGTGCGGACCCGCGAGCTCGCCTATTTCTCCAAGCACGGCAAGCCGATCTGGAGCGAGCCGCGCGGGCTTGAGGCCGGCTACAAATGGCCGCAATTCTCGATCCATCGCGGCACGCTGCAGCAGATCCTGCTCGATGCCGCAATCGAGCGGCTCGGCCGCGACAACATCTTGACCAGCCACCACCTGACCGGCTGGACCGAGACGTCCGGCGGCGTGCGTGCCGACTTCATCGACAGGGCGACCGGCAAGGCCGCAGGCACCTATGAAGGCGCGATCCTGATCGCCGCCGACGGCATCCATTCCGCCGCGCGCGAAAAGCTCTATCCGAACGAAGGCCCGCCGATCTGGAACGGCCGCATCCTCTGGCGCGGCGTCACGCCGGCAAAAGCCTTCCTCACCGGCCGGACCATGATCATGGCCGGCCACGAGATCCTGAAGTTCGTCTGCTACCCGATCTCGAAGGAGCCGGACGCCGCAGGCAACCACCTCATCAACTGGGTCGCCGAGCGGCACATGCCGCCGACCTATCAGTGGCGGCGCGAGGACTATAACCGCACCGCGCGGCTGGAAGAGTTCCTGCCCTGGTTCGAGAGCTGGACATTCGACTGGCTCGACGTGCCCGGCCTGATCAGGAATTGCCCGCACGCCTACGAATATCCGCTGGTCGACCGCGATCCGGTCTCGCAATGGACGTTCGGCAAGGTGACGCTGATGGGCGACGCCGCGCATCCGATGTACCCGATCGGCTCGAACGGCGCCTCGCAGGCGATCCTCGATGCCCGCACCATCACCCGCGAAATCCTGGCGCATGGCCCGACGACCGCAGCGCTGCTCGCCTATGAGGCCGAGCGGCGGCCTGCAACCACCGACCTCGTGCTGCTCAACCGCAAGAACGGCCCCGAGCAGGTGATGCAGCTCGTCGAAGAGCGCGCGCCTGATGGGTACAAGGTCGTCACCGACGTGCTGTCGCAGAAGGAGCTGGAGGACATCGCCGCGAACTACAAGCGCGTCGCGGGCTTCCAGGTCGAGGCGCTGAACGCCAAGCCACCGATCGTGAGCAAGGACGCGCGGGCGAGGGTGTAAGCTTCCGCTTCGGGCGCGATGCCGATTGCTGTGCCCTCGCCCCTTGCGGGAGAGGGCAGTGGAGTACGCGGCTAGACTTTGCCCACCACCCTCGCCGCCTCCAGCAGCCGCTCGCTTGCGCTTGCCGTCGCCAGCACCGTGCCGTCCTCCGCCATCAGCTTGGCCTCGACGAATGCGATGGTCTTGCCGAGCTGCGTCACCCTGGCCTCGCCGATGATCGGCCCGGGCTTTGCGGGGCTGAGAAAGTTCACGGTCATGCTGATGGTCGTGGTGTAGAGCCGGCCCTCGCTCATCACGAGGACGGCGGGTCCCATGGTGTCGTCGAGCATGGCCGAGAGCATGCCGCCCTGGATGTAACCGGCCGGGTTGCAGAACTCGGGTCTGCCTTCGAAGACGAGCTTGATCCAGCCCTCGTCAGGTTTCGCGTCGAGCAGGCGCCAGCCCAACAGCTCGGCGCAGGGTGGCCTTGGAAAATTGTCGAGCGCGGTCGTGACCATGCGAACCTCCGTTGTCTTGCAACAGATAACGCAGGCCTGCTGCCAGGCTGGTGTCAGCAGGATAGGCCGCTAAAGCGCGATGAGATTAGGATAAATCGTCATCGCGCTTTAGGTTATTGTTTGAGCATGATCTCCGCGCAAACGCGTTCCGCGTTTGTCGCGAGGGAAAACCGCTTCGCACTTTTCCGGATCATGCTTTAGCGCTCCAGCGCGTGCGCAATCACCTTGCGCATGACGTTCGGCAGCGCTTCGTCGGCCAGCGTCGCGATCGGCACCCAGCGCATGCCCGCAGGCGCGCGCGTGCGGGCTTCGGCCTTCGCGGTGTAGACCACGAGCTCCAGCGGAAAGTGCGTGAACACGTGGGTGACCACGCCGACCTTGCGTTGCCAGCGCGACAGCCCCTTGATATCGGGCGCCTGCTGCTTCGCCGTCGCGTCCTCTTGCCCCGCAAGCCAGTCCGAACCCGGCACTTCGGTCATGCCGCCGAGCAAGCCTTTTTCGGGCCTTGAGCGAACCAGCAGCTCCTCCCCGCGCGTGACGACGAAGGCGGCACCGCGCCGCAGGGTCCCGCTCTTCTTCGGCGCCTTGCGCGGAAACGTCTCCTGCGTGCCCTGTGCGCGCGCCGCGCAATCCTCGTTCAACGGGCATAGCGAGCAGGCCGGCTTCTTCGGCGTGCAGATCGAGGCGCCCAGATCCATCAGGGCCTGGGCACTGTCGCCGGCGCGTGAGTTGGCCAGCAGCGTCGCAGCCAGTTGCTGGATCAGCGGCTTGGCCTGCGGCAGCTCATCCTCGACCGCATACAGGCGCGACACCACGCGCTCGATATTGCCGTCGACCGGCATGGTGTGACGATCGAACGCGATCGCCGCGATCGCGGCCGCGGTGTAGGGACCAATGCCCGGCAGTGCGCGCAGACCTTCTTCTGTGTCGGGAAAGGAGCCGCCATGTTGGCGCATCACCGCGACCGCGCAGGCATGGAGATTGCGCGCGCGCGAATAATAGCCGAGCCCGGCCCACATCCGCAGCACGTCATCAAGAGACGCACTCCCGAGCGCCGTGACATCAGGCCAGCGCGCGACGAATTTTTCGAAATAGGGCCCGACCGCTTTCACCGTGGTCTGCTGCAGCATGATCTCCGACAGCCAGACGCGATATGGATCCGACGTCTCCCCGGGTGCCGCGCGCCAAGGCAGCCTGCGGCGGTGGCGATCGTACCAGGCGAGCAGCAGCGTTGGACGCGCCGAACCTACCGACTGAATTGGTTCCGACTTGGCCTTAAGGGCAGATTTCGGGCTCATGGTCTCACTGTAGCGGCCTCGCGCCGATGTCTCCACGTCATGCCCGCGCTCGTCGCGGGCATCCACGTCTTTCTTCGTTGCGAGAAGCCTGCGGGCCGTGAGTTGGGGTGCTATAAGGCGCCATGGCCAAATTCCCACCCAAACCCGGCCCCATCAGCGCCAAGCCGCTCGGGATCCTGCTCAACGACGTCTTTGCCGAGGCCTATGCCAAGCAGGGCTTTGCGGCGCGCGAGCTGGTGACGCGGTGGGCGCAGATCGCGGGACCCGAGATCGCGGCGCATGCCGAGCCCTTGAAGATGCAATGGCCCCGGCCGGTCGAGGGCCAGCCGCAGGAGCCGGCGACGCTGGTGCTGCGGGTCGAGGGGCCGATGGCACTGGAAATCCAGCACTCGGCCGATGTGATCCTGGAGCGGGTCAACCGCTTTTTCGGCTGGAGCGCAGTCGGCAAACTCGCCTTCCGCCAGGCCCCCCTGTCGCGGCCCCGGCGCCCGGTGCCGCCCAGCCCGCCGGACCCCAAGCTGGTCGCCAAGGTGGCGGAAGGCCTGGGGGACATCGAAGATGAAGAATTGAAGACGGCGCTGGCGCGGCTTGGGGCCGCCATCAAGCGAAATTGAGCCTCATTCCCTGGCTATTCTGGACCTGTCCCTGCCGCTCGCCATTGCCTCAAACCACGTTTCAAGCTAGCGACAGGCCGCCCGGGAACCTTCATACCAGCCTCGGGTACCACGCCAATTCGGGAGCCGACCTTGATCATCACCCGCCGCGCCTTCACCACGATGCTGTCGCTGACCGGTCTTGCCGCGATCGCCGGGCTCTCGCCGCTGCGGTTCATTTCTGAAGCAATGGCGCAGGCTGCTGGTGACGTCGCCAAGCCGGTGTCGCTGCCCGACATGGCGCTCGGCCCCAAGGACGCCACTGTGACCATCACCGAATTTGCCTCGATGACCTGCCCGCACTGCGCGGCCTTCAACGAGCAGGTGTTCCCCAAGATCAAGTCGGAATACATCGACACCGGCAAGATCCGTTACGTCTTCCGCGAGTTCCCGCTCGACATCAAGGCCGCCGCCGGCTCGATGCTGTCGCGCTGCATCGCCAACGGCGACGCCGCGAAATACTTCGCCGTCACCGACATGCTGTTCCGCCAGCAGAACGACTGGGTGGTGAAGAACACCACGGAGACCCTGACCCGGATCGGCAAGCAGGCCGGCCTCACCCAGCAGCAGGTGGAAGCCTGCCTGAAGGACCAGGCGTTGCTCGACAAGATCGCCGCCGACCAGAAATACGCCAGCGACGTTCTGAAGGTGGATTCGACGCCGACCTTCTTCATCAACGGCGAGAAGATCAAGGGCGAGGCCTCGTTCGAGGAGTTCGCCAAGAAGATCAATCCGCTGCTGAAGAGCTGATTCGCTCGTCAAGATCCTGATTCGCATCTCGAAAGCCGTATCTTTCCCGGCATAAATCCCTTGGGAAAAGCGGCTTTCGCTGGTTGCCCTCGCGGCGCACCGCGGCCATTGTCCGCCGCATGAGGCGCCTCGCGCGACTCACCCAGAGAGTGACATTGCCTTCCATGGTACTGTCCCGGCAGGGGGATTCGCGCCTGCCAACAGAGATGCGTGCTTATGAAAATCACCCGCCTGCGCCTACACGGATTCAAGTCCTTCGTTGAGCCGACGGACTTCGTCATCGAGCCCGGCCTGACCGGCGTGGTCGGACCCAACGGCTGCGGCAAGTCGAATCTCGTCGAGGCGCTGCGCTGGGCGATGGGTGAAACCTCCTACAAGTCGCTGCGCGCCGCCGACATGGACGCGGTGATTTTCGCCGGCTCCGGCAACCGTCCGGCGCGCAACCACGCCGAAGTGACGATGACGATCGACAACGCCGATCGCACCGCGCCGGCGGCGATGAACGACAGCCAGTTGCTGGAAATCTCCCGTCGCATCGAGCGCGAGGCCGGCTCGGTCTATCGCATCAACGGCCGCGACGTGCGCGCCCGCGACGTGCAGATCCTGTTCGCGGACGCCGCCACCGGCGCGCGCTCGCCGGCCCTCGTCCACCAGGGCAAGATCGGCGAGATCATCCAGGCCAAGCCCGAGCAGCGCCGCCGCGTGCTGGAAGACGCCGCCGGCGTTGCCGGTCTGCACGCCCGCCGCCACGAGGCCGAGCTGCGGCTGAAGGCGGCCGAGACCAACCTCACCCGCGTCGAGGACGTGATCGGCCAGCTCGCAGGGCAAATGGAAGGCCTGAAGAAGCAGGCCCGCCAGGCCGTGCGCTATCGCGAGGTCGCGGCCAAGGTCCGCAAGGCCGAGGCCACGCTGTTTCATCTGCGCTGGATCGGCGCCCATGCCGACGTCAATGAATCCGGCCAGACTCACGATCTCGCCGTGCGAGAGATGGCCGAGCGCACCCAGCACCAGGCCGAGGCCGCCCGCATCCAGGCGATCCGCGCCGCCGAAATGCCGGCGCTGCGCGATGCCGAGGCGCGCGCCGCCGCCGGCCTCCAGCGCCTGACCAATGCCCGCGAGCTGCTCGACCGCGAGGAAGAGCGCGCCAAGGAGCGCGTCGCCGAGCTCGAGCGCCGTCTCGCCCAGTTCGAAGGCGACATTTCCCGTGCTCAGCAGCAGACCATGGACGCCGACGTCGCGCTGCAGCGGCTCGACACCGAAGACGCCGAGCTGAAGGAAGAGATCAAGTCGCGCGTCGAGAAGCGCTCCGGCGTCGACGAGCGCGTCGGCGAGGCCGAGGCGGTGCTGACCGAGACCGAGCAGCAATTCGCCGAGCTCACCACCGCGCTCGCCGACCTCACCGCCAAACGCAATCAGCTCGAAGCCAACGTCCGCACCCACCGCGACAAGCTCGCCCGTCTCGACCAGGAGATCGCGAATGTCACGGCTGAAGAGCAGAAGCTCGCTGCCGACACCGGCGGCTTCGGCGACCTCGAAGAGCTGACCGCCGCGGTCGAGACCGCCGAGCAGACGCTGGCGGCTTCGGAAGCCGCAGCTCAAGCGAGCGAGGCTGCGCATGTCGCCGCACGCCAGACACTGGAATCCTCGCGCTCGCCGCTGGTCGAAGCCGACAAGCGCGTGCAGCGCCTCGATACCGAGGCACGCACGATTTCCAAGATCGTCAACGGCGAGACCAAGAATCTGTGGCCGCCGATCATCGACGGCATCACCGTCGACAAGGGTTTTGAAAAGGCGATTGGCGCTGCGCTCGGCGACGATCTCGATGCGCCGATCGATCCCTCGGCGCCGATGCGCTGGACCAATGTCGGACACGCCGAGGGCGATCCGGAACTCCCCGAAGGCGTCACCCCGCTCGCCAACCACGTTCAGGCGCCGGCCGAGCTGACGCGCCGCCTGGCGCAGATCGGCGTGGTGCCGCGCGAGCGCGGGGCCGAGCTGGTCTCACAGCTCAAGACCGGCCAGCGGCTGGTCTCGCCCGAGGGCGACGTCTGGCGCTGGGACGGTTTCGTCGCCGCCGCGCACGCCCCGACCGGCGCCGCACGGCGCCTCGCCGAACGCGCCCGTCTCGTCGACATCGAGAACGAGCTGGAGCAGGCCCGCATCGATGCGCAGATCAAGCGCCAGGCGCTGGAGAATGCCGAGTCCGAATTGCAGATGGCGGCCAGCACCGAAGGCGCCAGCCGCGAAGCCATGCGAGCGGCGCAGCGCGAGCTGAACGTCGCGCGCGAGCGCCATGCCGCGGCCGAACGCGAGATCAGCCGCCACGCCGCCCGCAAGGCGACGCTGTCGGAAGCGCATAGCCGTCTTGCCGCCGACCGCGCCGAGGCCGAGGCTGCCTACGAATATGCCGAGGCCGGCATCAGCGAGCTGCCGTCGAGCGAGGACACCGAGACGCGTCTGGCCGCCGTCCGCAGCGACATCGAAAACCATCGCCGCATCGCCGCCCAGGTCCGCGCCGAGGCGCAGGCGCTGGCGCGCGAGGCTGAACTGGCCGACCGCCGCGTCCAGGCGATCCTCGCCGAGCGCACCGAGTGGGCGAACCGCAAGGAAAGCGCGGCCTCCCACATCGACACCATCCAGGCCCGTATTGCCGAGCTCACGATCGAGCGCAGCGAACTCGAGAACGCGCCCGCCGTGTTCGCCGAGAAGCGCAGCGCGCTGATCACCGAGATCGAATACGCCGAGAACGACCGCCGCATGGCCGCCGACGCGCTCGCCACCGCCGAGACCGCGATGGCCGAAACCGATCGCGTCGCCAAGCTGACGCTGGAAGCGCTGTCCAGCGCGCGCGAGGCCACCGCCCGCGCAGAAGAGCGCATGGAAGGCTCCCGGCGCCGGCTCGAAGACATCGAGCGCGAGATCCGCGACATGCTGGAAGTCGAGCCGCAGGCCGTCGCCGGTCTTGCCGAGATCGAGCCCGGCGCGGAGCTGCCGCCGCTGCACGACATCGAGGAAGACCTCGAGAAGATGCGCCGCGACCGCGAGCGCCTGGGCGCCGTCAATTTGCGCGCGGAGGAAGAGCTGCGCGAGGTCGAGACCCAGCACACCGGCCTCGTCACCGAACGCGACGACCTGGTCGAAGCCATCAAGCGGCTGCGCCAGGGCATCCAGAGCCTCAACAAGGAAGCGCGCGAGCGCCTCTTGACCTCGTTCGAGGTCGTCAACAACCACTTCAAGCGCCTGTTCGTCGAGCTGTTCGGCGGCGGTGAAGCCGCGCTGCACCTGATCGAGAGCGACGACCCGCTGGAAGCCGGTCTCGAAATCATCGCCAAGCCCCCCGGCAAGAAGCCGCAGACGCTGTCGCTGCTCTCGGGCGGCGAGCAGGCGCTGACCGCGATGGCGCTGATCTTCGCGGTGTTCTTGACCAACCCCTCGCCGATCTGCGTGCTGGACGAAGTCGACGCGCCGCTCGACGACCACAACGTCGAACGGTACTGCAACTTGCTGCACGAAATGACCGGCTCGACCGACACGCGCTTCATCATCATCACGCACAACCCGATCACGATGGCGCGGATGAACCGGCTGTTCGGCGTCACCATGGCCGAGCGCGGCGTCTCCCAGCTCGTTTCGGTGAGCCTGGCCGAGGCCGTGGACATTCTCGACCAGAACGTGGCGTGACACTGCGCGCGTTCCACACCCATTGACGTCATCATCCGTGAAGGCGGATGATCCAGTACGCCGCGCCTTCTCGGTTTAACGGCACTGTCTCGGAATACTGGATGCCCCGCCTGCGCGGGGCATGGCCGCGGATGATGATCTCACCCAACCTCCCCGCCGAACTCAAGGCCGCGCTCGACGCCAGGCTGCAGGGATTCTCCCGCACCGACGCTGCCCAGCGCTCACGGAAGATCTCGACGACGTATCGTGCCGGCGGCGGCTCCGGCACGATCAAGTCGGAAGCGGATGCGCTCGCCTATGCGCTGGCGCGGATGCCGGCGACCTATGCGGCGGTCGCCGCAAGCCTGAGTGCGCTGGCCGAGATCGCGCCCGACTTCGCCCCGGAAACATTGCTCGACGTCGGCGCAGGTCCGGGCACCGCGAGCTGGGCCGCCGCCGAAGCATTCGCCTCGCTGCAGGATTTCACCCTGCTCGACGCCAACTCCACCTTGAGCCGCCTCGCGCTCGACCTCGCGCGCGACAGCTCGCGCCTCGCCAATTGCCGCTATTTGCCGGGAGATGCTGCCACCAACCTCGCTGAGGTCTCGCAGGCCGATCTTGTCGTCGCGAGCTACATCATTGGCGAGCTCGGCGAGAGCGACCAGAGCAAGCTCGTGGAGACAATGTGGGCCAAAGCGCGCCACGCACTGGTCGTGATCGAGCCCGGCACGCCTGCCGGTTATGCCCGCATTCTCGCGCTGCGCCAGCAACTGATCGCGGCAGGCGCCTTCGTCGCCGCGCCCTGCCCGCACGAAAAGCCTTGCCCGCTCGTGGCACCCGATTGGTGCCATTTCAACCAGCGTCTGCCGCGCTCTCAGGCGCACCGCCAGATCAAGGGCGCCGACGTGCCGTTCGAGGACGAACGCTTCATCTACGTCGCGTTGACCCGCACGCCCCCCGCAGCCCGCACCGCACGCGTGCTGGCGCCACCGGAGGTCGGCAAGGTCGAGGTCACGGCCAAACTGTGCACCGAGGAAGGTCTCGAACTCGCCAAGGTCCCGCGACGCGACAAGGCTGGCTATGCCAGCGCCCGGCGCTGGCGCTGGGGCGATACCGTCCTGTCCGAAAGTTAACCTCGTCCCCCGCTTTTCCCTTGAACTCGGATGGCCCCCGATCCGACCAAGTCATACCTTCCCTCCGCGCGGGGCTCTCCCCCGGCTCCATTTTAGTTTAGGCTGTCCGCTCCAATTTCGTTTCAGGAGTTCTCCATGTCGACCGGCTGGATCGTTCTCGGCGTCATCATCGTTCTCGTGTTCTTGGCCTTCAGCGCCTACAACCGGCTGGTGGCGCTGGGTCAGCGCGTCGGCCAGGCCTTTGCTGATGTCGACGTGCAGCTCAAGCAGCGTCATGACCTGATCCCGAACCTGGTCGAGACGGTGAAGGGCTACGCCTCGCACGAGCGCGGCACGCTCGACGACGTCATCAAGGCGCGCAATTCGGCGATGTCGGCGCAGGGACCGGCGCAAGTGTCCGCCGCCGAGAACCAGCTCTCCGGCGCGCTCGGCCGGCTGATTGCGCTGTCGGAGGCGTATCCGGACCTCAAGGCCAACGCCAACTTCCAGCAGCTTGCGAGCGAGCTCTCCGACCTCGAGAACAAGATCGCAGCAAGCCGCCGCTTCTTCAACAACGCGGTCCAGGAATACAACACCGGCATCCAGCAGATGCCCGCCGCTTTGTTCGCCGGCATGTTCGGTTTCACCAAGAAGGACTTCTTCGATCTCGGCACCAGCCGCACCGAGGTCGAGGCAGCGCCTCAGGTGAAGTTCTGATCTGAGCCGACAAGCCGGCAGGGCGCGCGTCATGGCCGCGTATGGTCTCTACACGCACATCGCCTCGAACAAGTTTCGTTCGATGCTGCTGCTCGGCGGTCTGTTCGCGCTGGTCTATGTGCTGGTCTTTGCCGGCGCGCTTGTCGCCGAGGTCGTCACCAACGGCAATGAGACCGTCGCCTATTATCTGAACCGGGGCTTCCACGATCTCATCGTCGCCTTTCCCTTTGCGACGGCTGGGGCGATTGCCTGGATCGTCATCGCCTATTTCTTCCATCAGTCGATGATCGATGCGGTAACCGGCGGGCACGACGTCACCCGCCAGGAGGAGCCGCGGCTCTACAATCTCCTGGAAAATCTCTGCATCTCGCGCGGCATCACCATGCCGAAGCTGAAGATCATGGAAAGCCCGGCGCTGAACGCGTTCGCGACCGGCCTCAATCCGCGGCAATATGCCGTCACCGTCACCACCGGTCTCCTGAAGGCGCTGAACGACCAGGAGATCGAGGCGGTGCTGGGCCACGAACTGACCCACATCAGGAACGGCGACGTGCAGCTGATGGTGGTCGCCGTGATCATCGCCGGCGTGGTCGGCTTTTTCGGCGAATTGTTCTTCCGCTTGTTCACCAATTTGAGCTGGAGTTCCGGTGGCGGATCGTGGTGGTCGGGCTCCTCCTCATCGTCCCGCTCGTCCTCCTCGTCGAGCGACAACAAGAATTCCGGCGGCGGCGCGATCATCGTCATCATCATCGCGGTCGTGCTGATCGTGGTGGCCTGGCTGGTCTCGCAAGTGGTCAAGCTCGCGCTGTCGCGCTCGCGCGAATATCTTGCCGATGCCGGCTCGGTCGAATTGACGAAAAACCCTGATGCCATGATCTCGGCTCTGCGCAAGATCGAAGGCCGCGGCGAATTGCCGGGCGCGACCTCGGCGGTGATGGAGCTGTGCCTCGATAATCCGCGCGAAGGCTTTTCCGATCTGTTCGCGACCCACCCCTCGGTACAGTCCCGCGTCGACGCGCTGGTCAAATTCGCCGGCGGCCATGATCCCGGTCCGCTGCCGCCGCCCGGTGAAGAGACGGACCAACCCGAGACCGACGAGCCCGAGGCACAAGCCGATCAGCAAAACGCCCCTCCTCCGGTCCCGCATGGCCCTTGGAATGATGCAGGCAACCCGCCCGGTCCGCCGCCCGTGCCCGCGCCGAGCCCTGCCGGAACCGCTGCCGGTAATCCGCTCGGCCCTCTGGGCAATCCCATAGGTAATCCTTTGGGTCCTTGGGGCCGCCATTAAGCGAGCAATTCGTCACGCCTTGCAGCCGGTTTCACGGCCTTTGGGAAAAACTCCGGGAATTGCCGCTGGGCTGCGCCAGAGATTTGAATTCTCCCTTGTTTCTGCCATGTTCGCGCCCAACAGCAGACTCGGGACCATCCTTGGGACATCGATTTGGGGCCCGGCCGATCGCGACCTCGCGATCGGGGGCTCGCGTTAGGGGACAGCAATGGCAAAGCCGGCAGTGGTTGTGGTGGGCGCGGACAAGGGCGGGGTCGGCAAGACCACGGTATCGCGCACCCTGCTCGATTATTTCTCAGCCAACAACGTGCCGACGCGCGCGTTCGACACGGAGTCGCCGCGGGGAACGCTGAAGCGTTTCCACCCTGATATCACCGAGATCGTCGACATGACGACGACGGCTGATCAGATGAAGATCTTCGATACGCTCAACGCGACAAGCCCGTCCGTCACCGTGATCGACGTCCGCGCCGGCCTGCTGTCGCCGGCGCTGGCCTCGCTGCGCGACATCGGTTTCCTCGACGCCGCCAAGGCCGGCCAGATCACCTTCGCGGTGTTCCACATCCTGGGACCCTCGATCGCCTCGCTGGACGAGATCGCCGAGACGGCGGGCTTCATGACCGGCGCAAAATACTTCCTGGTGAAGAACTTCATTAACGACACCCAGTTCTTCCAGTGGGACCAGGCGACCTACAATTCCTACTTCCACCGCATCAAGGACGCGACCGAGCTGACCATCCCGAAGCTGAACGAAATGGCCTATGAGCAGGTCGAGGTCTCCTCGGTCCCGTTCCTGAAATTCGTGGCCAACAAGGGCATCCACGACGAGGCTGCGAACTATTCCTTCGTGCTGCGCGGCTATGTCCGGCACTGGCTGGCCAATGTCTGGAGCGAGTTCGACCGGATCCGCCTGACCGACATCGTCGGGTCGAAACCGGTGACCCGCAACAGCGAAAAATAGTTGCGAAGGCCGGGCTGATACGGCTGGATTGAGCGGTGAGTTCGCTCAGATAATAGCGTGATGCCCGCGACGCCCCTCTACATCATCTGCTCGCCCCGCCCGCAGGTCGGCAAGACGCTGCTGGCGCGGCTATTGAGCGAATTCCTGCTGCTCAAGAACGGCAATGTCGCGGCCTTCGACGTCAATCTGAAGGAGCCGTCGCTGCTCGACTACCTGCCGAAGGTGACCGAGACCGCCGACGTGATCGATACCTACGGCAAGATGCAGCTGATGGATCGCGTCATCGTCGACGACGGTCTTGCCAAGGTGATCGACCTTGGCTTCCACGCCTTCGACGAATTCTTCAAGATGACCGACGAGATCGGCCTGCTGAAGGAAGCGGCACGCCGGCATGTCGCACCACAGATCCTGTTCGTCGCCGACACCGACCGCGTTTCGGCCCGTGCCCACGAGATGCTGCGCCAGCAGATCCCGCGGATGAACCTGATCACCGTCGACAACGAGTTCGTCATCCGTGGCGAGCTGCCGCCCGCGATGGGAGGCGGCCGGCTGGTCCGCCTTCCCGCGCTGCCCGGCTTCCTCAAGACCTATATCGACCGGCTGAGCTTCTCCTTCACCGGCTATCTGCGCCAGGAGAAGGATTCCTCGACCGAGCTGCATCAGTGGATCCGGCGCAACTACCTCGCCTTTCGGGAGCTTGAGCTCAGCCTGATCCTGCAACGGTCCTGAGAGGCGTCATTCCGGGGCGCGACGAAGTCGCGAACCCGGAATGACGACCACGAGGGCTGAATATTTTATCCGGGTAATATTGACGCCGCGCGTCCTTGCCGCTATTGGGGCTGCACAACAGCATCCCTCAGCAAGGCCCTCCCGTGACCATCGACCGGAAAGCAGCCATCGCCGCCTACAAGGAGCGGAAGACCGTTGTCGGCATTTTCGTCGTCCGCTGCGCAGCCTCCGGCGAGGCCTGGGTCGGCCAGGCCCCGAACCTCGAGACCATCCAGAACCGCATCTGGTTCACGCTGCGCCAGGGCGGCCACCCCTGCCGCAGCCTTCAAGCTGCCTGGAACGCGCATGGCGAGGCTGGACTGACCTTCGGCGAATGCGAGCGGCTGGAGGATGAGGAGAGCGCTTATGTCCGGAACGCGCTGCTGAAGGAGCGCGCGCTGCATTGGCAGGCGAAGCTGAAGGCAGAGGCGATCTAAACCGCCTCAGCGGCGCATCAGTGCCCCTCGAACGTCATCAGCGTGCGCACCGGCACGTCCATGGCGCGCAGCTTGGCGGCGCCGCCGAGCTCGGGCAGGTCGATGATGAAGCAGGCCGCGACCACATTGGCGCCGATCTGGCGCAGCAGCTTCACCGCGCCCTCCGCGGTGCCGCCGGTGGCGATGAGATCGTCGACCAGGATGACGCGCTCACCGGGCTGGATCGCGTCGACATGCATCTCCATCTCGTCGATGCCGTATTCCAGCGAATAGGCGATCCGTACGGTGGTGTGCGGCAGCTTGCCCTTCTTGCGGATCGGCACGAAACCGGCCGAGAGCTGATGGGCCACCGCGCCGCCGATGATGAAGCCGCGCGCTTCCATGCCGGCGACCTTGTCGATCTTGTTGCCGGCCCAGGGATTGACGAGCTCGTCGACCGCGCGGCGGAAGGCGCGCGCATCCGCGAGCAAGGTCGTGATGTCGCGGAACATGATCCCCGGCTTCGGATAGTCGGGGATGGTGCGGACGCTCGCCTTCAAATCGTGGTCAAAGGTCATTGGTGCCTCTCAATTGACCGGCGCATCCAGCCGGAACGCATTCTCAACAATTCGCAAGCCCACCTCGCCGCCGAGCGACATCAGCGATTCCGGGTGGAATTGCACGCCGGCGACCGGCAGGGTCTTGTGCTCCAGCGCCATGGCAACGCCGTCCTCGGTGCTGGCGGTGACGCTAAGCACATCCGGCATGCTGTCGCGCTCGACAAAGAGCGAGTGATAGCGGCCAATGACGATCTCGTTCGGCAGATTGCGCATCAGGCGCCCGCCGCGCACCTGCACCCGCGAGGGCCGTCCGTGCGCGGGATGGGTGAGCTGGCCGAGCTCGCCGCCAAAATATTCGCCAATCGCCTGCACGCCGAGGCAGACGCCGAACACCGGCAGCTTGTTCTCCAGCGCCGCGTCGATGGTTTTCTTGATCCCGAAATCCTCCGGGCGGCCTGGCCCTGGCGACAGCACCAGCAAATCCCACCTCTTCTGCTTGAGCATGTCGAGCGCATGCACATAGCGGACCACGGTGACGCTCGCGCCCACCTGACGGAAGTAATCGGCGAGCATATGCACAAAGCTGTCGTCGTGATCGATCAACAGCACGCGCTTGCCCGAACCGGTCGCATCAGGAGCAAAGCTCGACAGCGGCTTCGGCGGATCGCCGCGGAGCGCCTGGAACAGCGCTGCGGCCTTGACCTGGCATTCGCGATCTTCCGCAGCCGGATCGGAATCGAACAGACAGGTGGCGCCGACGCGCACTTCAGCCAGGCCATCCTTCATGCGGATGGTGCGGATGGTGAGGCCGGTGTTGATGCTGCCGTCGAAATTCACCGCGCCGATCGCGCCGGCATACCAGCGCCGCGGCGAGCGCTCATGGTCCTCGACGAACTGCATCGCCCACAGTTTTGGCGCACCTGTCACGGTGACAGCCCAAGCATGGGTGAGAAAGGCATCGAGCGCATCGAAACCGGGGCGCAGCATGCCTTCGACGTGATCGACGGTGTGGAACAGCTTCGAATAGGTCTCGATCTGCCGGCGCGCCAGCACCTTGATCGTGCCGGGCACGCAGACACGCGCCTTGTCGTTGCGATCGACGTCGGTGCACATGTTGAGCTCGAACTCGTCCTTCTCCGAGTTCAGGAGCTGGCGGATCTGCTCGGCATCGCCGATCGCGTCGGTGCCGCGCGCGATCGTCCCTGATATCGGGCAGGTCTCGACGCGGCGTCCGTCGGAGCGCACGAACATTTCCGGCGACGCGGAGACAAGGAATTCGCCATCACCGAGATTCATCAGCGCGCCGTAGGGCGACGGGTTGATGACGCAGAGGCGCTGGAACACTTCGGCCGGCGAGCGCTCGCAGGGCTCGGCAAAGAGCTGGCCCGGCACGGCCTCGAATAGATCGCCGCGGGCAAAGGCGGCACGCGCGGTCTCGACCGTCGCCTGATATTCGCCGGGCGCGTGATCGGCAAAGCCCTGGCGATCCGTCTTCACATACGGACTCTCGGCCGTCTCGCGCGGCAGGCCTTCGGTGAACTTGCCCTTCCAGGCGAAATCGTAGGAGAGCACGACGCCGCGCCCGGTGGCGCGGTCATAGGCCAGCAGGCGATCGGGGACATAAAGCACGATGTCGCGCTGGTCATTCTCGCGCGCACGCTTCTGCACGAGGTCCTCGATCTGGAAGACGAGGTCGTAGGCGAAGGCGCCGAACAGGCCGAGCAGCCCGTCGTCATTGGCGTAGAAAGCGGCGATGATGTCGCGCACCAGCGACATCACGCTGGCGCGCCGCGTGCGCTGGTCTTCCTCGACTGGCGCATCGCCGCGGATGATATGGCCGGCAAGACGCGTCGTGGTCTTCTCGGAGATCACGACGCAGGGCTCGCGCAGGACGTCAGCGAGGAAGGCGATCAACACCTCGCCACGCGTGTTGAGTGCCTCCAGCCTGAAATCGGTGCCGACGGTCTCGAGCTTGAGCGGCGGATCGGAGAAGCCGAGGTCAAAGCTCTCGTAACGGCCCGGCACGGTCGTGCCCGAGGACAGCACCACGCCGCGGCGGCGGTCGAGCAGGTTGATGAGGTCGTCGAGCCGGTTGGCGTGACCGGTAAACTGCTCGGCCACGCGCGTGATCGCAAGACCGCCGCGGGTGACATAATCGCTTCTGGGTGGAAGGGCGAAGACTGTCCTGTTCATGTGGTCCTCTTACGAAACTTGCCGAGGGAACGCCACACAGGACAAACGATCAGGCCGCCGCGCTGTGCTGGCGACCTCTGACGATTTTGGGAGAATAAATCGCACCGGCCACCTCTTAGGAGGTGCGCCACCAACGACGGGATGGGCGGGCTGCGGTGCTCATGGGCCGGATACTCACCATGGCCCGGGGACGGCGTCAAGAGCCGCCGCCTTCGGTCGCCGGCTTTTGGGCTATTGCTCGGCCGGGCCAGGCCGCCAGTCGAATTTGCGCTTCTTCCGGTCCCATTTCAGGACCGCGAAGTTATCGCACTCCATACAGGCCCAGGCCACGATGCTGTTGTCGTCCCCCTTCTGCAGGGCACCGAATTGGTGATCCGTCCGCACGGCATTCACGAACCGGATCTTTGGCTTCCCTTCCGCCGATTGATCCAGGATGAGAATAAACCTGCCCTTTTGACCTGTGCACTCCTCGAAGACGCCGACCAACGCGACCTGCTTGGGCGCCGTACCATCGAAGCGCCCCTCAACGGCGAAGGACATGTTGGCGGCTGCCATCGCATCCGTACCACCCTCGAAGAGCAATTCCCTTGGAATGAGGTCTTTGCGGAATTCAGTGGCCTTGCACCAGTTCTTTCTTATCTCCCTGACGGGAAGACCGCGAACCTCCGTTGTGAACGGATGGAAGTCGGCAAGAACCCACCAGGCGATACTCTTAAGGTCGCCCTCAATGGTCACGAATGCCGGCTCGGCCTGAGCCTGCGCTGCGACCAACCAACAGCACAGAGCAAAGATCCACCGCGCGGCGCGGACGAACGTAAATTTATGAAGCATGGCCTCACTCCCGCAAGAACGTGCGATACCAACTCTCCGCACGCCCTGCATGGCGTCGTCCTAGTAGGCTCCGACCTCATATCCGATTGCTCGAAACCCGCTCTCGGGGGCATATCGGAATTCAAACGTGAATTCGGAATTCGTATCATGCCAAGTCAGTGCGCAGCGACCGTCGGGCAGCGATAGCAGCTTTGCGGTGTGCAGGTGCTTGCGCATGGCAGGCGTGAACAACGTGTCGTAACGCTGCAGAAATTCGGCCTCGCTCTTGACCGGCCCGCTCTGAACGTCGTGCTTGCCTTCCGCCGACCAGTACTCGACGGGGAAGGAGATCAGCTTGACGATGCGCGTCTTGTCGTTCGCGTTCGCGGCGCTCTCGAAATCAGTTCGGAATGTCTGGAATTCCGGCCCGTTGCATGCAGGCTCTTTCGCCCAGCAGGGCGCCGCAAGGCCGGCGACGAACAAGGATGCGATCAGGCAGATTTTCATAGGGATACTCGGCGCCAACGTGTTGGCTCCGACGCGGCAGGGTGTGCGACCACGCCAGAGCGGCCACCGGATTCCCGGCGGCCTGCTCTGTGTCGCTTCAACGCGTGACTGCGTTCACCCCAAATGCTTCCTGAAAAACTCCGTCGCCCGGCCCCAGGCGAGCTCGGCGGCTTCGCGGTCGTGCACGGCCTGGCGCTGCTCGTTGACGAAGGCGTGCTCGGCGTCATAGCGGAACAGCTCCAGCGACTTGCCGGCGGCTTTCATGGCTTTTTCGAAACCACTGACCAGCTCCGGCGTGCACCAATCGTCCTTGTTGGCGAAATGGGCCTGGAGCGGGATCTTGACGTCGGCGGGCTTGGCGGCCTGCTCCGGCGGAATGCCGTAGAACACGACGCCGGCGGCGAGCTCCGGCACATGCACCGCGCCGATGATGGTGACGGCGCCGCCGAGGCAGAAGCCCGTCAGCCCGACCTTGGCGCCGTTGCGCGACAGATATTGCGTGGCACCGCGCACCGTCTGCGTGGTGGCGTCCATGAAATCGAGCGAGTTCATCTCTTTGCCGGCCGCGTCCGTGTCGTGATACGGCACAACCTTGCCCTTGTAGAGATCGGGCGCGAGCGCATCGAAGCCGGCGAGCGCGAAGCGGTCGCACAGGCCCTTGATCTGGTCCGACAGGCCCCACCATTCCTGGATCACGACCACGCCCGGCGCGTTGCCGCGCGCGGCGTTGGCGAGATAGCCCGAGGCGTCCTTGCCGTCCGGGCGCTTGAAAGTGATGGTGGTTCCCATGGTGTCCTCCGACGCGTTCTGGGGAGAGCTGGGCGGTATTTTGGCCGCTGGGAGCGTGGAGCGCAATCTCGACGGACAACACACGCGCGTGTCCAACAAAAAAGCCCCCTTGCGGGGGCTTCTTCGTTCTCGTTTCGCGTCAAGCCGCTCAGTGCGAGTCGGCCCAGACCTTCTTCTTGGTGAAGTACATCAGGAACGCGAAGATGATCAGGAAGATGAAGACCTGGAAGCCGAGGCGCTTGCGCGCTTCCATGTGCGGCTCGGCGGTCCACATCAGGAACGTGGTGACGTCCTTGGCGTATTGCGCGACCGTCGTCGGCGAGCCGTCGTCAAAGGTCACCTGGCCATCGCTGAGCGGCTTCGGCATCTTGATGGCGTGGCCCGGGAAGTACTTGTTGTAATACGAGCCTTCCGGAATGGTCACGCCTTCCGGCACCTTGTCCTCGAAGCCCTGCAGCACCGCCGCGACGTAATCCGGGCCCTGCTCCTGGTACTGGCTGAAGAAGTCGATCAGGAACATCGGGAAGCCGCGGCCGTACGAGCGCGCCTTGGTGATCAGGGAGAGGTCGGGAGGCGCCGCGCCGCCATTCGCCGCGCGAGCGGCCTGCTCGTTCGGGAATGGCGAGGGGAAGTAGTCGGCCGCCCGGCCCGGGCGCTCGAACATCTCGCCCTGGTCGTTCGGGCCGTCCTTGATCTTGTAGTCGGAGGCAAACGCGGCCACCTGCGCCGTCGAATAGCCGGGACCACCGGGATCGCCGAGATTGCGAAAGGCGATCAGGGACAGGCCGTGGCAGTTGGAGCAGACCTCCTTGTAGACCTTCAGGCCGCGCTGGAGCGCACCGCGATCATACTTGCCGAAAGGGCCGGCGAACGACCAGCTGTTGCCCGGCGGCTTGGTGCCGCCTTCCTCGGCGCGGGCATCCTGCAACGAACCGAGGAACAGCGCGCCGGCTGCGACGAGCGCGACCGCGATCGAGGCGACGGCCTTGCCGCTCTTGGCGAGGATCGCCTCCGAGATCGAGTTCGGCACCGGCCGCGGCTTCTCGATGCGCGAGAGCAGCGGCAGCACGATCAGGAAGTAGGCGAAGTAGCAGACCGTCAGGACCCGGCCGGCGATCACGTAGATGCCTTCCGGCGGCTGCGCGCCGAGATAGCCGAGCAGGATGCAGACCGCGACGAAGATCCAGAAGAACTGCTTGGCCAGCGGACGGTACTTCGACGAACGCGTCCTCGCGCTGTCCAGCCAGGGCAGGAAGCACAGGATGATGATCGCCGAGAACATCCCGATCACGCCCGCGAGCTTGTTCGGGATCGAGCGCAGGATCGCGTAGAACGGCAGGTAATACCATTCCGGCACGATGTGCGGCGGCGTGACGCCCGGGTTCGCCGGAATGTAGTTGTCGGCATCGCCAAGATAGTTCGGCATGTAGAAGATGAACCAGGCGTAGAGCAGCAGGAAGCAGGCGACGCCGAAGCCGTCCTTGATGGTCGCATGCGGCGTGAACGGCACCGTGTCCTTTTCCGTCTTCGGCTCGACGCCGTCGGGATTGTTCTGGCCGGCGACGTGCAGTGCCCAGACGTGGAGCACGACGACGCCCGCGATCAGGAACGGCAGCAGATAGTGCAGCGAGAAGAAGCGGTTCAGCGTCGGATTGCCGACCGAATAACCGCCCCACAGCAGTGTCACGATGCTCTCGCCGACATAGGGAATGGCCGAGAACAGATTGGTGATGACGGTGGCGCCCCAGAAGCTCATCTGGCCCCAGGGAAGCACGTAGCCCATGAAGCCGGTCGCCATCATCAGCAGGTAAATGATGACGCCGAGGATCCAGAGCACCTCGCGCGGCTCCTTGTAGGAACCGTAATAGAGGCCGCGCAGCATGTGGACGTAGACCGCGAAGAAGAACATCGACGCGCCGCAGGCATGCATGTTGCGCAGCAGCCAGCCGTAGTTCACGTCACGGACCAGCAGCTCGACCGACTTGAAGGCGAGATCGGCATGCGGCGTGTAGTGCATCGCCAGGATCACGCCGGTCAGGATCTGCATCCCCAGCATGAAGGACAGTATGGCGCCGAAGGTCCACCAATAGTTCAGATTGCGCGGGGTGGGATAGACGACGAAGGAGGAATGGACGAGACCCATGATCGGCAGGCGCCGCTCGATCCATTGCAGTGCCGGATTGCTCGGCTGGTAGTCGGATGGTCCGCTCATGATGCGATCCTGAGGAAATAAAACGACGAGACGGTTCGAGGCTTCGGACGCGGGTCCGAGGCTCAGCCGATCTGGATTTTGGTGTCGGAAACGAAAGTGTACGGCGGCACGGCCAGGTTCGCGGGCGCGGGCCCCTGGCGGATGCGGCCGGACGAATCGTACTGCGAACCATGGCAGGGGCAGAAGAACCCGTCGTAATTGCCTTCATGGGCGATCGGGATGCAGCCGAGATGAGTGCAGATGCCGATCACGACCAGCCACTGATCATGGCCAGACTTGACCCGGGCCTCGTCGGACTGCGGATCGGGCAGGCTCGCGACCGGAACGGCGCGCGCCTCGTCGATCTGCTTCTTGGTGCGGTGGCTGATGTAGATCGGCTTGCCGCGCCAGAACACCTTGATGTCCTGCCCCTCGGCAACCGGGCTCAGATCGACCTCGATCGGCGCACCCGCGGCGATGGTCGAGGCGTCCGGATTCATTTGGGAGATAAAGGGCCAGAGCGCGGCCGCGCCCCCCACGGCTGCAGCTGCCCCCGTTGCAACGAATAAGAAATCACGGCGTGTCGGATGGTCCGCCGAAGACGCTGTCGTCACGATTCCAACCCTTTCTTCTTATGCTGCCGGTGGAACCGCTCCAGGAGCCCCCAAGGTCCCCGGAACAGCGCTGCCGGCGCCCGCGGCCCCCCGCGGCGGCAGAACTTGGCTTGTCCTCGCCAAAACAAGGCGAAAAACAGCAGTCCAGAATCGTTCTATTGGCACCCTTGCAGGGCGAGCGCAAGCCCGCTAACGGCGCGGGAGCGTGCAATGCACGAATTCCCGCGCTAGCGATGTTTTATTGAGACAATTCCGTCCCGGCCGAAGCCCTGTAACGCCCATGCAGATCGCACTTTTCCAGCCCGACATTCCCCAGAACACCGGCACGATTCTCAGGCTCTGCGCCTGCCTGGGCATCGCCGCCCACATCATTGAACCGGCCGGCTTCCCGGTCTCCGACCGGCATTTCCGCCGGGCGGGAATGGATTACCTCGGCCATGTCAGCATCACCAGGCACGACTCCTGGACCAAATTCGAGGAATGGCGGGCGGCACAAGGCTACCGCCTGCTGCTGTTCACCACCAAAGCCGCCACCGACTACCGCGATTTTCATTACCAGACGTCGGACATCCTGCTATTCGGGCGCGAGAGCGCCGGCGTCACCGACGCGGTGGTCGAGGCCGCGGATGCGCGGCTGGTGATCCCGATCACGCCAGGGCTGCGGTCGCTCAATGTCGCCATGACCGCGGCGATGGCCGCAGGCGAAGCGCTCCGGCAGGTCCGGAACCCGCACGATTGAACATGACGAGGAGAGATCAGTGAGCTACGCGGTCAAGGAAATCTTCCTGACCCTGCAAGGCGAAGGCGCCCATGCCGGGCGCGCGTCGGTGTTCTGCCGCTTCGCCGGCTGCAACCTCTGGAGCGGCCGGGAGGCGGACCGCAGCCAGGCCGCATGTCAGTTCTGCGACACGGATTTCGTCGGCACCGACGGCACGCTCGGCGGCCGCTACGCCACGGCGGTGGAGCTCGCCGACACCATCGCCGGGCAATGGACTGGAGCTGCCTCCAACCGCTATGTGGTGCTGACCGGCGGCGAGCCGCTGCTCCAGGTCGACGACGCCCTGGTCGCGGCGCTCCATGCGCGAGGTTTCGAGATCGGCGTCGAGACCAACGGCACGGTCGAAGCACCCGAGGGCCTCGACTGGATCTGCGTCAGCCCGAAAGGCGGCAGCGAGCTGGTGTTGCGCCAGGGGCACGAGCTGAAGCTGGTCTATCCGCAGGCCCTAGCCGCGCCCGAGACTTTCGAACGCCTCGCCTTCGAGCGCTTCTCGCTGCAGCCGATGGACGGACCTGAAGTCATCGAGAACACCGCGCGCGCGATCGACTATTGCCTGCGCCATCCGCAATGGCGGCTGAGCGTGCAGACGCATAAATCGCTCGGCATCAGATAGGACTGAACGGACAGATGTGGGAATTGACGAAACAGTTCCGCTTCGAGGCGGCGCATACGCTGAAGGGGACGACCTTTGGTGAGGCGAGCGAAGAGATCCACGGCCACTCCTTCCGCGCCGAGGTGACGGTGCGCGGCACGCCCGACCCTGCGACCGGCATGGTGGTCGATCTCGGCCTGCTCCAGCGCGCCATCGAAGAGGTCAGACTCACGCTCGACCACAAGTTCCTCAACAAGATCGAGGCGCTGGGCACACCGACGCTGGAGAACCTGTCGCGCTTCGTCTGGGAGCGGCTACAGCATATCGGCAAGCTGACCCGCGTCAGCATCCACCGCGACAGTTGCAACGAGAGCTGCACCTATTACGGTCCGCAAGGCTGACGACATGACATCCATGCTGGACCCAACACTGATCGAAGACCGCAAGGCGCGCGCGCGCGCCTGGTTCGAGCGCTTGCGCGACGACATCTGCGACAGCTTCGAGCGGCTCGAGGATGACGCGCCGGAAAGCCTCTATCCCGGCACGGCCGGCCGCTTCAATCGTGCGCCCTGGCAGCGCACCGACCACAGCGGGGCCAAGGGTGGCGGCGGCGTGATGTCGATGATGTCCGGCCGGCTGTTCGAGAAGGTCGGCGTGCATTGCTCGACCGTGCATGGCGAATTCGCGCCCGAGTTTCGTGCGCAGATTCCGGGCGCAGCGGACGACCCGCGCTTCTGGGCCTCCGGCATCTCGCTGATCGCGCATATGCGCAATCCGCACGTGCCGGCGGTGCACATGAATACGCGCTTCGTCGTCACCACCAAGGCGTGGTTCGGCGGCGGCGCCGATCTCACGCCGGTTCTCGACCGAAGGCGCACGCAGGAAGACGCTGATACGCTGGCCTTCCACGCCGCGATGAAGGAGGCTTGCACCGGCCCCAACGGCGTCGCCGACTACGACAAGTACAAGAAGTGGTGCGACGAGTATTTCTATCTGCCGCACCGGAAAGAGGCGCGCGGCGTCGGCGGCATCTTCTACGACTGGCACGACAGCGGCGACTGGGACGCCGACCTCGCTTTCACGCAGGATGTCGGCCGCGCCTTCCTGAAGATCTACCCTGACATCGTCAGGCGCAATTTCGCGAGCGCCTGGACCGCCGAGGACCGCGAGGAGCAGTTGATCCGGCGCGGGCGCTATGTCGAGTTCAATCTGCTCTACGACCGCGGCACCATCTTCGGGCTCAAGACCGGCGGCAACGTCGACTCCATCCTGTCGTCGCTGCCGCCGGAGGTGAAATGGCCATGAGCATCGTCAAGCCCGTCGTGAAATCTCTGCCCCGCGCCATGCTGATCGACATGGACGACACCATCCTGTCAGCCTATGGCCGGCCCGAGATCGCGTGGAACACGATCGCCGAGGAATTCGCCGAGGAGCTCGCACCGCTGCCACCGGCGCAGGTCGCCATGGCCGTGCTGGCCTATGCGCGACAGTTCTGGTCGACCGCGGGAGCGGAGTGGCGCATGAAGCTCGGCGAGGCGCGCCGCCTCACGGTGCGCGGCGGCTTTGCTGCGCTCGCTGCAAGCGGTCACCGCGCCCTGCCCGACGATCTCGCCGATCGTGTCGCCGAGCGCTTCACCACCTATCGCGAGGAAGCGATCTTCGTCTTCCCCGGCGCGCATGATGCGATCGACGCCTTCAAGGCGCACGGCGTCAGGCTCGCGCTGGTCACCAACGGCGCCGCCGACATGCAGCGCGCCAAGGTCGAGCGCTTCGAGCTCGCCCATCGCTTCGATCACATCCAGATCGAGGGCGAGCATGGCTTCGGCAAGCCCGAGGAGCGCGCCTATCTGCATGCGATGGAGGCGCTCGGCGTCACCGCCGAAGACACCTGGATGATCGGCGACAATCTGGAATGGGAAGTCGTGACGCCGCAGCGCCTCGGCATCTATGCGATCTGGCTCGACGCGCATGGCGACGGCCTGCCCGAAGGCTCGACCGTCAAGCCCGACCGCATCATCCGCTCGCTGACCGAGCTCGTGCCGGGCTAAATCCCGAAAACAACCCCATGCACAGTAGGTGGCGCTGCAAAATCAGCAGCTTGCCGCACAATGTGCCGCGACTGCGGATTTTACGAAAATTCGTTGACCCGTCGGGCAAAACAGGCGCATGATGCCATGGTGGCGAAGTTTGCCAGGGACTTCTTCGGCGGCAAGTACGAGCGCCCCGGTCAGTCATATTGACCGATCGCGCCAAGGTGCGGACGGCACGTGGCTCTCCCGTCGACAGGCATTGACGAAACGCGTTCAGTCTCAACGCGAGACCCGACAAGAGGTCCTCAACAAACGAGCACCTTCATAAGTTCACAGGGAGAAACGAAATGCCTTTCGTCACGCGACAATTGGCGGCGTTGTCGACCGCCATCATTTTGTTCGCTTCCAGCGGAAGCGACGCACTTGCTCAGAAAAAATACGATACCGGTGCAACCGATGCCGAAATCAAAATCGGCAACATCATGCCGTATAGCGGGCCCGCGTCGGCTTATGGCATTATCGGCAGGACGATGAGTGCCTATTTTCGGATGATCAACGACAACGGCGGGATCAATGGCCGCAAGATAAACTTCATTTCCTACGACGATGGCTATAGTCCACCGAAGACCGTGGAACAAGCGCGCAAGCTCGTCGAGAGCGACGAGGTCTTTCTGATTTTCGCGTCGCTCGGCACGGCTACCAACGCCGCTATCCAGAAATACATGAATGCGATGCGTGTGCCGCAAATATTCGTGTCGACCGGCGCGTCACGGTTTGGCGATCCTGAGCATTTTCCATGGACGATCGGCTGGCAGCCGACGTACCGCGCGGAGGCACGTATCTATGCAAGCTACATCCTGACGAACCATCCGAACGCCAAGGTCGGCGTGCTCTATCAGAACGACGATTTCGGCAAGGACTACATTCAAGGCCTGAAGGACGGGCTTGGCGAGAAGTTTGACAAAACCGTCATCGTCAGCGCGCCCTATGATGTCGGCACCCCAACAGTAGATTCGGAAGTCGTGGCGATCAGGACTGCGAAACCCGACGTCTTCATCAATATTGCCACGCCCAAATACGCGGCGCAGGCGATCCGGAAAGTCGCTGAACTCGATTGGCACCCGATCCACATCATGACGAATGTCTCGAACTCTATTGGTGGAGTCATAAAGCCCGCCGGCGTCAAGAACGCCGAGGGGATCCTGACCGCCCTCTACAACATGGACGTAACCGATCCGCAGTGGGACAGCTACCCCGGCATGCAGCGCTTTCGAGCTTTCCTGGCAAAGTATTATCCGGAAGCCGACAAGTCCGACGCCGGCACGATCGCGGCCTACAATCTGTCGACGGGATTGGTTGAAGTTCTGAAAGAGTGCGGTGACAATCTCACACGCGAGAACGTCATGAAGGTGGCCGCCAATCTTGATTTCGAGGTCGAAACCCTCCGTCCAGGTATCCGCGTCAAGACCTCACCGACCGATTTCTATCCGATCGAACAGATGCGAATGAGCCGATTCAACGGCGAACACTGGGAGGGGTTTGGTCCGGTCATCGACTCGCACATTGATCAGGTGGCACTTTCCACCAAATAACCAGTTGCAGTAGAGGACGCGGAGATTGCGCCTCCACATTTCGAATGCACCAGGATGAGGAACGGTGATGGATTTGAGGCGGATGTGTGCCGCTGCCCCATCGCTCATTTGGCTGCGATGCCGAATTTGGTCGCTATAGGGGCATGGCGGACCCTCGCCAGCCCCGCCCCGTGTTCGGCGTGTCATGACAACTTGCTAGCGTTGCATCCGGGTCAACTCGAAAGGACAGTCCATGGAATTGAAAGCCGGCGATATCGTCATGCTCAAATCGGGCGGCCAGCCGCTGACCGTTGCGGAGGTCAAGGGCGAGGACGTGCTCTGCGTCTGGATGGGCATGGAAGGCGATCTGTTCCGCGAAACGCTGCCGCTCGCCACCCTCATCCAGGTGGAAGAAGAAGACGAGGATGAGGACGACGATGACGAGGAAGAAGACGAGGAGGACGAGGAGTAGACCCGCCCAACACCACATCCTGGTTGGATCCGAGCTTTCCGCTCCGGCACTCCCGATGTCCGCTTCTGTGCCTGCCACAGCACAACAGCGGACATTCGAGACATTAAGACAGGGAGTTACGGTGCCGGCGCACTCGACTTGCAGGACACCGCGGGTCATGAAGTGCTGGCACCGTCATCGACGCGATCCATCACACGGTCATCCACAGCCCTAAAGCGCGATGAGATTAGGATGAATCGTCATCGCGCTTTCGGTTATTGTTTGAGCATGATCTTTTCGGAAAACCGCTTCGCACTTTTCCGGATCATGCTTAGTGCCCGGCCTCCTTAGTGCCCGGCCTTGGGCCCCAGGTATTTCTCAAAGATGGCCTCAAAGCTGTGGTCGTCCTTCATACTCGTCAGAGCTCGATCGAAATCGGCGATGACTTTCGAATAGTCACTTTGCTTGTTGAATGCCAGATAACTTGGAATCTCGTCGATGCCTGGAGACAGCTCCCTTATCTTGTCCTGATACCCCTTGTTGCGCGCGGCATCGAGGACGACATGCCGGTAGCCGATCGCCAGATCGATCCTCTTCAGGGCAAGCATGCCAACGAGGGTATCGACATTGTTGGTTTCGACGGTCGTCGACCACACCCCCGTCTTGAGTGCACTATCGACCTTGAGGCCGTAACTCGTGGCCCTGATTGTCCCGATCCTAAGCCTTCCCAGCTTGCCGATGTCGCCGTCAAACATCACATCGGAATCGGCAGGGACAAAAAACGCCAGCACCTGTGTGATGACCGGGACGTTGGTGTAGGTGAGAAACTCATTTCGCTCAGGCAGCTTGAAAACCGAGAATATTCCGTCGACACGGCCGCTGCGAACTTCCGCCAGGCAACGTGCCCAGGGCATCACCTGGACTTCAATCGGCTCGCCAGTCCTTCGAAAGGCTTCGGTCACGACATCGACAAGTATTCCTGCCGGCTTGCCATCATTAATATAGGCTGTGGGCGAGCTGTCGGCGGCCACGAGGACAAGGCCGGCGGGATACGCAGTGCCGCAGCCCGTTGTCGCGATCGCAAGGGCGAACAGGAAGGATCTCAGAGGACCAGCACCTTTGGCTGAATCCCGGATGCGCTGATTTCGCATCATGTTGAACTTTCGCGGCGCAGGCTCACGCGCAAATCGAAGTCACGCGCGAATCTCGCACCTCCGCGGGGAGTTGCCAAGCGCAAAGGGATTTGGAACCGAGGGAGACATTGGAATTGGCAACTGAACTTGCTTCGGCGGCACCTGCAGCGGCCGGCCTTGGCAGGAAGCGCGCATCATGTGGCGGCTGGTCCTGGCCTGCATGTCGATGCTTCCGACCAGCATCTCATCGCACGTGCGGTCGGTCATCCTGCTAGGAGGATGAAGACGAGGAGGAGGACGACGAGTAGGCTCGGCCAAGCCTGCATCCTCATGCGCGCTATCGGAGCGCCCGGCTCCGACGCGCAAGATGTCCGCTTCTCCGCCGACAACGGCGCAAGAGCGGGCATCGCTGGATATCGGAGAAGGGCTCCAATAGCGGAAATGAGGAGGAAGCTTCGACCTCCTCGCTGCTACAGCGGCTCAATCTCGCCGGGCCGCCAAGTCTTGTCGAACCACGGCTGGAGCGGGCCGTAAAGACGCAGGAGCGTATTCCATCCTTTGCCGGGAATGGTCTGCACCCAGTTGTTCTCCTTGCCCACCGGCGCCTTCGGCCCGAAATAGATGTCCACTGACCCGTCCGCGTTGGGCAAGAGTTTCGGGTTCTGGCTGGTTGCGGCTGGCCAACGCTGGTCGGTTTGCAGCATGGAGCGGGTCTGATTGTCGTAGAGGATGACCGACCAGAATTGCTTGACCGGGATGTTGGGCGGCAAGTGCAGCTTGTAATTTTTTCCGCCGTCGAGGGGCTCGTTTTGGCTATCAACGAACGCGGCCATGTACTGCGATCCCTCGCCAACTGACTTCGAATCCATCGCCGGCGTCACGCCCGTCGCGTAGAAGAAGAATGCGGAGTAGGCATCGAGGATACGCGCGCCGTTTTCCTCGAACTTATAACCGCCGAAGAAGCCCGTTCGCCACGCGCTGTCGGGATAATAGTAGCTTTCCTTGATCCGCAACCGGCCATTGATTGTACGGGCGGTGGCGTCACCTACCAAGGCGGCTTCGGTCAAAATTTTCTTCATGCGTGCATCGGGCGCGAAGGGCTTCCCCTTCTGGATGCCGACCGATGCGTAGAGGCCGAGTGTGACCGGGTCAACTGTATCGGTCGGCTCCTCCTGCACAACCTGATTCAGATACTCCCAAAATGGATAGTCTCCCGGCGCCAGCGTGCTAAATGCCTTACCGGAAACATGGACGAAATTGAGTTTCGGGGGATTGGCAGCATCTTTCAGGCGATAGATCCGCGTGTGTTTTTCGACCGAGTCGACGCCCGGCTTCGGATCGCCGTTCACCAAGAACGAGCGCCACGGAACCCAGACGCTGAACGTCGCCGTCTTCACGACAAAGTATCCGCTTGGCACCTCACCGTTGTAGCCGGGCGGCAGGATCAGGTACTTGCCGCCCTGCCCCTTGTCTGGCCCGACGAGCCCAACATCAGTAACAAAATTATACCACATGTCGTTGATGAGGCCGAGCACATTGGGTGGCACTTCGAGGACCAGAGGCCCGTCGCGCAGGTCGAGCCAAAACCAAGTGTAGGGCGTGTTGTTGTTCGGGGTGAGAAAAAGCGACTTCGAGTCCATCCTATCCTCGAAGATAGGCACCGTCAGATTGAACGGCCCCAGTTCCGCGATGCCCTTTCGATTTGCCAATTGGTTCACTGGAGCTAAGGCTAACAGGTAGGCTTGGACGGCGTGTTGGAAGTCTAAATTGTCGTAGAGCTTTTCCACGGTCGCATCATCAGGAAAGCCGTCGAAGAACTTCAGCATCCCAAGGCGGGTCTCCACCTTGTCCGGGATTGCAACGCCCGGCGGTATCGGCGTTTGCATCTTGTATTGCTGAGCGTTGAGCGGAATTGCCGAGAGCGCCACAAACGACAGCGCAGCAACCATTGATGCCACCAATTTCATGATGCGGCCCGTCTTGTCAGATGTTGAACTAAAAAACAGTTCTGCGGAAATCCGATGTTGGGATTTCGAGCAAGGCTACGAATCTCGCGAAATGACCGGTCAACGTCTGCCAGCGCGATTGACCGGGCCACCGCGATTTACGGTCCCAGCACCCACCACCGCTTGTCGTGCAACGGGCCGCGGCCGCAGCACTACGCCTGGCCGCGCGACACAATTTGCAGGATAATCAACATACGTGCAGTACACTACGGCACCCGCCTTTTCGGCGCTTGCGCCCATGATCCCTACTATCGTCAAAGCAACTAATGTGACCGAGACCGACAGCTTCATTTGGACGACCTCCATTCAGAAATTCTAGAATGAGCCTCTGGAGCGCCCCCGTCTTGATGCAAGTCAAGCGCGTCAATCCGCGCGGCGAGGGCACTATCCGAGCCGAGTCAGGACATGCCTAGTTTGGCCGCGCGGTAGCCTTGCAGACGTGCCGCTGCACCTGCCGTCCATCCGGGCGATTTTCCTTTGTGGGTTGCTGATGTCCGCTTCGGGTCGATCGCGTCGCTTCGGTCGGAGCAACGTGGCGTCCGCTTTACCCCTCACGATGACATCTACGCATGGATCGGAATCTGCCGCCAGGCGCCATGAGCGGACAACGCGCAGCTTTCCCATGGCTGATCCCGAATTTGATCCGGCGGTAGCCTCGGCGCCACCGTGAGAAACATCACACAGCGCGGAGGCGCGGTACGAAGCGTTCGCCAATATCTGCAAAGAATCCGAGCTTTTCGAACCATCGGCGGAGACAGCGTGACCAACGTCGCAGAGCCCGGTGAAGGGATCCAATATCTGCAACGGGATCGTTTCATGGATCGGAAGCACTCCCGTGAAGAACCATTTTGCATTGCTGGATCCGCTGCGCTTCGCCACCGCTCTCGGCGTCGCCGTTTTTCACCAGATGTTCTGGTCATGGGCCTGGGTTTCGATTGGCGTCCCGGGCTTCGAGCGCTACGTCGCCGCCGATGTCCTCTACCCGTCTGCCGCGCCCTTCACATGGTTCGGCTGGGTGGGCGTCGAAATCTTCTTCGTCATTTCCGGCTTCGTGATCGCCAATTCCGCGTGCAAGTCGTCGCCAGGCGAGTTTTTGCTCGGTCGTGCACTCAGGCTTTATCCGGCGGTTTGGGTTTGTGCCACCGCGACCCTTCTTGTTCTGCTTCTCTTCGGAAGCGGACCGGCATCCGAATTCATCCTGCCCTACATCGACGCCATGCTGATGGTGCCCAAGGGGGTCACAGGGCAGTGGCTTGACGGCGTCTACTGGACGCTGGCTGCCGAGACCGCGTTTTACGGCCTCGTGTACTGCGCGATGCTCACGAAGAAGGTCACGCTGCGGCACCTGGCTTGGGGTCTCACCATCTACAGCGCGATATTCAATGCTGTCGCGTTACTGGTGCTGTCGTGCACGACGCCGTCCGATTTGCCCTACCTCGTCATCCTGATGTTTCGGGTTCCGGCCGCGGCATTCCTGTTGAATCATGGCTGCTTCTTTGCGCTCGGCATCTGGCTGTTCATTTCTTCAAACAGAGAACTGACGAAGCTCGAGCGGGTCGCCGTTGCCGTCGCCTGTCTTTCGGGCGCCGCGGAGATCTACTATTTTGCGTCTTTCTTCCTGACCAGCATTCCCGCCATCGCGGACCAGTCTGCCCTGGTGCCGATCATGGTTTGGGCCGCCGCGGTGCTCCTCATCGCCGTGGCCGCGAACCGGAACAGGCGCGCTGCGGGTGTCGCCTCTCCTGAGGCGCCGGCCTATTGGCGAACGCTCGGACTGATCACCTATCCGCTCTATCTCAGCCACAACGTCGTCGGCACCGCGATCATTCGTGCCCTGGTCGATGCCGGGCTGGATGCCACCACGGCCGTGTGGGTCGAGCTGGGCATTCTTGTCCTGATCTGCTGGTTGATTTGCGCGAAGGTCGAGCCGGTCATCAGAGCTGCGATGACCAGAACGATCACATATTTCGGACAGCTTCCGGCAAGACTGCCGACATCGACGCGCCCGAGGTTTTCCCGGGGGCTGGGCCTTCGGCCGCCCGTGCCGGCAAAGATGATCGCTACGTTGCGATAGAAGATAGAATGCCGGAGCCATCGCGCCTTAGACCAGGCTCAGGACCCATTAGCAATGCGGGCGTAACGACCGCTCCGAGCCCTTTGCCGTCATTCACGCGGCACCATATGTTGACCCGTTTCCGCGCATAGCCTAGAGAAATTTTCATGAAACGCACGATGACCATTGTCAAACTTTGGTGGCTGGCCTGCTGACAGGGCGGCCGGACGTTTCATTGCATCTGGGGCCGCCGCAAGGGCGGCCTTTTTGTTTTGATGATCCCCCCATGCGGTGTCCCCCTCATCTCACAAGGACACCCCATGACCAGACCCGTTATTCTGACCGGCGACCGCACCACCGGCGCGCTGCACATTGGCCACTATGCCGGATCGTTGCGCAACCGTCTGCGGTTTCAAGACACCCACGAGCAGTTCCTGCTCCTGGCCGATACGCAAGCCCTGACCGACAATGCTCATGACCCCGACAAGGTGCGGCGCAGTGTGATGGAGGTGGCGCTGGACTACCTTGCCGTCGGGATCGACCCAGCCAAGACCACGATCTGCCTACAATCCCACCTGCCCGCGCTTGCCGAGCTGTCGATGCTCTATTTGAACTTCGTGACCGTCGCCCGGTTGGAGCGCAATCCCACGATCAAGGATGAGATCCGCAGCCGCGGCTTCGGGCGCGACATCCCGGCAGGCTTCCTGTGCTACCCTGCGGCGCAGGCGGCGGACATTACCGCGTTCAAGGCGACTGTAGTGCCGGTGGGCGAGGATCAGGCGCCGCTGATCGAACAGACCAACGATATCGTGCGCCGTATCAACACCGCCGCCGGACAGGCCATCCTGCTGGAAGCGCAGGCCGTCATTCCACAGGCGGGGCGGCTGCCGGGCGTGGACGGGAAAGCGAAGATGTCGAAATCCGGCGGCAATGCCATCGCTCTTTCGGCCTCGCCGGACGAGATCGCGGCGGCGGTGAAGGCGATGTTCACCGACCCGAACCATCTACGGGTCGAAGATCCCGGACGAGTGGAAGGCAACGTCGTCTTCACCTATCTGGATGCTTTCGATGAAGACCGCGCCGCGCTGGAAGGGCTGAAGGCGCAGTATCGGCGGGGAGGAACAGGCGACAGCAAGATCAAGCGTCGCCTCGACGACATCTTGCAGGCGCTAATCGGGCCGATCCGAGAACGAAGGGCGCAACTGGCCAAAGATCCCGCCTTTGTGCGCGACGTGATCCGCAGCGGTACGGAAAAGGCGCGGAGCCGGACCGAGGCAACGAAGCGGGAAGTTGTCGAAGGCCTCGGGCTGTTCATGTTGTAACCTGACATAGAAGCAGGCCGTCATTGGCTTTGATCAATGAGTCCTGACCCTAGCACTACTTTGGCAGAATGTGTTTTAGCCGCTGTTTTTCAAGGATTTGCTTTCGGCAATATGGGCATTGCTGAGACGGCGGCCGAAGGATGAGATCGACGATG
>NZ_JAKLTZ010000022.1:0-84234 GCF_022012555.1 Bradyrhizobium zhengyangense | reverse complement strand
GCGCGAGATCATGGCCTCGCTCGGCTTCCGCACCTTCAACGAGATGGTCGGCCAGGTTCAGCTGCTCGACCAGACCAAGCTGGTGGCGCACTGGAAGGCGAAGGGCCTCGATTTCTCGAAGCTGTTCGTCAAGCAGAAGGAAGACAAGGGCCAGAAGATCTATCACTCCGAGCGCCAGAACCATCATCTGGAGGCCGTGCTCGACCGCTCGCTGATCGAGAAGGCGAAGCCCTCGCTCGACCGCGGTGCGCCGGTGAAGATCGAGGCTGCGATCAACAGCACCAACCGCTCTGCGGGTGCGATGCTGTCAGGCGCGGTCGCCAAGATCTACGGCCATGCCGGCCTGCCGCAGGACACCATCCATGTCAGCCTCAAGGGCACGGCCGGCCAGGCGTTCGGCGCGTGGCTCGCCAACGGCGTTACCTTCGAGCTCGAGGGTGAAGCCAACGACTATGTCGGCAAGGGCCTCTCGGGCGGCAAGATCATCGTCAAGCCGCCGGCGAATAGCGGCATCGTGCCGGAGGAGAGCATCATCGTCGGCAACACCGTGATGTACGGCGCCATCCAGGGCGAGTGCTACTTCCGCGGCGTCGCCGGCGAACGCTTTGCCGTGCGCAACTCGGGCGCGGTCGCCGTGGTCGAAGGCGCCGGCGATCATTGCTGCGAATACATGACCGGCGGCATCGTGGTCGTGCTCGGCAAGACCGGACGCAATTTCGCGGCCGGCATGTCCGGCGGCATCGCCTACGTGCTCGACGAAACCGGCGACTTCAACAAGCTGTGCAATCTCAGCATGGTCGAGCTCGAGCCGGTGCTGTCGGAAGAGCTGATCAACGCCGGCACGTATCACCACTCCGGTGATCTCGAGGCGCACGGCCGGGTCGACGTGTTCCAGAACCTGCTCGCATCCGACGTCGAGCGTCTGCACGTCCTGATCACGCGCCATGCCAAGGCGACCGGCTCCAAGCGCGCCGCGGACATCCTTGCCAATTGGAAGGAATGGCTGCCCAAATTCCGCAAGGTGATGCCGGTCGAGTACCGGCGCGCGCTGCGCGAAATGGCCGCCAACGCGGACGCCGAGCCGAAGATCGCGATCGGGGCGTAAGGCATCACACCCGTCATTGCGAGCGTAGCGAAGCAATCCAGACTTTCTTCCTTGATGCAGACTGGATTGCTTCGTCGCTTCGCTCCTCGCAATGACGGTGAGGAAACAACAAAACGACTAAGCGGCAGGGACTTCGGGTTTAATGGGCAAGATCACGGGTTTTCTCGAAATCGAACGGCACGATCGCAAGTACACCCCCGTCGCCGAGCGCGTGAAGCATTACAACGAGTTCGTCGTTCCCTTGAGCGAGAAGGAAACGCGCGACCAGGCCGCGCGCTGCATGAACTGCGGCATTCCCTATTGCCACGGCACCGGCTCGGTCGCGCCGGGCACGCCCGGTTGCCCGGTCAACAACCAGATCCCCGACTTCAACGACCTCGTCTATCAGGGCAATTGGGAAGAGGCCTCGCGCAATCTGCACTCGACCAACAACTTTCCTGAATTCACCGGCCGCATCTGTCCGGCGCCGTGCGAGGCGTCCTGCACGCTCAACATCGACGACAACCCCGTCACCATCAAGACCATCGAATGCGCGATCGTCGACCGCGCTTGGGACAATGGCTGGCTGAAGCCTGAGATCGCCGCGGTCAAGACCGGCAAGAAGGTCGCGGTGATCGGCTCGGGTCCGGCCGGCATGGCCTGCGCGCAGCAGCTGGCCCGCGCCGGGCACGACGTGCATCTGTTCGAGAAGTACGCCAAGGCCGGCGGACTGCTCCGTTATGGCATCCCGGACTTCAAGATGGAGAAGGGCGTCATCGACCGCCGCGTCAAGCAGATGGAAGGCGAAGGCGTCACCTTCCACTACAACAGCCATGTCGGCGTGGACGGCAATGTCGATCCGCGCGAGATGCTCAACCAGTACGACGCGATCGCGCTGACCGGCGGCGCCGAAGCCCCGCGCGATCTGCCGATCCCCGGCCGCGAATTCGACGGCATCCATTATGCGATGGACTTCCTGCCGCAGCAGAACCGCCGCGTCTCCGAGGAGCCGCTGGGTGGCGTCAAGGAGATCCTCGCCGGCGGCAAGCATGTCGTCGTCATCGGCGGCGGCGACACCGGATCCGACTGCATCGGCACCTCGCTGCGCCAGGGCGCGCTGTCGGTGACGCAGCTCGAGATCATGCCCGCTCCGCCCGAGCGCGAGAACAAGGGCCTGACCTGGCCGAACTGGCCGCTGAAGATGCGCACGTCGTCGAGCCAGGCCGAAGGCGCAATCCGCGAGTTCGCCGTGCTGACGCAGAAGTTCACCGGCGAGAACGGCAAGGTCAAGAAGCTGCACTGCGTGCGCGTCGACGACAAGTTCAAGCCGATCGCAGGCACCGAGTTCGAGCTCGATGCCGAGCTCGTCCTGCTCGCGATGGGTTTTGTGCATCCCGTGCACGAGGGTCTGCTCAAGCAGCTCGCGGTCGACCTCGACCCGCGCGGCAACGTCAAGGCCAACACGCTTGATTACCAGACCTCGCGTCCGAACGTGTTCTCCGCCGGCGACATGCGCCGTGGCCAGTCGCTGGTGGTCTGGGCCATCCGCGAAGGCCGGCTGTGCGCCCGCTCGATCGACACGTTCCTGATGGGGAAGACGGATCTGCCGCGGTGAGTGTTACTCGCGGCCAAACTAGGCAACGGTGTCATCGCCCGGCTTGACCGGGCGATCCAGTATTCCAGAGACGTTTTTATTGAACCGAGAAGCCGCGGCGTACTCGATGTCCCAGTCAAGCCGGGGCATGACAGCGGAGTGAGTTGAAAGCTTGCCGCTTACTAAGACGCATCAGTTCAAATCCCTACGCGCCGCTAATTCTGCAACCGCACGCCCAGCATCACCACCGTGCCCTGCGAACTCGAGCCCGGCTGGTTCGAATCCAGGATGTCGTGGCGCAACGTGCCCTTGATCCAGATGTTGCGGTTGAGCTTGTAGATCAGATTGCCTTCGAGCGAGTAGGTCTTGTCGTTGCGATTCTGGCCCTGATAGTCGTAGGTGCCGTAGGTGAACTTGCCGACCGCCGTCAGCCAGCGGCGGAAGTCGTGGTCGACTTCGGCGGCATAGGTGTGCACCAGCACGCCGGAGGAGCCGGGGATGGTGGTTTCCGCGATTTGGGTGTCGGTGTTGAATTTCACCGTCGTCAGCCCGCTGGCGTTCCAGATCAGCGATCCCGAGGTGAGGAAGCCCGAGAGCTGGCTCAGGCGAGGGTCGACATAGTTGCGCGCGGAATAGCCGACCGAGACTTCGCCGGTGAGGATGCGCGAGAACTCGAAGGACGAGCCGACCTTGGCATAGCCGCCGTTTGAATCGCGCAAATAGCCGTTGCGATCCGCAGCCTGGTCGTGGACGCGGTTGTCGCCCTCGATCTCGACGAACGGTTTTAAGCCCGGCTTCAGCTCGTAGGAGAAGCGTCCGACGCCGCCATACTGGTTGAAGTCGCGGTCGTCATTGCTGAAGGTCGACCCGTCGGTGAGTTTTGAATCCGTGTAGGCGGTGCGATCGATCGTGGCGCCGGCGGCGACCTGGAAACGGTTGAAGGTCTGGTCGAATCCGAAGGTGCCGCCATAGGTGGCGTAAACAGGATATTTCTGCAGGCCGGCCTGCACGTTCGGGCTGCCAGGGTTGTCGGTGGCAAGCCGCAGCCGGAATTGCGAGGTCAGCTTGAGGTCGCGGTCGACGTCGTAGCGGCCGTCGACATGGCCGGTGAAGTCGGGGCGGTTGATCTCGACAGGCGACGGCGAGGGAAGTCCGTCGATCGTCGCCGGCATGTTGTTGGTGTAGCCGGAGAACGAGCCGCGCAAGTCTGCGACCAGCGCGTGGCGCTCCCAGTCGGACATGACAAGCAGATCCGGCGCGACGACATAGACAGGCGAGCCGACCGGCTTGCTGAGACGTGCAGGATTGGTGTCGTAGCCGGTGGAAAGCTCGAGCCCGCCCTTGATCAGAAAGCTGCCGGCGTAGTCGCCGACCGCGCCGAAGGCATCGTCGTCGACCTTGAGGCGGCGGCGCTGCGGCTGGCCGGGCACGGTGCCAGCCATCGCCGGCGGCAATGGCGTCTTGTTCGCGGTCTCCGACGGCGGCGGCGCAATACGGGGAGGACCGAGCGTGGAGACCGGCGGCGTTGCAGTTGGCACCGGCGAGCCGGGGCCGGCGGGCTTCTTCGGCTTCGGCTGGCCCGGATAGAGTTTTGGCTGCTGGCGCTTGCGATTAAGCGAGTCGTAGCCCGAGCTGCTCGCACCGTTCGCGGCGGGAAGGCCATATGTCGGGACCTGGCCAATTCGCGTTGTCGCGGGCGCGTCGCTCTTCTTGCGCGGATCCTCGTTGGGATCCGGCGGCTGCGGGGGCTGCGGAACCGCGTCCGACGGCGCCGGCAGGACGCCCGCCGTGCGGCGCGTCGGCAGCGTCTCAGGCGAAACGAAGCCGCCGCGGCTGGGATTGAACAGGTCGGGCGTGAGGCTCTGGGCGGCCACTGGTGAGCTTTCCAGCGCGGTCAGCAGCAGGCATGGCAAAGCGGCGCGAAAGACGTACGCGCGACTGCTCCGGCCCCTACCTGGAGGCGACCCCACGATGGAATAACTCCAACGAAATCAGATACTTCACTGATGGCCTTCCGCGAACGCGCGGAAACCATCGTTAATGGAGTTAAAACAATTATGGTTAATGACCCGTTGAGGGATTTGGCGGTCGCGTCGCCTCGGAAGCCGAGGCGTGCTAAGGAGGCGGCCAACGGGCTGACGCCCCTCCTCCCTGGACCTGAGCATGCCGAGTTCGAAACCGCTGATGACCTCCTCATCCGGCCTCACCCCCACGTCAGTCGAATCCGCACTCCGCACGCTGGAGACGGAGAGCGGCGGCATCAACGCGCTCGCCGCCGCCCTGCGCGGCCCGCTGGGCGAGGCGTTCGCCAGGGCGGTCGACCTGATCCGCAACGCCAAGGGCCGCGTCATCGTCACCGGGCTCGGCAAGTCCGGCCACATGGCGCGCAAGATCGCGGCGACCCTGGCCTCGACAGGCACGCCGGCCTTCTTCGTTCATACGGCTGAAGCCGCCCATGGCGACCTCGGCATGATCACGACCGACGATGTCATCATGGCGCTGTCCTGGTCCGGCGAGCAGCCAGAGATGAAGACGCTGGTGAACTATTCGGCGCGCTTTGCGATCCCGATGATCGCGGTGACGTCGAATGCGGCGTCCTCGCTCGCCCAGGCCGCCGACATCGTCATCGAATTGCCGAAGGCGCGCGAGGCCTGCCCGCACAATCTGGCGCCGACCACCTCGACCATGATGCAGGTCGCGATCGGCGATGCCATCGCGATCGCGCTGCTCGAAGGCCGCGGCTTCACCGCGCTGGAATTCGCCCACTTCCATCCCGGCGGCAAGCTGGGCGCGATGCTGAAATTCGTCCGCGACTATATGCGCACCGGCGCGGAAATCCCGGTCAAGCCTGAAGGCACCAAGATGTCGGACGCGGTGGTGGAGATGTCGGCCAAGGGTTTGGGCTGCGTCTGCATCGTCAATGACGCGAACGAGGCGGTCGGCATCATCACCGACGGCGATCTGCGCCGCCACATGCGGCCGGATCTTTTGACTGTGACGGTCGATGAGATCATGACCAGGCAGCCCAAGACCGTGCCGCCCTCGATGCTCGCAAGCGAGATGATCGAGGTGCTGAACACGCGCAAGATCACAACGCTTGTTGTGACCGAGGCGGACAAGGTGGTCGGCATCGTGCATCTGCACGATCTGCTGCGGGCGGGTGTGGCGTAGGTCCTACGGCTCTCTCCACGTCATTGCGAGTGTAGCGAAGCAACCCAGAATCTTTCTGCGGGGACGGTCTGGATTGCTTCGTCGCATCAGCGCAAAATTGCTTCGTAATTTTGTTGCGAGCTCCTCGCAATGACGCATGGTTAGACTGTTGGAAACCGCGCCGCGTTCTCCTCCAGCGGCAGCCTCAGCCCGTTGGCCAGATACGACACCGTGCGATAGAAGCCGCACAGCAGCATGATCTCCAGGATCTGCGCCTCGTCGTAATGCGCGGACAGCGCGGCGAACTCGGCGTCGGTGAACGTCGCGCGGGTGTGCAACGCGTCCACCGCTGCGATCAGGGCCTGCTCGGCCGCGGACCAGCTGGCCGAATTCGCATCGCCCCCCACCGTCGCACGAACCTCATCCTCGCTAAGCTTCGCCGGGCCGGCGAAGATCGCGACATGGACGCCCCATTCATATTCGCATCTGTTCAGCGCGCAGGTCCGATCGATGACGATCTCGCGCTCCCGCAACGATAACGGCCCGGGATCGAGCAGGCCGCCGGCACGAAACTTGTCCCAGGCGCGGCTGTGGCCGGCCATCACCCGGAAAAGCATTAGCGGCGGCGCGCCGCGCATGATGCGGTCGAACTGCGCCTGGATCTCCGGGGGATAAGGCTGATCGAGCGCGGCGATACGAGGAGCCGGGGATGACATGGGCATCTTCCTTGCTACAATTATTGTAGCAACACGCTACATTATCTGTAGCACGACGCAAGAGGGTGTGATGGCGAAACAGACGGGCTCAGGGGAACGTCGCGTGCGCGGCTCGCGTACCGGGCGGCCGATCATGGCGCTGCTCGACCTGCTCGGGCGGCGCTGGGCCTTGCGGATATTGTGGGAATTGCGCGCGGAGCCTCTCACCTCGCGCGCATTGCGCACGGCCTGCGATGAGGCTTCGCCGACGGTGTTGCAAGTGCGGCTGACGGAGTTGCGCGAGGCGGGGTTTGTGGAGCTGGGCGACGGCGGAGGCTATGGCCTGACACCGGTGGGCCGGGAGCTGTGCGAGACGTTCATGCCACTGCACAGGTTTGCGGAGAGGTGGCGCAGCAAGAGTGGCGCCTAGCTAGGTCTGGCAATCCAGCCTCAACAAGCTCGTCATTGCGAGCGCAGCGAAGCAATCCAGAATCTTTCTGCGGCAACAGTCTGGGTTGCTTCGCTACGCTCGCAATGACCGCACCTACGCCGCGGCCACCGTTAGATTCACGCCATCCACCTGCACCACCTTCACACGCGTCCCTGCCGGAGTGTCCGGGCCCGCCACGCGCCACACCGTGTCGCCGATGCGCATGGTGCCGTTGCCGTCGATGATCGGCTTCTCCAGCGTGAACTCGCGGCCCAGCAACGCCTCGGTGCGCTTGTTGAGGAACGGGCTGGCGCTTGCATCGAACTTCGGTCGCGCAAGACGACGCCACACCGGCACGGCCGCGGCTGCGAACACCGCGAACATCACGAGCTGGATCTGCCAGGAGATGACGGTGGCGAACGAGATCAGGCCGACCAGGAGCGCGGCGAGCCCCAGCCAGAACAGGAACACGCCCGGCGCGATCACCTCCAGCGCCATCAGGAGGAAGCCGAAGATCAGCCAGTTCCAGGTGCCGAGCGATACGAACATGTCGGTCATGACACGACCTCTTTATGTTGGCGCACGACCCTAAGGTCATGCGCCGTTCCTCAACCCTGCCGCGGCGGAACCGCCGGCGGCGTGCCGCCAGCCGGCGGCACTGAGCCGGTGCGGCGCGCGGCGGCGGCTGCAGACGCAGCACTTTCGCCGAACGTTGCCTTGGCGATCTCGCCGATGCCGGCGAGCGAACCCAGAATGCTGGTGGCCTCGATCGGCAGCATGATGATCTTCTGGTTCGGCGAGTCGGCCAGTTGGCCGAACGCCTTGATGTATTTGTCGGCAATAAAATAATTCAGCGCAGCCACGTCACCCTTGGCGATGGCCTCACTCACCATTTGCGTCGCCTTGGCCTCGGCCTCTGCAGACCGCTCACGCGCCTCGGCGTCGCGAAACGCAGCTTCCTTGCGGCCTTCGGCCTGGAGGATCTGGCCCTGCTTGGCGCCCTCAGCGCGCAGGATCTCGGACTGGCGCGCGCCTTCGGCCTGAAGGATGTCGGCGCGCTTGACGCGCTCGGCCTTCATCTGCCGCCCCATCGCCTCGACGAGATCGGCCGGCGGCACGATGTCCTTGATCTCGATGCGGTTGACTTTCAGGCCCCACGGCGAGACCGCGGCATCGACGACGCGCAAGAGGCGCTCGTTGATCTCGTCGCGGTGCGACAGCACCTGGTCGAGGTCCATAGCGCCCATGACCGAACGGATGTTGGTCATGGTCAGCACGATGATCGCCTGCTCGAGATTGGCGACCTCATAGCTCGCCTTCGCTGCATCGAACACCTGGAAGAAGGCAACGCCGTCGACCGTCACCGTCGCGTTGTCCTTGGTGATCACCTCCTGCTCGGGGATCGAGATCACCTGCTCCATCATGTTGATCTTGCGCCCGACGCGATCGAAATAGGGCACGATGAGATTGAGGCCGGGCGTTAGCGTATGGGTGTATTTACCGAACCGCTCGATGGTCCAGTCATAGCCCTGCGGCACCGTTTTCACGCCGGCAATCAGCGTGATGATGACGAGCAACACCAGAACAATCGCGAAAATATCAAAACCGCTCATATCTCCTCCAAGGCAGGAAAGAACCCGGGAAACAGGCCCTTCCCGCGCTGTCATTGGTCGGGATCAGCACCCTACCGGTTCAGCGGTCGCTTTTCACGTCGGCATGCGCGCGATTCTGAACAAGGCGCACGGAGCGGGAACGGTCACGATTATGTATTTTTCGAAGGGCTCTTGAAAGCGTACGGCGGCAGACCTAGCGGCAAAGATTAACAAACTGCGACGCTACTCGATGACGTCGTTCGCGATTGCGAGCAGCCCGGCGGGAAGCGTAACGCCGATCGCCTTGGCCGCCTTCACGTTGATCGCAAGCTCGAACTTCGTCGGATTCTGGACCGGAAGGTCGGCGGCTTGCGCGCCCTTTAGGATGCGATCGATATAGCCCGCGGCACGTCGCAGCTGCTCGGCACTGTCGGTGCTGTAGGACATCAGCCCGCCTTCATCGACGAAGGCGCGGCTCCAGAACACCGACGGCAGATGCGATTCCGCGATCGCTGCCAGCAGAGGCGCGCGATTGGCCATGGTGAAAAAGTCGGGCAGCACCAGGAATCCGCCATCCTTCCGCGAGGCCAGCGCGGCGATCGAGGCTGCATCATGCACCGCCGCGGGCTCGACCACGACATCCAGCGTCCGCGCAGCCTCCTCGAGCGTGCGCAGCATCAGGGCTGCGAACGGCGCGGTGGCGGGATTGTAGACGACGAAGGCGCGAGAGACCTTTGGCGTGACCTGCGTCAGCATCTCCAGCCATTTGCCGGCAAGCGGGCCGTCATAATCGGTGAAGCCGGTGATGTTGCCGCCGGGATGGGCCAGATTTTGCACAAAACCCTGGCTGACGGGATCGGTGACCACCGCGAACACGATCGGAATCGTAGCGGTGCGCTGCCGCAGCTCCTCCACCGAGGGGGTGCCGATCGCGAGCAGAACGTCCGGCTTGAGCGCGATCAACTCGTCGGCGAGCCGGGCGATCGGAGCGCGATCACCACCTCCGTTGCGCCAGTCGACCCTGAGATTGTCTTGCTCCTTCCAACCATGGGTGGCCAGCGCCTCGACCAGGCGGGCCTGCCCGATCACGTCATCGGCCGTGACCGAAAGCACGCCCAGTCGGCGCAGCTCGCCGGTCTGCTGCGCCAGGGCTGAGAGCGGCAGCACCGTGATCGTTCCCAGAAGCGCCAGGCAGTCGCGGCGGTTCATGGAACGCTCCCTAGATCCAGGCACATTAGATCCAGCCTTGCAGCTCCCGCAGCACCAGCGTGCGGATCACGTCCATGCCCGGATCGCTATCGTTCAGGCAGGGGATCGCGGAAAACTGCTCGCCGCCATTGTGCTTGAAGATCTCGGCATTCTCCTGCGCGATCTCCTCCAGCGTCTCGAGACAGTCGGCGGAAAAGCCCGGCGTCACCACCGCGATGCGACGCACGCCTTCTTTCGCCAGGCGTTCCATCGTCTTGTCGGTATAGGGTTGCAGCCATTCATCATTGCCGAAGCGCGACTGGAAGGTCAGCAGCAGCTTGGTGTCGTCCATGCCGAGCCGGCGACGCAGCGCCTGCGTCGTCGCGACGCAATGGCTCTGATAGGGATCACCCTTGTCGACATAGGATTTCGGCATGCCGTGAAAAGACGCGACGATCAGCTCGGGCTTGAAGGATAAATTCGCCAGATGCAACTCGATCGAGACGGCGAGCGCCTCGATATAGGCCTCGTCCTCGTAGTATGGCGGCGTCACCCGCAGCGTCGGCTGATTGCGCAGGCCGGCGAGCACACGGAACACCTCGTCGCAGACGGTCGCCGAGGTCGAGGCGGAATATTGCGGATAGAGCGGCACCGCAAGGATGCGCTCGCATCCCTTCGCGATCAGCGCATCGATCCCCGCCTTGATCGAGGGATTGCCGTAGCGCATCGCCCAATCCACCACGACATGCGCGCGATCAGACAGCGCGGCGGCGAGCTTGTCGGCTTGCGACCGCGTGATGGTCTTCAGCGGCGACTCGTTCTTCTCGACGTTCCAGATCTTCTGGTAGTCGAGCGCCTTGGTGCGGGGGCGGCTGCGCAGGATGATGCCGTTCAGCACCAGCTGCCAGATCAGGCCCTGGGCCTCGATGACGCGAGCGTCCGACAGAAATTCCTTCAGATAGACCCTCACGCCGGCGGCGTCGGCCGTATCGGGCGTGCCGAGATTGACCAGCAGCACGCCGACGCGCGGCTGGCCGGGCTGAACGGTCGGCTTCGCTGAAACGATGGGGGCCAGGGTCTCCATGGCCAGTTGGGTCGCGCGTTGCTCCGAACTTGTCAAGATGAGGCCGGTTTCGCTAGGGTCCCGTCCAAGCGGGGGAGGGAAGATGACGCTCGCGGAATGGTGCGTTCTCGGGGCACTGTTGCTCTATCTCGTAACGATCGTCTCGATCAAATGGATCAGGTTTCGCGGCTTCGACAATTCGCGGCCGCGCGATCCCGCCTTTTATGAGGACGCCATCTCGCAGCGCGCGCTTGGCGCGCACCAGAACGGCATCGAAACCTTCCCGTTCTTCGCTTTCGCCGTCCTGCTCGCCGAATTCCGCGACTCGCCGCAGCGCCTGATCGACGAGCTCGCGGTGTTGTTCCTGATCGTGCGGGTGGCCTATGTGCTGACCTATCTCGGCAACCGGCCGACGCTGCGTTCCATCCTCTGGAGCATCGGCTTTGCGCTCAATCTGGCGATCTTCTTCATGCCGATGTTGAAGAAGTTTTTGCCGGTGTGACCTTTCTTTTTCCTTTTCCCCTTGTGGGAGGGAAGAAAGCTAGAAACACGTCGTCCGTTCGGCCGCGATGTAGCCAAACAGCAGCCCCGCTCCGAACAGCAGCACCAGGGCCGCCGCACCAAATTCGATGCCGCGCATGAACAGCGCACCGCCGCCGTCGCGGCCCGCGCTGAGGCGGCCGGCGATGTCCTTGGCCGAGACTGCGACCAGGGCGATGGTCGCGACCGTGATCGCGGTGCCCAGCCCCATCAGGAAGGTTGCGGCAATGCCGGCCCAGAACAGGCCCTGGGCGAGCGCGAATACCAGCACCAGGATGGCGCCCGAACAGGGGCGGATGCCGACGGTCAGGATCGCGGCAAAGCCGCGCCGCCAGCCGCCGGGGCCGGCCAGCTCGCTCGGGGTGGGTCCATGGGAATGGCCGCAATGCTCGTCATGGACATGATCATGCCCGTGATGATCATGGTGGTCGTGGTCATGATGATCATGCGCATCATGATGGTGATGGCCGTGATCATGATGGTCATGCGGCACGCCCGCTATGGCGGGCACGGGCTGCGTCACCTGGAGCGCGCGGATGAAGGTGCGGCCCTTGGTCCAGGTCAGGCGCAGGCCGAACAACGCGATCAGGGCGTAGCTTGCGATCTCGATGGCCCCTTCCGCCTTGCACATGGTCCTGGCGGTCGCGTTCAGGATCCAGGCCGAGATGCCGACGATCAGGATCGCCACCAAGGACTGCATCAGCGCCGAGGCCAATGACAGCGTGATGCCACGCCGCGCGGTCTCGCGGTTGGCGACGAGATAGGAGGCGATCACCGCCTTGCCGTGGCCGGGGCCGGCCGCATGGAAGATCCCGTAGGCAAAGGAGATGAAGAGCAGCGTCCACACGGCCGAGCCGTCGGATTTGGCAGCGCGGATGGTCGACGACATCTGGCGATAGAATTCGGACTGCTTTGCCAACAGCCAGCCGATGAGGCCGCTGGCCTCCGGCTCGGCCGCTGGTGCCTGCTTCGGCGCGCCGAACGGATTTTGTGCCAGGACATGGTGAAGCGCCGCATCCGCCAGGCTGGCGGCGAGGAGAATGGCGGCGCAGGTGAGGAACCCGCGCCCAAGCGGCGAGAGATGCGGCTTCAAGGGCAATCCACCGTGATCTTGTTGGCGAACATCATGCCGAAATTGGCATTCGGGCCGTCCATGAAGGTCTGCTCGTTGAGCTTCTGCGCGGTCGCGGTGCCGTCGCTCGGACGATCGAGCTTCATCTGGCAGCCTGACGGCGCGCCGACCAGCTTGACGGGATTATCCTTGGTCATCTGGAAGTCGATGAAGAACGAACGGTCGAACACTTCCAACACCAGCTGCTTGGGCTTGAGCGGGGTCTTCAGCGGCAGTGTAAAGTGCAGGGTCAGCACCGTGTCCTTGTAGTCGAGGAAATAGTCGACCGGCTCGCCGAAGCGCTCCTTCTTGCCGTCGGCCTTCGCGAAGGTGAAGTAGGCATATTCCTTCAGCGACTCGACATTGGTCTGCGCCAGCGGCCCGAGCTCCTCGCGGGTATAGGCGCCCTTCTTCTTGGCCTCGAGCCCCTGCACCGCATAGGCCGAGAACATGTCGTCAAAGGTCCAGGCGTGGCGCACGCCGGTGATGCTGCCGTCCTCTGCGTAGAGCAATTCGCTTGAAGCGGTGATCCAGACATGCGGATGCGCGATCGCTGCGCCTGATGCAAGCAGCAGGCCGGCGGCGAGCAGCCATCCCAGCAGGGTGCGCATGCCGATCAGGCCGCCTTGTCGTCGAGCAGGCCGCGGCGGCGGAGCAGCGCGTCGGGCTCGGGCGGACGACCGCGGAAGGCCTCATAGGCCGCTTCCGGATCGACCGATCCACCGCTCGAATAGATGTCGTCGTGCAGGCGCTTGGCGACGTCGGGATCGAAGATGTTGCCGGCTTCCTCGAACGCGCCGAAGGCATCGGCGTCCATCACCTCCGACCACATGTAGCTGTAATAGCCGGCGGCGTAGTGGTCGCCCGTGAAGATGTGGCCGAACTGCGTCGGCCGGTGCCGCATCGAGATTTCCTCGGGCATGCCGATCTTCTCCAGCTCGCGTTTCTCGAAGGCACCGACGTCCTGTGCGGCGGCGGCCGGCTGGGAGTGGAACTCGAGATCGACCAGCGCCGAGGAAACGAACTCGACCGTGGCAAAGCCCTGGTTGAATTTTCGCGCGGCGAGGAAGCGCTTGAGCAGGTCGTCCGGCAGCGGCTCACCGGTCTGGTAGTGGCGGGCGAACTGCTGCAGCACCTCGGGCCGCTCCTGCCAGTGCTCGTAGAGCTGCGACGGCAGCTCGACAAAGTCGGTGAACACAGAGGTGCCCGACAGCGATGGATAGGTCACGTTGGAGAGCATGCCGTGGAGGCCGTGGCCGAACTCGTGGAACAGGGTGCGGGCATCGTCCGGCGACAGCAGCGAGGGCTCAGCTCCGGCGCCCTTGGCAAAATTGCAGACATTGATGACGAGCGGCGCGATGTCGCCATCGAGCTTCTGCTGGTCGCGCAGCGAGGTCATCCAGGCGCCGGAGCGCTTGGACGGCCGGGCGAAGTAGTCGCCGTAGAACAGCGCCTTGTGCTTGCCGTCAGGGCCCTTGACCTCCCAGACCCGCACGTCGGGGTGCCAGACCGGCACATCCTTGCGCTCCTCGAAGGTGACGCCGAACAGGCGCGTGGCGCAGTCGAAGGCGGCCGCGATCATGTGATCGAGCGTCAGATAGGGCTTGATCGCGGCGTCGTCGAAATTGGCGCGCTGGAGGCGGAGCTTCTCGGCATAGAAACGCCAGTCCCAGGGTGCGAGCTTGAAATTGCCGCCCTCTTCCGTGATCAGCGCCTGCATCTCGTCGCGATCGGCGAGCGCTCGCGCCCGGGCCGGCTTCCAGACCCGCTCCAAGAGGCCACGCACCGCGTCCGGCGTCTTGGCCATGGAATCCTCGAGCCGGTAGGCGGCGAAGGTCGGGTAGCCCAGGAGCTTGGCGGTCTCCTCGCGCAGCTTCAGGATCTCGCCGATGGTCGCGTTGTTGTCGTTGGAATTGCCGTTGTCGCCGCGCGCGATGAAGGCCTTGTAGACCTTCTCGCGCAGGTCGCGGCGGCCTGAGCTCTTCAGGAACGATTCGACCGACGAGCGCGACAGCGTGACGATGGCCTTGCCTGCCATGCCGCGATCTTCTGCCGCAGCCTTGGCGCCGGCGACAAAGCTCTCCGGCAGGCCCTGGCGGTCGGCCTCACCGAGCTCCATGAACCAGTCCTGCTCGTCGCCGAGCAGGTGATGGCTGAAGCCGGTCGCGAGCTGAGCCAGCTTCTCGTTGATCTCGGCCATCCGCGTCTTGGCCTCGTCGGACAGGCCGGCGCCGGAACGGTGGAAGCGGGTGTAGGTGCGCTCCAGCAGGCGGAGCTGCTCCGGATTGAGGCCGAGACTGGCGCGGTTCTCGTGCAGCTGGGCGATGCGGCCAAACAGCACGGCATTCATCATGATCGGATTCCAGTGCCGCGCCATCCGCAAGGAGACCTCCTTGTCGATGTCGAGGATGGCCGGGTTGGAATGCGCCGAGACCAGGTCGTAGAAGACGGAGGCGACCTTGTTCAGCAGCTTGCCGGAGCGCTCCAGCGCCGTGATGGTGTTGGCGAAGTCGGGCGCAGCCGGATCATTGGTGATCGCCGCGATCTCGGCGGAGTGATCGGCGAAGGCCTGCTCGAAGGCCGGCAGGAAATGCTCCGGCACGATCTCGTTGAAGGGCGGGGTCGCAAACGGCGTCACCCAGGCCTTCAGCAGCGGATTGGTCTCGGAGTCCGTAGTTTGGCGGGGGTCTAACATCGCAAGTCTCGTTTTTTGAGGCAATTTGTTGGGGCCAGCTATAGCACGCGATGGGGCTTTTTTGGGCCATTTGGCCTTGCTCCCGCCCGCCTTTTCGGGGAGATTGCGGCCCTCGAAACACCGGACCGTAAACGCCCATGAACGCGCCCTCTTCGTCTTCCCGTCAGATCGTCTGGCCGAGCGTCATCACCGTCATCAGCGCCGCCATCCTGATCGGCGCCGAGGTGTTCGGCGCGGCGTTTGCCGGCGGCTGGGCGCTCGCGATTCTGGCTGGCCTCGGTGACCAGGGCGCGCACATCCTTCAGGCCGTGCTGTTCGCACTCGGCGTGCTGGTCATGACGGCGTTCGTCCGCGCAGCTCAGCGCGTCGAGCCGTTCTTCAAGCGCCGCTGAGGCGCCTCGCGCGACAGAGTCACGCACGACACAGAAAACTTAACGCGCGTTCATCTTCCGCGTCGCTCGCGCAACACTGCGCAAGCAGATGTTAGGCAATTCTGTTCTCAGCCTAAAAAAATTCTTGCGAAGCCGAGTCAAAACCCTTATGTGCGTTTTTGCCCAATTTCGCACGTGCCTGTGGTCGTGTGTCAGTCGGTAGGTATCCGGACAAGAGGCCGGACAGCCGCCAAGGGGTGAAGAAGCCGAGGGGCTCTTCGGAAGTGCAGAAGCCGGAAGGTTGAAGCAGACTCCGAAGCGTCCAGCATCTCTCTCAAAGAGATGCCTTGTCGAAGGTGACTTCGCTCTTTGCAACCGTGACTGGCAGCCGGAGGCGAACCGGCGCACCCCGCTCTCAACGGGGGACGCGACTTAAAGCAACGACGGATCGGGCTTTTTTGGTCTCTACCGGCATTCCAACGCCGGCGCGGGCTACTGAAAAGGCTTGTCCTTCATTGCCAGGTGAGCGGGCGGGAAACTCTCCCAACCAATCCACGGCAGCACAGTCTGGTTTGAGTCTTTTGGCTTCAGCGCGCCTCCATCGCGCGATGTGGCCGAAGCACTCTTATCCGACGTCACGTTGATGCGGATCCCGTCGCTGGGACCGTTGGAGAGTGCGATGACCGAACGCATCCAGGAATTCCTGCGCAACCGCCGCAAGGAAGGTCTCGACACCGAGCCGTGCCTCGTCGTCGACCTCGAGGTCGTGCGCGACAATTACCAGAGCTTCGCCAAGGCGCTGCCCGACAGCCGCGTGTTCTACGCCGTCAAGGCGAACCCGGCGCCGGAAGTGCTGGCCTTGCTGGCCTCCATGGGCTCCTGCTTCGACACCGCGACCGTCGCCGAGATCGAGATGGCGCTGGCCGCCGGTGCGACCCCCGACCGCATCTCTTTCGGCAACACGATCAAGAAGGAGCGCGACATCGCGCGCGCCTTCGCGCTCGGCATCCGCCTTTTCGCGGTGGACTGCGTCGCCGAAGTCGAGAAGGTCGCCCGCGCCGCTCCCGGCGCCAAGGTGTTCTGCCGCATCCTCTATGACTGCGCCGGCGCCGAATGGCCGTTGTCGCGCAAGTTCGGCTGCGACCCGGAAATGGCGGTCGAGGTGCTCGACGTCGCCAAGCGCCTGGGCCTGGAGCCGTGCGGCATCTCCTTCCATGTCGGCTCGCAGCAACGCAAGGTGAAGGCGTGGGATCGGGCGCTGGCGATGGCCTCGCAAGTGTTCCGCGACTGCGCCGAGCGCGGCATCAACCTGACCATGGTCAACATGGGCGGCGGCTTCCCGACCAAGTACCTGAAGGACGTGCCGCCGGTCGTCACCTACGGCCGCTCGATCTTCCGCGCCCTGCGCAAGCACTTCGGCAACCAGATTCCGGAGACCATCATCGAGCCGGGCCGCGGCATGGTGGGCAACGCCGGCATCATCGAATCCGAGGTCGTGCTCATCTCCAAGAAGAGCGACGAGGACGAGGTGCGCTGGGTGTACCTGGACATCGGCAAGTTCGGCGGTCTCGCCGAGACCATGGACGAGTCGATCCGCTACGCCATCCGCACGCCGCATGACGGCGCGGACATGACCCCGTGCGTGCTCGCAGGTCCCACCTGCGACAGTGCCGACGTGCTGTACGAGAAGAACCCGTATCCGCTCCCCGTCACGCTCGAGATCGGCGACAAGCTGCTGATCGAAGGCACCGGGGCCTATACGTCGACCTACTCGGCGGTGGCGTTCAACGGCATCCCGCCGCTGAAGACCTACCACATCTAAGCGCCTCTCTGTCCGAGGCCTGACGAACCCGGGAGCCGGCTTGCCGGCTCCTCATCCGACATTTCAATCTGACGACGCCTTGGACGGGCGTGCTGCACGCACGCCGGTTCAAGCGGGGACTGACGCGCCATGACTGCTTTTCGGAAGCCACAAGTCGCCCTCACCTCGAAAGCCGCTCCGTTCGCGATCCGCAGCGAGCGTGCCGTCGACGTCGCGATGCGTGAAACGCTGCTGGATGCCTGCTTTGGCGAGAACCGCCATGACCGCACCTGCCAGCGCCTGCGCGACGGACGTACACCAGCCGCAGGGCTTGCCCTGTCGGCCGTGCGCGAGGGGACACTCGTGGGAACCGTGCGGTTGTGGCACGTCAGCGCCGGAGGCAGGCCCGCTCTGGTCCTCGGACCACTGGCAGTGGACCCTGCCTGCCGCGAGCTCGGGATCGGCGCCGCGCTGATGCAACAAGCGCTGGCCGCCGCCCGGGCGCGCGGGCATGACGCCGTGATCCTGCTCGGCGATGCGCCCTACTACGCCCGCTTCGGCTTCTCGGCCGAGAAGACCGGCGCGCTGGTGCTGCCCGGCCCGTTCGAGCGCGACCGCCTGCTGGCGATCGAATTCACCGACGGCGCACTTGACGGCGCCGAGGGGATGATCGTCCCGACTGGGGCGTCCTTGGCCAAACGGAGGGTGGTTCGTCCCCTCCAGGCGCACGCGGCGTAAGGGATAGCCTTCATGGTGACGACCGAAGCCGCATTCAGCGGCAGCGCCCGGCCGCACCTGCACCAGGCCTTTCCTTTGGGGTTGCGTGAGCCCTGGAAACGCCCTTTAAACCCCACGAAATCCCCCTTTCAATCGAGGCCGAACCCATGCCCCGTCGCCTGATTTCCACCGGCTCCCCCCTCGAGAAGAGCGTCGGCTACAGCCGCGCCGTGATCGACGGCGACTTCGCCTTCGTCGCGGGAACCACCGGCTATGACTACACGACGATGACGATGCCCTCGGATGTCACGAGCCAGTCACGCAACTGCTTCAAGACCATCGAAGCGGCCCTGAAGGAGGGCGGTTTCGAGATGGCCGATATCGTCCGTGCGACCTATTACGTCACCGACGCCAGCACCATCGACGCCCACTTCGCCGTCTGCGGCGAGGTTCTCGGCGACATCAGGCCGGCGGCGACCTTGCTGGTCGTCAGCGCGCTCGCCAAGCCCGAGATGAAGGTCGAGATCGAAGTCACCGCCAAGCGCCGCAGCATCTGACAAGCGCCGCAGCGCTTAAATCCCCCCACCAATTGTCCGCCAGCACGTTCCGGAGAAGCATCCCATGAGCGCCCCCTCGCAGATCTACGCGAAGATCACCGGTCCGATCGTCATGGTCGGCTTCGGCTCCATCGGCAAAGGCACCTTGCCGATGATCGAGCGGCACCTCGATTACGACAAGTCGCGCGTCACCGTGATCGATCCCAAGGATGAGGGCCGCAAGGCGCATTGCGAGAAGCATAATGTGCGCTTCATCCAGAAGGCCGTGACCAAGGACAATTACCGCGAATTGCTGACCCCGCTGCTCACCGAAGGCGGCGGCCAGGGCTTTTGCGTCAATCTCTCTGTCGACACCGGCTCGACCGACATCATGGAGCTCTGCAACGAGATCGGCGCGCTCTATATCGACACCGTCAACGAGCCCTGGCTCGGCTTCTATTTCGATTCCTCGAAGGGGCCGGAGGCGCGCTCCAACTACGCGCTGCGCGAGGCGACGCTGGCTGCCAAGCGGGCGCGCCCGGCGGGCTCAACCACGGCCGTCTCCTGCTGCGGCGCCAATCCCGGCATGGTCTCCTTCTTCGTCAAGCAGGCGCTTCTCAACGTCGCCGCCGATCTGAAGCTCAATGCGCCGAAGCCGAAGACCAAGGCCGAATGGGCCGACCTGATGCGGCAGGCCGGCATCAAGGGCATCCATATCGCCGAGCGCGACACCCAGCGCGCGAAGAAGCCGAAAGAGCCCGACGTCTTCGTCAATACCTGGTCGGTGGAAGGTTTCCTGTCGGAAGGCATGCAGCCGTCCGAGCTCGGCTGGGGAACCCATGAGAAATGGATGCCAGAAAATGCGCATTCCCATGAAGCCGGCTGCGGCGCGGCCATCTATCTGATGCAGCCCGGCGCCAACACGCGCGTGCGCACCTGGTGCCCGACGCGCGGCGCGCAGTACGGCTTCCTCGTCACCCACAACGAGTCGATCTCGATCTCCGATTACTTCACGGTGCGCGACGCATCGGGCAAGGCGATCTACCGGCCGACCTGCCACTACGCCTATCATCCGGCTGACGACGCCGTGCTGTCGCTGCATGAATTGTTCGGCCGCGCCGGCAAGATGCAGGAGAAGCACCACATCCTCGAAGAGGACGAAATCGTCGACGGCATCGACGAGCTCGGCGTGCTCTTGTTCGGCCATGACAACAATGCCTACTGGTTTGGCTCGCAGCTCTCGATCGAAGAGACCCGCGCACTCGCCCCCTATCAGAACGCCACCGCCCTGCAGGTGACCTCCGCCGTGCTCGGCGGCATGGTATGGGCGCTGGAGAACCCCAGGGAAGGCATCGTCGAAGCCGACGAGATGGATTTCGATCGCCTGCTGGAAATCCAGCTGCCGTATCTCGGCCCGGTGAAAGGCTTCTACACCGATTGGACGCCGCTGACGGACCGTCCGGGCCTGTTCCCTGAGGACATCGACACCAGCGATCCCTGGCAGTTCAAGAACATCCTGGTGCGGTGAGCGGGCTCACTGACACAAACAGCGAAAACAACCCCATGCACAGTAGCCGGCATCGGCCGGCATGACGCCATTCTGTTTTTTCGAAAACAACTTGCGGCGTCGGGCAAAACAGTGGCATTATGGCATCGTGTGAAATCCGACATCGACACCAGCGATCCCTGGCAGTTTAGGAATCTTCTGGTGCGCCGACGGGCGCACCGGTTCGAGCTCCGATGAACGGGAGGCTAATAGCCTTCCGTCGGCCCGGGTGCTAACCAACCGCCCGGTCGCACGGCAACCGGGAGGTCCGCATGAAACTTATCGCCTGCATCGCGGGAGGCGTCAGCTTCCTGATCGCGTCCCACGCGTTAGCCGCGGACACCGGTCAATTGCCCTGCAAGACCACGCAGGAATGCAACGAGAACGCCGCCAAGATCGGCGCCAACGCCCCCAGGGACGCGCAACCCTCGACCAGCAAATCGGACGCCGCAGAGGACCAGTTCTACTGGCTCAACAAGATCAACAAGGCCTCCACCGTGATGCTGTTGGAGGAAGGCATCTTCCCGAAAGACACCGGCCAGCTGATCGCCGGGGGCGTGGACTACACGATCCGCCAGGCGCGTGAGCCCGGTGGCAAGCGCCCGAGCGACGTCCTTCAAATCGAAAAGATCATGACCGACAAGGTCGGCGAGGAGGCCTCCGTCATCCACGCCGGGCGCAGCCGTCAGGACATGTACGCGACGTTTCGCGCTGCCAAGCTGCGCAACCAGACGCTGGATTTCGCCGAGGCGCTGCTCGGCTTGCGCGCCAAGATGCTCGCCAAGGCGGCCGACAATCTCGATGCGCTGATGCCCGGCTACACCAACGGCGTGCAGGCGGTGCCGATCACCTATGGTCATTACCTGCTGGCCTATGAGGAATCATTCGAGCGCGACCAGCAGCGCGTCAGCGAGGCCTATCGCCGGCTCAACCTCAGCCCGATGGGTGTCGGCGTCATGTCCGACTCGATCTGGCCGCTGAACCGCGCGCGCCTCGCCCAGCTGCTCGGTTTTGACGGCATCGTCGAGAATTCCATGGATGCCAATCAGGTGATTCCATTCGACAACCAGCTCGAGGCCACCGCGATCGCCAATTCGGCCGCCATCCGCATCGGCGCGATGATGCAGGACCTGCACACGCAATACGCCGAGGTGCGACCGTGGCTGTTGCTGCAGGAGGGCTCGACCTACACCAGCAGCTCGATGCCGCAGAAGCGTAATCCGGGTTTGATCATGCAGGCGAGGATCGCCGCTTCAGATGTAGTGGGGCTGTCGGCGGCGGTGTCGATCCGCGCTCACAACGTCGTGTCGGGCATGGTCGATTACAAGTCCGAGTCCGAGGACATCGGACTGTTCCCGCGTGCCGTCAACATGGTCACTGCCACCAACCGGGTGTTCGATGCGATCGTGGTCAACAAGGCGCGCGCCAGGGAAGAGCTGGAGAGCGACTGGACCTCGACCATGAACCTCGCCGAGCTGCTGTTGCAGGCACACCAGATCCCGTTCCGTGTCGGACACGGCTTTGCATCACAAATGGTCAGCTACGCGCGGCCGCTGGATCTCACGCCCAAGACCATACCCTTCAGCCAAGTGACCGACCTCTTCGACAAGACGCTTGCCAAATTCAACATGCCGGCGAGGCCCTTCCCGATGAGCGAGGCCGAATTCAGGGAGGTGATGTCCCCGGAATGGATCGTGGCGCACACCAAGGGCGTCGGCGGGCCGCAGCCGGAGGAGACTGCACGCATGCTCAAGGTGGCCCAGCAACGCCTCGATGCCGACAAGCTCTGGCTTGCCGCCCAGCGCGACAAGCTCGCAAAGGCCGATGCCGCGCTCGATCAGGCGTTTGCGGCGCTTTTGCCGAACGACGCGGCGCACTAACAACCGCGGACCGGGGCGCGTCATGCCGCGCCCCGCCCACTCAAATCACTTCGCCAAATTACTTGGCCATGTAGTCGAACGCAACGCTGCCGAGCCCGAGCGTCAGGTCAGCCTTGAAGTGCAGCGCCGAGACCACCTCACGCACCGGCAATCGGGCGACATCGCAGAGCGCGTGAGGAAACAGGCCGAGCGCGGCGGGGCCGGTCCAGGCTTCCTTCAGCGTGATGTCCTCGAGATGGAAGCGCACCAGCTCGCAGATCCGCGGGCTACCGTCGACATGCGGGATGATCTTCAGGATGAAGTTCGGTGCCTTCATCGGCTGCAGCACCGCGTCAAGGTCGACCTTGCGGTGCTTGTAGCCCATGGTCGCGGAGGCACAGAGCACCGAACCATAATGCAGCGAGCCGACCAGCACGTCGCTCTCGACCTCGATCTTCGGCCGCGCCAGCTTCTTCGGAAAGCCCCACAACTCGCGGCCGCCGGCGATCGGGCCTTCGTCGTCGAGATACATCGCGTGGGTGTAGGCGCCGAGCTCGCCCTTGAAGCGGACCGGGATCACCTGGCCGGTCTCGGTGTAATCGCCGAACCCGGTCGAGTCGGGCATGCGGATGAATTCATATTTCACCACCGGCTCTGCCACCTCGAGCGGCTCGGGCACGATGGCGGCAAGGGCTTCGGGATCGGTCCTGTAGGTGATGATGAAATATTCGCGGTTGAAAAAGCGATATGGCCCCGGCGGGAATGACGGGTTGGTGAGCGGCATCGAATAAGCGTTACGGCGAACGTCCTCGATCTTCATGGGGGCCCCATCTGTCGTTGGTTTGACAGATTATGGAGCGAGCCGGGCGCCGAGGCGAGATCGTTAAATCGGCAATAGTCGTCACATACGCGTCAGGATGCGCGGCAGCCGCAGCTATTTCTTTTCAAGCGGCGGCGCGATTTTCTCGGCCGGGGCCGGCGGCAATGCCGGCTTGGCTGCACCCGCGGCACCCTGCGTCTGCGGGTCGGGGCGCGCCGGCTCGGGTGCCGGCGTGGTCGGCCGGTCGCCGCCGGGCTTGGCCTCCGCGGGCGTCTTGGTTTGATCATCGGACGGTGTGCCCTGAAGCGGCTGGGTTGCCTGCGCCAGCTCCGTCCGGCTCTCCGCGCGGATCTGGGCCAGCGACACCACGGACACCACGACCCCCGCTGCGAACAGTGAGCAGGCAATGGTGAGATCGAGCTTCAGGTTTCGCTTGTTGTTCTGGCCGGTCATGTCGATCACCGCCTTTGTCCACGGGATCAACGAATTTCAACGGCTGCGGTTCCGAACCCGGCAAATCGGGAGCCGCTGTTCCGCGCCAAAAGGCCGCGTTTATTCCGTGGTGCTGACTTCCCAGGTGGCGTGGCGGACGCCGGGCAGGTGCTGGAGATCGGTCGCCACCGCGTTCAGCTCGTTCGGATCGACCGCGCTCGCTACCAGCTTGGCGACGATCTCCAAAAGGTCGTCATCTCCGATCTCGACCACATCGACATCGGCCACCGGATATTTGGCGGCCTCGAGCTTGTCGATGAGACGATCGCGCATGTCGGGCAAGGCGTCGGTCGTGACCGCGAGCTTGAAGTAATAGGTCGCTTCCAGCGCTTTTTCATTCAGCGGAATGCGGTTGATGGCATTGACCAGCGGGCGCAGCATCGTGTTGCCGGCAATAACGAACACAGTGAGCGCCGCGGCCTGCGCAACCATGTCGGCACCGGCGCAGGAGCCGACGGCGGCCGAGGCCCACAACGTCGCCGCGGTGTTGAGGCCGCGCACGTCCATGCCCTGCTTCATGATGACACCGGCCCCCAGGAAGCCGATGCCGGAGACGACATAGGCGATCACGCGCACCGCGCCGTCGGCGCCGTCCAGATGCATGGCGAGATCGACGAAGGCCGCAGCACCAACGGCAACCAGCACGTTGGTGCGCAGGCCGGCGGTGCGCTGGCGATATTGCCGCTCGGCACCGATCAGCGTGCCGAGCACGAAGGCCGTGAACAGGCTGATCAGCGTGTCGGCGAAGTCGGCAAGCTGGAAGGTCGTCAGAAAGCGCATGAATGTCAGCTGCGATAGGGTGGGCAAAGCGAAGCGCGCCCGCGGCTCTCATCAAAGGAAAAAGATCGTGGGCATGGCGCAAGGGCGCCTTTGCCCCACCCTACGGCCTGAAGGATGACAGTTTAAAGCTCGAGAAGCCCGCCATCCCCATTTTCGTCGGCGAAGGCCAGCAGCGTGCCCTTGGCATTCCAGGCGAGCCCGGCCACGGGCGGCGTGCCGTTGCGGCGGACCAGGATCTCGGCGCCGTCCTCCATCCGTACCATCAGCACGGTGCCGTCGCTGTAGCCGCAGGCCAGGATGTCGTTCTTCGGATGGCAGGCCACCGCCGCGACACGCGCCTGCAACGGCGCGAGCATCGCGGGCTCCTTGCCCATCGGGCCGTCCTTGCTGGCGAACGGCCAGATGATCACGGTGTCGGCGCCCGAGGTCGCCAGGCCCTTGCCTCCGGCGCTCCAGGACATCGAACGGACTCGGCCGGGATAGCCGGTCATGCGCATGTGCCTGTTGTCGGCGAGCCGCCAGCCATGCAGGGCCGCCTCGTGCATCGAGGTGACCAGGAACTTGTTGTCAGGGCTGAAGGTGACGCCGAGATGGGAGCCGGCCCAGGGCAGGAATTCGGCCGAGCCCTCCATGTTCGGAAACCACAACGTCGCTCCGTTGTAATGCGCGATCGCGAGCCGCAGCCCCTTCGGCGCGAAGGCGAGACCGCCGACGGTCGAGGGAACGTCGAGCGACTTCTCTTCACTCTTGCCGCTCTTGACGGTCGCCGTCTTGCCGGCCGACCAGGCGTAGGCGCCGTCGGGATGCAGCGCGACCGCATCGATCCAGCGCCGCTTCGGATCGGTGGCAAGCAGCGTCACCTCGCCCTTGGCGTCGAGCGAGACGACCTTGCCGTCGTCGCCGCCCATGATGAGGCGCTTGCCGTCGGAGGCGGTCGAAAGAATGCCGCCGCTGTGTACGGCAACTGTGGTGACCTCGCCCTTGTCGTCGACGAACGCCACGTTCTCCTCGCCGCCGACGAAGGCGGCGCGGGGGCCGAGGAAATGCACGGAGGTCACCCCCATGCCGAGCGCAACAGGCTTGACGCGGTCGGTGACGGAGACGATCGAGGCGGAATCGGGGGCCGGCGTAAACTCTTTCATCACGAGACGATGCAACTCTCGAAACCTTCGCGAATGGCCTTCTCAGGCAATTCGCGGCCGATGAAGACGAGGCGGCTTTCGCGTTTCTCGCCGTCCTTCCATTTCCGCTGGTGGTTGCCCTCCAGCATCATGTGGACGCCCTGGAAGACGTAGCGGTCGTCGTCGTCGTGGAAGGCGAGGATGCCCTTGGAGCGCAGGATCTTGCCGCCCTCGACCTGCACCAGGTTCTGGAGCCAGGGCATGAACAAGTTCGGATCGAGCGGCTTGTCGGTCTTGAGCGAAAGCGACTGCATGTCCTCGTCGTGATAGTGCTTCAGGCCGTGGCCATGATCATGGTGGTGATCATGATCGTGGCCATGATGGTGGTGATGATCATGGGCGTGGTCGTGATCATCGGCCTCCAAAAAGGAGGGCTCGATGTCGAGGATGCGGTCGAGGTCGAACGCGCCGCGGTCGAGCACGTCGGCGAGCGCCACCGAGCAGCGCTCGGTGCGATGCAGCTTCGCATAGGGGTTGATGGCGCGGATACGGGCCTCGACTTCGGCGAGCTCCGGCTTGGTGACGAGATCGGTCTTGTTCAGCACGATGACGTCGGCAAAGGCGATCTGGTTCTTGGCCTCGGGCGCGTCCTTGAGCCGGTCGGACAGCCATTTGGCATCCGCGACCGTAACGACCGCATCGAGGCGGGCATTCTTCTGCACGTCCTCATCGACAAAGAAGGTCTGGGCCACAGGCGCCGGATCGGCAAGACCGGTGGTCTCGACGATGATGGCGTCGAACTTGCCCTTACGCTTCATCAACCCGTCCATGATGCGGACGAGGTCGCCGCGCACGGTGCAGCAGATGCAGCCATTGTTCATCTCGAACACTTCCTCATCGGCGCCGATGATGAGGTCGTTGTCGATGCCGATCTCGCCAAACTCGTTGACGATGACGGCGTATTTCTTGCCGTGGTTCTCCGACAGGATGCGGTTGAGCAGCGTGGTCTTGCCGGCACCGAGATAGCCGGTCAGGACGGTCACGGGAATTTTCTGGGCGGTCGCTTCAGACATAACAACTCCGGATCGGGCTCTTCCGCGCGACGCGAGGCGGCGGGGTGGCCCCCTGCCCTAATGGTCAAGCGCGCTGGTCAGGGCCTTTATATTGTGCCTGACCATGTCAATGTAAGTGGGTGCAAGCCCCTTTTCGCCGGTCAAACCGTCCGAAATCAGGGTCCCGCCGACCTTGGCGCCGGTCTCGGCCGCGATCCGCCGGATCAGGCGGTCATCGCTGATATTTTCGAGGAAAACGGCAGGGATGCTCGCGGCCTTGATCTGGCCGATGATGGCGGCGATGTCCCGCGCGCTGGGCTCGGTCTCGGTGGAGACCCCCAGGGGCGCAATGAACTGGATGCCGTATTCGGCGGCGAAATAGCCGAAGGCATCATGGGTCGAGATCACCTTGCGCCGCTCGGGCTGGATATTGGCCACGGCGTCGCGGACCTCGCGGTCGAGCGCTTCGAGCTTTTCCAGATAGGCCTTGGCCTGGGCGCGGAAGAAATCCGCATTATCAGGGTCGGCGGCGGCCAGCGCGTCGGTGATGTCGGCTACGTAGATCTTGGCATTGGGTACGGACTGCCAGGCATGCGGATCGGCGGCCGAGCCCAGCTTCAAGGGCGCGATGCCAGCGCTTGCGGTGACGACCTGCGCCTTGCTTCCTGCCGACTGCACGAGGCGCGGCAGCCATCCTTCCAGTCCGAGCCCGTTGACGATGACGAGCTTCGCCTCCGCCACGCGCTTCGCATCGCCGGGCGCCGGGGTGTAGACATGCACATCGCTGTCGGGGCCAACCAGCGTCGTCAGATTGACCTTGTCGCCGCCGATCGTGTGGACGAAATCCGCCAGGATCGAGAAGCTCGCGACGACATTGATCCGCTCGGCCGCTTGCAGCGGCGAGGCGATCAGCAGCGAGGCCAAGACGAGAAGGACGCGCATCGTCACGCCTCCAGATGCCGGCCGGGAAACATCTGCCTGACGACGCCGCCGACGCGGCCGAACAGAACGGAGACGATGTAGAACACCGTTGCCACCAGAATGATCGCAGGGCCCGAGGGTATGCGGGTCTGGAATGACAGCACGAGGCCGGCATAGCCTGAGACCACGGCCGCGACGACCGCGATGCAGATCATGACGGTGAGATCGCGCGACCAGAACCGTGCGATGCCGGCCGGCAGGATCATCAGGCCGACCGCGAGCAAGGTGCCGAGCGCCTGAAAGCCGTTGACGAGGTTGATCACAACGAGCGCGAGGAAGGCGAGATGCGCGGGGCCGCCGGCCCGGCTGACTGTGCGCAAAAATAATGGATCGACACTCTCGATCACCAGCGGGCGGTAGATCACAGCAAGCACCAGCAACGTCACCGTGGCGTTGAAGGCGACCACCAGCAGCGTCTGGTCGTCCATCGCCAGGATGTTGCCAAACAAGACATGAAGCAGGTCGATATTGGTGCCCTTGATCGAGACGATGGTGACTCCAAGCGCCAGCGAGGCCAGATAGAAGGTCGCGAGCGAAGCGTCCTCCTTCAGCCCGGTCGAGCGCGCCACCACGCCGGCAAGGATCGCGACGGCAAAGCCCGCGATCAGGCCGCCGGCCGTCATCGCGAACAGATTGAGGCCGGAGAGCAGGAAGCCGACCGCGGCGCCGGGCAGGATCGCATGCGCCATGGCATCGCCGACGAGGCTCATCCGCCGCAGCATCAGGAACACGCCGATCGGCGCGCCCGCCAGCGACAGGGCGATGACGGCGGCGAGCGCCCGCCGCATGAACTCGAATTCGGTGAACGGACCGATCAGCGCGTCATGGACCATCTGCGATCACGCCGCCCGTGAGCTGACATCGTCAGCCGCGCAAGCCGTGGCGCTATCGTCGAAGGCCTCGCACATCCGCATCGCGATCATCAAATTCTCGGGCGTCAGCACCTCCGCCGTCGGCCCCCAGGCCACGGGGCCGCGCGCCAGCACCAGGGTCTCGCTGAAATGGGTGCGCACCATCTCCATATCGTGGAGGGCGGCGAGCACGGTGCGGCCCTCGTGATGCCAGTGCTTCACCAGCGCAAGCAGATCGGCCGTCGTCTTGCTGTCGATGGCATTGAAGGGCTCGTCGAGCACGATCAAGCGCGCGTCCTGGAGCAGCACGCGTGCGAACAGCACGCGCTGCATCTGCCCGCCGGAGAGCGTGCCGATGGGACGGTTCTCGAAACCATTGAGTCCCACGGACGCCATCGCGCGAAGAATCTTTTCGCGTGCGGCCTTGCCGATGCCGCCGAACAGGCCCGTCCCGCGCCACAGCCCGGTGCCGACGAAATCGAACACCGAGATCGGGAAGGTGCGGTCGATGTCTGCGCTCTGCGGCAGATAGGCGATGTCGCGGGCGTCCAACCCGCCGAGATGGATACTGCCGTCGAGCGGCTTGAGGATGCCGACGATGCCGCGCAGCAGCGTCGACTTGCCGGCGCCGTTGGGGCCGATCACGGCGACCAGCGCGCCCGATGCGACCTCGCCATTGAGATGGTGCACGGCCGGATGGCGATCATAGCCAAGCGTGACGTTGCGGAACGCGAGCTGGGCCATGGTCACCTCATCGCCAGCCAAACGATGCCCCAGAGCACCGCGCAAACGGCAATGGCGGCCGACAGACGGCCGGCCATGGTCATGCGCAGGATCGACCAGGGCGCATCCTGGGCCGGATGCGGCGAGGCGGCGTCGTGGACATGGGCGTGGGTGTGGTCGTGCCCGTGCGAATGCCCATGGTCGTGGGAATGGCCATAGGAGCGGCCAGAATGACCATGGGCGTGATCGTGGCGGTGGGTGTGGGACGCGGCGGGAACCATGCGCTCGATGTTATATTATAACATTACAGATGTCCACGACCGACTCAGGGGCGCCGCGCGGGGCAATTCCGCGCAGCAAAAAGGCGGCCGCGCGAGCGACCGCCTTTTTGTCATTCCGGGGCGCGCGAAGCGCGAGCCCGGAATGACGAGGTGAGATCTCAGGCCTTCTCGAACAGGGACTCGACGTATTCCCAGTTCACGAGGTTCTCGACGAACGCCTTGAGGTAATCAGGACGGCGGTTGCGATAGTCGATGTAGTAGGAGTGCTCCCAGACGTCGCAGCCGAGGATCGGGGTGGCGCCATGCACCAGCGGATTCTCGCCGTTCGGGGTCTTGGAGATCTCGAGCTTGCCGTTCTTGACCTGGAGCCAGCACCAGCCCGAGCCGAACTGTCCGACGCCTGCCGCCTGGAAGTCGGTCTTGAACTTCTCGAAGCCGCCGAGGTCCTCGTTGATCTTCTTCTCGAGCTTGCCCGGCAGCTTGGTGCCGCCGCCATTGGGCTTCATCCAGCTCCAGAAGTGGATGTGGTTGTAGTGCTGGCCGGCATTGTTGAACACCGCGGGGTTCTTGCCGAACGAGCCCTTGACGATCTCCTCAAGGGACTTGCCTTCCCATTCGGTGCCCTTGAGCGCGTTGTTGCCGTTGGTGACGTAGGCCTGATGATGCTTGTCGTGGTGGAATTCCAGCGTCTCCTTCGACATGAACTGGCCGAGGGCGTCATAGGCGTAAGGGAGTGGGGGCAGCGTGAATGTCATGGGTTCTTGTCCGCAACTGGTGGGGAACGTGTTCTAACGGTCACCCCTTATAGAAGGTTCCTGCGCCGTTAAATACCGCCAATTTGCGAAAAGGCGTGATGTGACGGCATGGCCCATTTGCGTCCCGCCCGCGGATGGAATTTAATCCCCAAATTATTATTGCGAATGAAATGTTTAACTTGGGGGTGGTTGAAATGTCCAAGCTCAAGTCCGCCTGCATTTTCAGCACGCTTGCCGCCATCTTCCTGCTGACGTCTCCGCAAAGCGATGCCGCCAGTGTTACCGTGCGCGCCAAATTCTCGTTCGACGCGCTGGCCGATTGCCAGCAGCCTTCCGTGAAGGATTTTCCTGTCCATGCCGAGGGCACCGGCACGCTCTCGACCGACCGCACGGCGACGCTCGACATGCAATCCAATGTCGAGGGCCATATGCAGTACACGGCAAAGCTCGGCGCCAAGCCGACGGAAGCCGTCGGTGGCTCCGCCTCGCTGCGCGTAGCGGGCCGGCACACCCTCAAAGCCGTGCGCGAATATCCGAACAACTACATCATCGTCTACATGACCGTGATCGGTAACGCCTGCTCGCTCAAGATCGAGAACAAGCTGAAGCCGGGCCAGCGGCAATATGCCTTCCAGGGCAATATCGGGACCGCGCTCTGCTCGAGACCACGGATCGTGCGCAGCGAGTGCACGCCGTATTGAGCGGCCTCTATTCGCAGAAAGAGTTGCCGCCATAAACGAAGCAGTGGCGGCCGCCGCCTCCCGTGGCGCGCCGCGGGGCTGATGTCGCCTTGCGTTCGGGACGCTTCTCGCAGGTGTTCTTCGGACCCAGCACGTAGCCATCGTCGCAGACGATCTTGACGCAAGCCTCCCCTGCCGCGCGGAAGCCGCGGTCGCATTCGAGCGGGCACACACGCCCCGTCCTGGCGCGGACGCTGTCCAGCGCATCGAGACTTGCGAGCTTGATGTCGAATTTGGTGCCGGCATTGTCGTTGAACGCGGCGAGCGCCCGCCGCGCGGCCGCATCCCAGTCGCCGCCGACCTCGCCTGCCTTGCAGCCGACCCGCTTCAGCTCAGTCTGGAGCAGACGCGGAAGGTCCGGCGGCAATGAGAGCTGCGGCTTCGTTTCGGCCGGGGCGCGCGAGGCGACCACCATCTCGGCGGGCTTGACCGGCTCTGCCGCCGGGGGCGCCGGTTTTGCCTCGGCTTCCGCCACCGGCGCCGGCGGCTTGCCCTGCTCCAGCTTGTTGCGCTGGGCCTTGGCGAGATCGGCGTAAAAGCCATTCGGATGCGCTGCGATGAAGGAGTTCCACGCCTCCCGCGTGCCGACGCGCTCGGCCAGCTCGTAATCGGCGCGGGTGTCCGCGTTGGTGGCCGAGGCAGGCGCCGCGGCCGGCACCAGCACGACATCGTTGCCGCCGAGCGAGCCATAGACGAACGGCTCCTGCCTGTTGGCGGTCGCATTCATCACATCATCGCGGACCAGCCTGAACGCCTTGCCGAGCTCGAGGCCCGGCGTTCCCAGATATTTCAGCAGCGCGGTCGTGAAGGGACTGTTTTTGGTATCGCCATCCATGGCGGTCGATCCGCCCTTTGCAGCGAAGGCGACGAGGGTATTCGGCCGCGACGGCTCGACGCCGGCAAGACCCCGGCCAAGCGAACGCGACGCCACCGTCCGCTTCATGCTCTTGACGAAGGGATTGTCCCTGCAGGCATCGAGGATGACGAGGCGCAATTGCTTGGCCGGCTCGATGGCCTGCAGGATCCGATCGAGCGCAATCGCCTCGTCATAGGCGTCGGTGTCGCGCTCCAGGACGGCATCGACAGGAATCAGGTAGTTGGTCCCGTCGACCTCCATGCCATGACCAGCATAGTAAATCACGGCGATGTCGGCATCGCGCGCCTTCTCGGTGAAGTCGCGCAGCGCGCGCCGCATATCCGTGTTCTTCAGGTCGCGGCGGCTCTCCACGACATCGAAAGCAGTCTTCCTGAACAAGTCGGCAATGGCACTGGCGTCATTGGCCGGATTGGCAAGCGCCACGACATTCTGGTAGTTGGAGTTGCCGACCACGAAAGCCACGCGCTTGTCAGCCATTGCGGGGCCGCTAGCGCAGCCAACCAGCAAGACCGTGAGCAGAGAGGCGACCAGCCGGCGCATCGAAACTCCCGCGTTCCAACGGGCGAGCATATCATTCAACTCTATCCCGGCAACCGAGCGCCGTCTGTGATAGAAATCACCAACCTTCTGCCGCCCTGCAACAAATCCAACATCGTCATGAGCATCGAAATCGACATTTTGAACGGCGACGCCTCGTGGCCAATCGCAAAGGCGCTACATCAAGCCGTCTGGGGACCTCATATCGCCGAGAAGCAGCCCTGGGGGCACGTCAAATGGGCCAATGCCGATTTGCGCGTACTGATCGAGACGCCCGAGGACGGCCTCGTCTGTCATGTCGGCATCTACTTCCGCACCGTCACCTGGAATGGACAGAAGGTGCATGTCGGCGGGATCGGCGGCGTCTGCACGCGCGAGGATCGCCGTAACAGAGGCTATGCGACCATGGCGATCGACGCAGCGGTGCATACCATGCGCGCCAACGAGGCGGTTCGCTTTGCACTGCTGTTCTGCGAGCCGCACAATGTCGCGTTCTACCAGGCCCGCAGCTGGCTGCCCTTCAAGGGCGAGGTCTATTGCGAGCAGCCGGAGGGGCGAATCCGCTTCGACTACATGGCGCCCTATGTCTTCAACATCGTGCGCGCGCCGACGCTCGGCACCATCGACCTGTGCGGCCTGCCCTGGTGAGAGATTCGCCGTGGCAAATGAGCGCGGGAATGTGATTCCATCAGGCGTTGCACGATCCTAGTTTGCTGCTATTGAGACGCCTCCATTCCGAGGTCCCTCCCCCATGTTCCGCAGATTTGCCGTTCTCACCGTCCTTCTGGCTGCCCTGTCGGGCGCGACGACCGCCCAGAGCGCCGAGGCGAATGGGACCTGGCTCACCCAGGCGGGCGATGCCCGCGTCAAAATCAGCAAATGCGGCGGCGGCATCTGCGGCCACATCGTCTGGCTGCGCGAGCCCATGGACACCGCGACCGGCCAGCCCGCGACTGACAGCAAGAATCCCAATCCAGCGCTTGCCAAGCGGTCAATGATCGGACTGCCGCTGTTCTCCGGCATGCAGCCCGCAGGACCGAACAGATGGTCGGGCCAGATTTACAATGCCGACGACGGCAGCACCTATGCGAGCAGCATCACGGTGACATCGGCTGAAAGTCTGCGGGTCGAAGGCTGCGTCGGCGCGCTCTGCGGCGGCGAGACCTGGAGCCGCGTGGGGCGTTAGGTTGCTGCCGCCGCCATCGCCTTCAGCGCCGTTGCCGCCGAGGCGTAGCCGCCGCGCGCGCCGTCGATGAAGTGCACGTGATCGCTGCGCAGCGTCGAAGGCGTGAAGCAAGTCATCATTGCGGCGTCCTGCTGATAGAGGCCGTAGCGCACGACACCGTCGCGTGCAGCCGCGGCGAGACGATCGCTCAACGCCCGCTCGAGCTCTACCGTGCAGTCAAGGATCATGCGCAGGCCATCGTCATATTTGCGGAAGTCGGAATTCTCGACCACCTGGCGCTTGTAGACCTTTGGCAGGAAGCCCCCGGCCTTGATGTCGAAGCGCATCAGGATATAGGCGAAAAACGTAAAGGCGAGCAGGCCGGCGCGGCGTCTGAACAACGACCCTCCGCGGATTGCCCGCGCCTCGTAGTCCAGCCCCTGCGGCGGCCATTTCAGCGGCGGCCCCTGCGGCGGCACGGGACGGCCTGCATCCGGGCTGCGCTCGACGAGATGAATGATGTCCTCGATCACCTTGCGGAACGCGAGCGGGTCGGCGCCAGCAGCCGGCATCACCAGCACCGACAGGATCAGCCCGCGCGAGGCGGGCATCACCTCGAAGCGGCAGGACAGGCCAGAGAGATCAGGCTGCGTGCCGGGAGGCGCCTCGGTCACCGCGAACTCCCCACGCTTCATCGCCGCGTCAGCCCAGGCGAGGCCGCCGCCGGAGAACATGGCATAGGACAAATTGGCCGACGGGCCGAAACGCGCAACGCGCACGTCGAGGCCCTTGGCGCGGATGGCACTGACGGGCACCAGCGCGACGCGCATCTTCAGATCGAGGTCTTCCCGTACCCAGGTCGCGGTCGCGGCCAGCGCTTCGCGCGCCAGTTCGAGATCATCGGGCGCAACGGCAAAACTCGCGCCGTCGCCGCCGAACACGAAGGGAAATTCGCGGCCCTCCAGCGCATTCGTCACCGCCGCGATGACGGCGGCCCCGGCCATGTTGACCGCCTTGTAGCGCTGCGCCGCGATGGCCTTGGTGGAATCGACGATGTCGGCGACGCCGATGCACCAGTCGTCAGGCAGCGGCAGGTACAGCGCAGGATCCATCAGGCTGGTGAAGCCACGGAAGACGGGGATGCTGCCGTAAAAGGATTCGCCTGGGATCATCGGATGAAGCCGGATGGTTGGGACGCGTCCGAACGAGATACGTGGCAGGATCGATCGGGGTTCACCCCGAGGGCGATCTTTGGCCGAAATGGCGCCGGACGACAAGGTCGCGCCGCGCCGCAATGCCGCATCTCGTCATTGATCAGCATCAAACAGCCGACCGGAGATCATGCTTACGCTCGGGTTGTCTATGTGTCACACGGGACCATCAGGGGTGTCTGACTACGACAACAAGGATTCCGACCGTCCGGTACGTCGACGTACCGGCCTCGACATCATCAGTGCCGTCAAGATGCCGGAGGGGCTGACTGCGGCCGTGGACGCCTGGGCTGAGACCCAGCAATTGTCGCGCGCAGCTGCGATCTGCAAACTGGTCGAGCTGGGTCTCAAGGTCGCTCCGGCAGCGCCGACGTCACCACACATCACGGTCGCATCCGACGCCGCCAAGATCGAAGAGATCGCCGTGCACGAGATCGAGGGACTGCTCGATCCCGCCTTGCCCGCGGACGAGCGCGAACGCCGTATTCGCCGGCTGACCGAAGGGCCGCCGGAATTCTCGCACGCACGGATTGACCTTCCGAAACCCGAGACGTAAGCGCGGACGCGCGCTAGTGCAGTTTCTCATCCTGGCGCTTGCGCAAGCTCGGCGACGGCGCGTCATGACAGCCGATCAGGCGCACGAATTGCTGCGGATACATCTCGTAGCCGTGGCTACCGGAATTTTGATGCGACATCGGCGGGCAGCGCGCATCGTCCAGTTTCGCGGGCGACCGCTCCGCGGATGCCCGGCCCTCAATCGCAACGTTGACGTTTGGCGTTGCCATGGACTGCTCCCTTTCGTTTAGGGCAGTTCGATTGACATAACCCAATCGATGACGCGGCATCTTACGACCAAATCCGGCTCGTTGTCATTGTGCCGGATCAACGTCATTTTGTCGGTCGGGTTCCGTCTCAGGCCGTATTCCCTGCGTCGATCGTGAACACGGTGCCGGTCACGTTGCGACCGCCGTCGCCGAGCAAATATTCAACCATGCGCGCGACGTCGTCGGTTTCTGGCAGGCGGCGCAGCGCACTGCGGCCAGCGATGCGCTTGCGACTCTCGTCGGAGAGATTGTGCGTGAGCTCGGTATCGATGAAGCCGGGCGCAATCGCGTTCACTGTGATGCCGAGCTTGCCGACCTCACGCGCGAGCGAGCGGGTGAAGCCGGTCGCCGCCGCCTTGGTGGCACCATAGACCGAGAGGCCGTTATAGCCTGTCGTCGCGATGATCGAGGAGATGTTGATGATGCGGCCGGCGCCATCGGCCATCATCTGGCGCGCCACATATTTGGTGAGGATGATCGGGGACAGCACGTTGAGCTGCACCAGCGCCTCGATCTCCGAATTGTGCATGGTGGCGAGTAGGCCCTCGGTGCCAAGGCCGGCATTGTTGACGAGGCCGTAGATCGGGCCGAATTCGTCGCGCACGAGCTTTGCGAAGGCCGGGATCGCATCGATCACCGCCAGATCGCACGCACGGAAATGCAGTCGTCCCTCGGAGGCAGCGATCTCGGATCTGAGCTCGTCACTCTCGCGCCGCGCGGCCGCGATCACGTTGTAGCCTGCGCCGACGAGACGCCGGCCGATCGCAAGCCCAATGCCGCGGCTGCCGCCGGTAACGAGAACATTATGCATCGGTGCGCGCCAGTTTGCCGGCCGGGGTGACGTCGAGCGCCTCGACGAAGCGGATCACCGCAGGCACCTTGTGCGAGGCAAGCTGCGCGCGACACTGATCCAGGATCTGGTCCCGGATCTCTTTGGCTCGTGCCGGATCGGTGCCTTCAGCGAGGATCACGTCGGCGACGACGATACCGCCGGTGATCGGGCTGCGGCGAGACTTGGCCCGCGACATCCGCACATCGGGATGCCGGTTGATCGCCGCCTCGATCTCTTCCGGATGGACCTTCAGCCCACCGATATTGATGATGCCGCCGCGACGGCCGACGAAATAATAGCGGTCGCCGCGCAACTCGACGATATCGCCGCTGTCGACGAAGCCGTCGCCATCTGTTAGCGCCGCGGCGTTGCGGCCGATATAGGCGTGCGCCGTGCGCGTCGAGCGAATGCGCAGGGAGCCATCGACGACCTTCATCTCGACGCCGTTGCGGTTGCCGAGATAGTCGGCCGGGAAACCTTCGAGCCCGTCATTGACGGCGAAGCCGACACCGGCCTCGGTCGAGGCATAGGCGTGACCGACGGAGGAGCTGGGGAATGCCGCCTTCAGGCCGTCCAGCACCGCCTGGTCGGCGATTTCGCCGGAGAGGCGAACGTAACCTGGCGCGAACTGCGCCGCCGAACCGCTCATCAGGAGCTTGCGCCAGTGCGAGGGCGTGCCGGAAATGTGGGAGACCCCGCGCGCGTTCAGCCGGGCAACGTGATCGGCGAGCGCTTCATGCGGGTCCGACAGCACCATCGAGCCGCCGGAAAGGATGGCGCGGAGGAAGATCTGCAAGCCGCCATAGCGGCGGATGTCATAGAACGTGGCCCAGACAGGCGCGGGCCCCTTGGCAGGGCCTTCCGCAACGATCGCGCCGGTGAGCGCTTCCAGCGTGTGACCGACGATCTTCGGCACGCCTGAGGTGCCCGAGGTCAGCATCAGCCACTCGGTCGCGCGTTCGGTCTTCGCGGGCGTGGTGGCTTGAAGCGGCAATTGTGCCGTGACGACCAGCGACACGCCGGCGTCGGCCCAGCGATCGGGCTCGTCGGAGACAACGGCATCGATCCCGGCATCCGCGATCACCGCGTCAAGATGCGCCGGATTGAGGTCGGGCGGGCACAGCAGCATGCGGCGGGCGATGCCGTCGAGCTCGATCATGGCAAGGCCCGAGCGGAGCTGGTCCGACAGCTTGAGCAGGACGGCGCGGCCGGACAGCTCGCGCAAGCGGCCGCCCAGCACGGTCTGCGACAGGACGTCGGTCAGCGACACGACATCATGTGCATCCGACAGCGTACGTCCCTTCAGCTCCGCGCCGAGATGGTCGCGGAGCGCAAAGACCTCACGCGGGGACATTTTCGTAGGCCCGCACGAAATCACCCACGGTGGCGGGGAACGCAGCGTCCTCGGAAATGGTAAAGGGATCGACGCCGGTCTCGTCCTCGAGACGAGCGACCAGGATCGCGAAGGCGAGCGAGTCGAAGCCCGTCTCGTGCAGGGACAGATCATCCGTGAGCGCTGGAAGCTTGACCTGCTGTTCCTTTGCGATCTGCTGGATCGCCTCGATGACCTTGGACCTTACCGACATGGCTGGCTCGCCTCTTCCTTCGTTAATCGATAGTATGTCTTGCGGCGGCTCTTGATGACCGCCTCCCATGCCGTCTGTTTACCCGACAGAAGTAAATGGCCTCTTGGACAATTCAGATAAAATTGGACCTATCTGCCGATTTTGCTGCGGCTAGAGCCTGATCGTCCCGTCCACGATCTGCGCAAAAGCACATGAATCGAGCGCGATATATGCGCCGGATTTCGGCTCCAGCATGAACAGCGGTTCGGCGATCGCGGCTGGGTCAAACCCCTCGCGCGCGAGGTCGCCCTTCTTCTGCTTGAAGGTCTCGGTCGCATCGAGCTCGCGCGAGATGCGGATAAAGACCGGGCGGGCATAGGCCGGCAGACGCCGGGCGAGATAAGCCGGCAGCGCTTCGATGTCAAAACCCTCGTTAACCACGATCGCGCTCATGCCGGCACGACCATCGGCGCCGGGAATATTGACGCCATAGGTCATGGCATCGATCACGCCGGTGAAATCGCGCACGGCGTCATTGACCTCCGAGGTCGCGACGTTCTCGCCCTTCCAGCGGAAGGTGTCGCCGATTCGATCGACGAAATGGAAAAAGCCCTTGTCGTCGAGCCGCATCAGATCGCCGGTGCGGAACCAGGCATCGCCCTTGGTGAAGACGTCGCGCAAAATCTTCTTCTCGGTTTCGCCCGCGTCAGTGTAGCCCTCGAAACGGCCGCCCCCCTCCTCGGCCTTGCCAATGCGGCCAATCGCCTCGCCGGCCTCGCCGCGGGCGCAGGCGACGCAGAATCCCTCGTTGTTGCGCAACGGCACGCCGCTGTCGGGGTCGAGCTTGACGAGACTTGCCGGAAAGCGATGCGCAAGCAGCGGCGGGATGCGGCCGATTGCGCCCGGCTGTCCCTCGACGTTGAACAGCGAGAAATTGCCTTCGGTCGCGGCATAAAATTCGAGGATTCGCGGAATCGCGAAGCGGCTCTGGAAATCCTCCCAGATATCGCCGCGCAGGCCGTTGCCGCAGACCAGCCGCAGCCGATGGCGGTTCTCGTATTCCGACGGCGGCGCCTTGAGCAGATAGCGGCAGAGTTCGCCGATATATTGAAACAGCGTGCAATCGTGCCTGGCGATGTCGGGCCAGAAATTCGAGGCCGAAAACTTCTCCGCGATCACCACCGAGCCGCCGGCGGCCAGCATGCTGCACGGCGCGACGATGCCACCAACCGAATGGAACAGCGGCAGGCAGTCATACAGCCGATCCTGCGGCGTTGCGCCCGTGAGGCCGGCGAACCAGAATCCCCAGTTCAGGATGCGGCGGTGGCTGATGCTGGCAGCCTTCGGCAGGCCTGTCGTGCCCGACGTGTAGATCAGCAGCGCGCGGTCATCGATGGTGACGTCGCCGTGCTCGTCAGGCGACAGCGCCCCGTCATCGAGCGCGGCCAGCGCGACATCGATCGCGCGCTCGCTGCGGGCATCGCCATGGCTCCAGATTTTCGCCTCGGTCTTCAGATGCGGAATTGCGCTGGCCAGCGTCTCCGTCAGTTCGTGCGCGACGATGAGATGCGAGGGCTTGGCCACATCGATGCAATGCGCGAGTGACTGACCGACAAGCTTGGTGTTCAGCAGCGCCACCACGCCGCCAACGCGGCTGATGCCGAGCCAGGCTGCGACGTAGTCGATGCCATTTGGCATGATCAGGCCGATTGTGTCGCCCTTGACGACGCCAACCGAGCGCGCCCAGCGCGCATAGCGATTGATGCGTTTCGACAGACCGTCATAGTCGAGCTCGGCATCGTCCGTCACCAGTGCAACGTGGTCAGGCTGGCGCCGCGCCCAGTCGTCGACGACATCGGCGAACAGGCGGCCGGGCAACGTCTCGATCCGCGCGGTCAGCTCGATCGCCTTCAGCCAGATCTTTGAGGCCGAAGGCGCGCGTGCGGCCTTGGCTTGTTCGATGACGCCAGTGGTCATGCTGTTCATTCTTTCGGGCGGTATCCGCTTGTTCCCTCAAGCTTAGCCCGCACGCCCTGCGCAGGTGTTAAGAGACAAGGTAAAACTCGGTTAGCTCTCGATTAACTGCGATCATCCTTTACCAAGCCGACGGGATCGGCGTGCGGCCTGGCGCAATTCTTGCGATAGCAAGTCCAGTCATTCGGACGCGCTGCGCGCGCGATGAGCTGGAGGCCACGATGATCACCAGGCGACATTTGCTACAGGGCACGACCTGCGCCGCAGCTGCGCTCGCGGCGCCGCGCGCCTTTGCCGTCGGCAACCCCTCCTATCCTTCACGCAGCGTGAAATGGGTGGTGCCTTACGCACCCGGCGGGGCCACCGACATGCTCTCCCGGCTGATCTGTCAGCGGCTGTCCGACCGGCTCGGCCAGACATTCATCGTCGAGAACAAGCCCGGCGCCGGCAGCAATATCGGAACGCAGGCCGTGATCACCTCCGCACCGGACGGATACACGCTGCTGCTGACCTCGACGGCGAACGCGATCAACGCCTCGTTCGACCCGACCCTGCCCTATGACTTCGCCAAGGGCATCGCACCGGTTGCCGGCGTCGCGCGCATTCCGCTGGTGCTGGTCGTCAACAATGACTTGCCGGTGAAGAGCGTCGCCGACTTCATCGCCTACGCCAAGGCCAATCCCGGCAAGATGTCGATTGCATCCTCCGGCATCGGCACCTCGCTGCATCTCTCCGGCGAGCTGTTCAAGTCGATCGCCGGCGTGCAGTTCGCGCACGTTCCGTACCGTGGCTCCGCGCCGGGCCTGACCGATGTGATGAGTGGCCAGATCCAGGGCATGTTCGACAACGTCACCTCGTCCTTCGAGCTGGTACGTGCGGGCAAGCTGCGCGCGCTCGGCGTCACCACGCGCGAGCGTTCGGACATCCTGCCCGACGTGGCGCCGATCGCGGACACGCTGCCCGGCTATGAGACATCCTCGTTCTACGGCGTCGGCGCGCCCTATGACACGCCCCGCGAGATCGTCGATCTGCTCAATCGCGAGATCGACACGGCGTTATCGGACACCGGAATCAAGGGCCGCATCGCCGAACTCGGCGCGATCCCGCTGCATGGCAATGCCGGCGAGTTCGGCGGCATGCTCGTCGCCGAGACCGAGCGATGGCGCAAGGTGGTGTCGCTGTCGGGGATCAAGAAGGAATAGCGCGGCTCCGCGCGCAAGGCGGATCGATCACCCGGACGGGTGACCGCTCGATTCTAACCGTGCCGCCTGTGGTACGGGCGCGATGGCGGCGTGATCGTCGTATAATACGGATTGACGTCGCAGGATGCGGCAAGACCGGACGCCGTGGCGCGGCACTGCTCCAGCGATGTGAAAGAGCAATCGAACCAGTCAGAGCCGCCGCCGGTAGGGCCTCCAGTGTAAACGTGCATACATACCGGATAGCGGGGGTCGTAGCGCTGGGCGCTGGCAGGCGTCGCAACTTGCAACGTGGCGATCGCGATGATGGTGAGGAGCAGGGTGCGCATCGGAAATTCCTCGAATCGGCGGCAACGGCGGGCGTCGTGCCGGTTCATATCCCACAATCCGACGACGGTAGCGACCGTTTCGCAACATACCTCTTCCGCTTTTGACGCAATTGCGAAAGGGCAGGCAAGTTACCCCTTGGCCTGCAGAAAGTGCATATCTAAGAAAGCCTGTTCGACAAAGGTCGCAAGCGCCCTGCGCAGGATTCCGTTCGCAAGCCCCCTCGAAGGGACTAGTCTCGTGCCTGACAACGCCGGCCCCGGACCGATGATGTTCCAGGGCAATCAACAAACATATGGGCTGAAGGAAACGCACATTCGCGCATGAGCTCTCTCGGGCGCGGCTCCGCTTTGCGCGAGAAGATGCGCTGACCAGTCGATGGTGTCAGGGCATGCAAGAGAGCTTCTCGTCTCCGTTCATCCGCTATCCGATCGGCACCTCGCTACTGATGGCGGGCATCCTGTTCGTGGGCCTCGTGGCCTACCCTCTGCTGCCGGTTGCACCATTGCCGCAGGTCGACTTTCCGACCATTCAGGTCTCCGCCTCGCTTCCCGGCGGCAGTCCCGAAACCATGGCCTCGTCCGTGGCGCAGCCGCTTGAGCGGCAGCTCGCGCAAATCCCCGGCATCACGCAGATGACCTCGACGAGTTCGCTCGGCTCGGCATCGATCACCATCCAGTTCGATCTCAATCGCCTGATCGATGCCGCGGCCAACGACGTGCAGGCTGCGATCAACGCGGCGAGCGGCCAATTGCCGAAGAACCTGCCCTCACCTCCGACCTATCGCAAGGTCAATCCGGCGGACTCGCCGATCATGATCCTGTCGGCGACATCAGAGACACTTCCGCTCACCACCGTCAGCGATCGCACTGACGCTCAGCTCGCACAGCAGATCAGCCAGATTCCCGGCGTCGCCCAGGTGTTCGTCGGCGGGCAGCAGAAGCCTTCCGTGCGCATCCAGGTCGATCCGGCCAAGCTGGTCGCCAAGGGACTGTCGCTGGAGGACGTGCGCAACCAGATCGCGATCGCCACCACGGACAGCCCGAAGGGCAACATCGACGGCACGCGGCGCGCCTATACCGTCTATGCCAACGACCAACTGCTCGAAGCCAGCCAGTGGCAGGACGTCATCGTCGCCTATCGCAACGGCGCGCCTTTGCGGATTCGCGATATCGGCGAAGCGGTATCGGGGCCCGAGGACATGAAGACCGCGGCCTGGGCCGACGGCAAGCGCGGCGTCTTCCTGGTGATCTTCAAGCAGCCGGGGGCCAACGTCATCGACACGGTGAACCGCATCAAGGAGAAGTTGCCGCGGCTGATCGCGGCGATCCCGCCGGCGATCAAGATCAAAATCATCAGCGACCGCACCATCACCATCCGCGCCGCGGTCGACGACGTACAGATCACGCTGATGATCACCATCATGCTGGTGGTGATGGTGATCTTCGTGTTCCTGCGAAGCTTCTGGGCTACGATCATCCCGAGCATCACCGTGCCATTGGCCCTGCTCGGTGCCTGCTCCTTGATTTGGGTGTTCGGCTACTCGCTGGACAATCTGTCGCTGATGGCGCTGACCATCGCGGTCGGCTTCGTGGTCGACGACGCCATCGTGATGCTGGAGAACATCACGCGCTATGTCGAGCGGGGCGAGAACCCGGTGACCGCCGCTTACAAGGGCGCGGCCGAGATCGGCTTCACCATCGTCTCCATCAGCATCTCGCTGGTCGCCGTACTGATCCCCCTGCTGCTGATGGGCGGCATCATCGGCCGGCTGTTCCGCGAATTTGCGGTGACGCTGTCGATGGCGATCTTCGTCTCGCTCATGGTTTCGTTGACGCTGACACCAATGATGGCTTCGCGCTTTCTGCGCTCCGATCACGAGGCCCGCGCCGGCCGCTTCTACCAATGGAGCGAGCGGCTGTTCGAGCGCCTGCTCGGCGCCTATGAGCGCGGGCTCGACCTCGCGCTGCGGCACAGCCTCATCACGCTCTGTGTTTTCTTCGGCACCGTCGCGCTGTCGGCCCTGCTGTTCATCCTGATCCCGAAGGGCTTCTTCCCGCAGCAGGACAATGGCTTCCTCACTGCGGTGTCGGAAATGTCCCAGGATGTCTCCTTCACCGAGATGAAGCGGCGTCAGGAGGAACTCAATGCCATCGTGCAGGCAGACCCAGCCGTCGATTCCATCGCGATGTTCATCGGCGGAGGCGGCACGGCGCTGAATTCGGGACGCATGTACGTCACGCTGAAGCCGATCGGGGAGCGCGACGCCAATGCGCAGCAAATCATTGCGCGGCTGCGGCCAAAGCTCGCCAAGGTCGAGGGCGCCCGCCTCTATATGCAGGCCTCGCAGGACGTCCGGCTCGGCGGCCGCGCCACCCGCACCCAGTTCGAATTCACGCTCCAGGACGCCAATCTTACCGAGCTGAATACGTGGGCGCCAAAAATCCTGGGGGAGATGAGAAGCCTGCCGGAACTTCGTGACGTCGCCACTGACCAGCAGACCGAAGGCACGACGCTGCAGCTGACGATCAACCGGGACACCGCCGCACGCTATGGCATCCAGCCGCAGCTGATCGACGACACGCTCTACGACGCGTTCGGCCAACGCCAGGTGGCCCAATATTTCACGCAGACCAATAGCTATCACGTGGTGCTCGAGATCACCCCCGCGCTGCAAGGCAAGCTCGACACGCTCGACAAGCTCTACATCAAGTCGCCGTTGACAGGCGACGAAGTCCCGCTCTCGGTCATCTGCCGCTGGAACAACGACCCGGTGCGTCCGCTCGCGATCGCGCATCAGAGCCAGTTTCCGGCAGTGACGATCAGCTTCAACCTGGCCGAGGACGTTGCGCTCGGACAGGCGACCGCGGCCGTGATGCGCGCGGTCAGCGAGATGGGCGCGCCGCCAACGCTGTCAATGAGCTTCCAGGGGACTGCGCAGGCGTTCCAGCAGTCGCTCGGCACCGTACCGATGCTGATCCTCGCCGCGCTCGTCGTCGTCTACCTGGTGCTCGGCGTCCTCTACGAGAGCTACATCCATCCGCTGACCATCCTGTCCACACTCCCGTCGGCCGGCGTCGGCGCAATCGCGATTCTGATGATCGCAGGCTTCGACTTCAGCCTGATCGCCTTGATAGGCGTCATCCTCCTGATCGGCATCGTCAAGAAGAACGGCATCATGATGGTTGACTTCGCCATCGCTGCCGAGCGCGAGCAGCACCTGACGCCGGAGCAATCGATCCGCCAGGCCGCGCTGCTGCGCTTCCGGCCGATCATGATGACCACGATGGCGGCCTTGCTCGGCGGCGTGCCCCTGATGCTCGGCACCGGGACGGGCGCGGAAATCCGCCAGCCGCTCGGCTACGCCATGGTCGGGGGCCTCATCGTCAGCCAGGCACTGACCTTGTTCACGACGCCCGTCGTCTATCTCTACCTCGACCGCTTCTCCAACACCCTGTCACGCTGGATGGAGAAGAAACCGGAGGCGGAGGTCGAGCTGGAAGAGCAGGAGGACGCGGCAGAGTAACTAACGCACCCCTCGGCCCCCGTGATTGCGAGCGAAGGGATCCAGGACTGCCTCCGTGGAAACATCTCTGGATGGCTTCGTCGCATCAACGCAAACTTGCCACGCAATTTGTCGCAAGCTCCTCGCAATGACGGCGGGGGGAGATGGGCCTCAGCCCAGCCCCTGCAACACCAGCCGGTTCAGCCTTGCAGCAAACGCGGCCGGATCTTCCGGCAGTTCGCCATCCAGGATCTGCGCTTGTTCGAGCAGGAGCAGGCTGAGATCGTCGACCGTCGTCGAGCCGGCCTGGGCCCTGGTGATCGCCGTCACCATGGGGTGACGCAGATTGATCTCCAGGATCGGCTTGGTCCGCATGCCGCGGTTCTGCTGCGCCAGGATGCGCTCGAGCTCGCGGCTCGGACCCTGGCTGTCGGCGACGAGGCAGGAGGCGGAGCTGGTGAGGCGGGTCGAGGCCTTGACGTCGCTGACGCGCTCGCCGAGCGCCGCCTTGATCACTGCGATGGTGGCGGCCTCGTCCGCGGCAGGCTCCTCCTTCTTTGCCTCGTCCTTGTCGTCGACGCGCGGGATCAGGTCGAGATTGAGCTCGCCCTGGCTCAGCGACTTCAGCGGCTTGCCCTCGAACTCCGTCGGCATCGAGGTCCAGAAGGCGTCGACCGGATCAGACAACAGCAGCACCTCGATGCCGCGCGCGGTCGCGGCTTCCAGCCGCGGGCTGGACTTCAGCCGCTCGATGCTGTCGCCGACGAGATAATAGATCTCGGTCTGGTTCGGCTTGAAATCGGCCACGACGTCCTTGAGCGCGCGCTTCTCACCGGTCGTGGTGGTGAAGCGCGACAGCGCCAGCAGCTTCTCGCGGCGCTCGAAATCCTCGTAGACGCCCTCTTTCAGCACCGCGCCGAAGGCATCCCAGATCTTTGCGAAATTCTCCGCGTCCTTTTCGGCGAGGCTTTCGAGCTCATTGACGACGCGGGTCGCCACCGCTTTGCGGATCTGCGCCAGCTGCGGATTGTTCTGCAGCATCTCGCGCGAGATGTTGAGCGGAAGATCCTCGCTGTCGACGACGCCGCGGATGAAGCGGAGATAGCCGGGCAACAGGTCGGCATCATCGGTGATGAAGACGCGCCGGACATAGAGCTTGACGCGGCCTTTGCGGTTCGGCTCGAACAGGTCGAACGGCTTGGTCGAGGGCGCAAACAGCAGCACGGCGTAGGAGTATCGCCCCTCCGCACGGTAGTGCAGCGTCATCGCGGGGTCGTCAAAGGCGGACGCGATCTGCTGATAGGCCTTCTTGTAGTCCTCAGGCGAAAGCTCGGATTTCGAGCGCTGCCAAAGCGCGCTTGCCGAATTGATCTGGCGCGGATCGCCCTCTTCCGGCACGAGCTCGATCGGGAACAGGATGTTGTCGGAGTAGGCGCTGACGATGCGCTCGATCTCGTATGTTTCGAGATATTTCTTGGCGTCATCCTTCAGGTGCAGGACGATCTCGGTGCCGCGCGCCACGCGGGCCGCCTCCTCGTCACTGGCGCGCGCGATCTCGAAGCCGGAGCCGCCTGACGATGTCCAGCTCCAGACGTCGCTTTCGCCGGCGCGGCGGCTTATCACCACGATCTTCTCGGCGACCATGAAGGCGGAATAGAAGCCGACGCCGAACTGGCCGATCAGGCCAAGCCCGTCCTTGGCCTCCTTCAGCTTCGACACGAAGGCCTTGGTGCCGGAGCGGGCGATGGTGCCGAGATGGTCGATCAGCTCCTGCCGCTCCATGCCGATGCCGTTATCGGCAATGGTCAGCGTTGCGGACGCCTTGCTCGGGATAATGCGGATCTTGAGCGCGTCGCCCTCGCCCAGCAGGGCGGGACTAGCAATCGCCTCATAGCGCAGCTTGTCGCAGGCATCCGAGGCGTTGGAGACCAGCTCGCGCAGGAAAATGTCGGTCTCCGAATAGACGGAATGCACCATCAGGTGCAGGAGCTCGGAAACCTCAGCCTGGAAAGGCTGCGTATGCGTGGCCGTATCGGACGTCGTCATGCGTTTACCCGGTCAATCAGAAATGGAGAAAGCCGGGATATAACGCGATGGGACGGCGGATCAAGTGCGCGTGCAAAGCCGCCTTCCCGACGGGAGGACGTTTTTGCGCGGAGGGCCGATGCGGATCAGGTCACGCAGCGGCCAGGCTGCAGCAGCTTGGCGACCTCGGTCAGGGAGCTGACCATCGGCTCGCAGGCGATCGTGGGCTTGCGGCCCGGCGTCAGAAGCAACGACGCCGGCTTGGCGTTGCCGGTCTCGGTGACCGCGGGGACCCGCAGCAGCACGGACGTATCGGCAAGGTCGTTCAACCGCATCGAGACGGTACGAGTCGGAACCGCCGCCGGCTTCAGGTCGGCGAGGCGGTCGGACTTACCGGCGCGGTTGACGTTATGAGTTGCGAGGTTGCGACCTGAGGTTTGGCCCGGCTGGTCGGCCAGCGCTTCCCAGCGCTCGGCCAGATCCTGGCCGGAAGCCAGTTGCACGGCGCCGACCTGAACGGCGCCCAGCGTCGCTATAAGCGCGACGGCACCAAAAATTACCTTTTGAATCTGTGGCATGACTATCGGTCCCTCGCCCCATGGCGATCGCGGGAACAACGCGAGGGGAGGACCGGAGTTTCCCAGAAGTTAAGATCACTTAACCGTGTGCCAAATTCACGCCAGAGCGCACAAAAGCCGCTTAAAAAATTTTGCGACCACTGGGAACGACTCTCTTGGCTGGGAGTCGTCTCAACAGCCGGCTATTCCCCCCTGCCCCATAAGCCGGCGACGTAGGGCGCGACTGTGGTGATGCCAGTCGCGCCTTACTTTTGTCTGGGGCTCACCTTGCTTGCAGACTATTTGGCCTTCCCCGCCAGCCAGTCCCGTCCCTCGCCATAGAGCTTCTCGACCTCGGGGCCGATCAGGCCCGGCATGTCGCGCTTGACCTTGTAGCCGATCAGCTCCTGCATGTAGGCGAGGTGGCGGTAGCCTTCGGGCAGCGCAGCGAGCGCTTGCTGGTCGAGGCGAAGCTCTGCTGCCGGATCGACCGGATCGATCCGGTCCTTCTCGTAGATCGGCTGGCGGCGGACGATGCCCCACTGATCCTTTCGCTTCTCCAGGAAATCGTAGAAGCGGCCGGTGCAGACGACGTCGCAGAGCACGTCGTGCACCAGGGCCCGCTGCGAAATCGTCATCTTGGTTTGCGCAATGGCACGCTCGCGCGAAAGGTCGATGCTGCTGCCGCCAAGGAAATGCAGAATGCGCACGCCCGTGGCAAAGCCTTCCTGGCTGACCCGCATGAACTCCCGCGCCGGCCCCTGAAACCAGGTGGCGGACATCCAGCCTTCCTCGTGCCAGACGGTGGCAAAGCGCTCCCAGTCGCCGGCATCGCGCCACACCGCCCAGTTCTCGACGAGGTCGCGGATGGCGAGGCGGTCGAGCAGTTGCTGGTCCATGGGTACGTCTCCGATTGTCGAGATGCACGAGGTATGGGCGGCGAATTCAATACCAGTCAAGCGGGCACGAAAAATCCGGCGTGCCTCGCGGCACGCCGGATCGAACGTCATCGCCAGATGGCTGGTCGCGCTACGCCGCCGGGGCCTTCGGCGCGCGGTTGCGCGAGTTGCGCTGGAAGAACAGCGCCTGGCTCGCCACCGCCGACACCATCGCGGGCTGGAACGGTTTTGAGATCAGGAAGGCCGGCTCGGGGCGTTCGCCGGTGAGGAAGCGCTCGGGATAGGCGGTGATGAACACGACAGGCACCTCGAAGGTGCGCAGCAGCTCGTTTACCGCATCGAGGCCCGAGGAGCCGTCGGCGAGCTGGATATCGGCGAGGATGAGGCCCGGCCGCTTGTTCTTGGCCAGCGCCACGGCATCGGCATGGGTGCGCGCGACGCCGACGACATTGTGGCCGAGATTCTTCACCAGGCTCTCGAGGTCCATGGCGATGAAGGTCTCGTCCTCGATGATCAGCACGTCGGTTGCGATCTCCGCCGCCATCTCGCGGCCGGCGGCGTCAGCCAGCCGGCGCGTCTCGGCAACGTCGGTGCCGAGGACGAAAGCGACTTCCTCTTCCGAAAAGCCCTCGAGCGAGAGTAGCAGGAAGGCTTGGCGCGGCAGCGGCGTGATATTGGACAGCCGGCGTTCCGGCGGCATCGGCAGTGTCGCCACCTCGGAATCGTCATTGACCGAAACCGAATTCCAGATCTGGGTAAACAGCCGGAACAGGCCGGCCCGCGGCCCATGGCTCTCGTCGAGCACTGACGGATCTCCCAGCATGGCTTCCAACATGGCTGCGACATAGGCGTCGCCGGAGGCCTGGCTGCCCGTCAGGGCGCGCGCATACCGGCGCAACAACGGCAAGTGTTCAGCAACGAGCTGTGAACGGGACATCCCCACTCCATTCATCATCGGGCCAACCTTGAGGAACCAGGCAACATGAGGGGAGGCCCGGGTTCCCCTGCTGGGGCTGATTACGCCTCAGGATAAGAAAAGTTCCCTTTGGCTGGGAACTTTTTGTCGAACCCTGAATTGAACTCGTCCAGGGAACGGCTCCCGGTTGAGAAAACTTCTCTATTTTGCAGTCACTTAACTCGGGGAAACGTGGAACAGGTCATGAAAGATCTCAAGTCTCAAGCCAGCAAAAGCACGACCCCCGGCAAGGGAGGCCTCACTCCGGAGATCCAATCCCGGATAGGGCATCAACTGCGCGCGATGTATGATGATGTCGTGCGGCAGGGGGTTCCGGACCGGTTCGCGGAGCTCATCAAAAAGCTTGATGCGCCGGGAGGTGGGTCTCCAAACGAGAATGGGGCTGGGGGCTCCAACGACAACAATGGGAGGGACTAATGCCTCTCACAAACTCCCTGCGTGACGACATTCTGGCGGCCGTGCCAAGCCTGCGCGCGTTCGCCATATCGCTTAGCGGCAATGCCGACCGCGCCGACGATCTGGTGCAGGAGACGCTGCTCCGCGCGCTCGCCAACATCGACTCGTTCCAGCCCGGCTCCAATCTGCCGGCGTGGCTGTTCACGATCCTGCGCAATCTGTTTCGCTCCGACTATCGCAAGCGGCGGCGTGAGGTCGAGGACGCCGAGGGCAACTATGCCAAGACGCTGAAGACGCAGCCTTCGCAGAACGCTCATCTCGAGTTCGAGGAGTTTCGCACCGCGCTCGAGAAGCTTCCCCAAGATCAGCGTGAGGCGCTGATCCTGGTCGGAGCCTCTGGCTTCTCCTATGAGGATGCGGCCTCGATCTGCGGCTGTGCCGTCGGCACCATCAAGAGCCGCGTCAACCGCGCGCGCTCGAAGCTCGCCGCGCTGCTCTATGTCGACGGCGCCGAGGACTTCGGGCCCGACGAGACCGTGCGCGCCGTGATCGGCGGCAGCGGCGGATAGCGCGTCATTTGATCAAGGCAGCTCGCGAAGGCGGCCGTTTGTGCGGCCGTCTTTGCGCGCGTGTGAACAAGCCAACTCGGCTCGAGTCATGTCTCGACGAACGTCACTGTGTCAGCGACTGATGCGCGCGAGGTGCGGTAACTGTTGACCTTGTGCGCATGATCGGCATAGCCGAACGAGATGCCGCAGACGACACGGCGGTCGTCGGGCAAGTTGAAGTGGCGGCGGATCAGGCCGGAATGGCGCGCCAGCGCGGCCTGCGGAATCGTGCCGAGCCCGAGCGCTTGCGCGGCGAGCATGAAATTTGAAACATAGGCACCGCAGTCGATCGCGCCATAGATGCCGAGCGGCTCATTGGTGTGAATGATCGCGACATGCGGCGCGCCAAAGAAATTGTAATTCTCCAGCGCCTGCTTGGCGTAACCCATCTTGTCGCCGCGCGGGATGCCGAGCGTGTTGTAGAGCTGAAAGCCGCTCTCGCGGCGGCGCTCGAGATAGACGCCGACATATTCGCGCGGCGGCGTGAAATCATAATCGTCACCAAGGCCGCCTGAGGCCTCCTTGTAGATCAGTTGGCGGAAGCGCTCTTTCGCCTCGCCGCTGGCGATGATGACCTGCCAGGGCTGGCTGTTGCACCAGGACGCGGTCCGCTGCGCCGTGGTCAGCACATGCTCGATAGTGGCGCGATCGACCTCCTTGGGCAGGAAGGCGCGCACGGAGTAACGCTCGTTGAGGAGCTCTTCGAGCACGCCGATGCGGTCGTTTTGGTTGACTTTAGCGTCCATGATCTAGCTCGCGTCGCTTTCTTCGTAGGGTGGGTTAACCCCGCGGATTGCGCGAAGCGCAAACCGCGCGGCGTAACCCACCACTTCTGTCTCCTCTGCGGAAGCTAAGAGGTGGGTTACGCTGCGCTAACTAACCCACCCTACGATTCCGTGATTGAAGTTGTCACCGCCCCTTGGTCGGGATCTTGTTGTAAGGCACATCCTTGTCGACGCGGATATCCCCCGGCAATCCCAGTACCCGCTCGGCGATGATGTTGCGCAAGATCTCGTCGGTGCCGCCGGCAATCCGCATCGAGGGCGAGGACAGCAGCATCTGCTGAAACTGGCCGTGCACCGTCTCCTCGTCGCTGCCGGTGAGCACTCCGGCCGCGCCCTGGAGGTCCATGGCGTAGGTCGCGATGTCCTGGAGCATCATGCCCGAGACCAGTTTGCCGATGGAGTTCTCCGGTCCCGGCCGCTCGCCTTTCGACAGCGCCGAGATCGCGCGGTAGCTGGTGTATTTCAGCCCGCTCGACTTCACCGCCCAGCTCGCAAGCTTTGAGCGCACAGCGGGATCGTCGATGGCGAGACCATCCTCCAGCGTCAGGTTCGAGCAAAACTCGAACATCTCAGGGACGCCGGTCGCGAGCCGCGCGCCGATCGACATGCGTTCGTTCATCAGCGTGGTCAGCGAGACGCTCCAGCCTTCGCCGACCGCGCCGAGACGCTGGCTGTCCGGGATGACGACATCAGTGAAATAGACCTCGTTGAACTCCTGCATGCCGTTGGCCTGCTTGATCGGCCGCACCTCGACACCAGGGCTCTTCATGTCCAGGAAGAACATGGTGAGGCCCTTGTGCTTGGGCACATTTGGATCGGTGCGCGCGATCAACAGACCGTAGTCGGAGTAATGCGCGCCGGAAGTCCAGATCTTCTGGCCGTCCACAACCCAGACGTCGCCCTTCTTCTCCGCGCGCGTGCGCAGGCCCGCGACATCAGAGCCGGCGGACGGCTCGGAGAACAGCTGACACCAGATCTCCTCGCCCGAGGCGAGCTTCGGCAAATAGCGGCGCTTGGCGTCCTCGGTGCCCCAAGCCATCACGGTCGGGCCGCACATGCCCTCGCCGATCTGGAATGGCTGCGTCAGCTTGCCGTAGACGCCCTCTTCCTGCTGCCAGATCACGCGCTCGATCGGCGTGGCGCCACGACCACCATATTCCTTCGGCCAGTGCAGGCAGGCCCAGCCGCCTTCGGCCTTCTTCTTCTGCCAGGCCTTGCCGACCTCGACCATGTCGTGCTTGGCAAGCCTGATGCGGCCGAGCGAGGATTTTGACAGCTCCTGCTCGAACTCCTTCGGCGCGTTGGCGGTGATCCATTTGCGCGCGGTCTCGCGGAATGCGGCTTCCTGCGGGGTATCGTCGAAATTCATGGCGAACCTCTACCCTCTTCCCCTGGTCGGGATCTTGTTGAACGGCACGTCCTTGTCGACCCTGATGTCGCCGGGCAGGCCCAGCACCCGCTCGGCGATGATGTTCCGCATGATCTCGTCGGTGCCGCCTTCGACGCGGGTGCCCGGCGCACGCAGCAGCATCGCCTGGAAGCGGCCGGCGAGCTCGGCATCCTCGCCGCTGACGACGCCGGCGGCACCTTGCAGATCGAGTGCGTAGGTCGCGACGTCCTGAATCATGGAGCCCGCCACGAGCTTGCCGATCGAGTTCTCCGGACCAGGCCGCTCGCCCTTCGACAGCGCGGAGATCGCGCGCATGCTGGTGTATTTCAGCCCGCTCGCCTTCACCGCCCAGTTGGCGAGCTTCGAGCGCACCGCGCGATCCTCGATCGCCGGACCGTCATCGAGCATCAGGCTGGAGCAATATTCGAACAGTTCGGGGAAACCGGTCGAGACGGCCGCACCGATCGCACTGCGTTCGTTCATCAGAGTGGTCAGCGAAACGTTCCAGCCGTCACCGACCTCGCCGAGGCGCTGATGGTCGGGGATGCGGACATTGGTGAAATAAACTTCGTTGAAGTCGGACGCACCGCTCGCCTGCTTGATCGGCCGCACTTCGACGCCCGGGCTCTTCATGTCCAGGAAGAACATGGTGAGACCCTTGTGCTTGGGCACGGTGGGATCGGTGCGGGTGAGCAAGATGCCGTAGTCGGAATAATGCGCGCCCGACGTCCAGATCTTCTGGCCGTTGATGACCCAGTCGTCGCCATCCTTCTCTGCGCGCGTGCGCAGGCCAGCGACATCGGAGCCGCCGGCCGGTTCGGAGAACAGCTGGCACCAGACCTTCTCGCCTGATGCGAGCGGCGGGAGGTAGGTGCGCTTATGCTCCTCGCGTGCGAACGCCATCATGGTCGGCCCGCACATGCCGTGGCCGATGATGAACATGCGGGACAGCTGGCCGAACGGCCCCTCCTCCTGCTGCCAGATCACGCGCTCGATCGGCGATGAGCCGCGGCCGCCATATTCCTTTGGCCAGTGCAGGCAGGCCCAGCCGGCATCGGCCTTCCTCTTCTGCCAGGCCTTTGCAACCTCGAGAATGTCAGCGTTCCTGAGCACGGTACGACCGAGCGAGGATTTGCGCAGATCCTCCTCATATTGCTTCGGCGCGTTGGCGCCGATCCACGCCCGCGCGGTGGCGCGGAATTCGGCTTCCTGCGGAGTGTCGTCGAAGTTCATGACAGTGTCCTTCGCCTAAGCCGCGTTCTTCTTGCGCATGCGATCGATCAGTTGATCTTCCCAATAGGTGAGGCTGCCGAGCCCGAGTGCCATCGCGTTGGCGCGACGGTAGTACATGTGGCAGTCGAACTCCCAGGTGAAACCCATGCCGCCGTGAACCTGGATGTTGTTCTTGGCGCAGTGCTGGAACGCCTGCGTCGCGCTGATGCGCGCGGCGGCAGCGGCTTCCGGCAGTTCGGCCGCGTTGGTCGAGAGCGCCCAGGCGCCGTAATAGCTGTTGGAGCGCGCCAGCGTCGCCGAGACATACATGTCCGCGAGCATGTGCTTGATCGCCTGGAACGAGCCGATCTGGCGGCCGAAGGCGATACGGTCGAGCGCGTAGTCGCGGCCCATCTCCAACGCGCGGTCAGCGCCGCCGACCTGCTCGAAGGCGCACAGCACCGCGGCGCGGTCGAGCACCTCGGTTAAAATGCTCCAACCCTCGCCGGCCACACCGAGCGGCTCAGCCTTGGCATCTTTGAAGGTGATCTCGGCCTGACCACGGGTCGGGTCGAGATTGGTGAGGCTTTTCACCTCGACGCCGCCTGCCTTGAGGTCAACGAGGAACAGCGAGATGTCACCGTCGCGCCCGCTCGATCCCGTGCGCGCTGCAACCACAGCAAAGTCAGCAATCGCGCCATCGGGCACCGGCTTCTTGACGCCGTTGAGCACGCCGTTCGCAGCCGTAAGCTTGACGTTCTTCGGCGCCGGATTGCCCTTGCCCTCGAACAGCGCCAGCGTGCCGATCGCTTCGCCCGAAGCGATGGCGGGCAGCCACTTCTTCTTTTGCGCGTCACTGCCGGCGATCAGCAGCGCTTCGGCGGCAAGATAAACTGTCGAGGAGAATGGCACCGGCGCATTGGCGCGGCCCATCTCCTCAGCGATCACGCAAAGCTCGAGATGGCCGGCGCCGGCACCGCCGAACTCCTCGGGGATTGCAACGCCGAGGAAGCCCATCTCGGCAAGGCCCTTCCAGAGTTCCTTGTCGTAAGGCGTCTTGCCGTCGAGCACGACGCGCACGGCTTTGGGTGAGCATTTTTCTGTGAGGAATTTGCGCGCCTGGTCACGGAGCTGTTTCTGGTCGTCAGAGAAATCGAAGTTCATGGCGGCCTGCCCTCTTATTTGTTGTTAGAGACCGTCATTCCAGGGCGTCGCGTAGCGGCGAGCCCGGAATCCATTTCACCGCCTTTATGCGGCCCGATGGATTCCGGGTTCGCGCTGCGCGCGCCCCGGAATGACGAGTGGAGAGAGAAGTGCTTCATCGCAGCACGATCACATCCTGATCCGGTTTGTCCGCATAGAGCCGCTCGACCAGCGCCGCGCGGCGCTCGAGGCCGGCGCGCTGGTTGATATAGCCCTTGTCGGTGAGCTCGTTGCCGTCGATCGAAGGCGGCTCGACCATCAGCATCGCGCGCGCGATGATACGGCTGCTGGCGCCCTCGCATTCCTTGTTGTGGGCCTGGAGGCCGCGATTGAAGCACGCAATCACCTCGGGATGCTTCACCGCATCCTCGAAGCTGAGATCGGGATTGCCGACGAGCTGGCGGCATGCATGCAGGTTCGGCCAGGCAAGGAGCCCGATGAAAGCGCGATCCTGCCCTGCAACCAGCGCGTCATGCACGACCGGCGTCGCCGCCGCGATCGCGTCGGTGCGGAGCGAGCCGACATGAACGAACGTGCCGGTGGTGAGCTTGAAGTCCTCGACGACCCGACCCGCAAAGATGATGCCCTTCACCGGATCGTTGTCGTCGACGAAAATGCCGGCGTCGCCGATGCAGTAAAAGCCTTCTTCGTCGAACATCTTCTTGGTGAGATCGGGCTGGCCGAAATAGCCAGGCGTGACGTTGACGCCGCGCAGCCGCAACTCGTATTTCGAGCCGCACGGCACCATCTTCAGCTCGACGCCGGGGAACGGCAGGCCGATCAGGCCGACGCGTTCGGTGTCCCAATAGGTGCCGGTCGAAGTCGGCGCGGTCTCGGTCGAACCCCAGCCAGTGTAGAACACGATGCGCTCACCGGTGGTCTTGACCGCAAGCGCCTGCATGCGATCGTAGAGATCGTCGGGCAGCCGCGCACCGCCATAGGCCATAATCGAAAGGTTCTTGAAGAAGGAGCGGCACAGCGCGTCGTCCTTTTCCATCGCCGCCGCCAGCGCAGCATAGCCGGCCGGCACGTTGGCATAATAAGTCGGCGAGATCTCGCGGAGATTCCTGATCGTCTCCTCGAGCTGTCCCGGCATCGGCCGGCCGTCGTCGATATAGAGCGTGCCGCCATCGACCAGCACCGGATGGAACGCGGCATTGCCGCCCATGGTGTGATTCCACGGCATCCAGTCCAGCACCACCGGCAGCGGACCGCCCGGGATGCGCGGCCGCACCTGCATCATCATCGCGGCATTGGCGCACATCATCTCTTGCGTATTGATGACGGCCTTGGGCATGCCGGTCGAGCCCGACGTGAACAGCAACTTGCCGACGGTGTCGGGCGTGATCTTCGCGATCGACTCCTCGACATCCTTCGTCACAGGTGTTGCCGCAAGGTCGGCAAAGCTGACGCTCTTGACGCCCTCACAGGGCCGGGAGACGTGCACGACAGTGACGCCGGTGAGATCGAGGGCTTTCAGCGCCTTTTCGAAGGTCGGGCCGTCCTGCACCATCACCACAGCCGGCTTGATCAGGTCAAACAGATACTTCAGCTTGACGTGATCATGGCTCATCAAGGAGTAAGCCGGCGACACCGGGGCCGCCGGGACGCGTGCCTGCATCGCCGCCTGCGTCATCAGCGCGTGCTCGATCGAATTGCCGGAGAGGATCGCGACCGGGCGTCCGTCGAGTTTGAGATTCAGCAGCGCCTGCGTCAGCGCATCGACCGTGCGCTTGGCTTCGCCATACGAGACTTTTCGCCATTCGCGGTTCGGGCCGCCGCGCTGCGCGAGCCAGATGCGCTCGGGCGCTTCCCTGGCCCATTTCGCCAGCGAAGCCGGAAGATGCTTTTCGTAAGCCTGCAGCGGAATGCGCGACTTCAGCACCACCGTGCCATCAGCGCGGCGCTCGACATCGATGTCGCGCGCGAGCCACTCGACCCTGCGAAAGGCGGGCTTTGACATCACCGCCGCCGCGCTTCCACTCATTTTGCGTCTCCCGGAATTTCTTGTCCTTTGCGGATATTCGTTGTTCAGCGCTTGATATAGACAGGCTTTCGCTTCTCAAGGAAGGCCCTGATGCCTTCCGAAAATTCCTCGGAGCGGCTGCACAGGACCTGGTTGCGGTCCTCCATCGCGATCGCGGCTTCCAGCGATCCTGCATCGACGCTCATGTTAAGACATTCCTTTGACAGGCGCAGCCCCACCGGCGAGGCCGTGATCATCGCATCGACGTAAGGCTCGGCGGCCGCGTCGAGCTTGTCTTCGTCCACGACCTCAGAGACGAGCCCGACCGCAAGTGCCCGCTCCGCGCCGATGAAGCGTCCCGTGAGGATCAGTTCCGACGCCACCGACACGCCGACCAGCCGCGGCAGGAAATAGCTGGTGCCGATGTCGCAGCCGCCAAGGCCGAGCTTGATGAAGGCGCAGTTCATCCGCGCCGACTTCGTCGCAATGCGAATGTCGGAGGCCAGCGCCAGCGCAAAACCGCCGCCGGCCGCCGCGCCCTGCACCAGCGACAGGATCGGCTGCGGACAGCGGCGCATCAGCATCACGATGTCGGCGATGCGTCGCTGCGAATCCAGCGACTCCGTGACGCCAGGCGGCTCCTGCTGCCCGGCGCGGCGCGCCATCGCCGCCTTCAGATCGAGGCCGGCGCAAAAATTCTTGCCGGCACCGCGTAGCACGACGACGCGTGTGTCGCGGTTGCGCTGGAGTCCCTGGAAATAGACGTTGAGCGCATCGATCAGCGCAGGATCGAGCGCGTTGAGACTGTCAGGCCGATTGAGCGTCACCCGGTCGACGCCGTCGTCATGCTCGATCAGCAGCGGTTGGGACATGGAAAGCCTCGTGCTAGCCGCGAGTCACGGCGCCGATTGCTGCGCCCTCTCCCCTTGTGGGAGAGGGCATGTACTTCGCTAGCCACATACTCGCTTGGGTGAGGGGTCTGTCTCCGTGGAGAGAACCTCTCATCCGGCGCTATAGCCGATGCAAAGCATCGGCGTCCTACTAAGGACGGCGGCCGGAGGCCGCCTATGCCACCTTCTCCCACAAGGAGAGAAGGGAAGAGCCTACCGCGGAGCCATGCGGATGGCGCCGTCGAGGCGGATGGTCTCGCCGTTGAGCATCGCGTTCTCGACGATGTGCACGGCGAGTGCGCCGTACTCCTTGGCATCGCCAAGGCGCGAGGGATGCGGCACCTGAGCGCCCAGGCTCTTGCGCGCCTCCTCATTGAGACCCATCAGCAGCGGCGTGAAGAATAAGCCGGGCGCGATGGTGTTGACGCGAATCTTCTGGCTCGCGAGATCGCGTGCGGCAGGCAAGGTCAAACCGACAACGCCGCCCTTCGAGGCCGAATAGGCGATCTGGCCGATCTGGCCTTCATAGGCGGCCACCGACGCGGTGTTGATGATGACGCCGCGCTCCTCACCAACAGGCTCGATCGTGACGAGGCGCTCGGCGAACAGTCGCAGGCAGTTGAACGTGCCGATCAGATTGACGTTGATGATACGCGCGAACTTTTCGAGCGGGTAGACGCCATCGCGGCCGACGATGCGCTGCGAACCGCCGATGCCGGCGCAGTTCATCAGCACGCGAGCAACGCCATGCGCGGCTTCCGCCTTGGCGATCGCAGCCTTGATCTGCTCCTCGCTGGTGACGTCGGCATGAAGCGCGATGCCCTTCACTTCCGCGGCGACCTTCTCGGCGTTCTCCTTGTTCTGGTCGATCACGCCGATCTTGGCGCCCTTGGCCGCCATGGCGCGCGCGGTCGCTTCGCCGAGACCCGAGCCACCACCGGTGATGAGAACGGCTACGTCTTTCAATTCCATGACAGGCTACCTTTCCTTGGGCGTTTCTTCTCTAGACTTACTTATGAGTCCTGGCCGGATTATCCGGCGGCAGCAGCTTCCTCGGCTTGCGTGAGGATGCCACCGCAGATCAGCGTTTCCATGTGCTTGATGTATTGCCGGCAGACTTCGTCGGTGACCGGGCCGACGCCGGTCGCGCGAGACATCGCGTGCCGGCCGAAGAACAGATGATCGCAAGCGCCGATCAGGCTGGTGTAGAACAACACCGGATCGGTCTGTCGGAATTCACCGCGGCTGACGCCTTCGTCGAGCAGGCGGCGATGAAAGTCGAGCAGCGGCGCGACGAAGAATTTCGAGACTTCATCGGCGGAGCCGGCAACGCTCTCGTGCAGCAGATAATGGATCAGCCGGTTCATGTAAGGGAACCGGTGATAAGCGCGGATGATGCCGGCGATGTGCAGCTTCAGTTTTGCCGTCGCTGTAATCGGCTGCGCCAGCAGATATTCGAGATTGGACATTTCGGTCGCGGCATCGCGCGCGAGCAGCGCCAGCAGCAGGCCGTCCTTGTTGCCGAAATGATATTTGACCAGCGCTGCGTTGGCGCCTGACTTCTGGGCAATGTCGGAGAGCGAGATCTCGATCGAGGAGCGTTCGATCATCAACTCGCTTGCGGCCACGAGCAATTTCTCTGCCGTGGAATTTCTTCCGCTAGGGAGCCTGCTCGGTACACTGGTAGTCACGGAGATCCCTTGTCCTCGTCGCCTCAAGCGGGCCGCAGATAAGCCCAAGCAGCGCCTCCCCACAAGAGTTAATTGATCGATTGACTAAACGATATCCCGGCCCTTAAAACCCCGAAAACCCAATTCAGAACAATCATGGGAGAGACCGAAATGGCCGAGGCTTATATCGTCGCCGCTGCGCGTACCGCGGGCGGGCGCAAGGGGGGCCGCCTCGCCGGCTGGCATCCGGCCGATCTCGCTGCCAAGGTGCTGGACGAACTGGTCGATCGCACCAAGGTCGATCCCGCGCTGGTCGAGGACGTGATCATGGGCTGCGTGATGCAGGTCGGAGAGCAGTCCAACAACGTCGCGCGCAACGCGATCATGGCCTCGAAGCTGCCGGAGAGCGTGCCGGGCACCTCGATCGACCGTCAGTGCGGCTCCTCGCAGCAGGCGTTGCACTTTGCAGCACAGGCCGTGATGTCCGGCACCATGGACGTGGTGATCGCGGCCGGCGTGGAATCCATGACGCGCGTGCCGATGGGCCTGTCCTCGCAGCTGCCTGCCAAGAACGGCTTTGGCAATTACAAGAGCCCTGGCATCGAGGCGAGATATCCGAACATCGTATTCAGCCAGTTCACCGGCGCCGAGATGATGGCCGAGAAGTATGGGCTGTCGAAGGATGACCTCGACGAATATTCGTTCCAGAGCCATCAGCGCGCAATTGCGGCCACCCAGGCGGGTCACTTCAAGAAGGAGATCGTGCCTCTCGAGATTGTCAGAGCCGACGGCAGCAAGGACACCCACCACATCGACGAAGGCATCCGCTTCGACGCCACGCTCGAAGGCATCAAGGGCGTCAAGCTGATCGCCGAGAACGGCAAGCTGACTGCCGCCAGCGCCAGCCAGATCTGCGACGGCGCCTCGGGCGTCATGGTCGTCAACGAGCGCGGCCTCAAGCAGCTCGGTGTGAAGCCGCTCGCACGCATCCACCACTTGACCATGACCGGCGGCGATCCCGTCATCATGCTCGATGCGCCGCTGCACGCCACCAAGAAGGCGCTGGAGAAGGCCGGCATGAAGGTCGACGACATCGACCTGTTCGAGGTCAACGAGGCCTTCGCCTCGGTGCCGACGGGCTGGCTGAAGACCACCGGTGCCGATCCAGCGCGCCTCAACGTCAATGGCGGCGCCATCGCACTCGGTCATCCACTCGGCGGCTCCGGCACCAAGCTGATGACGACGCTGGTCCACGCGCTGCACCAGCGCGGCAAGCGCTATGGTCTCCAGACCATGTGCGAAGGCGGCGGAATGGCCAACGTGACGATCGTCGAACGACTGTAAGAAGAAAAGCGAAGAACAAATGGCGAGTGGTGACTGGTGATGGGGAGTGGCTTCCGCCCCTATCGCCATTCACCGCTCGCCTCTTTTTTTTAGGAAACGCCATGACGCATCCGTCCATCTACGCGAAGAGCACGCCTGACAAGATCGCCTACCAGATGGCCGGGACCGGCAAGGCGATCACCTATCGCGAGCTCGACGAACTCTCGAACCAGGGCGCGCAGCTGTTCCGCTCGCTCGGCTTGAAAGCCGGCGACCACATCGCGCTGTTGATGGAGAACCGCCTCGCCTTCATGGAGATCTGCTGGGCCGCGCAACGCAGCGGGCTCTATTACACCGCGATCAGCCGCTACCTGAAGCAGGACGAGATCGACTACATCATCGGCGATTGCGGCGCCAAGGTCGTGATCACCACGCCGAAATGCGCTGAGCAGATCAAGGACCTGGTCAAGGGCGCACCGGGCGAACCGATCTTCTACATGGTCGACGAGCCCCTGCCCGGCTTCCGCTCCTACGACAAAGAGGCAGCGGCGCAACCGACCACGCCGATCGCGGACGAGGTCGCCGGTTACGACATGCTGTATTCGTCGGGCACGACCGGCCGACCCAAGGGCATAAAGAAAGCGTTCGAAGGCAACAAGATTGAGGTGCCGAACGCATTCCTGCGCGTGCTCTGCGCCGACATGTGCGGCATGAATGCCGAGAGCACATATCTGTCGCCGGCACCGCTCTATCATGCGGCTCCTCTGCGCTTCAACATGATGGCGATCGTGCTGGGCGGCACCTCCATCATCATGGAGCATTTCGACGCCGAGGAATTCTTAAAGCTCGTCGAGAAGTACAAGGTCACCCAATCCCAGCTCGTACCGACCATGTTCGTGCGCATGCTGAAGCTGCCGGACGAGGTCCGCGCCAAATACGATGTCTCGACGCTGAAGGGCGCAATCCACGCCGCCGCACCCTGCCCGGTCGACGTGAAGGCCAAGATGATCGAATGGTGGGGGCCGATCCTGATCGAGTATTATGCTGGCTCGGAAGGCAACGGCGTCACCGTCTGCAACTCGCAGCAATGGCTGGAGCATCGCGGCAGCGTCGGCCGCGCCGTAGTCGGCAAGATCAAGATTTTGGACGAGAACGACGAGGAGCAGCCGGTTGGCGAGATCGGCACGGTGTATTTCGCCGACGCGCCAGCCTTCACCTATCACAACGACCCCGAGAAGACGAAGAAGGCCTACAACGCCAAGGGATGGTCGACGCTCGGCGACGTCGGCTATCTCGACAAGGACGGCTTCCTGTTCCTCACCGACCGCAAGTCCTACATGATCATCTCGGGCGGGGTGAACATTTACCCGCAAGAAACCGAGGACGTGCTGATCACGCACCCCGAAATCGCCGACGTCGCCGTGTTCGGCGTGCCGAACGAGGAGATGGGCGAAGAGGTCAAGGCGGTGGTGCAGCCGCACGACATGAAGAGCGCCGGCAAGCAGCTCGAGGCCGAGTTGATCGCCTACTGCAAGACCCGCCTCTCCGCCATCAAATGCCCGCGCTCGATTGATTTCGAAGCCGAGCTGCCGCGCACGCCGACGGGCAAGCTGGTGAAGCGGCATCTGCGCGACAAGTACTGGCCGAAAACCGCGGCGAAGATTTAAGGCTCAATCAAACAAACTCGGCGTGTGGTTCACCAGCGCGCCTTCGATCTCGAGCATCTTCAGCTTCGTCACCACGCCGCCATTCGCCGAAAAGCCGCCGGGCTTGTTGCCGGCAGCGAGCACACGGTGGCAGGGCACGATGATCGGACAGGGGTTGCGGCCGAGCGCCTGGCCGACGTCGCGCGACAACTGGACGCCACCGAGCTGCTTGGCGATGTCGCCATAGGTGATGGTCTTGCCGGGCGGGATGGCGCGGGCGATCTCGTAGACGCCGCGGTTGAACTCGGGAACGCCGTCGAGATCGAGCTCGATATCGGTGAGGTCGTCGCGTTCGCCCGCGAGCAGTTTGGTCATGCGGTCGATCGCGTGCTGCACCTCGGGAGTCGGCTCCGCCTCGGTGGCGTCGGCATGGCGCTGGCTGATCCGGGTGCGGATCTTCTGCTCGCCGCCCATCGGAAGCTGCGTGCCGTTGATGCCGCGCGGGCCCCAGGCGATGGCGCAGAGGCCGATTCTGGTGTCGAACAGGGCGAAATGCTGGTCGGTCATGGCTTGGTTCCTGGCTTGCGTCCTCTCGCATGCCCCCAATGTGATCTCGGTCTAAATCTAGGCTTGGAAATAGTTGCGATCCACCCGGTTTCCGGGAATCTTGCACAGGAGTTCCGCACACCTTTCCGCGAGCCGAGAATGCAAAGCCTCCACGTCCTTGGATACGACATGCCCTATCTCGACGTGGGCGAGGACAGAGACAGGCCGCCGCTGGTCTGCGTGCATGGCTCGCTCTCCGACTTCCGCGTCTGGGGCTGCGTGCTCGGGCCGTTGACGCAGCGGCACCGGATGATCGTCCCCAGCCTGAGGCACTTCTTTCCGGCCAAGTGGAATGGCGTCGGCGATACCTATTCGATCGTCCAGCATGTTAGTGACGTCATCGCCTTCATTGAGAAGCTCGACCTCGGCCCGGTCGATCTGATGGGCCACTCCCGCGGCGGCCACATCAGCTTCCGCGTGGCGCAGCAGCGGCCTGATCTGCTGCGGCGGCTCGTTCTTGCCGAGCCCGGCGGCGAGCTCGATGCGAGCCTTGATCCCGACTATGCTGGCGGCCCGTCGCCGCTGCTGGCGCGCTTCACGGCTTCGGCCGAGAAGATCGCAGCCGGCAATGTCGATGGCGGTCTCGCCGTGTTCGTCGACACGCTGGAGGGCGCCGGCACCTGGCCGCGGCTGCCGGCGATGGTGAAGCAGAATCTGCGCGACAACGCGTACACGCTGATCGGCCAGGTCCGCGACAACCGCCCGCCTTTCTCCAAAGCGGATGCGGAGGCGATTCTGATGCCGACGCTGTTCATCCTGGGCGCGCGGACCAAGGGCCTGCTGCCGAAAGTGCTGCACGCGCTCGCGGCACACGTACCCTATTCCAGGACGGCGATCATCCCGAACGCGACGCATCCGATGTTCGAGCAGGCGCCGCAGAAATATTCCGAAGTCGTCCTCGACTTTCTGGCGAGCTGAATCATGCAGAGCTTCCGCGTCAACGGTTACGACATGGCCTATCTCGAAGTCGGCGAGGGCCATCCGCTGGTCTGCGTGCATGGCACGCTCGGGGATTTCCGCACCTGGTATTCGGTGCTCGGCCCGCTATCGGCCAATCATCGCGTGATCGCGGTCAGCCTGCGGCATTTCTTCCCTGAACATTGGGACGCCGTCGGCGATGACTACAAGATGGCGCAGCACGTCTCTGACGTGATCGCCTTCATCGAACAGGTCGAACCCGGACCAGTCGACCTGATGGGCCATTCGCGCGGCGGGCACATCGCCTTCCGCGTCGCGCAGGCGCGGCCTGAGCTGTTGCGAAAACTTGTGCTGGCCGAGCCCGGCGGCGATCTCGACGCCAGCCTGCCGGTGCCGGAAGGCACGCCTGCCTACCCACCGCTCGCGGCGAAGACGATACGCTCGGTCGAGATGATCCGCGCCGGCGACATCGAAGGCGCGCTGCAAAATTTCTATGAAGGCATCGAAGGCGACGGCTCGTGGCGGCGCGTGCCGGCGACGGCCAAGCAGCAATTGCGCGACAACACGCTGACCTTCCTCGGCCAGATCAATGAGCAGCGGCGGCCTTACACGCTCAGCGATGCGCAGGCAATCAAGACGCCGACGCTGCTGATCGGCGGCGGCGCCACCACCGGCAGCCTGTCGGTGATGTGGCGCGTGCTGGCCGCGCACATCGCCGGTAGCAAGACGGCGGTGATTCCCAATGCTGGACACTGGATGTTCGAGCAGGCGCCGCTGGAGTTTGGCGAGGCGGTGAGCCGGTTCCTGACGGAGTAGCTCTCGCCTCGCATACAGGGAAAGGCCTCACACCTTCCAGACGCCGACAGGCATCTTGATGGTCGCGTTCAGCCGGTTCCAGACGTTGATCGTCGCGATCGCGAGGATCAGGGTTGCGAGCTCGCGCTCGTCAAAATGCTTGGCGGCCTCGTTCCAGATCGCGTCCGGCACCGGATCCTCGCGATCGGCAACGCGCGTGACCGCCTCCGTCAGCGCCAGCGCGGCGCGTTCGGCGTCGGAGAAATAGGGCGCCTCCCGCCAGGCGGAGACTGCGAACAATCGCTCGTCGGTTTCGCCCAGCTTGCGGGCGATCTTGGGATGCATGTCGACGCAGACGCTGCAGCCGTTGATCTGGCTGGCGCGCAGATGCACCAGTTCCAGGAGCTTTTCCGGCAGGCCTTGCTTGGTGAGGTTGGCGAGGGCTTGAAGGAGGTTCATGGCCTCGGGCAGGACCATCACCGGGTGATTCATGCGGGCGTCATCATGTCTCGTCTCCATAGATCGAATTTCGAAGGTTCCGGTCACATCTGCCGGATTGGCTTCGTCTTGGGCATGACGGATCGCGACGAGGGACTGTGACCGATGACCGAAGAAAATTTTCTGACCCTGCAGTTCGAGGCCAACCGCGACCATCTGCGCGCCGTCGCCTACCGGATGCTGGGCTCGCGCGGCGAGGTCGACGATGCCGTGCAGGAGGCGTGGCTGCGGCTGAGCCGCAGCGACACGTCCGACGTCGCGAACCTGAGAGGCTGGCTGACCACCGTGGTCGCCCGCATCTGCCTCGACATGCTGCGCGCGCGCAAGTCGCGCAAGGAGGATCCGATGGGCCCGCATGTACCCGAGCCGGTCGACGAGACGCGGGAGCGGGAGGCGGAGATGGCCGATTCCGTCGGCGCGGCGCTGCTGGTCGTGCTGGAGACCTTGCAGCCGGCGGAGCGGCTCGCCTTCGTGCTGCATGACATGTTCGCAGTGCCCTTCGAGGAGATCGCGCCGATCGTCGGGCGCTCGGTCGATGCCTCCAGGCAATTGGCAAGCCGCGCGCGGCGACGCGTGCAGGGCGTACCGGTGCCGGAGGCTGACCTGTCGCATCAGCGCACGATCGTCGATGCTTTTCTCAAGGCCTCGCGCGAAGGCGATTTCGAAGGATTGCTGGCGGTGCTCGACCCCGATGTCGTGTTGCGCGCCGACGACGCCGTGGTGCGGCTGGGCTCGCCGCCGGAGGTCCGCGGCGCGGTGGCGATTGCGCAACTCTACAAGGGTCGCGCCCAGGCGGCGCGCACCGCGCTGGTCGATGGCGCGATCGGGGTCGCTGTCATCCTCGGCGGACATCTGCGCATCGCGCTGCGCCTTACCTTCAACGGGGACCGCATCGCCGGGATTGAGGCCATGGCCGATGCAGAGCGGGTTGCCGCGCTGGATGTGGAGGTGCTGGAGAGCTGAGGCGGCCCTATCCACCGAAACAACCCCATGCACAGTAGACCGCTCTAATAGAATCAAAGGCTTACGCGACCAAAAAAGACAATATTGACGGGCTCGCCCTCTAACGATATCTTCGCATACGGAATTCTGTATTCCCTTTTCGGAGCCCGCCGGCGTGATTCCTCTCGACCCGCTCCCGAGCCTGATCGACCAGGTCTACGCCCGGATCCTGGAGGCGATCTCGGATCGCACGCTTCAGCCCGGCCAGCGCATCCGGCAGAACGAGCTCGCCGACAAGCTCGGCGTGTCGCGCCAGCCGGTGTCGCATGCGCTGCATCTGTTGCATCGTCAGGGCCTCGTCGCCGAAAGCGGCAAGCGCGGCTTTGAAGTCACCCAGCTCGATCCCGCGCGCATTCGTCAGCTCTACGAGGTGCGCGGCGCCATCGACGCGCTCGCGGCCCGGCTTGCAGCCCAGCGTGCCGCAACTGATGCTGCCGGTCGCGCGCGGCTTGAGGCGGCGCTCGCCGCCGGACGCCGCATCGATCGCAAGACTGCGCTCACGGATCTGATCGCGCTCGATGTCGAATTCCACCGCGCTATCTACCAGCTCGCGGGCAATCCCGTGATCGAGGAAACGATCACGCCGCAATGGCCGCATATGCGCCGCTCGATGGCAACCGTGCTGTCCGAGCTCGACTATCGCGGCAGCGCCTGGGCGGAACACGCCGATATCGCCAAGCACATTCTCTCAGGCGACGCTGACGCGGCCGAGCGCGCGGCGCTGGCCCACGCGCAGACGGCGGGACGGATGACTGAGGAGAGATTGAGGGCGACGGACGAGGTGGCGGCGTAGCTGCAACACGCGCCGTCATTCCGGGGCGGTCCGCAGGACCGAGCCCGGAATCCATCGGACGGCAGAGACTGAGGATGAATGGATTCCGGGCTCGCGCTTCGCGCGCCCCGGAATGACAACAAGAACAATACAGGAGGACGACCCATGAAACTGTCCCAGGAGCAATTGGAGTTCTTCCAACGCGAGGGCTGGCTGTTCCTGCCCGAACTGTTTACCCAGGAGGAGGTCGATCTCCTCGCGCGCGAGGCGGTCGGCATTTATGATACCAACCGGCCGGAGGTCTGGCGCGAGAAGAGCGGCGCGCCGCGCACGGCCTTTGCCGCGCATCTCTACAACGAGGCCTTCCGCATTCTCGGCGCGCATCCGCGCATGATCGAGCCGGTCGAGCAGGTGTTCGGCGAGCCTGTCTACATGCACCAGTTCAAGATCAACGCGAAATCGGCCTTCACCGGCGACGTCTGGCAGTGGCATCAGGATTATGGCACCTGGAAGCGCGACGACGGCATGCCGGAACCCCGCGCGATGAACATCGCGATCTTCCTCGACGAGGTGATGCCGATCAATGGTCCCTTGATGCTGGTGCCGCGCAGCCAGGACGCCGGCGATCTCGAAGCCTCCCATGACCTCGCCACCACCTCCTATCCGCTGTGGACGCTGGACGAGGACACGGTGACGCGCCTCGTCAAGCAGGGCGGCATCGTCGCGCCGACCGGCAAGCCCGGCGGCATGCTGATGTTCCACGGCAATCTCGTGCATGGCTCGAGCGGCAACATCACGCCGTATCCGCGCAAGATCGTGTACCTGACGCTGAACGCGGTCTCGAACTACATCCGCACCCCGACGCGGCCGGAGTATATCGCGCACCGCGATTTCACGCCGATCAAGACGGTGGCTGATGACGCGCTGGTACGGCTTGCAAGAGCGCCGCGGCAGGCGGCGGAGTGATCTGTCATTCCGGGGCGCGCCCCCTTGGGCGCGAACCCGGAATCAATTGGGCCGCAGAGACTGTGGATGGATGGATTCCGGGCTCGCGCTTCGCGCGCCCCGGAATGACGACGACCTTTGATTGTTGCACCTACGGATTTCCAACATGAACCTCTTCCGCCTCCTCCAGGCCCGCGCGTCCGCCGGAAAACCTGTCCGTGTCGCGCTGATCGGCGCCGGCAAATTTGGCTCGATGTTCCTCGCGCAGGTGCCACACACGCCGGGGCTCGAAGTGCCTATCATCGTCGACATCGACCGCGACCGCGCGCGCGAGGCCTGCCGCACCGTCGGCTGGGACGCCGAGCGCATCGCCAAAACCGTCTTCACCGATGACGGCGCACGCGCCATCGCCGGCGGGGCGATGGATGTGGTGGTGGAGGCGACCGGCAATCCCGCCGTCGGAATCCGTCACGCGCGCGCGGCAATCGCGGCGGGCAAGCACATCGTGATGGTGAACGTGGAGGCGGACGTACTGGCAGGCCCGCTGCTGGCCGAGGAAGCGCGCAAGGCAGGCGTGGTCTATTCGCTCGCCTATGGTGACCAGCCGGCGCTGACCGCCGAGATGGTCGACTGGGCGCGCGCCACAGGTTTTCGCGTCGTCGCCGCCGGCAAAGGAACGAAATATCTGCCTGCCTATCACGACGTGACGCCTGACGGCGTCTGGCAGCATTATGGTCTCACCGCCGGCGAAGCGCAGTCGGCCGGCATGAACCCGCAGATGTTCAACTCCTTCCTCGACGGGACCAAATCGGCGATCGAGATGGCCGCGATCGCAAATGCTTGCGCCCTCGACGTGCCCTCGGAGGGACTTCTGTTTCCGCCCTGCGGTGTCGACGATCTGCCGCACATCATGCGGCCGCGGTCGCGCGGCGGCGTGCTGGAGCGGTCGGGCGTCGTCGAGGTCGTCTCTTCGCTGGAACGCGACGGCCGGCCGGTGTTTCGCGATTTGCGCTGGGGCGTCTATGTCGTGCTGGAGGCGCCGAACGACTACGCCGCCGACTGCTTCAGGCAGTATGGCCTGAAGACCGACGCCAGCGGGCGCTTTGCCGCGATGTACAAGCCCTATCATCTGATCGGGCTCGAGCTGAACATCTCGGTGCTGTCGGCTGCGCTACGAGGCGAGCCGACCGGCCAGCCATACGGCTTCCGCGGCGACGTCGCGGCGGTCGCCAAGCGCAACTTGCGCGCTGGCGAAATGCTCGACGGCGAAGGCGGCTACACCGTATGGGGCAAGCTGGTGCCGGCAGCCACGAGCCTGAAGGCCGGTGCCCTGCCGATCGGCCTCGCCCATCGGCTCAAGCTGAAGCACGACGTCGCCCATGGCGAGATCGTGCGCTGGAGCGACGTCGAGTTCGACGCGAACAGCGAGACGATCAAGACGCGCAAGGCGATGGAGGCGGCGTTCGTTAAGCTCAGCCCAGGAAAGCAAATCGCATGAAAGCCCAGACTTTGCTTCGTATCGCGCGTCCCACCAACGATCTCGACGCAGTCATCGCGTTCTACAAGGTCGGGCTTGGACTCAGCGAGCTTTATCGCTTTGAACAACACGAGGGTTTCGACGGCGTCATGCTGGGGCGCACCGGAGAATCCTGTCATCTTGAGTTTACCCGGGCACACGGCCACGATGCGGGCAGGGCACCGAGCAAAGAGAACCTCCTCGTCTTCTATTTTCCCCTGAGATCGGAGTGGGAAGCGGCTGTCTCGCGCATGCAGCATCACGGCTATTGTCCGGTTCAGCCTTTCAATCCCTTCTGGGAAACACACGGCGTCACGTTCGAAGACTGCGATGGATATCGCGTAGTCCTGCAAAATTCCAACTGGCCTGACGAATGACAAGCTCCTAGAGCACCACGACTTTCGTGTGCAGAGGCACCTGCCCGTAGAGATCAATGATGTCCTGATTCATCATGCGGATGCATCCGGACGAGACCGCCTTTCCAATCGATTCCGGCTCGGTCGTGCCGTGGATGCGATAGCGGGTGTCTTGTCCGTCCCTGAACAGATAGAGCGCTCGTGCGCCGAGCGGATTACCCTCTCCGCCGTCCATGCCGCCCGCCCATCTGGTATAGCGCTTCGGCTCACGCGCGATCATCGCCTCGGTCGGGGTCCAGTGCGGCCATTCCCGCTTGAGCTGGATGTTCGCCGTGCCCGTGAATTCGAGGCCGGCGCGACCAACCCCGACTCCGTAGCGAACGGCCCTGCCGCCTTCTTTGACGAGGTACAGAAAGCGATTATGCGGATCGACTACGATCGTTCCAGGGGGCTCCGTCGTACGGTAATCGACGACTTGGCGCAGAAAGCGCGGGTCGACCGACGACACGTCGATCGCATCGACGGTGAACTTCTCCGAGGGTATCGCCGCATAATGCCCTGCGCCGGCCGAATCGCGTTCGGCAAGGCGGGGCGCATCGGTTGTAACGCATCCTGCCGCGGTCAAGGGAAGTGCGATCGCCACGAAGAGTGTCCTGGCGATTCTCTGAAAATTTGCGAGCATAAGTTGGAGTTCTCGAGTTTAGTTGCGTCAATCGGCCTTCTGACCGGCTTGCCTGGCGCGGGCGTCGGCCACGACGTGCTGGAAACCGTCGTATGTGAGCGCCTGATTGACCTTGTAGGGGCCGACGAGGAAGCCCGGCGTTCCCTGGAAGCCGACCGCGTCGGCAATCGCCAGGTTTCGCTTGAGCAGACCGGTGATAGCCGCGTCGTTTGCCTTGATGTCGGCATTGAGGCGGTTCATGTCGACGCCGGAGTTACGCACTGCGTCGATCATCTGCTGCTGCGGAATTCCGTAGCCGGGGACACTCATCAGGGCGTGATGCGCAGCGAGATATTTATCCTGGTATCTTGCTCCAAGCGCGAGCTTAGCGCCGACGATCGAGCTTGGGGCCAGCACCGGCCAGTCCTTGTAGACGAGTTTTATCTTTCCGTCCGCCTTCACGAGACGCTCGAGATGAACGGCGGCATCCTTACAGAACGGACAATTATAGTCGAAGAAGTCCACGATCGTGATATCGCCTTCAGGATTGCCCGCTGTCGGCGCTTCGGGATCAGCAAGGATCATCTCGCTTGTGATTTCGTTTTCAGCGCTGCGCGCGAAGGTCTTGGTGAGCAATAGCGCGGCGGTTCCGGCAAGGCGGAGGAAGGTCGAGCGGGAAACTGCTTTACTCATGTGTTGCTCCAGGAGATGCTTGCGTTAACCGCGTTCGGCTACGGAGATCTTGTCCAGGAGGTCGCGCACGGCGGTCGCGCCGATCGTTCTGGTGCCGTCGACTTCCCGGCCTGTGGCGTTGAGAAAGACCAGCGTTGGAGGGCCAACCACCTCGAACCGCTCCATGAGCCTCCTGCTCGCGAGGTTGTACCGTGTCATGTCGGCCCGGATCAGACGCAGCGTCCTCAGCCGCTGGCGCACCGCCTCATCCGCGAAGACGGTACGCTCCATCAACCGGCACTCAGTGCACCACTCGGCCGAAAAATCGATCAGGACGGGGCGCCCCTCCACACTGGCGGTGGCGATGGCCGTGTCGAGATCATGCTCATTGGTTATCGTTTGAAAGCCGTCGGATTCGAGGCCAGATGCGGAGATGGGCAGGGTCACACCCGCCCATGCGAATGGCTGCAGAGGCGCGTACCATCCGGTGATGCCTCCAATGGTCACAAGCCCACCATAGATCGCGAGCGTACCGGCTGCCATTGCGGACGCCACACGTCCCCAGTGCGGCGTGGATCGGGCGCTGTCCGGTTGCGGCCACCCGAGCCAAAATGCGATCCCGACGAAAAACGCTCCCCACGCGATTGCGATCAAGGGCAGTGGCAAGATCCGTGACATCATCCAGATTGCGACGCCGATGAAGACGATGCCGAACGCTTGCTTGACACGAACCAGCCACGGCCCGGACTTGGGCAGAGCTGTCGCTCCGAAGGCCCCAACCACCAGCAACGGCAGGCCCATGCCTAGACCGAGCGAGAACAGTGCCGCCGAGCCGCGCATCGCTTTTCCGGTCTGCGCAATATAGACCAAGGCCGCCGCCAGCGGCGGCGTAACGCAAGGACCGACGATGAGAGCGGAGGTGAAACCGAGCAGCGCTGCCCCGCCGATCGATCCTGGGCGGCCCGCCCCGAGCGTCAGCCGCGCGCTCCACGCATGCGGTCCCCGCAGCTCATAGAATCCGAACATCGAGAGAGCCAACATCACGAACATCAGACTCATCAGGGCGACGGCGCCCGGAGTCTGCAAGATCGCCTGAAGGTTGCCACCGAACCAGGCGGCGAAAACTCCGAGCACGCCATAGGCGCTTGCCATCGCGAGCACGTAGGATGCGGACAGCAGAAAGCCCTGCGCCGGCGATAGCTTCTCAGCAGAGCGCGTCAGCATGCCCGACAGAATCGGCACCATGGGAAGAACGCACGGCGTGAAGGCGAGCAGCACTCCGAAACCGAGAAAGGCGAGCAAGGTCGGAAGGAGGCTGCCGCCCAGATCAGGTGTGGTCGCACTGGCAGGCGAAACGTCACCAGGAACCGTAGGCGCCGGATCCTCGGCCGCCGACGCGGACAGCGAACGCATCTCCTCCTTTCTATCGTCGGCATCGCGAACGATCAACGTTGCGAGGTCGATGACCTTCGTGATCGGCGGATAGCAGATCGTATTCTCGCCGCAGCCCTGATAGGTGACGTGAAGCTCGCCGGTTTCCGGCAGCGCGTTGATAAGAGCGGTCGCTTGGTGGTGGTAGACCTCGGTCGGTCCGAAGGTTGGATCGTCCTTGGTCTCGCCCCGTGTGGTCACGACCTTGAGCGCCTCGCCACCGAGGCTTGCCGCGATCCGGTCACGATAAAGATAGTACCCCGGTTCAATCGACCAGAAGAGCTCGACACCTTCCTCTTCACCTTGTGTGACGTCGAATCTGAAGGCCTCGTCGGGTGGCTTCGGTCCCGCCGCGGCCGCGCCGAGCCAAAAGGCCTGAAGGAGAAAGGTAACAAACCAGATCGTCCGCACGTAAGACATGGAAAGCCTCGCCTGATTGCGAACGTCGATCTGGCGAGCTCACCTTAAGCCAGCCTTAAGGCTGAAGGGCGACGGGCTTGACGGCAGAGGACAAAGCCATGCGTATTCTCGTCGTCGAAGACGATCCTGTCCTGTCAGATGGTTTGCGGACCGGGCTCGGCATGTTCGGCGCTACGCTCGACGTTGTGGAGAGCTGCGCGGACGGACGTGCCGCGCTGGCAGGCAGCGAATTCGATGCTCTCGTTCTCGACCTTATGCTCCCGGACGGGTCTGGGCTCGATCTGCTCGCCGACCTGCGGGCGGCCGGCGACCGCACGCCGGTGCTGCTGTTGACCGCGCTCGACGAAATCGCCGATCGCGTCAAGGGCCTCGATGCGGGTGCAGACGACTATCTCGGCAAGCCGTTCGACCTGGATGAACTCGGCGCGCGGCTGCGCGCCATCGCTCGGCGTCAAAATGGGCGGGCTTCGCCGCTGCTGTCCTGCAACGGCATCGTGCTTGATCCTGCCACCATGTCGGCGGCCGCGAATGGCGAGAGGGTCAGCTTGTCGCGGCGCGAATTCGCCGTGCTGCAGGCGCTGATGGAGCGGCCAGGCGTGCTGCGTTCCAAGGACGCGCTGGAGGCCAGCCTCTACGGCTGGCAAGAGGAGATCGAGAGCAATACTGTGGAGGTCCACATCCACAAGCTCCGCGCCAAGCTCGGACGACACGCGATCGAGACCGTGCGCGGAATCGGTTACCGCATCCGGGTGGGCGCATAATGATGTCGCTGCGGACGAGACTCTTCCTGATCCTGGTGGCGGCTACAGGCGTGATCTGGCTGTTCGCCATCGGATGGATCTATGTCGGCACAAAGCATGAGGTTGAAAGTGTGCTCGACGCCCGGCTCCAGGAAGCCGCGCGCATGGTGGCTTCGCTCGTGCCAACCAAGGGCGTCGCGACCCCTGAGGCAAGCCACGACGCGCTTGACGGAATACCGATCTACGAGCGCCAGCTTTCCTGCCAGATATGGTCGCTCGACGGCCGTCTGGTCGCGCGGTCGAGTGGGGCACCGCGCGCCAGACTCAGCGATACCGAAAGCGGCTTCTCCCAACGCGACATCGACGGCGAGAGCTGGCGCGTCTTCACCGTCGAGGATGCCGACAAGGGCATCCGCGTGCTGGTCGGCGATCGCCTCGGCATTCGCGAGCATCTGGTCGCTGGCATCATCAAGGGGCTTCTTACTCCGACGCTGCTGATCGTTCCACTGCTCGGTTTCCTGATCTGGTCTAGCCTCTCCAGCGGCTTGCGGCCGCTACGCACGCTTGCGCGCGAACTTCAGACCCGCGGCGCGGATGACATGAGCCCGGTGCAGGCGGATCGGGCCCCGCCCGAGATCCTGCCGATGACGGCCGCCCTCAACGCGCTCTTCGAGAAGGTCGAAAGCGCGCGGCAACATGAGCGCGAGATTACGGCGTTTGCAGCCCACGAGCTTCGCACGCCGCTTGCAGGCCTGCGGACCCAGGCGCAAGTCGCGATCAGCGCCAGCGATCCGCCGGCGCGCGAGCGGGCGCTGCGGCAGATCCTCATTGCGGTCGACCGCACCACGCGGCTCGTTCGGCAATTGCTGGCAATGGCGGATCTCGATGCCCGCCACGACGCACGACCAGACGCCGCCGTCAATCTCGGAGCCGCCATCGACGAGATCGTTGACGCCGCCCGGGGCCATGACCGCATCCGCGTGGAGATCGAGCCGGCATTAAGCAGGACGACGGTAACGGCAAACGCGGCACTGCTCGCGGTAGCACTACGCAATCTGCATGAGAATGCTGTTGAACACACTTTTGACTCCGGCCTGGTGCGCTGGCGCGTCAACAGCGATGCCGACGCGCTCGTGATCGCCGTCGAGGACGAAGGTCCCGGGATCCCGCCGGACGAACTGAAACTCGTCACACGTCGCTTCTTCCGCGGCCGTCTGAAGCGCCCCAGCGGCAGTGGGCTGGGGCTGTCAATCGTCGAGCTGGCTCTGCGAGCCAACGGGGCCCGACTTAATCTCGTCAACCGCGGCGACCGCAGCGGACTGCGCGCCGAGATCGTGTGGCCGTTGCCTTCGGACAAGGCCCCCGTCCGGACTCGGCGATCCAGCGCGGTCCTCCGCTTTGTGACCAAGACGTCGTGAGACCGGAGCTTGCACATCGCAGGAGCACAGGGCGATGAAAACGGAGCAACTCATCAACGCACTGGTGGCCGACATCGGCCCGCGGCGCTCCTTTCTTCGCTCCTTCGTCTACGCCACCGCCTCGGGGGTCGCCTTCGACGCTGTAGTTTTCTTTGCAGCGATCGGTCCCAGGCCGGACATTGCGGCCGCGGCCGAGACCTGGCGGTTTCTGTTCAAATTCGTGGTTACACTTGCACTTGCCGTGCCAGCTACGACGCTGGCCTACCGGTTGGCCGCGCCTGCAATGTGGCGCCGATGCCGGTTCGAAGTACTCATGGTGCCGCTTTGCCTGTTGCTTGCGGCGACGGCGTTCGAGCTCGATCTCGTGCCCCCCTCGCTGTGGATGGTTCGCCTGGTCGGTTCGAACTCGGTGAACTGCATGACGCTGATTCCGGTTCTGGCTCTGGCTCCGCTGACATGTTTCCTCATCCTGCTGCGTAGCGGAGCCTCGTGCGATCCGGGATTGACCGGCGCAGTGGCGGGTCTCGCCGCGGGCGCGATCGCTGCCACGTTCTATGCGCTCAACTGCTTCGATGACAGTCCGCTATTCGTGATCACGTGGTATCCGATCGCGATGTCGACGACCGCGGCGGGCGGCTATTACGGCGGCCGGCGCTTCCTGACCTGGTGACGGAGGACCTGCCCTTAAGATCCGCTTAAGCCTGTAGAGCGATCGGTGCGCACTCAAGCACAAGAATCAGGATGGACCTCGTGAGTGCATTGTCATCGGACCGCCAACGCTTCTTGATCGCCGGCTGGACGAAACTGGCCGGCAATCTTTCGGGCTGGAGCGCATGGCCGCTTCGCCTCATCGTGGGCTATGGCTTCATCATCCATGGGTGGGCGAAGCTGAGCCGCGGCCCCGAGAGCTTCGCGGCCTTCCTGCACGCCCTTAATGTGCCTCTTCCGCTGTTCTTTGCCTGGGCTACCACGGTAACCGAACTGATTGGAGGCCTCTGCGTGCTGTGCGGCGCGTTCGTCGCAGCGGCGAGCGTGCCGTTGTCGGTCGTGTTGCTGGCTGCGCTCTTCACGGTCCATCTCCATTACGGCTTCTTCTCCGTCAAGCTCGCGGGTATTTCTCCGGACGGAGTGAAGTTCGGCCCGGTGGGTTACGAGCACATCCTTCTCTATCTTGCCGGTCTGATCAGCCTTGCGATCGGTGGCGCGGGACCAATTTCATTGGATGGATGGCTTATCCGTCGCGCTGGCAGAGATCGCGTGAGGTCGGACGCAAAGGACGGTCTCACAGGCCGGCTTCGTACCCATCTTTCGGAGCTGTAGCGTTCTTGGTTCAAACCTGACGTCGGAGGAGAGGTCAGCGTGACTGTCAAGAGGTGAATGAGAGAGTCTCTTGGGATTCGGATTTGATCGAATCAAACTGACTGATGGTCGGATGCGGCTGATCCGCCGGACCTCGAGTGAGCTTACAAACGGGCTCTTCGAGCGATCCATATCCCTCGATTTCGGAGCGAAGCTCGGCTACTGAACGCATGATCCGCTCGAATGACTCAGCTGCCCGCAGGCGGTCGCCACCCCGTGACACCAGCTGACTGATGCTTGCCAGCAGGATGCTCGATTTCTCGATGCGCATCAGCTGCTCGTCAAACGCGCCAAATTCGTTCCCACCCGGGAATTCCGATGCCAGCTCATCACAGAGCCTTGTGAGCTCGGAGACGAACTCATCTGATGACAGACCGTGATCGGGACAGGGGAATTGCAGGACGTTGTCGCGCTCCATTCGGGCCTCCGTCTGCTATACGACGCTCGCCCGGCTTTGGATCAGTCCGCACCCGCTGAATGAGCTGCCCTTTTGGTTGGCGGCGGCCGAAGCTTAAGCCATGAGGACACGCTTCCCTGGAACCGGCGGGATCACTATTCCGCGGGAACCTGTCAAGTGGTGGCGAATTATCTCCATTCCGCCTCCAGAGTCCTCGTTGAATGAAAACAACCGCCGCCGCGGATCCCCGAAGCCTTGAGTTGCTCATTAACGGGATCGTCGATTACGCCATCTTCATGCTCGATACCAACGGCTTGATCAGGACCTGGAACAAGGGCGCTGAACGGCTCAAGGGTTACGTGGCCGACGAGATCATCGGAAAGCCTTTTTCGACCTTTTACACGCCTGAAGATCGGCAGAAGGGCCTACCCGCCAAGGCGCTGGCCACCGCGTCGGAGACAGGACGCTTTGCGTCCGAAGGCTGGCGCGTCAGAAAGGATGGCAGCCGGTTCTGGGCGCTCGTCGTTCTCGACGCCATCCGTGACGAGGAAGGCGGTCTCGTCGGGTTCGCGAAGGTGACGAGAGACATCACCGAGCGGCAACAGGCCCATAACGACCTCCTGGAAAGCGAGCGACGATATCGCCGCCTCGTTGAAGCCGTCGTCGACTACGCCATTTTTCAACTCGATCCTTCCGGCAATGTCGCGACCTGGAACCCCGGCGCCGAGCGCATCAAGGGGTATCGGCCGGAGGAGATCATCGGCCGACATTTCAGCACCTTCTACACGCCAGAGGATCTTGAAAAGGGCGTGCCGAAATTGGCGCTGAGGGAGGCCGCCGAAAAAGGGCGGTTCGAATCCGAGGGCTGGCGGTTGCGCAAGGACGGCACGCGCTTCTGGGCCTCTGTCGTCATCGACAGGATTACCGACGAAAGCGGCACGATCATCGGCTTTGCGAAGGTCACGCGCGATCTCACCGAGCGGAAGCAGGCCCAGGACGAGCTTCAGCGGGTCCAGGAGCAACTGGTTGCATCCCAGAAGCTCGAAGCGGTCGGACAGCTCAGCGGCGGCATCGCTCATGACTTCAACAATCTCCTGATGATCGTGCTGGGAAATCTCGAGAATGCAGAACGCAACAGCCGCAATGTCGGAGGACCGAACCTCCATCGCGCGCTTGCAAACGCGAAGCGCGGCGCGCAACGTGCCGCGGCGCTGACATCTCGGTTGCTCGCCTTCTCGCGCCGTCAGGCGCTCGACCCAAAGCCGATCAACCTCAACGGCTTCCTGAGTGGGCTCCAGGAGTTCCTTCAGCGCACATTGGGTGAGCGCATCGAAGTGCAGACGGTCGGCGGCGCCGGCCTCTGGCAGATCGAGGCGGACGTGAACCATCTGGAATCGACCATCGTCAACCTTGCGATCAATGCCCGTGATGCGATGCCTGACGGCGGGAAGCTGACCATCGAGGCGGCCAATGTCTCCGCTGACGAAGACTATTCGCGTGCGAACCCGGAGCTCGCAGCCGGCCAATATGTCGTCATCAGCGTCAGCGATACCGGCAGCGGCATGACGCCGGAGGTCCTCAATCACGCGTTCGAGCCGTTTTTCACGACCAAGGAGCCTGGACAGGGGACCGGTCTTGGCCTGAGCCAGGTCTACGGCTTCGTCAAACAGTCCGGCGGACATGTGAAGATCTACAGCGAGGTCGGGGAAGGCACGAGCATCAAGATGTACTTCCCGCGTCACGCGGGCAGTGCGCAGCCCAGCTCCGAGGATGCGGACGAGTTCGTAGCGGAAGGCGCCGCTGTAGAAACCATTCTCGTCGTCGAAGACGATGTCGATCTCAGGACCTACGTTTCGGACGTCCTGCGCGATCTCAACTATCGGGTCCTGGCTGCCGGCAGCGCGCAGGCCGCCATGACCATTTTATTGCAGGAGGATCAGCACCTGGATCTGCTTCTGACCGATGTCGTCATGCCCGGCATCAATGGTCGTGAGCTGGGACGGCGCGCGCAGCAGGTCAGGCCCAAGCTGAAGATTCTCTACATGACCGGTTACTCGCGCAACGCAGTCGTTCACCAGGGGCGCCTCGACGAGGGGGTCGATCTGCTGGAAAAGCCCGTCACTCAGGCAAGGCTGGCGCTGAAGATTCGCGAGCTTCTGGATCGAAGGTGAAAACACAAAAGTCTGATGGATGAGATTCGACTGGCGCGCCGACGAAGGTGCATTCCCTCCCCCCTTGTGGGGAAGGGCTAGGGAGAGGAGTAGCCCAGGAAAAGGTGCCGGTTGTTGAAGATGTGTCGTGTGTGTGGGGGCGCCACGGATGGCGTCCCCGTGTGGCACCCCCCTCCCTGACCCTCCCCCACAAGGGGGGAGGGAACGGAGAAAGCGCGGCAAGCTTAACGAGCTTGCCGGGCGCTCGGCCCCAGGTCTATGAGCCCCAGATCCACAAGCGTGCGATGGAAACGACGTTTCCGTTCGGAGGCTGATGCGAAGTAAGCTTCCCGGCAGTCATCCAGCAAGCTCGCGCGGGTGGCAAATATCGGATCGAGCGCAATGCCGGCCCGTTGCAGGGCGACAGTGCCAAGGAAGGCGATATCGAGGTCGGCGCCTCGTCCGGGGCTGAAGTGCGGGATATTGAGGGCTTCAATCGCGTAGAAGGTACGAAACGCTCTCCGCCCATCTCCCGGTCGTTTCAGCTGTCGATCGATCTGCTTCGTCAGCACGGGTTGATGATCCCCGTAATGCACGATGAGGACAGGCCGGTCAGGAAAGCTGCTTGCCAGCTTGGCTCTGGCGGCTTGCCAGGCCGACGCGGTCTCTGCCAGTCGCGTGTAGTACTCGGCGTATTCGGCATTGGGGAGGCTGGCCTTGGCAAAGGCGCGTTCTTTCTCGAGTCGACCTGAGGGCACCAGCTGCCTGCTGTGCGGACCGTGATTGAAATTGGTCAGCGCATAAAGGAATCTCGGTGTCTGGTCGTGAGCGACCCTCTTGGCATAGGCATTGACGACCGCATCCAGAAACACTGCATCGGAATTTGTTGCCTCGAAACGCCTGGTATCGAATGGCGGAGGAAGTTCGTCGACGAAGATGCGCTCGTCGATGCCGATCGAGCCGTAGAATTTATCGTAGCTGAGGAATCCGCGGCGGCAGCTGGATATCAGTGTCGTCTTGTAGCCGAGCGACGCCAGGGAACGCGGCAAGCTGCTATGAAAACGGCCGGCGCCCTTCTTGAAGAGATAGTAGGCGCTCGAACCGAAGCTGGCGCTTGAAAGACCGGTCAGCAGGCTGAATTCGGTTTGCCACGACCCTCCACCAAAGATGTCGACGTTCAGGTGGCCAAATTCCGCACCTGGCGGGGACAGGAAAGCCTCCACACTCGACTCGACCGGCAGGCCGAAAATACGCGGGTCGAAGACGGACTCGTGCTGGATCACGATAATGTCGGGCGAACAGGTGGAACGCGCTGGCACCGCCTCCCTCAAGGGCAGTGGCTCGCTCGCGATATCGCTCAGCGCCAACGCGCCGAACTGTCGCCAGCAAGCGGGGTCGACCAGCGAGGCCATGAAGGTCGCGTAGAAGCACCGCCCTTGCGTCAGAGTAAGCCGCAAGGACGCAACGCCCTTTGACGCGGAAGCCTTGGCAAAGCCGATGAGCGCCAGAAGGAACAAGAGAACCCGCAATGTGGCGGGAACGGGAGACCCCGCCGCATAGAGCAGAACCGCGCCCGAAGCGAAGGCGAAGAGCGCGCTTCCTGCCAGAACGCCCAGCATCATGCGCGGGTATTGCAAGACAAAAAATGGGACCGTGCCCGCAAACGCCAGGGGCAAATCAGAGACGGTCAGCTTGAGTGCGCTGTGGTCGAACTTGACTGAGGATATGCCGGCGATTGCCACCGCCAGCATGCCGGACAGCAGGATCGCCCTCTCGACATCGGCAAGAAGCAGCAGCAACAGGGCAGCATTGAACAGGAGCGCCGCGATCGCGAACGGCAGATGTTCAACGTTCCGTTCCGTCAGCGCAACAGCGGCAATGACTGCCACGAGAATGAAAATCAAAGTCATGGAATCAGGATGCCCCGAGCATTTGAATTATGCAATTTGGGGGACGGACCGACAGTGAAGACCCGCAAGGCCATGGATTTGGCGTTCGCAGCGCAACATAGAGCGGCAGGGGGGCCGACCAAGCACGATCGGGCTGCGGTCGAGAGCGCCTCGCGTGACACCTTCACCCCTGTTGGCCTATCGCAACAAATCGCTGGCCTGGATGCAGGTGGCAGAGCTGAGCTTCGACAGCTTCATGATGCGGATGCGGACGTAATGGCCCGCGCGCTGTGAGCGATCAAACGACGAAAGCCCCGGAGAGGTCTCCGGGGCTTCTTGTAGTTGCGGCGATGACGGTCTCGTAGGGTCGGCAAAGGCGCGACAGCGCCGTGCCCACGTTCTTATTGGTTCGGACAAAAGTCGTGGGCACGCTCCGCTTTGCCCACCCTACGGCACCTTTGCTTAGGCGCGCGCCACATCCTCAATTCTGATCGTCGCCCAGCGCTGCGACGAGCTTGTCGTAATACTTGCCGACGAGATCGATGTTGGCCTTGTTCTCGACCGCGGGCGCCGGGGTCTTCAAGGCCTGGTTGAGCTCGTCGAGCGCTTCCTTCTTGTCCTTGGCCGGCATCTTCTTGTCAGCCTCGACCTGCGCGATCTGCGATTTGATCACGGCGTCGTTGCCGACATATTTCTTGGTTGCGGGATCGAAGCCGCCGAGCACGAGGCTGATGTTGTCGACGACGTTGTTGTAGTCGTCATAGCTGGCAAAGCCGTGCTTCTTGGCGACGCCGTCGAGCTGGGCGATCACCTTCGCGTCGGGCGCGGTGTTCTCCGGCAGCTTTTCCGTGATCGCATCCATGTCCTTCTGTGCGGCAAGCACGCCGTCGAGTTGCTTGTCGGTGAGCGCCATCTGCTTGAGCGTCGGAGCCTGCGCGGGGGCGGCCTGCTGCGCCGGTGCGGGCTGTTGCTTGGCTTGCGCGAACGCGGTGCCGGAGGAGGCGAGCGCGGTTACGGACACAAGGCACGCGACGCCGAACGCGGTGAGGGCGGGACGAAGCAATGCTGGCATGAAAGTCTCCTCCTGAGGGGGATGGCTGTTTCGATCGCGGAAGTTTGGGCCGTGGAAGGTCTGACCGTCAGAAACTAGGGAACCCGAAATGAACTCCGCATGAACTCTGTGAGTCCCAGCTAGCGGCCGATCATGGCTGAATGATCACAACCCCGTGGTGAGTCTCGCGATCACCAAACATTGTCCTGCGAGCAATCCTCTGTTGCGCGGGACCTTTCGTCTCACCAATGCTCGAGGTCAGCAGCAGCAAGAAACAAGCATGCCGACCTATCGAGGCGCCTGCCACTGCGGCGCGGTGACATTCAGGCTGATGTCAGACATCGCCGAACCCGCGACCTGTGACTGCTCGCTATGCAGGCAGAGGAACGCGCTGATGACGAAGGCCCATGAGGGCGCACTCAAGATGCTCGGCGGTGGGGAGTTGCGTACGCCTACGAGGAAGGCCGCCTTGTTTGACGGAGGCGAACGCTGCAGGTCCTAGGGGTAATCCTAGGAGAAGCGCTATGACGATTTCGAGGGCGGAGGTGATCACATCGGTCGAGCGGCGGCGCCGGTGGTCGCAGGATGAGAAGGAACGGCTTGTTGCAGCGTCGCTCGAGACCGGTGCCAATGTTTCCGAGGTGGCTCGCGTGGCCGGGCTTCATGTGAGCCAGCTGTTCAGGTGGCGTAAGGAGCTTTGCAAGCATGGTGAAGCGAGTGTAGCGCCGTTCGTGCCTGTCGAGATCGGGCCGTCTATGCCGCCGCGGGAGGTTGCCGAAGTGCCATTGGCGCCGGCGCGTCGGCGGAAGAGCCAAGGCATCATCGAGATCGACCTTGGTAGTGGGCACCGCATCCGGGTCGATGGCGATGTGGACGGAGACGCGCTACGTCGCGTTCTCGATGCTTTGGTCCGCCGATGATCCCGGTTCCGACTGGCGCGCGAGTGTGGCTCGCGACCGGCTACACGGACATGCGCCGAGGCTTTCCGTCGTTGGCTCTCCAAGTGCAGGAGGTGCTGCGCAAGGACCCGCTTAGCGGTCATTTGTTTGTCTTCCGCGGTCGCCGCAGCGATCTTGTGAAGCTGATCTGGCACGATGGCCAGGGAGCATGCCTTTTTACCAAAAGACTCGAGCGAGGAAGGTTCATCTGGCCATCGGTTGCAGGCGAAGCAGTGACGATCTCGTCGGCGCAATTGAGCTATCTGTTGTCCGGAATCGATTGGCGCACCCCGCAAGAAACCCAGCGTCCGACGCGGGTCGGATAACGGTTTTGGGTTTGAATCTGCCGCTCGATCTGATTCAATGGCTCCATGATATCGAAGCCGGACGACCTCCCGTCGGACCTTGTCAGTGCGTTGGCCGCGCTGCAAGCCGAGCGTGAGGCACGGCTACGAGCCGAAGCGATGGCTGCCAGCGCGCAGGCGGAGCTGTCGGATAACGCGGCGCTGATCGCGCATCTCGAGCTACGGATCGAGAAGCTCAAACGCGAACTGCACGGGCAGCGCTCCGAGCGCACGGCGCGCCTGATCGAGCAGTTGGAATTGGAGCTCGAAGAACTCGCCACCACGGCGAGCGAGGATGAGCTTGCCGCGCAGGCCGCAGCGGCGAAGACGCAGAACGTCCGCCCCTTCACGCGCAAGCGGCCGGTGCGCAAGCCATGGCCGGACGACATAGAATGCGAACGCGTCGTCATTGAGGCTCCCACGACCTGTGCCTGCTGCGGCGGATCGCGGCTGGCGAAGGTCGGCGAGGATGTGACCAAGACGCTGGAGGAGATCCCGCGTCGCTTCAAGGTCATCGAGACGGTGCGCGAAAAGTTCACCTGCCGCGATTGCGAGAAGATCAGCCAGCCGCCTGCGCCGTTCCATGCCACCCCGCGCGGCTTCATCGGCCCACAACTGCTGGCGACGATCCTGTTCGACAAGTTCGGTATGCATATCCCGCTCAACCGCCAGAGCGTGCGATTTAAGGCCGAGAGGATCGATTTACCGCTGTCGACGTTGGCCGACCAGGTCGGCCACGGGACCTTCGCCGTCATGCCGCTGTTCCAGCTGATCGAGCACCATGTGCTCGCGGCCGAGCGCCTTCATGGGGACGACACCACCATCCGCATCCTGGCGAAGGGCAAGTGCACGACCGGCCGGATCTGGACGTATGTGCGGGATGACCGGCCGTTCGCCGGGCCTGCGCCGCCGGCGGCGGTTTACTACGCTTCGGGCGACCGTCGCGGCGCACACCCCCAGAAGCATCTGGCCACCTTCACCGGTATCCTACAGGCGGACTGCTACAGCGGCTTTGAGCCCCTGTTCGACCCGCAGAGGAAGGTTCTACCGATCGCGCCGGCATTTTGCCTGGCCCATGCGCGGCGGGGCTTCTTCGAGTTGGCTGACATCGAGAAGAATGCTCGGGAAGGCAAGAAGGGCAAACCGGTCTCTCCGATCGCGCTGGAGGTGGTCAAGCGTCTCGACGCCCTGTTCGAGATCGAGCGCGCCATCAACGGCCGAAATGC
>NZ_JAKLTZ010000021.1:0-93066 GCF_022012555.1 Bradyrhizobium zhengyangense | reverse complement strand
TTTTGCACCTGCGCCTGGAACGCCGATGCAGGAGGGCCGTCCTCCATCTCTCATAAAGCTGTACGCATCAAATTCGGTTATTCACCTCCTTCATGCTCTGCAGCACACCGTGCCAGATCACCTTCACAAGATCGCTGCGGCGACCGCGGAAGACGAACAAATGACCGCTGAGCGGTTCTTTGCGCAGCACCTCCTGAACTTGGAGGGCCAGCGACAGGAAGCCTCTGCGCATATCCGTGTAGCCTGTCGCCAGCCACACTCGCACATTCCCTGGTACAGCAATCATCGGCGTCCAAGCACATCGAGGACCCGCGCCAGCGCCTCCGGATCGACGTGCGCATCCACCCGGATGCACCGTCGGTTGCCGAGATCGATCTCTATCAATCCAGTACGTGCGGCTGCCGCCGAGCGAACTCGGCCATCAACCGTAGGCAAAAGCTTCGCAGTTTCTTCAGCCGAGGCCGCTACGGCGGCGATCTGCACCGGCGTAAAAGATGGTGCAACTTGTTCCGATGTCCGTGCTTGTCGACGCCAGGTAAACACCAGGCTGGCCGCTACTCCGTTGCGCCGCGCGACTTCAGTTACCTTCGCGCCCGGTACTAGCGTCTCCTCGACAATCCGTGCCTTGTCGTCCTGCGACCAACGCCGCCGCCGCTCAAGCCCGCCCAAAACTTCGACCCGCATCGCCTGATGACCTTAAAGCTAGACTTAAGGTCACACGCTTCGCGAATTACCACCCGTCACGCAAGACGGTCCTCGTCGGAGGCGTACTTTCAAGTGGACGAGAATGTCGGCTCGCTTCGAACGCAGAATGGGGCCCAGCGCGCCTGTGAGCCCGTAGCGGGCGCGTCAAGTTGCTGAGGTCAAGTCAGCAAACTCCGCTGCTGGAGTTTTCCAAACAGCCGCTCAAATCTAGGGAGAAGTCAGCCGAACCGGTCTACGATTAGCGTCGGCCGTCAAAGCAATCTGGAACGCGCCACTTAAGGCGCGAGGTAGCGCAGAAGTTCCGGATTCGTGCGGATATCGGCTGCAGCGCCTTGTAGTGCGATACGGCCGCGATCAAGGACATAGGCCTTGCTCGCCACGCGCAACGCGAGATCGAGGTGCTGTTCGACGATGATGACCGCGATTTCCTTGGCGAGTTCAATGAGACGTTCGGTAATCTCTTCGATGACGCCGATCCAGACGCCCTCGGTCGGCTCATCCAGCAGCAGCAGCTTTGGGTTCCCCAGGAGGGCGCGCCCGATCGCTAACATCTTACGCTCGCCACCAGAAAGCGTACCAGCCGCCTGGTCCAGGCGGTGGCCGAGCTTGGGAAAGATCGCCAGGACCCGATCGATCGCCGAAGCGTCGGTGTTGAAGAGGGAGCCCATTGCAAGATTATCCCGCACTGAAAGGCGTGAGAACACTGAGTGCTCTTGCGGCACATAGCCGATGCCGGCGCGCACGCGTTGCTCGGTCTGGAGCCGATTGAAATCGTGGCCATCGAAGACTACCTCGCCTCTCCAGCTTGGTAGCTCGCCAACGATAGCTTTCATAAGCGTGGTCTTGCCTGCACCGTTGCGCCCAAGCACGGCGGTACCACCACGCCACGGAATGTCGAGGCTCAGGTCAAACAGCACCTGGCTGCGACCATAACCGGCGTCGAGATGTCTTATGTCGAGAAAGCGTTGTTCAAGCACGGCGCAAATAGATCTCCTGGACACTTTTGTCAGCCTGGATCTCAGCGACGCTTCCTGTCGCCAGCACACGGCCCTGGTCGAGGACGGTGAGGCGGTCGCAAATGTCGCGGATGAAATCGAGATCGTGCTCGACGATAACGAGGGAGCAGTGCTCCTTTATTGGTCGCAACAGTTCGCCAGTGACGCGACGCTCCTCCAGGCTCATGCCTCCGGTAGGCTCGTCCAGCAGCAGGAGCCGGGGTTTTCCCGCGAGCGCCATCGCAATCTCCAGCCATTGCTGCTGGCCATGGGATAGCGCTGCTGCTGCATCGAACGCACGATCGGCAAGACGAAACTGGGTGAGCATCATCATGACCTGGTCGTGCAGCTGTCTGCGGCTGCGCGAGAACACAAGATCAAAAAGAGAGCAGTGCCCCTGCAGGGCAAGGAGGATGTTGTCGTAGAGGGTGAGGGATGGCAGAACCGATGTGATTTGGAACTTCAGGCTCATGCCAGCGCGCGCGCGCTCGGTGGGGGTGAATGTGGTAATATCAGTGTTGATGAATCGGACTTTGCCTTGCGTCGGTACCTCCGCCCCCGCGATGCACTTCATCAGCGTGCTTTTCCCCGAGCCGTTCGGCCCGATCAACCCGTGGAACTCGTTCTCGCGGACGGTGAGCGCCGCACCGTCGACTGCCGTGAGCTTGCCGAAGATCTTTCGAATGCCTGCAGCTTCAAGAAGCGGCATGATGCTGCGCCCTCTTCTTGTCTTGCGCTTTGGCGGCGAAACTGCCTACCCGCTCGCGCTCCGTCAACACCAGGCTGATAAGCCCAAGCGGCCGAAAAAGGATTACCAGGAGCAGGAGCACGCCCAGGATGATCGGCCAGATATCGCGGTAATTGTCCGACAGCCAGAAGGAGAGACCTTCGACAATCGCCGTACCGATCACCGCACCGATCAGCGTGCCGGAACCGCCGAACAGAACGTAGAGCACGACTTGCGTGGAGACGACAACGCCAATCATATTGGGCCACACAAAACCCTCGTGGAAGGCATAGAGGCTGCCGCTCAGGCCTGCGATGGCGCCACCGATCGCGAACACTATGGCTTTTAGATGCTGTGTCCGGTAGCCGAAAAAGGCAATGCGTTGCTCGTTCTCGCGGAGGCCTGCGAGTGCAAGACCGAACTGCGAGCGCACCAGGAAACGGCATGCAACGTAGACGATGACAAGAAGCCCTAGTGCCAGATAGTAAAAGTTCGACCCTTCCGATAATTCGTAGGAGCCGAGCGTCATCGGCGGAATCGAGGGAATGCCGTTCTGGCCGCCGAGATAGTACCAGCCACGCGCGAGGCGATCCGCCGCATAGGCACCGGTGAGCGTACCGAGCGAAACGAAGATCATGCTGGCCGGATGCCGTCCGAGTAGGAGGAACCCACCAAGTAGCAGCGCGAATACGAGGCCAATCAGCGTGCCCGCCGGCAGTACCAAAAGGATTGAGGTGATATCGAGGTCGCGCGCAAGCAGCGCAACGCCGTAGCCTGCGGAGCCGAAGAAGAGGGCCTGCCCAAAGCTCATGATTCCGGCATAGCCCCAGACCAGATCGAACGAGAGAGCGAAGAGCGCCAGGATCACAACGCGAGTGGCAAACACCGTAAGATAGTCGTGAAGCATCACCGGAAGGACTAGTGCTCCAATCAGCACTAGTCCTTCGATGATGAGCAGGACACGTCGTGCACGACTGACCTGTCCTGCAAAGGCGATTTCAGCCATGTCAGCCGTCGCACAATTCACTTCTAGCGTGGGCACCGATGGCCTCTCTACCGCGCTTGTCGCTTTCACAGTGATTCGTCAACATTGCCCGGGATCGACAAGCCCATTGCTGCGTTGCACGACTTGAAAAACCCCGCTCTTGCACACGGCCGTGTACATGTTCATCTTACAGTGCCGCTTGCCCGGCACCATCTCGGCGGGGCCGCCCGGACCCTCCGCGATCTTTGCGTGATCGAGCGTCGCAGCAACCGACTCGCGATCGACCTTTCCGGCCTCTTTGACGGCAGCTTCCCAAAGTTTCAGCCCGCGATATGTACTGGGAGCGGCACTGCTCGCGGCAAATAGAGAATCGCCTGGATAGTCCTTATCATAGGCAGCCTGAATTCTGGCGGAGACCGGGTCATCTTTGGCGACGGCTTTGTAATAATCGAGACAACTCGCAAGCCCTTCCATCTCATTGACCGGATGGAGGCTGAGATAATTCTCGTCCTCGTTGACGGCAGCAAGCCGTCCGCCGTTCTTCAGATAGCCCGCTTCATAGAGCTGTTTGAACAAAGGACCGACGCCGGGTGGAATAACGGTGTTAAAGACGGTGTCGGCCTTGTTGGACATGATCGCGTGGACAGTGGCGGAGAAATCCACTTGGTCTAAAGGATAATACTCCTCGAACACGACCTCGCCGCCATTGGCTTCGATTAACTTGCGAGCATATGCATTCAGGTTACGCGGCCAAATGTAGTTGGAACCTGGAAGGGCAAATCTCTTGCCGCCGTTCTTGATCAGCCACGGGATAAATGTGTCGCATTGCTGCGCCGGTGTGGCGCCGCTGCAGAACAGGTATGGCGTGCATTCCCCCCCTTCATAAAATTGCGGATAGATATAGAGCGTCTTGCCCCGAGAAACGATCACATCCTTGATCGCATTGCGCATTGAGCTCGCGAGGCCGCCTAGGACCATGTCCACCTTGTCCCGCTGGATCAGCTTGCGCACGTTGCCTACAGCGACCGATTCATTGGAGGCGGTGTCTTCGATGTACAGCTCGATCGGCCGGCCCAAAAGACCACCTGAATTGTTGATCTCCTTGATGACCATTTTGGCGACGTTGGCATCCGCCTTTCCGGCAAAGCCGATCGGGCCGGTCAGATCGATCGCGATGCCGACCTTGATGGGACCTTCGGCCGCATTGGCCCAGTCGGGACGGATCACCCAGCTACTCGCTCCTGTGGCGATTGCACCGGCCGTGAAGGCAAAGTTCGAAAGGAAACGACGGCGTGTGAAATTGAGTCGATCAACAGCCATATGACTACACTCCCCCTTGCGCGATGAGGCCTTGCGGCCGACACTTGATGAAAACAATGGCAAGCAAGAAGACGAGCACATCGGCGAGGACCGGAGGGATAACCCAGGGCAGCGCCGCGCTGAGAGCGCCGATGATACCGGCTCCTGCCACTGGGCCCATAAAGGAGCCGACACCGCCAAGCATGACGGCGACAAATCCCTGGATCAGAAAGCGAATTCCGAGATCTGCAAACAGATCGAACACCGGCACGATAAGCGCCCCGGCGAGCCCGGCCAAAGCTGCGCCGAAGGCAAAGGTGGTGCCATAGATGAAATTCGTCGAAACCCCGGAGGCGCGCGCTAGCGCCGGATTTTCCAGGGTCGCCCGAACGCGCAAGCCGAAGCTTGTGCGGGACAGGAGCAGAAAGCAGCCCCCCATCACCAAAGCCGTGATCACGAGAATCGTAAAGCGCCAAGCTGAGATGTGTATCGTGGCGATATCTATGGATCCACCGATAGGCTCCGGAACCGTCAGATAAAACCCGCCAATTAGGCCCCGCACAGACTCCCGGATGATAAGACCGAGCGCATAGGTGCCGAGCATTGCAACGATCGGTGCGGCATAGAAGCGGCGGATGATGAGCGCTTCGAGTACGAAACCCAGCAATCCGACTAAGATCGGTGCCGCCGCCATACCGAGCCAAACCGGGAGACCATGACTATAGGCGAGATAAGTAATATAAGCGCCGAGCAGGACGAACTCACCCTGGGCAAAGTTGAAGATGCCCATCATGCTCGCGATGATTCCTAGCCCAAGCACGATCAACACGATAATCGCACCGAAGCTCAGGATCTCGAATGCCGCCATGAATGCACTAGTCATATGCCGCGATCCAGTCGCACTATCGTCTCGGCCTCACATCTTCTTCCAGTCGCCTATCTGTTCGAAGGCATGGGCGGCGCGGTAGATGGTGGATTCCTCGAAGTGGCGACCGACCAGCATTAGGCCCACTGGCAGGCCGTCGACCATTCCGCAGGGCAGCGACATAGCTGGATGATGCGTAATGTCGAATGGCGCGGTGTTGGTGAACATCTCAATCGCGCGCGTGAAGTAGTCCTCGCGACTGGCATTGGATGGCGGCAGCGGGGTTGCCTTCATCGGCGTCGTCGGCATGAGGAGGAGATCATAGCTCTCGAGAGCTTTGTCATATGCCGTAGCGAGGCGGCGGGAGATGTTGAGCGCCTTGCCGTAAAACCTGGACCCGAAGGTGTTGTTGATATAGGTCCCCCACAACATAAACAGCTTGTTAGTCTCGGACAATGAGTCCGCCTTCTGCCGCCACCCGCGATGGAAATCCATCAGGGAGGTTGGATAAAGATCGCCTCGGCTGAGACCATAGCCGTCACCGAACATCATGGTCTGGACAGCCCCCTCAGTTCCGATGGGGGTCCAGATCGCCGCGCCTAGAAGGTGCATCGGAATCGAGACGATCTCTACGGTCGCGCCGAGATCTTTGAAGCGCTTTGCGGCCTCACGCACGCTTTCGTTCACGGCAGCTTCTGCGGACGGCTGCTCGAAGCCCTCCTTGAGGATACCAATCTTCATCCCTTTGATGCCCGCACCCAAGGCCTTGGTGTATTCATCCACCTTCGGAGCCTTGATGCGCGAATCGTAGCCGTCGTCGCCGGCGATCACCTCGAGTAGCAGGGCGTTGTCGGCCACCGTTGCCGTAATCGGCCCGGTGTGGTCGATAAAGATCTCAATCGGCATTATTCCTGTATAGGGAACGAGACCCCAAGTCGGCTTCATACCGTACGTGCCGCAGAATGAGGATGGCATTCGGATCGAACCGCCCTGATCGCCGCCGATCGCAATGTCGACCTCGCGTAGTGCGACCACAACCCCGCTTCCGGAGGAAGAACCGCCGGCCGAATAGCCCATCTTGTGTGGATTGTGGACCGGGCCAGTCGCGTTGGTGTGGCTGCCGCCAGAGAGACAGAAGGCTTCGCAGTGAACCTTGCCCACAATTTCGGCGCCAGCATCAAGCATGCGTGTAACGATGGTGGCGTCAAAATCGGGTACGTAGCCTTCGAGGGTGGCCGAGCCATTCATCATAGGCACTCCGGCCAACATAATGTTGTCCTTCAAGGCAACGGTCTTGCCTTTCAGTTTTCCGCTGCCGGCGCCTTTGATGTTGGTTTTGCGGTACCAAGCATTGCGAGTGTTTTCGTCTGGCGATGGCCGATAGCCGGGCGTCCGCGGATATTTGACCACGGGCAACTCGTCGGGCATCGCGGCAACGAGATTGTATGCGTCCAGCGAGCCCCGCATCAAACCGCGGAACGAGGCGACATCTTCGTCGGTCAACGAAAGACCACACTGCTTGGCAACTTCGAGAAGCTGGGTGGGAGTCGGAAGGGAAACTGACACGCGGCTCTCCTGAAAGGTTGATCCCGTCATTGGGACACGCGGCGTTCTTCTGTCGTGGCCGCTTATCAGATTAGCCGTAGGTAAAGCGCAGCAGGGCGCTCGGCCCCAGAAGGTGCGCAACGCAAGTTGGGTAATATTGGGTAAAACGACGCTGAATGCGTCTGCCAGTGCAGGCGTTTCGCCGATCTGTCCTGCCTCGCCGGCTTGTCTTTGAGCCCTTAGGTCTTTTTGACGGGCTGGTAAGGCGACAAGTGAACCGGTCTCGTCACCTTAGAGTTGAAATATGGCACGGATCTGACAATGCAGCGGATTACATCAGAGGCCTAAGCATTTCAAAGTAACAACCAGCCAATTTCGGCGATCACGCGCTTCCCCTAACTGGCGCGAACTGCCGCGCGCCAAGCTCACGATCGTACGCGCATTCGCCACCACCTTAATCCACCTAAAGGGGGGTGGTAGATGAATGATGGTGTAAAATCTTCCAGGAGGCATCATGACGGCGCAGCACAAACGTAAATCGGGCGGGTGTCGCCACTTGCAGATCATGCCGCGTTTCAGAAAAGACATAATTTCCGACGGCCATAACAATGTCAGCCGCCAAGCTGACGCAATGACATACGTCAAATTTTACCCTTGCGGTGCCATGGAAGTAGGTGCGTATTTCTGCGACACCGATGTAGAGCGTGGAACTAGACGTACCGTGAAGCAAGGCATCATCTGCGTATAACGCAACAAGATACTCCGGCTTGCCAGAGTTGAACGCTCGCGCCCAAGCTTCCAAGAAGGCACGCACATCCAGCACAACTTTGTCGTTGTTCACGATGAACGCCTCTTCAGCGGAGAAATGGCGACCGGAAGCGATAAGAGTGGGTTGGCCTTACCATCTGATATAAGGAAACCTCTTGCATATGCACTGCATTTTTGATCCGTTCGTTCATGCTTCCGACTGCGCGCTCATCCACGATCTTGTTGAGGTCGCTGCTTGTCAGCGGAGCGCAACGTTTTTTGCAAGCTCGCCTCCTCTATGCAGCTTGTCGGTCATTATGTTCTCATTGCGAGCCAGCAGTACCTTCGCCACCCCGTCCGGGTCCACACCAAATTGGTGATGGGGCCGCAAAAGAATTGGCGCGAACTCAACAAGTACGGACCGAGTTCAGAAGTGTTCGCAGAGGATCAGGGGCAGCGACGTGAAGTCGCTGCTTCGAGCCCTTGATCGCCGCGTATACGACGCAGCCCTGATACACCGGCTTATCTTCCCTCAGCTCGCCGCCAGGTGCTGGGACTGGTGCCAGTGCTGCGCTTAAATTCACGGCTGAAGTGATAGACGTCACAAAAACCGCAGCGTTCGGCGATTGCGCCGAGCCCAGCGTCACTTTCCAAGAGCAGCTTTTGCGCCATCATGATCCGCTCTCGAATCAACAAGCGCCTTGGGCTGATCTGCAGATGCCCTTGAAATAGCCGCCGCGTCTGTGCGGCGCTGAGGCCAGTGACCGAGGCGAGTTCATCGGCGTGCCAGGATCGCTCCGGGGACTGCCGCATCTTTAAAATGATGGCTCGCAATGGGGCCGGGAGACGGGATTCACCGTGCTTCGAGGAAGGTGCTGCGATGAGGTGAAGCAGTTCCGCCACGAGGCAGTTAAGTGCCAAATCGACGTTATCATCCCTGGCGCGCAAGACATCAAATAGTCTTGCGAACCACCGTTCGATCTCGTTCGGCACTGATATCGTTGCTAGCGTTGCTCCGGTGCCGAACACCTTTCGCCGAATGGCCGCACAGTCGGGCCCGTCGATCCGCACCCACAGAACAGTCCAGGGATCATTTTCATCCGGCCAGTGCGCATGCGACGTTTCGTTGGCAATCCAGATCAACTGACCGCGCTCAACAGTCGATGTCCTGCCTTCGCTGACTACAAAGCCGCGCCCAGCGGAGCAGTATAGAATGTCCTGGCCCGGATAATTGTCTCGAGCGATGTGATGATCACGTGCGGTGATGGCCTTGCCCGCCCTAAGTACCGTAAAGGCGCATCGGGTCCAGGCAGCATCAGGGAGGACGTACTGATGGCTCTCAGGAAAAAGTGTGCGCTGCGGCAAGCCGGCCATGCGCGTTTTATATAAATTGAAGCGTGCTTTGTCCATTCCCGCTGGGGCTTTCTGCATCTAGGCTCGATGTCAATGACTAACAAATGAGCTCGTGATCAGGCTCCCGGATGCACGTTTTGTATCCATAGAGATCGCTGAGGGAGCTCAGGGAGGACCGGTGCCGATGCTCACGGCCCACGAAACTGCGCCACCGCGCGCAGGGCCCTTGTGGCGACGTGGTGGAGGCATTCCACGCCACGCCTTGATCTCAGGCACTTTCAGGGGAGGAATTGATGAGTAAACCGAGAATTACCGTCGTCGGCAGCTTCGCCGTAGGACTGACCATTCGCGCTCCGAACATCCCGGTCTTCGGGGTCACGATGTTAGGCAGCAGTTTCGATATGGGCCCGGGCGGAAAAGGTTCGAATCAGGCTGTTGCCACTGCGCGGCTCGGGGCGGACTCGTCGCTGGTTGCGATCATCGGCAAAGACCAATTCGCAGATATTGGCATTGATCTGTACAAGGCCGAGGGCGTCGATACGGCGCATGTCAAGCAGATCACCGAGAAGCCGACGGCGGTTGGCTTCATCATCCTCAATGAGCGAGGCGAGAACTTCATTATCATGGATTATGGCGCCACAAACGCCATGGATCCGGCTTTTGTCGATCGCGCCGAGAGCCGCATTCGCGAGAGCGACCTCGTCATGGCGGTCCTGGAGCCGCCGGTCGAGGTGGCTATGCGGGCGATGGAGCTCGGTCGCAAATACGGTAAGAAAACCATTCTCAATCCGGCGCCGGCCGCACCGCTGCCGGATGAAATCTTCCCGTTGGTCGATTTCCTGACGCCGAATGAAAGCGAACTTCGCATCCTGCTCGGTCTGCGCCCGGATGATCCGCGGCCCTCGCGCGAGCTGGTCGATCTGTTGCGCAAGCGCGGGGCCGCCAACGTGATCGTGACGCTTGGCGACCGTGGTGTACTGATCGTCACCGACAAGGTCGATACCACCATTCCGGCTGCAGTGGTCGACGTAGTGGACACGACGGGTGCTGGCGACGCGTTCAATTCCGGCTTCGCCGTGGCTCTGGCGGAAGGGCGGGATGTGATCGAGGCCGCGCGCTTCGGGGTGTGCTGCGGTGCCCTGGTCTGCACAAAGCTAGGGGTCATTCCCGGCATGGCGAGGCGCGCCGCAGCAGACGAGATGTATCGCACAATGCGCGCCTCGGCTGCAGAATGAGAGAGCAACAAGAAATCAATGCGCCTTGGGCGCGAACAGTGAGAACTGGAACGATATGCCGCGGATTTACGATTGGGCGGCGCGCGAGGCCGAGCGCACGGTGACGGTGGCCGACCTGCGCGCTTCCCGAAAGTCGGGCAAGCGCTACACTCAGGTCACTGCCGAGACCGCCGAGGAGGCAGCGGCCGCGGAGCAGGCCGGCATTGAAATGCTGGTGACCCGCGCCCGCAACGTGGAAGCCGTACGGAGGGGCTCAAAGCACCTCTTCGTCACCGCCGCGTTGGGCTTTGCCGATGCTGTAACACAGGACGACATCCTTCGTACCGCCTTGAAGGCGCTAAGCGACGGGGCCGATGCGGTGATCACCGCACGCGGCATGGCGACCGTCTCAATGCTCGCGGCCGAGGATATTCCGGTTGTCGGTCACTTGGGCCTCGTTCCCAGAAAATCGACCTGGCTCGGAAGGCTTCGCGCCTTCGGCAAATATGCGGAGGAAGCCTTGGCACTCTTCCAGCGCTTCCGACGTCTAGAAGAAGCCGGCGCTTTTGCGGTGGAATGCGAGGTCATCCCAGCCCGGGTCATGTCGGAAATTCGCCGGCGGATCGGACTGGTGACCGTCTCGCTCGGCTCCGGACCGGATGCTGACGTGATCTTTCTATTCACCGAGGACATATGCGGTGGCGAAGGCCGGCGGCCCCGGCACGCTCGGGTCTATGGAGATCTTCAGGCCCTGCAGGAGCGCATCAAACAGGAGCGCGTGAAAGCTCTCAGCGCATTCCGTGCTGACGTCACCGCAAATGGCTTTCCAGGCCCGCAGGAAATATCGGACATCGCCGACGATGAATATGCGGCCTTCGTGTCGAGACTAAAAGACTCGGGCTTTGGCGATTGATCTAAAGCTCTTGCGACGGCGACGAGAGCTGATCTCAATCAGCCGGCGAAGGATCTAACACACGAGCTGTCTGCCTTGAAGCGGCAATGGAGTGCAATATGGACGAAGCATTGTACGGCACGCGCGATAAGCGGGGCAATTGGGTACCAAAGAAGAAGCCCGAACGTGCGCCGATTTTTGTCTGGCCGGTGCAACCGCTGAAAATACTGCGCTGGTTACCGGGCTATCTCCTGCCCTGGAATACGGTCTATTTCCTGATCTCTCTTGTATCGTGGACTTATCTCACTCCATCGCTCGATACGATGCGAGAACTCCACGCCGACTGGATACTGCTCATTCTGCTTCGTAACACCGCTTTGACTCTCCTCCTCTACGGCACCTTCCATTTCATTCTTTATATCGAGCGGCGTCAGCAGACGGCGTTTAAATACAATGCAAAGTGGCCGGATGCGCACAACCCGACCTTCATGTTCGGAAGTCAGACGGCCGAGAACATATTCTGGACCATGTGCAGCGCCGTGCCTGTATGGAGTGCATATGAGGCGCTCACCTGGTGGATGTACGCGAACGACCGCTTGCCTTACGTCGATTTCGCAGCGCATCCGCTATATTGTGCTGCACTCGTGCTGGTGATGCCGGCGTGGCGCGAACTGCACTTTTACCTCATTCACCGCCTCATCCATATTGGGCCGCTGTACCATCTCATCCACAAGGTCCACCACAAGAACGTCAATCCGGGGCCGTGGTCCGGCCTCTCGGCGTCGACACTGGAACACATCGCTTACTTCTCAGGGGTATTGATTCATTTCGTTCTTCCGTCCCATCCGCTGCACGCAATGTTTCAGCTGATGCACGCGGGACTGTCCCCCGCAAAGTCACATACCGGTTTCGACCGCGTGGTCGTGGATGATGCGAAGGCGATCAGCACCGACAACTTCTACCATTACCTGCACCACAAGTATTTCGAGGTGAACTACGGTGAACGCCGCATCCCGCTCGACGAGTGGTTCGGCACGGCTCACGACGGCTCTCCAGAGGCCGACGAGAGAATGTATAAGCGCATAAAGGCCAAGAAGTGGGTGCGCGGCGGTTAGCGCCGAAGCGGGGAGGCTCCGAAGGCCTGTCACGTTGAGGCAGCCCTTGCGCCGCAACGGTACTGGCGCACGCTGCGCGACTGAGCCACAGCCGATTGATCGCCGCCAGTTGAAGATTGAGGACTAGATATGACTAAACAAGCTGAATGGGTGGCGGCCTGCGCTGCGGACGCTTTGAGGCCTGAAGAGGTTCGCCGCCTCGATCACGGCGGCCGCACGTTTGTGATTGTTCGCTCGCCCGAGGGCGATTACTTCGCGATGGACGGCCACTGCTCACACGAGAAGGTCCATCTTGCGGATGGCATTGTCGATGGCGGAATTATCGAATGCCCGAAACACTTCGGCACCTTCGACTATCGAACGGGCGAGTCGCGTGCGCTGCCCGCATGCGTCGACTTGCAGAGTTACGAGGTAAAAATCGAGAATGGCATTGTTATGGTCAAGGTCTGAGCGGGTGAGAGCTGCGGATGACCTCACAGCGTTTACTTGTCTTGCAGTCCCTCTGGGCCATGGAGCGGCGGCAGCCTGACGGTTTCGAACGTTCTCTCGATGAAAACCTGGCGATGATACAGCAAGCGGGGTTCGACGGGATCTCTACGTCCTGCAATGATCCAGGACGCGTCAACCTGATCGCACGCGCTTTGAACGGTTCCGGGCTTGCAGTCGAGGGCATGTGCTTCCCGCAGACGATCGATCACTTGAAGTCTGCCATCGACCTCGCCAAGCAGATCAACGTTCTGCATCTCAACGTCCAGCCAGACATCCGTCCGCGCAGGGTCAGCGATTGTATCCCGCTGCTGGATGGCTGGATCAGGGTGGCGGAAGAGGCAGGCATGCCGATCTACTTCGAAACGCATCGCAACAGGATGACCACGGATCTCCTCTTTACTCTCGATCTGATGGACGAGGTGCCCGGGATGCGGATCCTTGCCGATTTGTCGCACATCCTGCTGGGTCGGGAGTTCTGGTATCCCATCTCGGACGAGGATGAAGCGCTGGTGCGGCAGGTGCTCGATCGCGCTTGGGCGTTTCATGGACGGGTTGCATCTCGCGAGCAAATTCAGGTTGAGATCACGTTTCCTCAGCACAGGATATGGCTGGATCTGTTCCTGGGGTGGTGGAAATACGGGTTCCGAAGCTGGCGAAAGCGCGCAGGCACGGGTGCCTGCCTTAGTTTTACCTGCGAACTTGGCCCGCAGCCCTATGCGATCACCGATCGGCAAGGCAAGGACACGACGGATCGTTGGGAGGAAGCTCTTCTTCTTAGGTCCCTAGTCCGTGACCTCTTCGATAGCGTGGCCAGTGAGGAGCAGGCTCTGCCTGCAAGAGGGGTGGCCATTTGAGTACTCATTCGACGATTGCCATTGTTGGCGCCGGCGAAGCTGGCACGGCAGCCGCCCTGGCGCTGCGCGAGCGCGGCTGGGAAGAGAGCGTGGTGTTGATCGGCAACGAAAGCAGTCTCCCGTATGAGCGCCCTCCTCTCTCCAAAGCAGTTCTGGTCGATGAGACGAGGCCTGGGCCGAAGACGATTGTGACGTCAGAGCGGCTTTCCGAATTGAAGATCGATTATCGCCACGGCTGTGAGGTGGTCTCGATTGATCGCACGGCCAGCATGGTGATTCTCTCGAATGGGGCCAAGATAGGCTATCATCGCCTCCTCTTGGCCACTGGCGCTCGTCCGCGTGACCTGAACGTGCCAATTGCTGAGGGATCAAGGGTCGCAACGCTTAGGTCGTATGAGGATGCCACACGCCTTCGCGAGTTAATCGGCCAAGGCTGCGAGATGGCTGTGATCGGCGGCGGCTTTATCGGGCTCGAGGTTGCTGCGAGCTCGATCTTGCGAGGCGCTTCGGTCATCGTCTTCGAAGCAGGATCGCGCATACTTTCCCGGGCAGTGCCAGTTGGCATAGCTGAACTGATCAGGGCCAAGCACGAGCGTTCTGGGGTACGGATCGAGACAACGGCAGTCGTTGAACGTATCGAGCTTTGTGAAGGACGCTCCTGCGTGGTACTGGCCGGGGGCCAAAGACATCTTGCCGATCTCGTGATCGTGGGGGTCGGTGCAACCCCCAACGTCGAACTGGCGCAAGCGGCGGGGCTCGCTGTCGACAACGGCATCGCGCTTGACGAAATGCTGGCCACATCGGATCCGCGCGTATTCGCAGCGGGGGACTGCTGTTCCTTTCCACATCGCCTTTACGGAAAGCGGATCAGGCTGGAAGCTTGGCGCAACGCGCAGCGGCAAGGGGTGATTGCGGCGGCGAATATGGTGGGCGAGGATCGTCCGTATGACGATCTCCCCTGGTTCTGGTCGGACCAATACGATGAGACTTTGCAAATGGTCGGCCTCTGCTGCGGCGGAGAAATCCCGGTCGTCAGAAGCCTAGGCCCGAGGGGCCAACTTCTATTCTCCCTTGTCGACGGCGGGCGCCTCGTGGCTGCTTGTGGGTTTGGAAGCCTCGGCGCCGTTGCGAAGGAAATCCGAGTTGCAGAGACGATCATTAGGCGGGAACTGAAGGTCGAGGCAGAGGCGCTCGCTAATCCGGCGCTGAACTTGAAGCAGCTTCTTTAGTGACTACTGCCGCGGCGCAGGTCACCCGGCAAGCAAGTCACCTGGCAAAAGGACATGCGCCACGCGGGCTACCGAATGCTCGCCCATTGGGCGTAGCGGCAATCCCTCGTCAGAGGCTGGATGCGGCGTTTGTCGAGCCAGGACGACCGTTGAGAAGGCTCGATCGATAGATCAACTTCGGGCCGGCGCGCCAGCGCTCCACTGTGCGCCAATATCCCTGCAAGCAAACGCAGACTACTTTGATACCGCGCTGAACATCATGCGCTGCTTTTCGGGACCTGGCGGCATCACGCTGGGAGCCCGATTGAATGTAGCAAGACCTACCTCGTTGAGCAAATACACTATCCCAATTTCAGATTGATATAATGCAATAATCATGAGAAGCTCTCAAGTGAAGCAATGGTGAGAACCCGCTTTCAGGTGGAACCATCCTGCATTTTCACGAGGAGCTTTGATGAGCATAGACTGGGAAGAAGCGATCGCACGTATGATGCGGCGGATCGAGAATACAGCTCAACAAGTTGGCGACGCCTATCCACATTGGGCAGATCCGGAGAGCGGCACCTGGACGACAACTTCAAACGGAGACTGGACCGGCGGCTATTGGCTGGGGATGCTTTGGCTTGCCTCGCGGAGTAACGGCGGCGAGCGCTTCAGAGATCTTGCAGAACGAGGTTGCGAGCGTCTTGAACCGCGCGTCTCGGCCGATACCGCGTTCAAGGCTGCGACCTTCTATTACGGGGCCGGACTGGGTTCGCTGCTCACCGGAAGTCACCGCGCGCGGACGCTCGGCCTTGCGGCGGCACGAGATCTGAAGCAACGCTACAACCATCACCTTGGTCTTGTGCCCCTTGGCGCGAATGCCGAGGAGGGCGCTGACGTGGGAGCCACTGCAAGCAGCGTCGACAGTTTGGTCGTCTCATTGCTGCTGTTTTGGGCCGCTCGAACTCTAGACGACCGCGCGATGCGCGAAGTGGCTGCCAATCATACGGATAAAGTTCTGACCGTCCATCAGCGTGAGGACGGATCCTTCATCCAGTCCTCCTCCCTCGATCCCGAGACCGGCAAGGTTCTCCGACGCTACACACACAAGGGCTTCAGCGAGAACAGCGTTTGGGCAAGAGCACAGGCGTGGGGCGTGGTGTGCTCGACGATCAGCTACTTTTCCGGCGGCGGAGAGGAGCGATGGCGTCAAGCCGCCATGAACGGGGCCGACTGGTGGCTCGCCCATGTGCCAGATGATTGCGTGTCGTACTGGGATTTTGACGCTCCTAAAGCGCCCAACGTCGAGCGGGACACTGCGGCGACCGCTTTTATGGCATCGGCTCTTCTAAAATTGAGCTCGATTGCGCCGACTGACAGTAAGCGGCGGCAATACCGTAGCGCCGGAGAACGCACCGCTTTGGCGCTGGTCGAACGATATCTCACTCCGGTTCATAAGAACGATAGCCGTCCAGCCGGCATGCTGGTGGAAGGATGCTTCAACAAGCGCGGGGATTCGAGAGCCGAGGACTACGTCAGTAATGCCGAATTGATCTTTGGTAGCTACTACTTGTTCGAGGCGCTTCATTTGCTAACCGGCAGGTTGCGGCCTGAAGAAATCTAAAATGGCACTCGCTGCTGGCGAAGGCCAGCGGCGAGCGCTCTCTGTGTCACTCTCGCGTTACCCCGGCCGAAATCCTTAAAGCGGCTTGGAACGGACCTAGGGGCGCATTTGACGGCTGGAGAGATCAAGGGTTTCTTGTTCAGCCGCTGTTCCACTGAGACCATTGCCTTTCCAGAGGGGAGCCGCCGATCGGCCGGACCTCTCTGGAGTGCCCTAACAAGACTGTTATCACTCGCCTACATAGATGCAGCCGCGCTTTTTAGCGATCTGATATACGACCACGCTGAGCAAAGCGACGAGCGACCCGTAGATTGGGAACATCCATGCCATGTCCTCGCGTTGCAACCATACCAGCAGGTAGGGCGTGGTACCGCCGAAAATTGTCACACCGATTGCGTAACCAAGGGCGACGCCTGTCGTTCTCACTGTGCGCGGCATCAAGGTTGTGGCTATGAAGTTGTAGAGAGCCATATTGCAGCCCACCATGGCCCCGCCAACCAGCATCACCATGGCGTAGGTCAGAAGGCTTTGGTGTGAATAGAGCAGCGTCAGGAAGAATGCTGGGATGAGCAGAAGGCGCATCAAGATGAACGCGCGCGAGGGCTTTATCTTGTCTGCAAACGCACCGATGGCAGGTGAAAAGACCATCCAGCAAAATCCCATGAGGGTCAGGATGCCGTACACCCACGTGCTGTTTTCCTTGAAAACACCATTGGCGATGTTGGGCAGGCCCACGTTGTACGTGTAGTTGGCGAGCTGCACCGAGCCGATCACCAAAATCACGGCCAGAAGCGACAGTCGCACATTCCAGAGCGCCTTCCAAACGCCGCCGGTGGTTTTCTGAACGCGCGACATCTCGTCATGATGCATAGCGCGGGCGATCAATGTTTCCGGGATTGCTTGGCGCAGGAAGAAGATGAGGACGCCAAGCAGGCCTCCGACCGCAAACGGCACTCGCCAAGCCCACTCGCGCATGACCTCGGGGGCGACGGCCGCGCTCACCAGAAAAGCGACGAGGCTTGCTCCGATCGAACCCAACATGATGAATGTACCGTTGATCAAGCCGAGATACCGCCCCTCCTCACCTGGTGGTGCCAACTCGATGGCGATTGCATTGGCGACGCCCGCCTCTGCGCCAGTGGCAAGCCCTTGCATCAGTCGAAGAATGACCAGCGCTGCAGTGGCAAGGGTCCCGATGTCCTTATGAGCCGGCAAGATCGCAATCAGGAACGAAGATAGCGCCATGACCGTAACAGCGATCATCATGACGCGTTTATGGCTGATGCGATCTGCGATAGGACCAAGCAAAGCCGCTCCCAGAGGCCGCGCAATGAATCCGGCTCCAAATACGGCAAATGCTCCCAGCAGCGAAACGACCGGGTCATTTGAAGGGAAGAAGTGGGGAGATAGAAAAGCCGCCATGAAGCCGTAGACTTGCCAGTCATACCACTCCAGCGCGACGCCTCCGCCCAGACCAATAGTCATTGATCTCGTTGCAACTTGCTTCTCGGGCTGAATGAAATCGATAGAAGGTTGGGCCATTGTTTGCATGGGTCTGCTTCCGCTCATTGGGTAAGACTGCTTAAGCCTTGCGCGGCAAGCGCGAATGCGCGCCGGCCTGTCGCTTGTTGGCCTGCTCAAGGCGCTGAGATTTCTGGCGGCACGCCCGTAAATGGACGCTGGCGCGATCGAAGGCAGCTGATCGGGCTTCCTTCATTCCAATCGTCTGTGTAACAGCCCGCGGGCGGGCTTATGTCCCAACTCCATGGTCCCTCCTGTAGCAATGCGCCCTTCTGCGGGACGCTTAAGTTTTTCGATTCAAGGCAGGCGGACAAACTCCTCCGCGCTGAGACGTCCGCTCGGCTTGGCGAGGCGAACGTTTCCTACTTTTCCGCGCAAACGATGCGAGCTGATCGAGTATCTGCTTACGTAAGCCGAACTGACCTGGAAAAGGTGAATGATGAGATCGTCTCGGGGCCGCCGCTTGGATCACAAGGACTTGCGCGGAAAGACAAAGGGGCTCGCGCGAGCGCGAGAGGGATGGTTGTAAAGGGCGCGGGCTGGCGAGAAGCTTGGCATGGACTGCAATATCGCCAGCCCAGCCGCTCCTCCCATGAAACCAGTAAATCGCCTCCACCGCTTCGTCTCCCATGACGGCCGGCATCTCTGTGCACTAGCCCAATATCGAGCGAGACCATCACAATGACGGGCCAATGTCAAGCAATAGACTATCTCAAATACAATTAGGATATATCAATCTGGTAGCCATCATTCTAGCTGAAGGATTGATACATCTATACGACTGAAATCGCTCATGAAATATTGGCACCCCCGATTAGCCAAGCACATTGACCTATCTCAATTTGAATGTCAGTCTGGCTTTGCCGCAATCAGCGCGGCTGGCTCTCACCTGGAATGGATCTCGTGCGCCTCATCCAATTTGTATCTCTGAACGGTTCTCGTCATGTCGCTGCGCTCCAGGCGGGCGACGGGGTCCCTGTGCTCGTGAACAATCGGACAAGTGTACGCGAATTAGCCTTGGAGGCAGCCCGCTCCCGGCTATCGCTTGCCGAATGCGTCCAAAGGTGCGGCTTCGGAGAGAAGGTCGATTACGATGCGATCATCCGCGAGAAGCGGCTGTTGCCGCCTCTCGACCACGCTGATCCTTCGCGTTGCATGATCGCGGTGACTGGACTTACGCACCTCGGTAGCGCCGAGTCGCGCGACGCCATGCACGCGAAATTGGCCGCAGGCGAACTTTCCGATTCAATGCGGATGTTCAAGCTTGGCCTGGACGGTGGAAAGCCTCCGCCGGGATCCATCGGGGTCCAGCCAGAGTGGGCCTATAAGGGTGATGGCTCCTGGGCAGTCGCACCTGAGCAACCCCTCACGTTGCCGTCCTATGCTGAAGACGGGGGCGAGGAGGCCGAAATTGTAGGGCTTTACGTCATTGGCGAGGGAGGCGACGTACTGCGTGTCGGCTTCTGCCTCGGCAACGAATACTCCGATCATGTGATGGAGCAGCGAAACTACCTCTACCTTGCTCATTCAAAGCTGCGCCAGTGCTCCTATGGTCCCGAACTCCTCGTGGGCGATCTTCCGGACGAGGTATCCGGAACGGTCCGCGTCTTGCGAGCTGGCGAAGCGATCTGGTCCGGAAGCTTTATCTCGGGCGAGAACAACATGTCTCATTCCATTGAGAATCTTGAGCACCATCACTTCAAATACCGCGCGTTTCGTCGGCCCGGCGACGTCCACGTCTATTTCTTCGGCGCGAGCGCCTTAAGCTTTTCGGCCGGCGTCAAGCTGCGCGGCGGTGACGCTTTCGAGATCGAATCTCCGGCTTTCGGGCGGCCATTGCGCAACTCGCTCATCGAGGAAAAGCAAACAGAGATCGTGAGGGTGCGGCCGCTATGAGCTTGATCTGGTGGACCAAAAATTGGGATAGCGAAAGCGCGGTATTCTGAGATAAGCAATCAAAATGCAGAAATGGCACCCTCACCTGCGGGCTGGCACCGCTCCCCTGTTCGTCCGGCTCGTCGAGGCCATCGAACACGACATCGCGGCAGGAACTCTTGCGGCAGGAACAAGGCTGCCTACCCAGCGTGATTTGGCAGAGGAGATCGGCCTCAGCGTCGGAACGGTCATCAAGGCCTATGCAGAAGGTCAACGGCGCGGCCTGCTTCTGGGGCACGTCGGCCGCGGGACGTTTGTCGCGTCACAGAGGCCGACCCCTGCGTCCGGTGGCAAGGTTGTCGATCTCAGCCTCAACATCCCAGGGCCGGCGTTACTGCCCAAGGTGCTAGCTGAGAGCCCATCTACGTTTCCAACGGCTGACATCTCCGACTACGTGGGATACCTCTCCCACTCTGGTGTTGCCGAACACCGGGCCCAGCTCGCCGGCCTATTTCGTCAATCGGGCTTCGAAGCCAATCCGGACAACCTCGTTATTACGAATGGAGCACAGCACGGGATAGCGCTGACCTTCAGCTCGATCTGCCAGCCTGGTGACAAAGTCTTCGTCGAGGCCGGCACTTATCACGGCATGAAGTCCTATGCTCATTTCGCAAAGCTCGACCTTATCGGGCTGCCGATGGATGGCGAAGGATTGCTGCCGGGCGCTTTCGACAAAGCGGCGGCAAGCGGGGCAGCGCGGGTGCTTTTTGCTATTCCCACCATCCAGAGCCCAACCGCGAGAATCATGAGCGCGGCACGCCGGCGAGAGATCGTGCGGATCGCGCGTAAGCGGGACATCCTGATCATCGAAGATGACGCATACGGCTTCCTGGACGAGACCAGCGAGCCGCTCGCCTCATTGGCGCCGGAGCGGACCTTCTATGTCAATACGCTGTCGAAGTGCCTGGCGCCGGGTCTGCGCATCGGAATGCTCGTCGCGCCCGAGCCTTATCTTTCGCAGATTCATCAATCTATGCGCGCGACCTGCTGGATGGCCTCGCCGATTTCAACCTTCATCGTATCCGAATGGATCCGCACGGGAACAGCCGCGCGCGTGAAGCAGTCTCTGGTCCAGGAGGCGAAGAAGCGCGTGAAGCTTGCCTCCCAAATCCTCCGGCCGCATATACGTGCAGATCATCCGGCCAGCTTTCACATCTGGATGGACCTGCCAAGCGACATTGCTCAACAGGTGGCAGCCCGTTCATTGCAACGGGGCGTCATCACAACGCCGCCCTCGGCGCTCGTGGTTGATCCCTCCTTGATCTCGGGGCTGAGGATATCGATCGGCGTTCCCGAAAACATCGAAGATCTCGAATGGGCGCTCCGCCAGGTCGCAGCTTCGCTCGAAGTCGGCAACGAAGCCAGCATGTCAATCATCTGAACGTGCAGAACTGTTCAACTCGGGCGCTTTCAGGCGGCCGCCATCACGCTCATGGTGGACCTCCATCAAACGCATAGGCTGTCTTCACAGTCGCATAGAACTCTGCAGCGTAGCGCCCTTGCTCACGTGATCCATAGGACGAACCTTTGCGGCCGCCGAAGGGCACGTGATAGTCGACGCCCGCCGTCGGCAGGTTGACCATCACCATGCCAGCCTCCGCGTTGCGCTTGAAATGGCTGGCATAGTTCAGACTTGTGGTGCAGATTCCGGAAGATAGTCCGAATGGGGTGTCGTTGGCGATCTCAAGGGCCTCGTCATAATTTCGCGCCCGGATCAGTGCTGCCACGGGCCGAAAATTTCTTCGCGCGCGACCCGCATCCGATTGTCGACTTCTGCAAACAGCGCGGGCGACAAGTAGAAACCGGGCGCATCGCGTTTCAATAGCTCGCCCCCAGCGACGAGCTTGGCCCCCTCGTCCTGGCCGAGGCGGATGTACATCAAGTCTTGCTCCAGCTGCTTCTGATCAACCACCGGCCCAATCTGCGTTCCTGGCTTGCAGGCGTCATCCACGACCAGCGCATCCATCCTTTCCGTGATAGCTGCCAGGAAGGCGTCGTAAATGCCATCTGTCACGATGAGGCGAGATGAGGCCGTGCAGCGCTGGCCGGTCGAAAAGAAGGCGCTGTTGATCGCGCATTCGACGGCCACCTTTAGGTCGGCGTCGTCGAGCACCACCATTGGATTCTTGCCCCCCATCTCCAACTGCATCTTCTTCATGGGATCGGCAGAAATGCAGGTTTGGGCAATGCGCCGGCCGGTCGACAACGAGCCGGTGAAGGAGATCGCGGCCACCTTCGTACTGGCGAGCATTGTTTCGCCCACGACCGAGCCGCTCCCCATGACGAGGTTGAAGACGCCGGGGGGAACGCCGGCGCGCGCAATGATGTCGCAAAGGGCGTTTGCCGAGGCGGGGACCAGTTCTGCAGGCTTGAACACGACGGAGTTGCCATAGGCCAGTGCCGGGGCGATCTTCCAGGCCGGAATGGCCATAGGAAAATTCCATGGCGTGATCGCCGAGCGGCTCGCGGGACATCTCAACGTCTATGCCGGCTCGCACGGAGAGCAGCTTCTCGCCGCTCAGCCTCAGGCACTCACCCGCGAAGAAATGGAAGATCTGGCCGGCGCGAGCGACCTCGCCGATCCCCTCCGGCAAGGTCTTTCCTTCCTCACGTGAGAGCAGGCGTCCGAGTTCGTCCTTGCGGGCCAATATCTCGTCACCCACGGCTTTCAGAACGTCGTGGCGGCTCTGGATCGTCGAACGCGCCCAAGCCGGAAAGGCGCCATGGGCCGCATCGATCGCACGCTTCGCCTCTTCTACAGAGGCTTGGGCGTACTCGCCTACGATGTCGCGAGTATCAGACGGGTTGATGTTCGCGACTGCCTTGGCTGCCGCAATCCATTCACCGGCGATGTAGTTCTTCGTCATCAGGCCCCCCGTCACCAAGCCTTGCAGAACGTCTCAGGACGTCCAACTGCGTCGGCACCTGCTTTTCGGCGGCAGGGAGTGATCCCCTTTCCGGCAGGTGCTGGCCCAAACGCCTGTTCGGCGCCTCGATTCGGCAATCGCATTCAAAGCCGGTTTCGCAGCGCATTGCAATATATCAATTTTATAATGGGATATAGTAATCTTGACGGCGACGATCGCGCGGCATAGTATCGAGCGTTCCAATCTGAGGGAAAGGCCTGTCGTGAGCGATAAAGCAACTGCCTCCGTAGCGCGTGGCGCCCTTGACGGCTTGATCGTTCTGGAAGTCGGCATGGTGATGCAGGTGCCGCTTGCAGGACAGGTGTTGGGGGATTTTGGCGCGGACGTCATCAAGATCGAACGTCCCCAAGGTGACATCACGCGCGGGCTTGATTTTGAGGCCACCCGCGTCGGCGGGATGAGCGCGTATTACGCTGCGATGGGCAGAAACAAGCGGACACTCGCCTTGGATTTGAAGAACCCGGCCGCCTTTGAGATCTTGCTGACCCTGGTCGACCGCGCTGACGTGTTGATGCACAACTTCCGCCCCGGCGTGATGGAGCGGCTGGGCCTCGGCTATAAGGATCTTAGCACACGCAATCCCCGTCTCATCTATGCTGCGGGGTTTGGTTTCGGGGAAACAGGTCCGCTTGCAGATCGTCCGGGCCAGGACATGCTGGCGCAGGCATTTAGCGGGTTGGCACGGGGAGGACTGCAGGAGCACCAGCCTCCGCAGCTGACGAACTCTCCTATTGTCGACTATGGCGCGGCGATGTCGCTCGTCCAGGGCATTCTTGCCGCCGTCATCGAACGCCAGACCTCGGGCCGGGGACAACTGGTGTCGACGTCGCTGTTCGATGTTTCGCTCGCTATGCAGCTGTGCGAAATCGCCAGCGAGAGCATCTATGGTGTGAAAACCGACTGGACGCGTCAGGCGATGCTCGTCAGGACCGCGGACGGTTGGGTAGCCGTTGTAATGCTCTTTCGCGACAACCCGCTTGGCCTGCTTTGCCAGGCGCTCGATCTACCGGACATAAGCACGCGGCCTGAACTCGCTACACGCGAAAAGCAGATCGAAAATCTGACCGCCATTCAGGAATATTGTGCGCCGGCTTTGATGACCTTGAACACTTCGGAGGTACTCGATCGTCTGGCTTCCGTGGATCTGCTCTGCTCACCTGTGAATGAAATTCCAGAAGCGATCAGCCACCCTCAGGCAAGCCAAAACGGCATCATGTGGCAGGTTGAGGTACCCGGGCGAGGAGTCGTTTCGCTCGCCGGACTGCCAGTCCGGCTCTCACGCACACCTCCAGCCGTCCGGATTCACCCCGCGCCGATCGGTGCCGCTACCGAGGAGGTCCTGACTTCCTTTGGCTTCTCGGAGCAGGCGATTCAGGAGGCTCGAAGCAGAAAGGCTTTCGGATAGCCCGCCCAAACCACAATGTGGTGTCTGTTTTTCCTGGCCTTGCTCGCACGATAGCAACCATATCAACCTCGGGTCCTCGGCAGCTTGCCCGGATGAATGGCAGCGAATTGTGTGCAACGCAATGATCTCTCCGAAGCTCGCTGCAAGCCAGCTTACGCAAGGTGCATCCCGATCCAAGTCGAGAAGAAGTTCTGGTTCTTCTCCCATTCTCCAGGAAGAATTCTCTCGTGATCCAAAAATCCGAACTCGTGCTATCCACTTCCCCTCTCCCGCACGTCCGCCTGCTGAGCATGAACAGGCCGGCGAAGCGAAATGCCCTGAGCAATGAGCTTATCGCGGCACTTGCATCGGCCTGCCGAGACGCAATTTTGGATGAGGACGTCCGCTGCATCGTGCTTTGCGGCACCGACACGTTCTTTTGCGCGGGCGCGGATATCAAGGAGATGCAACAACGCGGCTTCGAGGCCATTAACAATCTCGCCCGACGCAATGATTGGCGCGACCTCACCAACTGTCTCAAGCCGATCATAGCTGCCGTAGAGGGCGTTTGTCTTGGGGGCGGTCACGAACTTGCAATGCTGGCCGATATCATTATCGCAGGCGAAGGCGCGCTCTTCGGTCAACCTGAAATCAACATCGGCGTTTTGCCGGGTGACGGCGGAACCCAGCGGTTGACACGCGTGGCGGGCAAATCGCTTGCCATGCTGATGATCCTCACTGGCCAATCAATTTCGGCCCGTGCCGCAATGCAGGCAGGAATGGTCTCCGAGGTTACAGAAACGGGCCAGGCGCGGGCACGCGCGCTCGAGATTGCGGAAATAATCGCACAGAAGCCGCCTCGATCGACGGAGCTTGCGAAGGCTGCCGTTCTGGCCGCCTATCAAACGAACCTCGATGCCGGTGTGGAATTTGAACGGCAAGCGATCCGGGTTGCTTTCACCACTTCTGATCAGCAGGAAGGGATGGACGCTTTCTTCGAGAAGCGGCCCCCAAATTACCAGGGGAAATAGAACCCCTTTGCAGAATTCTGCTCTTAGGAACACAATACAAAGCGAGCAGATTTGCGAGCGCCGCACGAGAGCCGTCGGGCTGCTTGTGGTGCTGAGGCATTGGAAGCTACGATGGCCTAGCCGGATCATCGTTGATCGTCTCGATCACCCTGTCATCTTCGCTCCCGGCGAGAGCCACGAGTTCAATCGGCGGCGCAACCGCGTCGCTCTGAGCTAAAGCTGGCCGCCGGTTTGCTTCTGGTCGCAATGGTCGAATTGCATCGGTACTTAGATATTCTGGGTACGATTGTCCCGGCTGAGAATATCGGGACTGCTAGGAAGGAGAAATACAGACCGCCGCGCCGTATATGCTTCAGACAAGAGGGTGCCCAGTTGGATCTAGTCGATTGAGGCGAGCCAGTCGAAGCTCAGTCGTAAGGCGACTAAGACGATGCGGCATTTGCGACCGTCGACCTTACTCGTTCGCGCGGATCTGTGCGGTTGCAGTAATACATCTCAAAGCGGCTACCGGTTTCTTGGAATAACTTGTGACCTTCCAGCGCCCGTCGGTCACTCAGCGCAAACGCCAGTACGTGACTCGTGATCCCCCGAGATCCCATCGCGCTGTTGGAGCCGTAGCGAGGGGTGCAGATGCCGGGAGAGGCTACCACACTGCCGCTGTCGGGGCGGTGGGCGGAGTCACCATCAGCCGCCGCATTTGCACGTGGGGGACGCGTTAAAGAACCGAGAAGGAGCATGCGGCGCACTGTCGGAGTCACGACACACCCGTTCTACCTGAGACACGTGCCAGATGAGAATAAGAAGGAAACTCAGACTGACGGTTTTGGTATGCTTCTTGAACTCAGAAGCTGACCCGCCGTGTAATGCTCCATCCGAGAATAGGAAATGCTGCAATGAGCGCACCGAATTTGACCAAGCGAGCTAATGCCCTCGGAACCGACAAGGGGAATGAGGTAGGCGACGCCCACGGCTACACCAGCTTCTACTCTTTTCTGTTCGAAGAATTCCGCCAGCAACCTTTCACGATGGTCGAGATTGGATTACAACACGGAAACGGCTCTCTCGATCCCGATGTAGTGGTCGGTCGCAAGGTTGACGACATTCCGTCTATTAAGATGTGGCTGGAGTTCTTTCCCAAAGCCGAGATCATCGGATGCGACGTTGCCGATTTCAGCGCCTTTAAGATGGACCGGTTCCGTTTCGAGCGCCTTGACATGGGCGATACGGTAGCCCTGGAACGCCTAGCGAACTCGCTCCCGCCCGTAAGGATCATCATTGATGACGCTTCGCACGCAGCTTATCACCAGCAGCTTGCTCTAGCGAAGCTGTTTCCCATCGTCGAGCCTGGCGGTTTCTACTTTATCGAGGATCTACATACCACGCACGGGATTGCCGCACGATTGCCTTCCTGCAATTCAACTGAGACCGTAGTTGAGAAATTCGCTCAGACACGTCGGCTCGACATTCCGTTCCTGCCCGCGATCGAGCGTAGAAACCTCGAGACTACAATCAGGAAGATGTTCATTCATCGCGACGACAAGGGGGGTGTCAGCCGCTGGACCATGAAAATGGTGGGATTTGAAAAGTACTAAAGAGTCAACCGAACTTTCCCGCGACCAACATGCCTATCTAGTCGGCGGTCTTCGCTCGCGCACGTGAGACCACTAAAATGTTGATCTCAGAAATATGAATGGGTTCACAATGGTGGAAAAATGGCGATAGAGGTGATTTGCTGGCTGGAGCGGCTTGGCAATTCCCGTGCCTCGCTGCCGCGCGATACGGCGGCTCGAAGTCTTTGTGTTGGAGTTACAAGCTGCGGGCCGTCTAGCTACTTGATCGACGATCGCCAAGCTTTCTCGACAACAACGTTAGATTGAGGCCCTGGCTCTTTACGGACTTCAAGGCCAGGCTGTACAACGAATTCGCTGGCCATGAGCGACACGTCACGCAAGGCCTCGACAGGTGCGCCGACGACGACAATAAATTTGGAGAGGCTGCGCACCTCGAGCCGCCCGTCGACGTCAACATCGCGCCGAGTCGGCCAAATTCCTTCGTCCGCTTGGCCTGCACGCGGTAGCTCTCGATGATCGATGCATCAATGATCTGCGTGTTGCGGTACTTCCGCTGTTGACCGGAGAAGCCAAACCGACCGCCGAGTCCAGTTCGCGGCGGTAGGTCGGATAGCACCTCCCAATTGGCGTAGCGCATGCTTCTGTCCGAAAACACACTCGTCTGATGTCAGGAACCCGCCAAGCAGTTTGCGAACGCGAGAGTCGGCCGAGAAACCGCGAGGGATTCCTGCGATTTGCATTGGTCTAGATCGTGCACTGCGCTACGTGCGGCATCTAGTAATCGGATCGCCGCGCTGGGGTCACGCTGCTAGTGCCGAGACGGTCGTGGGTATGTGGAATGCAACCTTAGACCGACGTCGAGCGCGAGCGGTGCCAGAATCGATCCACGACGATTTCCTATTCGCATCTTTCTAAGTTCGATTCGGTCTTTGTCAATCGAATTGCCGGCATCAGACAAGGAGGCACTATGCGCATCTGCGGTATCAAGCTGACACATGACGGCGGGATTGCTCTTGTTGAGGACGGACGGCTTATCTTTTGTATCGAGCAGGAGAAACGGAGCAACAATCCGCGGTATCAAACAATCGACAACCTCGATGCAATCGTCGTCGCTTTGACCGAACACGGTCTGGATCCGCAAGAAGTTGATCAGTTCGTCATCGATGGCTGGGCGGGGGTGGCGGAGTCGCAGTTCCAGGTTCTCAGCGGGACGACACCGATCACTCTCAAAGGGGCGCCCTATGTTGAACGCCATGCCGACGGCCTTCTCACCTCGTGCGATGGCTCTGGTCTTAGGCTCGATGGCAGCGATTTCCCTTATAGAAGCTATCCGCACGTCACAGGCCATGTAGCCTCCGCATACTGCACCAGCCCCTTTGCCAAAGCTGGACAGCCCGCCTTCTGCCTCGTGTGGGACGGCGGCACCTTTCCACGTCTTTATCACGTAGAACATCGAGGCGCTCAGTTCATCGAATGCCTGTTCCCGGTGATTGGGCATGTCTATGCCGCCGCGGGACTTCATTTTGGACCGTATAAGCAGGCGAACCGCGCTAACTGGGACCTGGGTGGCCCCGGCAAGGTGGACCCGGGCGGTGCCGGCAAGCTTAACCTGGGTGTAGCCGGCAAGCTGATGGCGTATATCGCGCTCGGGTCTGTCATTGAAAACATTGTCACGGTCTTTGAGGAACTCTACCAGGAGCGCTTTGCGGCCGACACGAAACTTGCCAGTTTCCGTACAGACATTGAGAGCATGGAGTCCGCGCTTGCGGCTGTGCATGACTTCTTCGACGCCAGCGCGCGCCACCTAAAGGCCAGGGCCCCCGAAGATGTGCTGGCATCGTTTCATTGCTTCCTCGAGCGTCTCCTCGTCCGCAAAATGGCGCTTGCTTTGCAGCGGCATTCATATCTTGGGGCGCGCAATCTGTGCGTAGCAGGTGGCTGCGGTCTCAATATCAAATGGAACAGCGCACTACGTGCGACAGGCCTGTTCGATGCCGTCTGGGTGCCCCCGTTTCCGAATGACAGTGGCTCGGCAATCGGTGCCGCTTGCTGCGCAATGGTGGTGGAAAAAGGCTTCTCGCCGTTGGAATGGTCGGTATATAGTGGTCCAGCCTTGCAACGTCGAGATGTACCCCCCGAATGGAAGGCCGCGCCGTGTAGTCTGCATGAACTTGCGACCATTCTTGCCGGCAACAAGCCCGTGATTTTTCTTACCGGCCGCGCCGAGCTTGGGCCTCGGGCGTTGGGTAGCAGAAGCATTCTCGCCCCCGCGACCTCGCCGCGAATGAAGGATTATCTCAACGACATCAAACTTCGCGAACACTTCCGGCCAGTGGCTCCGATATGCCTAGAGGATCGTGCGCCGGATATATTTAGTCCCGGAACACCGGACCCTTACATGCTTTTCGATCACCAGACACGACCAGAATGGCGGGACAAAATCCCCGCTGTTGTACATCTCGATGGATCGGCGCGATTGCAGACGATTTGCAGGACCTCTCAGCACAAAGTCGCCGAGCTTCTCGTCGAATACGAAAAGCTCACAGGCATTCCGCTGCTTTGCAATACGAGTGCAAACCACCATGGACGTGGGTTCTTCCCGCATGTCGCAGCAGCCTGCGAGTGGGGACGCGTCGAGCACGTATGGGGCGACGGCATACTGTGGACCAAAGCTCGATAACCGTGCGGCGCGACAATCAGTGACAGTGCTTCCCAACCAGATTGTCGCGCTATAATAGCCTGTTCTAGAGGGCGCACAACGCAATTTGAGTAATACTCGGTAGAGCGGCTCCGGCGACGAATGCAGCCTCCCTGAGCGTCGCCCTCATCCAGCCGCCAGGATTTGACTTGTGTCGCAGTTGGCGCGAGCGATTAGTTTTTGTAAGGCGGCACGAGTACACCAACGTGATCACTTAGAGTTGCGGCATGGCCGCAATCTGACAGTGCAACGCAATACGCACGTGGCCTCGCTTGCCAAGGGAAACGCCAACTGTTTTGGCCGGGATCAGCACAATCCACGCGCTGTAGTAAGCGGATGTGTTCGGAATGGCTTGACGCATATCCGAGTCCGAAAAGAGTACGGCTGCTTTTCGGGTGCAGCAGTCGCAGGACCAACGGCCTATGAGCTTAGCAGGGTGCGAGTGGGCATCCTGGATCCCCGACCTCAGAGGATGACACCTGATACGAATGAAGTTCGCATAGCGCGCTCGGCGATGGTGTTGAGGTGGCGGGTTCGCGCGCTTCGGTGCTTCGGTAGTACCATCGATCGGATCGAGAACGAACGCGGCGCCTCGGTGACCGACAACGTCCCTTGGTCAGCATCCCTCCTGCCGATGAACGAAAGCACGTCTGGGCCGCGCTGGCAGTGACAGTTCAAATTGACGGCAGACCTGATTCACGATTAACCCCCGCCAGCGACCGACCATGTACGGATCGTAAGCGAACAAGCTCACTTGCCGTCCGCACTCGAAGATCCTGTCGTCGCCGATTGTCCTGCTGCACCTGTCTGTGGCCGCAGCAAACCAGAGGACCGCTTAACCCTACATTGCCATCCATGTTGAACGAGCGTGGCTTATGCCGCACCAGAGCTTCCTCTGCGCTCCCCGTTGGAACAAGCCGCCGCCGCTAGTAAGGACTCTTATGGTTCGGATCGAGTTCGATTTTGCAGTTTATGACTGGCCCACGTTAGACGTTTTGAGCTCGACTCTTGAGTGAGACTCACAGCGATGCCCTTATCACGGACCAGATCAGGAGATTGATCGCCAGAAGTGGCGGCATCGCTAGGGCTTAATTTTGAAATAGAGCAATCTCGCCGTTAACAAGATATCGAAAGCCCTATCCGCCGCTTAGCGGCAATGGATGAGGTGAACGACGGACACTCAGCTCAAATTCCTTCATTTCTGATGCGGTTAGGTCCCTGGCTGCCCGCGCCTTAGACCGTTGAGCGCCTCGACGATGCGTTTGAGCCCCATCTCCAATAGCTCCGGTGGAGCACCGAAGGAGAGACGTAGGCCGTTCGCGTCGCCGAAAGCGTCGCCTGGAACACATCCTACATTAGCTTCTTCGAGGAGCACTCGTGCGATGTCATCGGCAGATCGCACTGAGCCTTCAGTCCGCAAAGCAGACAAAAGCCGACTCAGATTGAGATAAAAACAGAACGAACCATCGGCGCGGGATGGAGTTACATCGCGTAGATCAGAAAGGATGTGAAGACCTATGTTGCGAGCGTCGACAAGACGCTGATAGATCTGCTCCTCAAAGCTGCCATCGCTGGCTTGAAGGTGGTGCAGGATCGCCTGCTGCGCGATTACATTCGGAGTTGCGATTGCATGGCTCTGAAGCTTTCTTACCGCGGAAACGAGCTGCGCGGGCGCGGCGAAATAGCCCAAGCGCCAGCCGGTTATCATCAACTCCCTTGAAAACGACTTGACTATGATCGTCCGCGAACGTACCCGGGGGTGCGCCATGACGATCGACTCGTGGTGACGAAAACCAGTGAATACCAGTCCCGAGTAGCACTCATCGGAAATGATCCATATCTGGCGTTCGATAGCGAGTTCGCCGATATCTTGTAGTATCGTTCGATTGTAGACTGCGCCGGTCGGGTTATTTGGCGAATTGATTATTATAGCTTTCGTCTGCGGTGTGACAGCAACTCGGATTGCACTGATATCGGGAATATATCTCGGGCAGCGAGCATCAACGAACACTGGTGCTGCACCAGCGAGAACGACCTGGGACAGCAATATCGGCCGCCAGGGGCGAATAATGATAACCTCGTCGCCCGGCGCTAGGACAGTCACGGCCGCATAGAGCAGCGCTTGCTGCGCGCCCGTAGTGATTACGATCTCTTCCGCACTCCAACCAACGCGCGTTTCGACCGAGAGCTTTTCGGCGACGGCCCTGCGAAGGGACGTAAGCCCAATGAGATCGACATAGCGGTTCGCTTCGGCGTTGACCGCAGCCATCGCTCCTTCGCACACTGATGAGGACGGCTCGACGACGATTTCGTCGGTTGCCAGATCAATGAACCGGCGCCCAATCACAGCTACCGTGGCTAAGTCGTGGCCGGCTTTTCGGGATCTAGAAAGGAAGGACATCGGGCGCGACGGCATAGGCGCTCTCCTGCAAAGTTGTCGCGCTTGTGAAGTGATCCCAGCCGCGTGACCGGACGTTCCTTGATCTGTTTCGGAGATATCGCTCTTCGGGTTGAACAAGCTCTTCCCAACCGCCGAGAGTTCACCGAAACCACCAAGCCCTTTCTCAATATGCACAACACGTGGTTGCGACTACTCCGGAATTGAAGCCGAACACGCACAAGACGCGGACCAGAGCCAACCGCAGCCGACCTTCAGTAGTATTGGCACGGCGATAATGCTGGGAACAAACAGATCGACTTTTGGACCCCGATGTCGCTCGGCAGGACGCCACCATGCAATGCGGGCTGGTGAGCGCGCCACGAGTCGTGCCATCTGCCAACTTGCCGAAGCTCCTGTCTTCATCAACGAGCGCATGGCAGCGTTCAGCCTCAACACGCCACAACCTCCATGTGATCGTTCTGCGACCCGCCTTGCCGCCTCGACTAGCCCGTTGACGATAGTCGATTGTGGTTGATCTTAATTGCCGACCTCCTCCCATCTGCCTTGCGATCAGCGCGTGATCCGCAGCAGTTACCCACCGTTCATTGCCAAGAAACCATCTCTTGATCAATCACTATTGTTGGTAGTTCATCCGGGCAATACTTCCTTCTGCTGGATGCCAGCAAAGCCCCGCGGCCGGCTTGGCGCGACTCGCATTGGTCATGCTCGCTAATGTGAGGACACTGCCTCGTACCCACGCGCGAGCGTGAGAGTCTCAGACCAACGGTCGGCGCCTGACACTTTTCGGACGAGCTCGTCGCACCTTAGACAGAATGTCGGGATTCGGACACGGAGCTCATCGCGGGTCGCCAAACTGTTTGCGTATCTCGACCTTCGTTGTTGCATCAGCGCGAGCCAGCTCGTCTGAGGAGTGGTACGGCGCTTGCTTAAAGAGAGCAGAGCCACGTCGTCACGCCGTGGTGCATTCGCCAATGATGCGAGCCGGGACATCGGTTCTTCGACAAGAGGGGTAAAGGCATGTCCGGCGTTGCTGCTGCGTTTTTTTGTCCTTCAAGCAATTCGCAGGCGGATGTTTATGATCGACTCGAGCACATGATCCCGAAACTTGCGCTTCGTGGCCAGGCGGCGGTCGGCGTTGCGGCTTTCATGCACAAACAAGGTATTCGATATGGGAGAGCGTTTCAGTCATCGAGCGCTTCAGTGCGCATTGATCCCAACGAACAAGATCGGCGTTTTCGGCCTCATGTTGCAATCGCTCAAGTCCGTAGCCGATGCCGCGAACTCAGTGATGGCGTCGACCTTCAGTCAATTCATAACAATGCAGGCACCAGCCGCCATCTGGCCATTTCTCTGGATGAGGCCTTGGTCAATGCTCGTGAACTCAGGGGAGCCTTTCTTGCCCAGGAGCAACGATCAACCGTCAACACAGATGCTGAGCTCTTGCTCAAGTGTATTGAACGCTGTTGTGAACGACACTACTGGCGCCACGGTCTAGCGGCCAATTACGAAACCGTTTTTCGAGAGATTGACGATCGTATTGACGGCGCTATTAGCGCGCTTTTCCTGGACGGAGACGGAAATCTCATTGCTTACCGCAATCGAAGCGGCTTGCGACCGTTGGAGACCATGCAAACAGATGACGGGTTCTTGCTCTTCGCCTCTGAAAATTGTGCCTTTGCCGCTCTCGAGGGTAAGACGCGGCAGATCTCGCCGGGCCACATAACGTATGTGGACGGAACGACGGGGGGCAGCGTTAGTCGTGCCGTGCACAACGGGCGACATAAAGCCAGGCTCTGCGCGTACGAAGCTCTCTATTTAGGAAGTCCGAATACGTCGGTCGAAGGCCATTCACATTTCGAAACCCGGTACAATATCGGTGCTGCCTTGGGTGGGATTGTTGCGCAGCGACTGCAAGCTGAAGCAGATCCTACCTGCACACTCGTTTCCTCCAAGCCGCGTACAGGTGGTCCGTTCGCCGATGGCCTGTACGCATCTCTCGCGGAATACGGGCTGCTCGCCGAGCGTCGTGAAGTGGTCGCCACGACGTTTCTTCAGCGAACGCTCATCGGCACGACCGACGAGCGAAAGTCCCGCATTTCTCAAAAGTACCGAGTACTGGAAACTGACCTGACTAAAACCAGCGTAGTAATTGTCGACGAAGCACTCATTCGCGGCGATACCAGTCGAGCTGTCACGAGCATGCTCCTTACCGCCGGAGCCAAAGCCGTGCATTGGGCGATCGGTTCGCCGCCTATAGTGGCTCCGAACTACTACGGCATGGGTATCAACACACTCGATGAGCTCGCATTCTGGCAGATTTGGAAACGACTGCCGTCCGAGCAGCGAACGCAAAGCCTTCGCTTTCACAAGATGGAACCCCACGTTTTGAGACTCATCGAAAGCAACATCGCGACATCCATCAACGCAGCCTCGATAACGTATCTGCCCTTCCCACTGCTAGAATCGTTGCTGCCCCTGAGACCGGAGAGCTTCGATCTGTCACCCTTTACATTCGAGATGCCAACTCGGGCGGGACAGGAGCGGGCGGACAGGAATCTGCGCGAATTGGTGGCTGATCTTCCCCGCATGCAATCAGTTCACGCTTGAGGTCATTAATGAAACCCGTTCTCGTCTTTGATTGGAATGGAACGTTGCTCGATGATGCGCACGCACTGCTTCAAACGACTAATGCTATTCTGAACCGCTTTGGTTACGCGCCGATCAATATGGAGACGTTTCGGGAACATTGCGACCTCCCGCTATCTCTTCTTTATCGCAATCTCGGAATGTCGCAGGACGAGGTTGCGGCCGTGGATCGCGATGGCAGCGCTGTCTTTCACAACACCTATGAACCACTTGCGGATCGCGCCGATCTGCGCGAGGGCGCGCGTAGAGTGCTGGAGCTAGCGCACCGAGAAGCAGCTTTGTCCGTCATCGTGAGCAACCATATCGTTGCCCCCCTTCGGTCCCAATTGAGAAGACTTGGAATCCATGACTACATCAACGAAGCTCTCGCCTTTGAAAGCCGCGCCACTCAATACAAATCGATGAGCAAAGGAGAGCGGCTTCGCCTCTACATGCAGAAGTACAGCCTCGACCCGGCGTCGACGTTTATCATCGGCGATATGCCGATCGAAATGGACATCGCACGCAATCTCGCACTCATAAGCATATCGATCACCGGAGGTTTTGTTTCGGACTCGCGCTTGCGGGCGGCAAATCCTGACTATTCGATTAACAACCATCATGAGCTGTTGCCTATCTTACAAAGGCACGGCTTTTTCTAGAGTGCATGAACCATGTTCAGCGAGGCATCATCACCAAACGCAGGTCCTAGCACTGCGAAACAGAGAATAGGTCTTGTCGGCGTCGGGCGAATGGGAACTGGAATGGGTATTAGCCTGATGCGTCATCAAATTGAACTGCATATCAAAGCCAACAAGAATCGTTTCGGTGCGAATCGATTTGCTTCAGCCGGTGCCCGTGAACATCCTTCGATCGCTGAGTTGGCGCAACATGTAAGCGCTGTGGTGTTGTCCCTACCGTCAAGCCGCGAGGTTGAGGCAGTGTGCCTTGGGCAGGATGGGCTTTTTGTCCATATGTCCCGTGGCGGTTTGATAATTGACTGCACGACATCTTATCCTGCTTCGACAGTTACACTGGCGGAGCAGGCTCAAGAACATGGCCTAGGTTTTGTAGATGCCCCAGTAACACGTAGCCCCGAACAAGCTGAGTTCGGCCTTCTCAATGCGATCGTTGGATCGAACGAGACGCTCTTTCCTGTGGCGGAAGGCATTCTTGCTGCATTTTGTGAGACCGTTCTTCATGTCGGAGAAGTCGGACAGGGTCATAAGCTCAAGCTTGTTTACAACAGCATGACTATGGGCATAGCGGCCGTCGCAGCAGAGGTCTGCCAATTCGCAAAGGCTCTTGACATTGATCTTGTAACACTCCGCTCTCTGGTCAGCCGCGGTTCCACTAACAGCGGAATATTCCAAGCCTTCGCTGCCTTTTTGTTGGGCGAAAAACCCGATGTTCTGGCCGTCTCAATTGCCAATTCCGCAAAGGATATTAATTGCGCTGTGCGCCTAGCGGGCGAGAACGTAGTTTCGGTGCCGATCCTAGCTGCGGCTGCGAACAAGTTAAACGCCTCGGTTGCCTCGGGCAAAGGCGAACTGACTCTACCTCATTTGTCTCACTCATAAAGTCTTCGGTCTAATCGAATTTTACTATCTCACTGCCTTTGGAGGTACGGGCGTGTTCCTTCAATGCCGAGAGCGTGGAAGGGTCCCGCCCTTGAGGATTGGCGCGCTCGTTAGCGACACTCGCGCTTCAATGAATGAGATGCCTAGTGTCCTTTAAGAAAAAGCCGCTGTCAGATTTCTCCAACAGCGGCTTAAGTTGAGGGAGGAAGGCAGACGAACCGGTCTGCCAGCGGAGCCGAAGGCTATCGTTAGCAGGCGACAAATCGGATAGTTGGTCGCCCAACGCATCGACATAGGACGCCGGAGACCACCGCGACCAAATTACCGATTGAATTAGATTTTCCTGGTGCCCCCCAGTTCGGAGAGATTCCGGACGAGACGCTGGACCAGGCTGGAGACTTGCGCCGCCACTCTCGCATTCGGAGAGCGAGGGTCGGCACGGGCTTTGGCGCTTGCGCGTGATCCAGACCATTGAAGGTTGCGGTGAAGCGGAACACCTCTTTCCCATCACTGGCGGCCGCGAGATTTCCCCTTAGTGGCCGCGAAAGGATCCAGCGGGTGATTTTTGCTTCAGCTTCAACCAACCACCGACAAGGGTGACGCCGGCTTTCACACGCACGGATTGAAACATTTACAGGCGAGGCTCCATCCGGGACCGACGCTTGGCCGTCCGCCAAATAATGAGACACGAATTTCCTCCCGGAGCATTCTCAACAATAGGAGGTCTAGACCGGGCTGAAGCATTGTATAACATCGGCGATACTTCCGGGTGGGTAAGAATGGGTATAGTCAGCTGCAAGCTTGCCACGCGCTTAACGGCCGCATCTAGAGGCGCGCCCTTGGAAATCTACGCGCCGTCCCTGCGGAGCTTTCCAGCAGACTCGATGCTCGTAATGGCGACTTTACCTGTCGTCGACTGGAATGACTGTCTTTTGCGAGATTTGCGCAGCCTCGACAAGCAAGCGTCCATTCGCGCCTACGCGGCGATGGTCATGATCGATCCCTTTGCCTGTTGGGAGGATTTTGCCGACTTGCTGAAAGAGGCGAGAATCTCCGGCGTCACAAATTTCCCACCTGCATCTATCATTGAGCAGGCTACGGATGGCATGCCAATTAACTCCGGACTGGAGCTCGAACTTCGACGTATGGAATGGTTCGCCAGCCTGGGATTCAAAATCCTGTTTGTTGCTGCCAAGGATTCTGAGATCACGATGGCAGAGACGAGACTTGGAGCGCATCTCGAAGGTATTGTGTATTTGCCCGAAGAGGCTCTTGCGCGTAGGATTTGCGACGAAATGGGGTTGATCAGCCTTGGCCAACAGGCATCGTCGATGCCAAGGTTCTCGTTTTTGCATGCGACTACGTCGCAGCAAACCCGACGCAAGAAATGAGGGTAGGCTATTCTAGGATCCGCAGTTTCTTTATCTTGTTGTAAAGCGTCTTCCTTGAAAGCCCAAGAGATTGTGCGGTCTTGCCACGGTGGAGCCTGTTTCGTTTTAGGCCTTCGATGAACCACTCGCGCTCGGAGAATGCTCCTTTGGGCCGAGCGGGCGACGTCGAGTTCAGAAGCGGCTTGAGGACGTCAGCAGTTATATGCGCGTCTTTCACCATCACCAGTTGATTGACGATCTGGCGCAATTCTCTCAAATTTCCGGGCCAATGGTGGCCCGCTAACGCCAAGAACGCGGACTTCTCTATTGCCAGCGTTTGTGCATTCGAATCCCCCTTGGCTTCGACGGCAAAATGCTGAATGAGCTGTGGAAGGTCCTCCAGACGGTTTGGCAAAGCGGGTTGTTCTATGTCAAGCCCGGCAAAGAAGGCAAGAAGGCGGGGACATAGAACACTTTCCAAGCTTGCTCCGCGGGTCACTGTCGCGGTTGCGATGATCCGGGCGTTTGACCTTACAACGGATACGCCGTTCAGCGGCGTGAAAGTACCCGTCTCGAGATAGTCCGCGAGACGCTCTTGCCCATCTCGCGACAGCTGATCGACATGCGTCAGCAGGAGCGCGGAATCACTTGCGGCTTCGAGGAGCGACAGTTGGCGCCTCCTATTCTCAGCGCTCTCGGCACCGAACAGCGCACCGACCGTGTCGATTGCCGGCCCTCGGCGGCAATGAAACAGCGCGGCCTTCGTGTGTCTCCGATCGCTAAAGGCATGGACGAGGTTCGCTATCCTTCGCTTTCCCGATCCCGCCTCGCCCCACACCAGCACAGAATTGGGATTACTTGCCAAGCGCCTTGCAGTCTCAAGCACGTGCTTCATGATCGAGGACTGCGCGATGACGCCATGCCGGAATCCGCTCAACTGGAGCTGGCGCTCGAGGAGATCGACCTTCTCTCGCAATAAGTGGATGGTCTTAAAGCCCGAGGTTACCTCGAGAACTGACATTTCGAGCGGGATGCGGTCGAGCGACGAACCGCCAATGAAACCCTGCACACCCGTTTCTCGGCAGATGTCCAGGAGTTCGTCAGGCTTCGTGATTGGCCCGCCACCAAGCAGGCAAATTGCGTTCACGTCGACGGATTGAGCGACACGCGCAACAGCGCTCGTTCGCGCGGCAAGCTCCGACAGGCTGATCGACAAGTCGCATCCGCTTTCGACAGCGCGGTTGAGATTGAAGTTGATACAGATGGCTTCAGCTCCAGCTTCAACCATGCGCCTTGCTTCGGACTGGGTGCGAGTATAAGCGATGGTCATTAGGCCGCGTTTTGCGGCTTTGACCAGGAGTTCGATTTCCCGCTCGTAGCCGAGCCCGCAACTTTCAAGCAGTGATCTCCTGTAGTCATCAATGTGGATGACGGACGGGAAATTGGTGACGCCTGAAAAACCCCATCGCATGATGCGGTCGAGAAAGCGGTCGATATCCAGCTGCGGATCGAAGGTACAAGCGCCAAAAAATACCGGCAATTTCGTTGAGGGCAGGATCTCGGTCCGGCCGAAGCCCGCCACGAATTCGTTTGTATTGCGGATTGGAAGAATTGAGGCTGGCGAAGAGCCCCCCATCGCGCGAAATCGGCCGGCGTTAAGGGCGAGAACGAAATCCGCGCCCGCCCGTTCGGCCGCTCGCGCGGTCATGCCCGATCCTATTCCAGCCCCAAGCATAAAGGAGCGGGAGTTGCGGAAGAACCGCCTGATGCCGCCGCCCTTTGCCTGGTCTGTCCGCGTGTGCATGACTTGCCCGCCTCCTGCACGGCGGTTGCGAAAACTAGCTCCAATTTGCGGGCGCGTGCAACCGGCGCAGCGCCTTTCCGTTCGTCACGAACAGGTGGCAGTCCGCCGGCGACGCCGCAAGACGAACCTTGCCAGACCTCTTCTGTGACTCCGGCTTTGGCGCCTTTGCGACCACCGATTCCTTGCCAGCGTTTCCGTAGATGTAGGTGACGCTGCCAAGATGCTCGACGAAATCGACGTCGAGTTCGATCGCGATCTCTTTCCTCTCCGCCGCAGATGGAGAGAAGTCATCGGGGCGAATTCCGAGTGTGATCGGCTTGCCGACGAGCAATTGATCCGGCTGCACGGGGACGGAGACTGTCGCCCCGGCGTCGAGCCTGACGTCCATGCCCGCCTCGTGCGCCGCCTCGATGTGGCCGCCCAGGAAATTCATCTTGGGTGAGCCGATGAATCCGGCCACAAACCGGGATGCCGGATTGTGATAGAGATCATGCGGGCTTCCCACCTGCTCGATGTTGCCGTCCTTGAGTACGACGATCTTGTCGGCCATTGTCATGGCTTCCACCTGGTCGTGTGTCACGTAGATCATGGTATTCCCAAGCTGCTTGTGGAGCTTGGCAATCTGAACCCGCATCTGCACCCGCAATTCGGTATCAAGGTTCGACAGGGGTTCGTCGAATAGGAACACCTTGGGTTCGCGAACAATTGCGCGGCCAATCGCAACGCGCTGACGCTGGCCGCCCGAGAGTTGTCGGGGTTTTCGGTCCAGAAGATGATCGATCTGTAGCAGCGACGCAGTCTCGGCGACCCTGGTCTCGATCCCGGTCTTCGCAACCTTTGCCATTCGCAGAGGAAAGGCAAGGTTCTCGCGCACAGTCATGTGCGGATAGAGCGCGTAGCTCTGAAACACCATCCCGAGGTTTCGATCCGCCGCATCGACATCATTGACGAGCTCGTTGTCAATCAGAAGCCGGCCGCCGCTGATTCGTTCTAGTCCTCCAATCATTCGCAACAGCGTCGACTTGCCCGATCCCGAAGGTCCGACGAACACGACGAACTCGCCGTGATCGATGGTGAGATCAATGTTCCGCAGGATCTGGATTGTCCCATAGGCCTTGTTGACGCCTTCCAAACGAACATCGGCCATCACGAACTCCTCTGTCGAATCCGTTCGACCAGCGCCGCCGGGACCTCAATCTCTGCCAGGCTGGAGACGATAAAATCAGGTGGCACCAGGGATGGGTCTTCGCGGGGCGGCACGCCGGTCGTGACCAGCACCGTCGGTAGCTTCGCTCGCTTTCCGGCCTGGATATCCGTCTGGATCTGGTCGCCAATCATCAATGTGGCGTTGCGCGCCGTCCCGAGACGGGAAAGTGCCGTCTCGATCATGTGCGGCTCAGGTTTCCCGACAATCAAGGGCTTCACGCCTGTGGCAGCAGCTACAGCTGTGATCGTTGCTCCTGCTCCAGGTTCGAAACCGCCTGCGGTCGGCAGGAGGAGATCGGGGTTGGTGCCGACGAATGCGGCACCGTTCAGGATCGCTTCGACCGCAATCCGCAGCTTCTCATGCGTTATCTAGCGATCGAGGCCCATGACCACGGCATCGGGTTCGCGATCGGTCACATCGAGCCCCGCTTCGGTGATGGCCTTCACCAGCGATGGCGCGCCCACGACGAATACGCGCGTTGCATCCTTGTATGTCGCGCGAATGAGCTCGGCGGCAGTGATGGCGCTCGTGACAACGTCTTTCGGCGTGACGACAAGCCCGAAACTCGCAAGTTTGCGGAGACATCTTCGGGGGTATGGGTGGAATTGTTAGTCACGAAGCAGAACGGCAATCCTGCCGTCTGCCAAGCTCCAAATGTCTGGATAGCATCTGGTATCGCCGCGTTGCCGCGATAAACCACGCCATCGAGATCCGAAATGATACCTTTGACTTGCGGCCAGTTATGGGCCGGGGCGGTATTAGCCATTCATCAGCATCCCGCCGTTCACGTGAAGAATCTGCCCGGTCATATATGAGGCCGCGGGGCTTGCGAGAAAGACAGCAAGACCCGCGATATTCTCCGGTAGACCCACGCGTCCCAGCGGGATCCGGCCACTATGGCGGGCTTCGGTCTCCTCCCGGGGACGCCCGTGCATGGGCGTGTCGATAATGCCAGGGGCGATTGCGTTGACATTGATCTTGAGCGGCGCGCATTCGTAGGCGAGCAGCTTGGTGAGATCGTGGACGATCGCCTTGGACAAGCAGTAGTCGGCGCCGCCAGCCTGATAGTTGAAGACTGCACCTTGCGAGGACAGCGAGGAGCCGACGTTGACGATACGGCCACCTTTCGCCTTCATGAACCGGTCGACCACCAGTTTGGAGGAGCGCAGGACAGCGACTGAGTTGATCTGGATCGTGCGCTCGATCTTTTCCGAATTGCCGTTCAGGAGCGGCTCGGCAGACTTGATGCCGGCGTTATTCACCAGCACATCGAGCCGGCCGAAACGTCTGGCAATCTCATCTAGCACCCTTGCGACATCGTCCTCCCGCGCGACATCCATCGCCATTGGCAGTACGCCGTTGCCATGGGGCAGGCCAGCCAAGGTCTCCCTGAGGTTTGCGAGATTAGCATCGGTGGCAAGGACATTCGCCCCTCCCGCCCGGAATGCATTGAAACAATGGCCGACCCGATGCCTCCACCGGCTCCGGTTACGAGCACCGTTCTATCCGAAACTGAGAACTGTTCAGTCATTCCAACTCCAGGATCGTTTGTGATTGCAGAAATTCGCCAACCGCCTCGCGGCTCGGCATCGAGCTTTGAGCACCGCGGCGCGTCACGCACAGGGCTGCCACCGCGAGCGCCCTTCGTACGGCTTCCCTCAAGGGCAGGCTCTCAGCCAATGAAGCGGCGAAGGCGCCATTGAAAGCATCCCCTGCGGCCGTGGTATCCACGACCTTCACCGGGAAGGCGCGCAGAGAAAAAGATTGCTTCTTGTCGGCATAGTAAGCGCCCTGCGCGCCCAAGGTGATTAGGGCGGCAGCTGGACCGAGATCGAGAAGCTTTAAGGCCGCGCCCGCGGCTGTGTGGAAGTCGAGGACTTCGATCCCTGTGAGCTCAAAGGCTTCCGTCTGGTTCGGCGTGACGAAGTCAACGCTTGCCCACGCGGCCGGTGAAAGCCCGGGCCTGACCGGCGCCGGCTTGAAGATGAGTTCAAAACCCTTGTCCGCCTTCATCTCGAAGAGCCGATTAAGGGCCGAGATCGGCATCCCCATTTCCGCAACAACGATTGCATCGCGCGCGATGAACTCGGCCGCGCGCTCGATCATCTCGGGTGTCACGTTCAAATTCGTGCCAGGGTCTATGACGATCATGTTCGAGCCGTCGTCGCCGACCATGACCAGGGCTGAACCGGAGACCTCGCCCGCAGAGATCTGAATGGCATCTGCGCGAACGCCGGCCTGCATCAGGGACTGCAACAGCCAGTGGCCGGCATCGTCATCGCCGAGACGCGTGTAGAAATGTGGCTTGAGGCCAAGCCGGGCGGCAGCAACGGCCTGATTGGCGCCCTTGCCTCCGGGGTAACGGGTCAAGCCGCCCATCAGGCTTTCACCTGGAGTCGGCAGTCGCTCGACGTTGAAGCAGAGATCGAGATTCGTCGTTCCGAAGAACATCAATGGCCGGGTGTTCATTTTACGGCACCGAAGGTGAGGCCGCGTTCGAGGTGACGCTGGCCAATGACGATCAGGATGACGGGAATGATCATCGTCACGACGAGCCCGGCCGCCATGACGGGATAGAACTGCACGCCCGGATTGAGAAGCTTGAGCAGAGCGACCGTCACCGGCGCCTTGGTCGAGCTCAGCATTAGACCGAGGGCAAAATTGTGCCAGGCGAGCAGGAAGATGAGCAATGAGGCTCCGATCAGTCCTGGCTTCAACAGTGGCAGCACGATGTGCAGCACGACGCGAACGGGTTTGGCGCCGTCCATGGCAGCCGCCTCCTCGATGTCCTTGGGGATGTCCTCGATGTAGGAGCGGCTCAGCCAGACGATCATCGGCAGTGTGACCACCTGGTAGACCCAGATCATGCCGAGATAGGTGTCATATAGCCCGATGGTCTGGAATACGCTGAAGAGCGGGATGACGACCAGGAGAACCGGGGCAAAGCGGAATCCAAGAATGAAGAACGCAATGTCCTCTTTGAGAGGTATGTCGCGCCGCGCCAGCACGTAGCCGGCCGGCACGCCCACGAGCAGAGACACGATGACCGAGCCCAGCGCTATGACGACGCTGTTGGTGATCGGCGTCAAGAAATCGACTTTGATGGTGCCATAGCTGGTCGCCCCCGCCTGGGCGACATCAAACAGCACGCGAAAATTCTCCAGGGTCGGCGAGAACAGAAAGGTCGGTGGCCAGGTCATGACTTCGGCCTGCTGCTTCAGCGACATCATCAATATCCAGATAAGCGGAAAAGCTAGGATAAATGCGCAAACGCCCACGAGCAGGTTGAGGATCAGATTGGCGGGAGTCGAACGATTGACGCGCATGCGCGGCCTCTTCAGCTGACGCGCTGGCGAACAAAGCGCCAGAGCTTGACCATGGCGAACGTCCCGACTAGCACGATCAGCCAATTGACCACCATCAGTGCGGCGCCACGCCCAAAAGCGAGATTCTGGAACGCGGTGATGTAGGCACGTACCGAAAGAACCGAAGTGCTGTTGCCGGGCCCGCCTTGGGTTGTCCCGAAGATGATGTCGAACTGGTTGAGAGACTCGATCAGCCGAAACACCGCCGCGATCAGAATGTAGGGAGCAATCAGAGGCTGCTCGATGTGCAGAAAGGTCGCCAAGCCCTTCGCACCGTTAACGCGCGCGGCTTCTCTCACCTCTTCATTGATGCCCTGAAGGCCGGCGAAGATGATGAGTGCGAAGAAGGGCGTGTAGGTCCATACGTCGATCAGGACCAGGGAGAACATTGCGGTCACGGGATCTGAGATCCAGGCAAATCGGCCGATCCCGACAAGCGACAACAGATAATTCATGATCCCGTTTTGTGGGTCCATCATGGTCGTCCACATGAGCGCTACGCTCATCGGGGGTAGGACGAGGGGCAGGAGAATGACCGGCCGCATCACGCGGGCCAGGAAGACTTCGGTCGCGAACAGCTTGGCAAGCGCGAGACCGAAGGCTGCCTCGGCAAGGACGGCGGATCCAGAGTAGACCAGCGTCGCGCGAATGCTATTCCAGAAATCCTCTGTCTTAATCAGCGCCGCGTAATTGTTGAGGCCGATGAAGTGGACCAAGGGGCGACCGAACCTGAGGTCAGTCAACGACTGATAGACGCCGTAGAAGAACAGAAGCAGAAATCCTACAAGTATGACGATGGCTGGCGCAATTGCTGCAATGCTCCACCAGTCAAGACGCGGCTCCTCAGCGCTCTTGATCCGCCGATCCTGTGAGGAGGCAAGTTGGCTGGCCGAAGACTGCAGCGTCACGATTGCGTCGTATCCTCGAAGTTCCATATGACTACATCTCTAATTGCAAGAAGGGGCAGCGGGTCGCCGCCGCCCCCTCGGCACTTCACATGGTCGATCGGATTTCGGCCGCGAGGTCTGTCAATGTCGCCTTCACGTCAGCTCCGTTGACCATTTTCTGCATGGCAACGGCCCAGGCATTCATTGCTTCGGCAAAGCCGACGCGAGCTGTAAAGGCCAGCTTTGCCCGGTCCTGCACGCTCTTGAACGTGTCGACAAAGTTGTTGAATTCAGGCTTTGCCGCGTATTCGAGCCATGCCTTGTCAGTCCAGGTCGAGGTGCGCGGAGAGTTGACGAGCTTGCCGGCCACGGCACCGTTGAGCTTCACTTGCTTCGAAGTCGCCCATTGGATGAAGAGCCACGCAGCTCCCTTCTTTTGCGATGCCGCATTCATCGCCAAAGACCAGATCCAGATGTTGGATTCGAAGTTTTTGGCATTCGGAGCACGCAAGGGCGGCGCAAATGCTATTTTGCCTGAGGCTGGCTTGCCGGCAACGTCGTTCCAAAAGCCAAACATGTTGGAATCGATCGCCATGGCTGTGCGGCCGGAATTGATGCCTTCGACCACCTGGTACCAATTGTCGTTAGCAAAGGAGGGCGCCGCGCACTTCTTGATCATGTCCACATAGTCCTTGTGGAAAGCGATCGACTCGGGTGAGTCGAGGCCGGTGTCGAGCTTACCGTCCTTGACGGTGAAATCGTGCACCCCGTAGGACCTGGCGATCGAGATTGCGGCCGTGTGGATGCTGCTCCAGAACCGCACACCGCGGACGCCAAGGGGCGTAATCGTCGGATCGGCAGCCTTCAGCTTTTCGCATGCCGCGGACATCTCCGGCGGGGTCGTAGGGACCTTGATGCCATACTTGTCGAGGATGTCCTTCCGTTAGAACAGTTGGATATTCTCGAAGCCATGCGGAATGGCCCACACCTGCCCGCTTCCCGGCTCGATCTGGCCTTCCTTGACCTTCCAAGTCAGCGCATCTCGTAGTGCTGGGAAGAAATCCTTGTAATCGTAGCCGGCCGCCGTAAGTTTCGGATCGTTCAGATAGCGGTCGAGGGGCTCAAGCAATTGACCGGGCGCAAGATCCCAAGCCGGTTGAATGCCCGTACCGACAACGTCCCAGCTTGGTGATTTGGTGCTGAGCTGGATCGTCAACTTATTCCAATACGCATCGTCCGGATAAAGCTCCGGCGTCACCTTGATGCCGGTAAGCTTCTCGAATTCCGGCAGCTGGGCTGCAACCGCATCGGCATATGGATGAATATCGGAGGCCCAGACGATCGACTCGCCTTCGAACTGGCGCCAATTGATGTCGTCTGCCTTGGCGTGGGTAAGCGCCATGGCCGTTCCGGCCAAAAGCGTGGAGCAGATAAGGGTAGCTTTCCTAGCAAAATTTGCTGAACGGTCCGGACAAGCAGCGTACTTCCTTGGCATGATTCCCCTCCGGTGAGCTCTTTGGCCCGTAAACCTCGTGCCCCCTCCTCTTCGAGAGGCCGCAGTGTCGGCAAGGCTAGCGCCCGCTGTTCCGTCGTAAGCGGTTTTCCGAACTCTCTTTGGGTAAGATTGGGTAACGTCGAACAATCGGTAGTTCAGAAAGTGATCCGCGGATCGCGTCAGGCGTACTCAAGCCACGTTGTCTACCAATTTGCTGGACTGGCAGCAGTCATCCTCAAGGATCAATTAGCAAACTTATGACGCTGACGCCTCGTAGCTTCGGCAGTCAAACGACAGTCGATTGTCCTGGGATGTGGCGGCTCCGAAATCTCTTGTGCACGCGCCGGTTAGCGAGGTTCACAATGACCGTTCTCGAGTGCGCGATAGGGCAAAGGTTTCAATCCTCCACTGCAGTACTTCACACGGTTTTCCGTCTTCCGTACCGTTCCTCCGAATGCGCCGAGACGGCTTTAAGCTGCAAGAACCGTCATCAGGAATCTCCGGACCTCTGTCTTCAGCCGCGCGCTGTCGTTGGACAGCATCTGCGCGTAGGTGAGCAGTTAACTCGAAGCCGAGCCGGTCTCCGTTGCGCGGCGCTTCACGTCGGCTATGCTCGAAGCCACTCGGCGGGCCCCGTGTGTGCCTCCTGGATATTGGAGGAGATCTCTTGCGTAACAGCTCCTTGTTCGTCAACCGCGCACAAGATCGCCGACCAAGAACTAAGTTCAACGGCGGCGTGGGCCAAGCGTGTAACTCATCAGCAACGCGACCACGAGCAGCACTCCCTGAACGAAGCTTTGCGCGTAGTACGGGAAATTGAACATTGTCAGTCCGTTGATTAGTGTGGCGACGAAGACCGCGCCAACCAGCGTACCGACGGCATTCGCTTTGTTGGCGCCAAGCACGGCATATCCCACGAGCGCGGCGGACACGGCCTGCAGCAAGTACGCGTCGCCCACATTGACGTCGCCCCGGTTGGAGCGGGCCGCTAACATGACTCCGGCGATTGCTGCCAACGCGCCGGAGATCAGGTATGCCGCCATGCGATAACGCGCCACGCGGATGCCGGCCGCCGCGGCTGCGATCGGATTGCCCCCAACGGCGTAGAAGGCCCGCCCCCACCGCGTGTAATTGAGCAGCACAATGACGACGATGAATATCAGACCTGCGACCACGACTGACGCTGGGATACCGAACAGCCGCCCACCACCTAGCCAGCCGAATAGCGGCGAGAACTTGCCCGGAGCGACATTGCCGTTGAACGACATACCCTCCGCGATCGACTGGCCCGAGACGCCGAGCAAGGTCAACCCGTTGATGAGGAACAAGCCGGAGAGCGTTGCCACCAGATCGGGGATGCGGGCGTAGACAATGAGAAAAGTGTTGAATAGGCCGACCGCGACGCCCGCCGCCACGGCGATCAGAATCGCTGGGGCGCCACCGAGGTCGCCGATCACCATCGCCGCGGTTGCTGCCATCACCGCAAGCGACATCGACGCTCCTACGGACAGGTCGAATCCGCCGACCGTCATCGAAACCGTGGCGCCAAGCCCGATCACCGCGACCACCGAGGCCGCTTGCAGGATAAACATTGCATTGGCGAACGTGCGGAAGAACGGCTGCTGCCAGGAGAAGAACAGAATCATCAGCACCAGAACGGCCAAAAGCCCGTAGCGGTAGATGAAGACTTTCAGCTTTTCCGCGCTGCCGCGGGTGGATCCAGGCTCGGCCGGCTGCGCGAGCGAGTTTTGGATTGTCATTGAAGGGTGCCCCCACTTACGCCTTGCCGAGCTGCACCGGTCCGGCTCATGATTTCAGAAAGCTCTTCGGAGCTGAGCGCATCCGCCATAACTTCGCCCGCGATCGCTCCTTCGACCATAATGAGTACGCGGTCGGCGACCTCCACCACTTCCTCAGGGTCCGACGACGAGACTACGACCGAGTTGTACTCCGAGAAAGCCCGCAGCGCGTCCGAGATGATGCCGCGCGCTCCGATGTCGATTCCCCGGAACGGTTCGTCAAGAATTAGAAGTGACCAGCCGTGCTTGAGCCAGCGGCCGACTAACAGCTTCTGCTGATTGCCTCCCGACAGCGCCTCGATGGGGGCATCCCAGCCGGGACACTTGACGTTGTAGTCACGGATGATATCCTGGGTGAATGCCACTTCTTTATGTAGGTCGATGAAGCCATAGCGGCTGAAGAATCCCATTGCGCCGATCGAGCAATGCTTCGCCAGGCCCTCGCCAGGGAAGATCGATTGCTTCGCGCGCTCCTCCGGCACCATCGCCACGCCCCTCGTCAGCGCATCGGCTGCGTCGCGCGGCTTGAAGGGCCGATCGTTGAGCAGCATCTTGCCCGAAACCAGCGGCATAGCACCGTAAATCTGTTCCAGAAGCTCGGTCTTCCCGGCGCCAACGAGCCCGGTGATACCGATCACCTCGCCCTTGCGGAACGTCAGGTCGACGGGCACCGCATCGGGCCGCACACGCAAGCCGCGTCCGACAAACACCGGCACCTGGTCCGAGCGGCGGATGACATGTTTCGCCGACAAGATCAGATCGCCGAGAATTGATGTCGCTATCGCATTCGTATCGAGCGGTGACTGGTGCTCGGAAACGATCTGACCATTGCGCAAAACGACTGCGCGGTTGCATAGTTGCTGGCTCTCGCTCATGCGGTGCGAGACGTAAAGCACCGCGATACCGCGCCGCTTGAGGTCCGCCACCGCCTCGAACAATTTTTCCGCTTCACGCGCCGACAGCGTCGAAGTCGGCTCGTCGAGGATCAACAGCTTAGGGTTCTTCACTAGGGCGCGCGCGATCGCCACCTCCTGCCGACCGCTCGCTGACAGTTCCTCCACCGGAGCTTCCAGCGGTAGCTTGAGGCCCAACTTCTGCTGCACCTGCTGCGCGCGGTCCATGACGCTGCGGCGGTTGAGAAAGAAGGGCGAGTCGGCGGTCGAGAGATCGTCGAGCAGCAAATTTTCTGCCACTGTCATGCCGAACACCACGGCATCGTCGATGTTCTGGTGAACGGTCGCGATGCCGCAGTCACGCGCTTCGGTCGGCGAGCGGATTTCGGTCCGCTCGCCCTCGATCAGGATTTCGCCGGACGTGCGCAGGAAATTGCCGGAGAGCACTTTGATGAGCGTGGACTTGCCGGCGCCGTTGGCACCGAGCAGACCCAGCGTCTCGCCCGGCATAATCGAGAAGCTCACACCCTTTAGCGCTTGCGTGGCACCGAAGCGCTTGGTGATGTTGCGGAACTCGACGAGGGCTCTCGTTCGCTCGGACATAGGGCAACCTCCAGCGAGGCTTTCCTGCGTGGACCGATTCATTTCATCTTATCCATCCAAGGGGCCTTCGCCACGTCCGGCGTCTTCAGATCCGGAAAGACCGCACCAAGCTGTTCGATGTTCTCGACTTTGTTCGTGCGCAGCTCTTCCTGAGTGATAACCAGCGGCGGCACGCTCAGCGTGTTGCCGATGAGGTCGCCGGCAATCCTGGCCGCGGCCACCCGCAGTACGACCGAGCCGACATTGGACTGGTTGGTGGTAGCCGTGACCACCCAAGGACTGTGTGGCTTCGTCATTACCGCGATGTCGGCAGTTGAGATGTCCATGCCATAGGTCTTAACCTTGTCCGCCAGACCGAGTTCGCTGATCGCTAGCGATGCGCCTTTGGTGAACTCATCATACGGCGCGACAATCGCCTTGACGTTTGGATGGGCAGTCAGCGCTGCCTTGGCCTGATCGGCCGTCTGGGCGGCAGTGTTGGCGTTGACGACGCCGATCGTCGCTACCGTATTGACGCCAGGGTTGGCCCTCAAGAATTCCTTCCAGACTTCGTTGCGCAGATCGAGCGCCTGATAGCCTGGCACATAGACATAGATGACGTCAGCCTTTGCACCGTCGCCGCCGATATGGGCCTTCAGAGCACCAAGGATGCCGGTCATCATCAGCTTGTCGCCCTGATCAACGGTGATGACCTTGTCCGACGGCTCGACCGAAACGTAGTAGGTCACGACAGGAATATTGGCGTCAGCGGCCGCCTTGATGCCGTCGCGCAGACTATCACCAAATCCCCAACCAATGACGATGGCATCCGGCTGAGTGGCTACGGCCTGCTGCAGCATCAGCGCCTGCTTCGCATTGTCGCCGTCGGCGTTGTAGACCGTCAGCTTGACGCCGAGCTTCTTCGCTTCAGCCTCAACGCCGGCAATCCACTCCTGATACACGTCGCCAGTGTTGAGCTGGCGGACAACCGCGATCTTAACCGCGTGATTCTTAAACTTTTGCGGTACCTCGGCGTGCGCGTCCGACTTAACTCGAATCGGAGTGGGCCCGTCTGCGAACGCTACACTTGTAAGGGCGATCCCCGCGACGCCTGCGAGAAATGCGCGACGAACAATCCTTGCCACAATCATAACGTTTCCCCTTTGCTGACGTGGTGCTTGGCCGCGGAGTTCTCCGTGCGGCTTGAGTTCTTCAATAGGATTCTAGGGTACGTTGAGCACCCAGTCAGGCTCGAGCGTCCTTCTTGGCATAAGCTTCAGCACGCCGTTCCATACGAAGCTTTAGACGCTCATCGGCTTCAGGGCTGCCGTCGTGAAAGCTGCCAAACCACTTGTCTAGTGGGACCGCCCCATCAGCGTAATTCACCTCGAAAAGCTTGTGGTGAAGATAATGAGCGTAGACTCCAGATGGGACGGTGCGCTCGCCCCCCAGCTCGGTTCGATCGAAACCGGTATGGGCAATTGCTGGAGCGAGGCCCGCGCGCATCACCATGGCAAGCATATGTATTGGATGTGAATTGAAGACAGCGATCAACACGATGACAGAAAAATACAGGATGTGTTCGACCGGGTGCATCGCTAATCCCGACCAGGGAAGCACGTTCGTATTATTGTGGTGCAATGAATGAACGTACTTGTAGAGGAGACGAGTATGAAGCAGGCGGTGAACCGCGTAAAAGTGGACCTCATGAATGAATGGGACGAGTAACAGCAGGACGATGAACCATATTGGGTTGTCTGACAAGGTGATGAGAGGCACGTAGCCGTTGGCATAAAGATAAAACGCCGCGACCTGATATGCTGTAAAGACCGGAACGCCGCTCGTTATCGTCCAGAAAATATTGTCCAAAGCCTGTTTGCCGAAGACGAAAACAGTAGCTCTGGCCGTGGGCCAACGCGGGTTGTACTTAAAGCGCGTCTCCTGCCGTCGCAAAACGTAGAGCCAAGAGTGCCAGGCGCCATACCAAAGGACGACGATGGCATAGTTGAGGAGAACGAGATAAAGTACCCAGCCGATCTCGAGTGTCTTCATTTGTTCAAGAGACGGCGCAAGAAAGAGCCAATAACCGATCCCGAACACGATAAGCAGCAGGTTCCAAGGCAAAAAGTACCCTGGCAACCACTTTATCACCGCCATAGGTTTCGGAGGCAACGTGAACAACGGCCCATAACTGATGAGCTCCTTAGGCGCGTAGTGACCAAACTCGTCGCGACGGCCGAATTTAGTTTCCTCCATCATCGCTTCCTCCTGGCGCGCAATCCACCCCTATATTTTCTTCAGTATATGGCAGAGCGTTGGATGGCTCGATGGTTAGGTTGATTGAAATCCATCAAAATGTCGAGCTACGGCTTACTGCATTGTCGCCACGGCCGCTAAACGCTCGTCATTGTACGGCTCGTTTGCTCCCCTGCACGCTACGTATAGCGGTCGAGAGTATAGATTGCAGATCGGCAACTGATGCAACTTAGCGTGCTCGCTATCGAAACACCGGTACACCAGACATCACTGCCTTTCGAACCGCGATGCAGCATCTGAGCGGCCACAACGGATTGCGCCGGGCGCCACTTCGAGGTGAACGACTTCGCCGCGAACCGGTCGCTCGCGTTATTAGCAGCGAACCGTTGTACGCTGAGGGCTGCGCCACCGGCGACGAACTTTGGCGTCTTGCTCACAACGGACCACACGACCTTCACCGCCGCGGCCGAACTCTTCGCCAACTTCGACCACGGCGCCGCAATGTTCGCGTTGTGTCCGTCGTCAGATAATTTGAGACCGCTCATGCATTTCGAGAAGGGAGGCTCCGGATCATCTTGGGCTAGAGGTTAAGCTGCCTGCAGTCGATGCCGCAAGCGACGGATTGCGATGGTCTCGCGCTTGATGCGCTCAGCAAGATGCGGTTCTTCAAGGTCTGATGCCAGTGCCCTGGGTCTGGCGATGATTGGCGCACCGCGCACAGGCCGTATGTCCTTGCCCTTGAGCCAGGTGGCCAGATCATCCGCGACGTAACTTGATCCGTTGTCGCTGAGAAGCCGTGACCGCTGCTTTATATTGATGTACTCCAGGCCTGAGGCGACAAGCGCCCGGTCGAGCGTGGCCGTAACGTCGGAGGCGCACATGGTTGGGCTCATCCTCAACGCCACGATATAACGCGAGAAGTCAGCGAGCACAGTGAACAGATAATACCAGCCCCAGCCGGTGATCTTGAGGTAGGCGAAGTCAGTCTGACAGAGCTGGTTGATCGCCGTGGTCTTGTCCTTGAACTCGTTGGCCGTCTTGATCACCTCATAGGCGGGGCTGGTGATCAGGTCGTGCGCCTTCAGCAGCCGATAGACCCAGCGCCTCGGAGACTAAGTACTTTCTGTCATCGGTGAAGCGCACCGCCAGCTCGCGCGGCGACAGCTCGGGAATCTCCAGCGCCAGATCGATGATCTGACCGCGGACTTCGTCAGGAACCCGATTCCAGACCATGTCCGACTTCGAGCGATACTCAGCCAGTACCTCAACGCCAACCGCACGGTAGCGATCGTACCACCGATAAAATGCGGCTCGCGGGATGCCGAGCTTCTCGAGCGTGCGTCTGGCACGCAGATGGTGATTGCTCGACCAGCGCGATGATCTCGGCCTTCGCGAACGCAGGATACCTCATGCCTCGTCCTCCCCAGCCGCGCTCAACTCTTTTTTGTAAGCGGTTCTCCAGGGTACGATCGGCGACCACCTCCTTCAATTCGGAGGCTTCACGACGAAGATCCTTGACCTCGCCGGACGTGGCTGAGCGGGCAGTGTCGCCCCCCAAGGCGGCGTTTGCCAGCCTCAAGGAACTCCTTGGACCGGCCATAATACATCGAGGCCACACAGCTCGGAGATATTCTCCTCGTCGCGCAAATCCTTCCAACACGATACGGATATTCTTTTCCGCTGAATACTGCCGAGGTGCCTGGCGTCGGTTGTCCTTCAGCACTTGTTCTGCCGGGGCTTTGTCCGGCCCGGATTTCTGCTTCAACTTCGCTCCGTACGGCAACGATGAACCAGAAATCCTCCTTCGTGAAGTCCTGGTCTCAGAGGCGCTGACGGCGAACACGCCACACTACATGGCGTTGATCCTACGCCGGCAGGCCGCCGACTCGGGGCGCCCCGCACACGAGCGAGTCTACGAATCGTAAACATGATGGAAAAACATCAGGTTCAGAATAGCCTAAATCAGATGTCGGCGACTAACCTCCAAGCTCGCACAGTTCGGACTTGATGTGATGGCTCGAAGAATTGTCATAGTTGGTGCTGGACATGCTGGGACGAGTGCAGCTCGCGCACTACGGGAGCATGGGTGGTCCGACGAGATTGTACTCCTAACGGAGGAACGGTCCGCCCCTTATGAGCGTCCGCCTCTGTCCAAGTCAGTCCTTACTCAAGAGGAGAGCTTCAGCGGCGTAGCGGCTCTTGCCCCAGGTTGGCTTGACCAGAACGGAATCCTTTTCCGCTCTGGGGTCAGAGCGGAAGCAATCGACCGGGACGCACAGAGCGTTACACTCGCTGGAGGAGATCGTTTTCGGTATGACTACCTCCTGCTCGCGACAGGAGCAAAACCGCGTTTTCCGCAGTTGCCTGGCGTCGGCTCGAAGGGAGTGATCGCGCTGCGGTCGTTGGATCAATCCGCCGTTCTCCGAGAGAGATTGATGCCGGCACGAAGGCTTGTCGTTATCGGCGGAGGACTGATCGGATTGGAAGTCGCGGCGTCTGCCCGGGCAAGAGGTGTTGACACAACAGTTTTGGAAAAGGCACCCGCTCTGCTGTCTCGCGTGATGCCGATCTCGACGTCCGATAGAATCTTAGAACTGCATCGTTCCAACGGCACCAAGGTTTTCCTCGGAGCGGACGTGGAGGCGATCATTGGTTGCGACATGGTCGAGGGCGTGCGACTCAGATCAGGACAGGAATTCGTAGCCGACACAGTTCTGGTTGCTGTTGGCGCGGATCCCGACGTTGAATTGGCGCAGAAGGCTGGCCTTGCCACTGACGACGGCATTCTCGTCAATGAATACCTCCAAACTGCAGACTCTCGGATCTTCGCCGCCGGAGACGCAGCAAGATATCCGGCGTCGACGGGTAAAGACACGATACGATTGGAGGCATGGAAGAATGCGCTGGACCAGGGGGGCACTGCCGCGTTGAACATTTTGGGACGAAAGGTTTCCTATAGGGCAGTTCCATGGATGTGGTCTGATCAATTCGACAAAGTATTCCAAGTTGCTGGCATTCCGAACAAATCGCAGGTCGAGGTAAATCGTAGTTTAGACGATGGGGGTATAGTAACGTTTCTCCTAGACAGATTTGGCGTTCTAGAGGCCACGGCGGCGTTCGGTAGCCTATCGCAAGTAGCAAAGATCGTCCGAGTCGCGACCTCGATAATTGAGAGGCGCCTTCGCCCGTCGCCTTCCGTCCTGCAGGACCCAAGCTACGATTTGAGAAAGCTCTTGCAGTCAGATGCCGTCAACGCCCACTCAACGCATGAAGCCGCTCTCTCAGCAGTTCGAAGGTAGACACTACATGAACACCATCCTGTTCTTTCAGTCGCTTTGGGCCATGGAATTGCGAAGCGCGACGGAGCCAGAACGCGGGCTTGAGGAAAACATCCGAATGATCAAAGATGCCGGCTATGACGGCGTTAGCGCAGATTGGCGGAGCCGGGAGTACGTACGCGAGCTGCATGGCCTGTTGAAGGCGAACGGGTTGACAGCCGAAGGCCAGTGTTTTCCGAAGACCATCGATGAGCTCAAGCCAGTGCTCGAAAATGCAACGGAATTCGGTCTTCATCATCTTGAGATTCAACCAGATGTACGGCCACGTCGCTTGGATGATTGCATCCCGCTTTTAGAAGGATGGCTGCGGCTTGCCGAGGAGGTCGATTTTCCCGTCTATATAGAGACACATCGCGACCGGATGACGACCGACCTGTTCTTTACACTCGATCTACTTGAACGAATCCCCGATCTCAAGCTGCTGGGGGATATTTCGCACTTCGTTGTTGGGCGCGAGTTCTCATGGCCAATTACCGAGGAGAATAACAGCCACATCCATCAAGTTTTGGATAGGTGTTGGGCGTTCCACGGTAGGGTAGCAAGCCGCGAGCAAATACAAATCGAGATTAGCTTCCCGCAGCACCAAATGTGGCTCGACCAGTTCTTAGAGTGGTGGGGCTACGGCTTTCGGAGTTGGCGCCGGCGCGCGGCGGACGGAGAGGCATTGGCGTTTACTTGCGAGTTGGGGCCGCGGCCGTACGCGATAACCGGTCGAGATGGTGAAGATACAACGGATCGCTGGAGCGAAGCCCTGATGCTTCGAGAATGCGTCAGGAAGGCTTGGGACAAGTCTGGAGCCCACCTGGAAGACAACGCGTAGAGCACAACGACAGCGCTTGAACTCAGGAAACGTTACAGCCCACTACTGCTCCGCTGCTGAAGACTGCAAACTGTAGACTGCAGATGTAGGTGTCCAGATCAAGGCGATCGCGATTTGTTGTATCGTCGATACACGCTTCGTGTGCTGATCCAGATGGCCTCTTTCTGTTGATTTGAGCTATGAGAGCGCTGGGATCTTGGTCGACATCGGTTTGGGGGGCCCGGCCGGAAGCGGCGCATGCATACATGGTCTATTGAGAAGATCCAAAGGTGCAATGAGGTCGACGGGTACGCGGGAGAACTAGAAGTCGACCTAATGATAGCCCGACTTTGCCGCCGGATCGATCGACGAAGGGTTCGATGTCAGGTGCAAAAGTGATGGCGCCAGACGTTCAGCATATTCTAAAGAGGGAAGAGAAGTTCAACATGAGCCTAGATTTGAAGATGGTTGACGACACCGCTCGTACATGGGTGTTTGCGTGCAAGGTAGAGGATATTCGGCTTCAAGACGTTCGTCGCTGGGAGTTTGACGGGCATTCATACGCAATATTTCGCTCCCCGAAGGGCGAAATCTTCGTAACAGACGATATTTGCACTCATGAACACGCCCACCTGTCCGATGGTTATGTTGAGGGCCACACGGTGGAGTGCCCCCGTCACTCTGGACGGTTCAGCTATATGACGGGAAAGGCACTTGGCGCTCCGGTATGCATAAACCTGCGCACGTACGAGGTGAGAATCGAGGATGGAGCGGTCACCGTTTTGGTACCTCGACGGGCTTAACCCGCAACGACCTCTAACTCGGCTCCGTCAAGCGTGACAGAGTTGCAGATAGCGCGTGAAGCAATCAGCTGACGCATTTTTCTCAGCTCTCGCCCGATGAGCGCCGTGGGTCCGATGGCGGTCGCGCCGACGAGTCGTTCAAGTGCGTCGCAGTGAAGCAAGATCGCGCTTCCAGACGCTGTCGGTTTTCGCCTTGTCGACGTACCGAGATGAGGTAACCCCATTATTTGAAGGGAGAGGTCGTACTGGTCAGACCAAAAGAATGGGACTGACGGCGCCGTAACTTCTTCGCCCAGCAGTACGGCGGCTAGGATTCTTGCGTGATCCTCCGCGTTTTGCCACGACTCCAAACGTATATGCCGTTGGTAAAGTGGATGCCAGAAGGCGGCAATGTCGCCACAGGCGAATATGTTGGGATCAGAGGTACGCAGCTGCTCGTTAGTTATTACACCAATGTCGATCTCCAAGCCGGCGCCAATCGCAAGGGATATCTCAGGTTCAACACCAACGGCAACGACGGCGACACTGCAGTCAACAGCATCTCCATTGCTGAGAACAGCGCGCTTTAGGCTACCATGGCCATTGGAAACGAACCTCTCGACCATGGCCCCGTACGTCAATTGCACACCAGCGTGGAGGTGCGTCTCGGCAAGGCGATCTGCTACCAGTCGCGGCACCAAGCGAGAAAGCAGTCGGTCGGAAGCTTCGATCACTCGTGGCTGGATGCCGCGCTGTGCGGCGGCCGCCGCGACTTCGAGGCCGATAAATCCGCCACCAACGACGGCCACTCGGTTTGATGCCAGGAAGTACTTAGAAACGGTTTGAGCATCGGCGTAACTTCGAAGGCTAAAGACGCCGCGGAGCTGACTTCCTTGCACCGGAAACCCGCGAACTCGAGAGCCGGTAGCGAGAACCAATCGATCGTATCTAATCACTTTACCGTCGCTAAGTCGGATGTTTTTCCGGACGCGATCAACATCTTCAACGGCGACGCCGAGATGGGTCTCTACACGCTCCCAAACTGGGTCGTTAGGCTTCCACAACACGCAGTCATCGAGCCCGCTGGTGCCCAGGAGAACTCCTTTAGATAGCGGAGGTCGTTCGTAGGGATAGATAGGCTCGGCCCCGACGAGGGTCACGTGGACGCGATCGGGGCCGCGAGACAAGAGTTGCGCCAATCTGCCGCCGGCGTGCCCCCCTCCAACGATGACTATTCTGCATCGCTCAGTCATCAGTTATAATCCTGTGCATCCATGACATCTTGGTGCGAAGTGCGGTGTTGACCTGCGATGGGCTATCGTCAACAAACATACCGCAAAACGAAAGCCGAAGCGAATGAAACCTGGGCTGAACGAGGTAGCCAAGCTCGCTGGCGTCGGAATTGCAACGGTCGATCGCGTCCTCAATGAACGAGCTAATGTATCCCCGAAGACGGCGCTGAAAGTCATCGAAGCTGCTCGTCAGCTGGGGATCAGTCGGACTCTTCCATCGCCCCATCGTCGGCTCTTTCGAGTCAAGGTAATAATGCCTTCGCAAAGGACGCCCCTTCTGTTGCGGCTTGCCCGAGCGTTTGAAAGCCAAATCGCGCAAACTACAAAATCCCTTGTGATCGAACGCGTCCTATTCGAGGAGCGGCATGCGGAAGCGGTCCCGGGTCTGATTCGCGCGGCCAAGGCAGACGCGGTGATAGTGTACGGACCCGAGACAGATCAAATGATAGATGCGATTGCCTCGGTGACCTCATCGGGGACCCCTGTCATTACTCTCGGATCAGACCTGCCGACGACACCACGGTTGGCCTACGTCGGGATTGACCACTACGGAGCCGGACGAGCTGCGGCATTCTTCATGTCCCGGATGGTCAATCGGGGAATCTACTTAGCGGTCTGCTCCGATCTGAAATACCGAGCGGAGGCCTCTAGGATTAGTGGATTTCGAGACGGTGTGAAGGCAGAACTTTCTTCTCCGATACACGTCGAGATAATGGAGAGCGATGAGTGCCCTAAAGGAATGTCCGAGGATGCTGTCAGCGGTATCTACGTCGCGGGATCAAAAAATGGGCTTGCCCACACAGTGGCACCGTGGTTGGCCAGAGCACCAATCGTGATCGCGCACGACCTTAGCGACGAGGTCAGACAGATGATGAAGACCGGCGTCGTTGCTCTGGCGATTGATCAGAACCCGGAAGAACAAGCATCGAGGTCGGTAGCTCTTCTCTTAGCCCGCTTCGGCCTAACGGCTCACGCGCCCGAGGCCGGGATAGTATCGTTTACCGTCCACACGAAATACAACATCTAAGACTGTGCAGTATCCAGAGTCCTGCGAGGGCCGCTCTTTTTCATCGCGACCGGCGCGTTCTGCGCGCTAGCGGCAATGCTGCGTTTGGCGCGGCTGACGAGCAGCCTGCCCTCGGCCGAAAGGCGCCCGAACTCGCCGTGGGCCAAGCTTGATGGTATCCGTCCGGTGATGCTTGCGATTACCCACATTTTTTGAGTCAGAGTTTCGCTCCCGTTGCGATATCGATGAATCGCGATAATCCGCGCCATATGATCAGATTCCCTGGTGGCGGATCGTTGGCGCGGGCGAGATAGCCGCCGAGCCTGGCGATCTTGATAAGATAATGCGACAATGTCTTTCGTTGTGTGTCGACTGGATTCTTGTCTTCGACGAGCCGATCAAGCAATTGGCTTTCAGCCTTGGTCAGCACAAATCCGGTGAGGCATTTGGCGCTGAACGATTAAGCATCGTCATCCAAAAAATGCGCCAGCTCACAATGCAGAATACCGAGATCAGATTCGTCAATCGCTGAGCAGTCCGCAGTTGCGAGTCCTCCTCTGCCCTACAGCCGGATTTGAGTATCTTGTGGAAGACCTCGATCTTCCATCGCAGGGAATACCATTCGAGTTTCTCGATCGCAGCCCTGCGCCGATTGCACTGGAAGATCGGTCAGGAGTTTCCATTCAATCTTCTTTCTGTTCTTTGGCGCTCCTCTTTCATCAGCGTGGATCACTGTCATAGTCAAAGTTGGATACCGCGACTGCTTGCCGATCGGTAGCAAAGTACCGATTTTACGATACCGGATTTCAAGAACAGACTGGTCTGGATTGCCCTTGCTATCCTGGACTTCGATCCGGTGGAGGCCTTTGACCACGACCTCGTCCATTATCGTTGCAACGGTATGATCGCCATCGCCTGCCAGGCGATTGACAAAGGTCCTTACCAAGAAATGCGTTCCAACCTCTTGGGCGGCGCACAACAAGTCATAAATATCGGCCTCACGATCACCGATATGGATGCACTGCGTGGCTTCTCGAAAAGCTCCGTGGATTGTTTGAGGTTCTCCAGCCACCGAATGCTCTCCTTGGTTTCAATGGGGATCCGTGTCAGGTTGACCTCGCGCCTGAGCGCGGCGCCCCCTCTGAACTTCTTTCGGTCCAGAACTTCACGGCGCTGAGCCCCAGTGGAAGCCCCTCGAGGGTCACCGCAAAGCTCGAATGCATCAATATTCCGCATGTCGTGTACGTTTGGGTTTTCCGTCCAATCTTCGGGAGTTGCTTTTGGGGATGCGCTTAATCATCCCGATCAGATCCGGGCGCTCTCTTTGATAGGTGAACTCGGTCGTATCATGCGGGACAAGAACAGGACCTTTCGCAGCCGCGATACGTTCCCGCGTCGATTTAAAGAGACCAGACAGAATGTCGGCCTCGCTTACTCGTTCATTGGAAAAGAAACGATAGGCCGCCTTGGTATTCGCCCAGTCTTGGCAAACCATCGGAATGCTCTGGCCGATGTCTCCACCGATCTGCTTCAGTAGCATGTAAATCTCTCGCCAAGTCCAGCGTCCTGGAATTCGCAAAGCGCTGCTTCACGATCAAACCAGGTCATCGCGTCGGACGCCTCCCGATGCAAGGCTCAGCCTCACAATCTCGCGCACCTGGCGCATGATAACCCTCCTCGTCGGCATCCAATCCTCCCAGCTGCTTCCAGCCGGAGAATTGGCCCAACGATCGGGCCTCACACCATCCGAATCTGCGCGCGATCAAATCCGAATGCTGCGCGGAAAATGCTCGGAATGCTGGGCGCGATCATTTCGGAACCCTGCGCGCCATCAAGTCGGTACGGTGCGCACCATCATCTCGGAATCCGCACGCATTGTCTGGGTGGTCTTGAGCTCTCTACGAACGCAGAGATCCTGCTTTCACCTGACGCTGGCTTCGATTGCATGGCTCGGGAACAGTGATGACGAAACAGTGGATCAACATGCCGTAAGGCCTGTGCAAAAAACGGGCTTCGTGCCCGAACCATTTATTGGGAACGGCGTGCGCAGATCTCATCATGGCCTGGCTGCAACAGCAGTCCACTCACGAGAGGCCGGATACATTTATGCAACTGGAAGTGTCATTTTCGTTGTTACGAACCCTTACACGGACGGGGTGAACCATACATTTTTTGACAAAAGCTCGCGCAGTGCCGCCGCATCGAGCATCTGCTCGGCCAGCAGCTTCTTCAGCTTCGCGTTCTCTTCCTCGAGCGCTTCAGCCGCTTGGCTTCGGAGACTTCCATGCCGCCGAACTTGGCCTTCCAATTGTAGATCGTCGCCTCGGAGACCCGTGTTTGCGAGCCAGGCCTGCTGTCGTCGCTCCAGCCTCATGCTCCTTCAACACTGCGATAACCTGCTCTTCCGTGAACCTTGCCCGTCCATCTTCTGATCTGAGGCCGGCAAACTGGACCATTTTTGGCTAGAGTTTTTCGCACCGGTTCCCTGGCTGGGAGGAGCGAAGGACGATGAAGGCTTCGAAGTTTTCGGACGCCCAGAAGGCGCTCATCCTGAAGCAGGGCAGTGACGGGGTTGCGGTGGCGGAGATCTGCCGCAAGGCCGGGACCAGCTAACTTATTCTGGTAGGGGCAGTTGCCAGTCCGTCCGCTCATTGATGTATTGCTTGTAGGCGGGGTGATCGAACAGGTGCAACACAAAGATCTGGTCATGCCACTGCGTTGGTGCGCCAAACTTCCAAGACAGACCGTTTATCTTTGCGATTTTCCGCGCTGCGTGAGCATCGTTAAATTCCCGGATTGCCAGAAGTTCCCCAACCCATTCGCAGTGTACTTCATCAAGATCACCGACGATATCGTCAAAGTAGCAGAAGGTCCGTGGTAGAAAATGAGATGCAGCAGAGTTGAAAAGGTTTAGTGCCGGCTTAGTACTTGTATAGAGGTCGAGGTCGAAAGACACAAAGCCGATAACAGGTGGCGAATAGCGTTCGATAAACGCCAGAACCGTCTCGCCGACGTTGCCGATTATCAGGGTGGCGCGCTTTAATTGACGCTCCAATTTAGCCCTATCCATTTTGAAAAAACCGGCGCGCCAGAGGTATGGCAGATCTCGGTAATCGTCAGAGGGTGGCAAGCCAGTTTCCAGATCGAAGCCGTAGAGTCGGAAGCGAACTCCCGTTTCAGCCTGAAGACTCTCAGCGACTTGTTCCATCTCCAGCAGTCCCATACCGCCAGCGACGCCAAACTCGATAGCGGCGATTTCGGGAATTTGGAGTGCCTTTGCTTGCCTCGCGGCTTGCCTCATTCCGAAAAGATAATTCGGGCGCATGCGTAGTCCTCGCTTTTAGTGTGGCGGCTTAATCCTGCCACCAAGCATAGGTCCTATTGTACTCAGATCGCCCCATTGGGACACCCCTTAGCGTTGGTAGGTTCGCCTTCTCGAAGACGACCTGCGGGACTTACGGCGCTCCGGATCCGCAAACCACTCCTTCAGCGATTTGCAGTAGGCCTTCCGCGTCTTCAGAGCCACGACGATCAGCAGGACGGGAGCCGTGCCTTTGGTCCAGTATTCGATGTCAGCGTCGGCGCACGCGAATTCGAACGTTTCCTCGGTCTCCACCTGCAGTCGTTCGCGCTCAGTGGCCTTGCCCTGGACCCGCAGGAGCAGGTTGCGTACAGAATCTTTCGCTCTTTCAGCACTGACGGCTTCTTCTAGAATGAAGGAGCTTTGGATGAACGATGGGAATGCCATGGGTCAGGTGATCCAGATAGATGAAGCCCGGATTCGCGATCACCTGGGCGAGATGGTCCGCGGAACGGTAGAAGAGACGCTGAATGCCATGCTGGAGGCCGAAGCGGACCTGCTGTGCGGTGTCGGACGCTATGAGCGGAGCCAGGCCCAGCAGGACACGCGGGCGGGCAGCTACGAACGAACGCTGCAAACCAAGGCGGGCGACGTCAATTTGAAGGCCAGAAGCTACGGCGGCAAACCTTCGAGACGGCGACTATCGAGCGCTACCAGAGGCGGGAGAGCTCGGTTGAGGAGGCGCTGATCGAGATGTATCTGGCCGGGATTTCAGTTCGCCGGGTCGAAGACATCACGGAGGCGCTGTGGGGCACCCGGGTCAGCCCGAGCACAGTGTCGAACCTGAACAAGAAGATCTATGCCAAGATCGAGGCATGGCGGAATCGCAGGATCGAGGACGAGCATCCGTATCTCTATCTCGATGGCATTGTGATGAAGCGCAGCTGGGCCGGTGAAGTTCGCAACGTGTCGCTGCTGATGGCCTCGGCCGTCAATGCCGAGGGATTCCGGGGGATCCTCGGCATCTGTGAAGGTGCCACGGAGGCAAGTCCGGCTGGTCATCGTTTTTGCGGCATCTCGTCGATCGTGGTCTCAAGGGCGTGCAGTTGGTGGTTTCCGATGCCTGCCGAGGTCTTGCCGAAAGCGTTACGGATTACTACGGGGGGTACGCTATCAGCGCCGCATGGTGCATTTTTATCGCAATGTCTTCAGCCTCGTGCCGTCGACCCGGGTCCGCGAGGTGAGCCACATGCTCAAGGCCATTCATACCCAAGAGAGCCGCGCCGCGGTTGGCGCGGGCGACCTCGTGGCGAAGAGCGGCGTGTCGGCTGGAAGCGCGGCCAGGCAGCCTATTCAAGCCTTATCGGGTTGAGGCGTCCGCGCGCCGCGCCCTCGGCGGACATACTTTCCAGTACGTTACAAATCGTACGTAACTCTTCTCGGCGAGTTCGGCGACCTGACGTTCCTGGTCGCGCAGAGACTTGACGTTATAGGCGTAAGTGGTCCCCCCGGCGATTGCCTTTCTTCTGCGGCCGCCCCGCCTGAGCCTCCATCCATGGCGCGCATCTTGCTCGCCACCGGAGCCGGCCGCGCCCAAAGATAGTCTTCCTGCTTGGTCAGCAGATGCCTGCATAGGACAGTGAGCTTACGGGCAAGCGCGACCGCCGCGATCTGATGCCCCCGCTTCGCCCTGATGCGAACGAACAAGGCCTCTTTGCAGCACCCCATTCCGCCTCGACCAGCATCGCCCGCGCGTGGCTGCGACCAACCTTGCTGATGCGCCCATGATGGGCAGCGCCGAGGCCCGACTGGCGTACCCGTGGATTCAGGCCGAAGTAGCTCACCAGCTTCTGTGGGCTCTTGACTCGCGTGACGTCGCCGACCGCCGCGATGATGCCGACGGCCACCGTTAGGTTGACGCTCGTGATCGTCATCAGCCTTCGCACGGGACTGTCGCCCATGACACTCAGTGCGATCTCGCGGTCCAACTCCGCCTGGTCTTCGGCGAGCCGATCGAGTTCACGGATATTCCGCTCAAGTGCCGGCTGCTCATCTGCCGGCACGACCTGCCGTGCAAGCCACACTCGGCCGCGCTGGTTGAGCAGGTCAGAGTGAAGGCACTTCGGAACAAGATGCGACGCAAGGATCGCATGCACCTCATTCTTTACGCGTGTTCGACGACGTACAATCTGGTAACGCCGCGCCACCAGCCGGCGCAATCGCTCGGTAACCGCGTCCGGCGTCCACACTTCGGGCAAGTAGCCCGCGACGTAAAGGTTCGCGAGAGTGCCTGCATCAACCTTGTCGGTCTTCACATGCGCATGGGCGATCGCCTTCACCTGCAGCGGGTTGGCGATCACCTCCCGGGCGACGAAAGGCGACAGTACGCGCGACGCTGCCATGCTATTGCCAGTCGCTTCCAGAACGACCTCGTCCGTCGGCTTAGGCGTCCTCCCGAAGCCTTCAAGTGCCACGCGGGTCATGTCGACCCGGCCTGCGTGCCGCAGCACGCCTCCTTCCCAAATCGCCACCTCCCAGAAGGTGCGGTGGATATCCATTCCGATTACGCGTCGCATGTCCGTCTTTCCTACCCGCCACGTTGATAACGAGAGCGGCGGGCGACACGACAACTACGGATTCGCGCTCTCGGCGCAACCGGGCGAGTCGTAAGAGGCGGCCACCTAACAAAACGAGCTCGCAGCTCATCGTACGAACCGGCCGCCCGCACCTTCGTGCTCCCGGAGCCTCTATCCCGGATACTCGCAGCATATGCCACCAGTTCGAAAAGCCAGTAGCGGAAACAGTGACCGCGCCATCCTCATACCGGTTAACAATCCGCTCGAGCGCATCATGAAGGAGATCCGGCGACGAACCCGTGTCATCGGCGCCTTTCCTGACGGTCAATCCTGTCTCAACTTGGCAGTGGCACGGCTGCGGCACATTGCCGGAACGCGTGGTCGACCAAATGCTACATGAATATGCGACCGCTCTATCAGCAGCAACTCTCTGAGACCGGAGTCGTCGCCTGATCAATGTGCGAAAGATACTGGACACTACCAGTTGCGACCTCGCCCGTTTCGGCGTCACGCAACTCGATGAAGCCGTCGATCTCCGCTTCGACGCCGCCGGTCGGATAGAACATGAACTCCAAGAGAACGATTCCCTCGATGAGGGACATTCCCTGCTGTCCGATGACATCGCTTTTCACGACCTTCTTCATGGCCGTATGTTGGGCGCGGGATCCGACTCCTGTCCATTGCTCGACGCCGGTCGTGCACTCCTTCGTCGGTTATCGGCGATCGACAATCCGCTTCGACCGCGGGCGCGCTCCGATGGTATGATGCCATCGGAAAGAGTCGGGAAATCGCTGGTGATGTACGTCTACTGCAATGGAACCGCCCGTATCAGACATCGACGTTTTGGCGAGATACACGAAATCGATTCGGACCTGCTGGACTGGAACGCCGTTTGCAGCGACGAGCGACAGATGGGACCGGAGCTCCACCATGAAGCCGTTATTAAGCATCCGGAATTGGGAAGACTTTCCCTAGGGTCTGGGAGTATCCGGAGGGCGTCGAGAACCATCAGGAAACCAACACCGGCTCCCACCACGTGGTCGAAGATTTCGACTACGGACTCGAGCACGACCGTCCCGAGTACGACGACGAGTGGCTGGAGCTCCCTCCGCCCGACAATCCGTTCGCACAATTCCAAACGTCGTACCGGGAAAGCACCGATCTTCTCGCGCGAAGCGGCTCAGATGCCGGCAATCGCCTGGTCAACAAAAGCGGCGGCCTTGCCGCACTTAGGTCGCCTCGTGGAATGAAGCTGCCAATCAGATGTACTCGCGCCGGTCGCCAATACGGTGAAACGCGGACGTGGCGCGGATGCATCATGTCTCGACACGATGCAACTCATGCCAAAGGCCGGCACTGTGACAGGATGTCGGCCTCGCTTACTCGTTCATTGGAGAAAGAAACGATAGGCCGCCTTGGTATTAGCCCAGTCTTGGCACACCATCGGAATGCTCTGTCCGATGTCTCCGCCGATCTGCTTCAGCAGCATGCGAATTCTCTCGCCAAGCCGAGTGTCATGGAATTCGCAAAGCGCTGCTTCACGGTCAAACCAGGTCACCGCGTCAGACGTCAACCGATCCGCCTTCTCATCCCGCGCGCGTGAAGTCAGTCCATAGAGCACCTCTTCTCGAATCAGGTACCCGTCAAAGAATCACAAGCGTTTCTGGCGACTCAAGTTTTTCGGCACAGTACACCTCAAAAAATGTGGGTAATCGTAGGGTTGCCCGGATGCGTACACTGCATCGATGAAAATGCGCAGACCGATAGAGGGCCGCGGCCCCGCCAGCTACACCTCTCCATAACGACGATCTGCACTCGCTCCGCGGTTAGAGCCCGCTCTCGATTGCTATGAATAGGCCGAGGAGCTCATGGGCGAGACAGATGAGGTAGTGTGAGTTCGCCTTTGCCCGCAACAACTGAGACATTTAATTTGTGTGCGGCGGCAGCCAAGACCGGCACCGGAACTGCGCTCTCGCCTGCCAGGCGCACAGCGCACTCAATATCCTTTGCGGAATTCGCGATTGAGATTGCCAGAACATCGGGTTTCTCGCCTAACAAAAAGGACACGAAGGCTTGAAATATTCCGCTATTGGTGGAGCCCCGACTAACCAGAGAGCGGAGTGTTACGAGATCGACGTCAAGGCCGCACGCAAACTGGCAAACCTCCGCGGCTACCGCCGCTATCCCCATAGTCATGCTGTTGTAAACAAGCTTGAGCTTGTGACCTTGTCCGACATCTCCGACATGAAGAACGGTCTCACAAAACGCACCAAGAATGCCCTCAGCGACAGGAAAAAGCTTTTCATTCGATCCAACGATCGCGTTGAGAAGGCCTAGCTCTGCTTGTTCGGGGCTCCGCGTTACTGGAGCGTCCATAAAGCTTAGGCCGCATTTTTGCGCCTGCTCAGCCAGTGCGACCGTTGAAGCAGGATAAGACGTCGAGCAGTCAATTATCAACCCTCCTCGGGGCATATGGACGAACAGCCCATCTTGCCCAAGGCATACTGCCTCAACCTCGCGGCTGGAAGGCAAGGATAACACGACGGCGTTTACATGCCGCGCCAACTCGGCGATCGAAGGATGTTCATGGGCACCTGCACCAGTCAAGCGATCCGCACCGAAGCGAGTTTTGTTCGCTTTGATATGCAGCTCGATTTGGTGACGCAATAGGCTGATACCGATACCGGTTCCCATGCGTCCAGCTCCGATAAGGCCTATTCTCTGCTTCGCCGTTTTAGGAGCGACGTTGGGTGATGATTCCTCGCCAATCATGATTTATGCATTCCGAAAAAACCCGTGCCTTTGTAAGATTGGTAACAGCTCATGATGGTTGTTAATCGTGTAGTCAGGACGCGCCGCGCGCAAGCGCGACTCCGAAACAAATCCACCGGTAATGGATATGCTTACGAGTCCGAGATTGCGCGCGATATCCGTTTCGACCGGCATATCGCCGATGATGAAGGTTGACGCCGGCTTCAGGTTGTTTTTCTGCATGTATAGACGAAGCCGCTCTCCCTTGCTCATCGATTTATATTGGGTAGTGCGGTTTTCAAAGGCGAGCACATCGTTGATGTAGTCGTCGATCCCAAGTCTTCTCAATTGGGAGCGCAGAGGATCGACTATATGGTTGCTCACGATGATGGACGAAGCTGCTTCTTGGTGCGCTAACTCCAACACCCTGCGCGCGCCCTCGCGCAGATCGGCTTTACCCGCAAGAGGTTCGTACGTGTCGTGAAAGATTGCACTGCCATCGCGATCCACCGTCGCAACCTCGTCTTGCGACATTCCGAGACTGCGATAAAGAAGAGATAGCGGAACATCGCAATGTTCCCGGAAGGTGCTCATGTCGATTGTTGCATGACCAAAGCGATCTAGTATGGCATTTGTCGTTTGGAGCAGTGCGTACGTATCATCGAGCAGCGTTCCATTCCAATCAAAGACGAGAACCGGTTTCATGATTTGACCTCAAGCAAGGATCGATTCCGAATAGGGAAGATCGGCCGCTAATTCGCGCAAGTTCCTATTCGCGCGCTTCTGCCCCGCAGGGGTTGGCATCTCGAATGTAAACGGTGACAAATCGACGCCGTCTTGCCTGCAGGGCAACAACGATACTAGAAGTGGAAACGGCAGATACGTTATCGTGGCCGCGTTGATGGATGCCGCGATATTGCTTTCGATGATTTTGAGATCTTGCGGCTCCATCTTGTGAAAGCGAAGGATTTGCGTGCGCTGTTCAGGCGGCAATTGTTTCCATATCTGCCAGAATGCCAACTCATCTAGTGTGTCGATACCCATGCCGTAGTAGTTAGGAGCCACTATGGGCGGCGAACCGATCGCCCAATGTACGGCTTTGGCCCCAGCGGCAAGCAGCATATTCGTGACAGCCTGACTGGTATCGCCACGAATGAGGGCCTCGTCGACAATTATTATCGCGGCTTCAGCAAGGCTCGTTTCCGATACGCGGTACTTTTGAGCAATGAGACATTTTCGCTCGCTGGGTGTACCGATTAGAGTTCGCTGAAAAAATTGCGTTGAGACTACTTCCCGACGCTGGGCGAACACGCCGTATTCGACGAGAGATGCAAACAGACCATCAGCGTACGGCCCGCCAGTATGCGGCATGGAGGAAACGATTGTGAGTGTGGAGCCTAGTTCTCCTTGCAGTCGCTGCGCAACAAGGCCACCAAGGGCGGCTCCGATGTTGTAACGGGTTTCGAAATGTGATTGGCCTTCGACCGATGTGTTCGGATTTCCTAAGTAAAGAGCTTCGTAGGCGCAGAGTTTGGCTTTGTATTGCCCGTTGCTCACGGAACGATCAACGCAGTACCCCATTTTCCCGTCTACATACCTGATGTGCCCTGGTAAGATTTGCTGTGTCTTACCCTCCAGATCGGCAAAGGCACAATTTTCCGAAGCAACCAGCAAGAACCCGTCATCTGTTTGCATAGTTTCCAATGGACGCAAACCACATCGATTACGGTATGCAACCAGATTTCCTTCTCCGTCCAGGAGAATCGCGCTAATAGCGCCATCAATTCGGTCATCAATGTCGCGAAAGATGTTTTCGTAATTGACGGGCAGACCGTGCCGCCAATAGTCTCTTTCACAAGAGCCTTCAATCCACTTGAGCAAGAGCTCAGCATCTGTGTTGCTGCCCAACCTATAGCCCTGGGCAAGCAATTCTCCCCTGAGTTCACGGCCATTGACCAAGGCTCCATCTAGAGAAATTGCCAAACTGCGGCTGGTGCCCGCATTGTTGTGAATTGGCTGAAGGTCCCCGCCATCGCTGATTCCGCGGCATCGGCTACGGATATGGGCGATTGCAACATGGGGCCTAAAATTCGGATCCTGTTCATCGTGCTCAATGCGCACTGAGTCGCATGAGGACTGAAGCGCTCTCGCATATCGAACACCTTCCTTGTGCATGAAAGCTGCAATGCCGACCCCCGCCTGACCGCGAAATGCAAGTTTCGGAACCATGTGCTTGAGCCGATCATAAACCGTCGCCCGTGACTTGCTTGAAGAGCATAGAAACGCAGCAGCAACACCGGACATGCTATTAGCTCCTCGTGCTAAAGAACCGATCTCCTAGGTCCATCGCAGGCGAAGGTATTTAATCGCCAGGGGGCGTAGACGTGGTTCCGCCTCTCTTTAAGCAAGCGCCATACCAGCCCTTAGATCACTCGGCTCGCGCCCCCAGAGCCGACGGAATTCGAAAAGAGTTGGCCATTTGGTTTGCCAGCGATGATTTCGCGTCGTCCGACTCCCGACACGTTGTCTGAAGCGCGACGCGTTGGTACGAAAAGAGCCAAGCTCTGACTGTTGGTTCTCGGTGTCCTATGGTCCCACGGACCCGCTCGAGCTTGCCTGCGACGCAGTCCCCTCACATGCGCGAGCATGACGATTTCGAGCCGCACCAGGCCTTCTGATCCGGCGACCGAGTCGTAATCGAGCACCTGCTTCAGGCCTACCGCCTTTTCAAACACCGCAGGATCGGAATCAGAGGCTCCAGACAGATGGCGAGCAGGTCTTGGACGCGGTCGCCGACATCTTCAGTTTCCGACTGGGATGCGAGTGAAGAGCCGCATTGAAGCCGACGCTGACGATCTCCTCTCGATGATCAACGTCCTTCGCCGCGCCGAACGGTTGTGCGCGAGCGCGACGACAACGAGCAGGCTTAGAAGCGCTCGCAACGGGGCAACACGGTAGCGACGTTAAGATCGCTCAATTTCGAGCGCTTCATGACCGAAGGCAGGGCGCCAACACTTAACCCTTTCGGTGAAACCATCGTGCGTGTCGGTTCAACGACATGATCTGAGGCCGGCAAGCTGGACCACTTTGGCTAGAGTTTTCGCTGCCGAATCCCCTCGGCTGGGAGGAGCGAAGGACGATGAAGGCCTCGAAGTTCTCGGACGCCCGGAAGGCGTTCATCCTGAAGCAGGGCAACGATGGCGTCCCGGCTGCGAAGATCTTCCGCAAGGTCGGGATCAGCCAAGCGACCTACTTCAACTGGAAGAAGAAGTGTGACGGACTGCTGCCGACGGAGATGCCGCGCTTGAAGCAGCTCGAGGCCCAGAACGGCAAGCTGAAGAAACTGGTCGCGGGCCTGTCGCTCGACAAGGAGATGCCGCAGGACGTGATCCGCCGAAGGCTATGAGGCCTTGCCGGAAGCGCAAGCTGGTTGACGAAGTCCGCAACGAATGGCAGGTCTCGATCCGCAGGGCCTGTGCGGCGTTTTAGTTTGACAGGTCGACCCACCACTACAAGTCCCGTCGCTCCGGCCAAGCTGCCCTCGAGCAGAAGATCAAGGAGACCTGTCATGCCCGCATTCGCTACGGTTATCGCCGCGTTCACGTGCTGCTGCGTCGTGAAGGATGGGCGCCGTGCCAGAACAAGACCCGGCGCGTCTATCGCGAGTTGGGCCTGCAATTGCGCAACAAAAAGGCCCAAGCGCCGCGTCAAAGTCAAGCTGCGCGATGATCGCAAGCCGGCGACGCGATCCACGAGACCTGGGCGATGGACTTCGTCCATGACCAGTTGGCAACAGGACACAAGCTTAGCGTGCTGACAATCGTCGATATCTTCTCACGGTTCTCACCGGCGCTGGCGCCACGGTTCACCTTCCGCGGCGCCGACGTCGTGGCGGTGCTGGAAAGGGCCTGCAAAGAAGCGGGCTTCCCGGCCACGATCCGCGTCGATCAAGGCAGCGAGTTCGTGTCGCGCGATCTTGACCTGTGGGCCTACCAGCGCGGCGTCATGCTGGACTTCTCGCAGCCCGGCAAGCCGACCGACACGGATGTTGTAGACAAGCCCTATGTTGCAGAAGCCTTGCTGTGTCGGGATCGCGGCTTTGGCCGCCAATCTCGTATACTCCTTCTCGGCGCATTCCACGCCTGCTCGTTCCTCAGCCCTCTTCGCGGGGATGTTGTATCATAGGCCGATCCACGCTTGGCATGGCTGGTGGGTAGTCCAGCGCGCAGTTCGATGCTCCGGAACTTGTGCGCCAGCAGGGCCGGCCTCGTCCAGATTTAGTCAGTGCTCTTGGTCAGCATATGCCAGATGATCATCGCCAGCTTCCGCGCCGTCGCGACTGCCGCGATGTGCTTGCCGCGTCGTGCAGCGACACGTTGAAGGAATGCACGCAGCGGTCCCGCCGAACGGGCTACAGCCCATGCTGCTTCGACGAGCATTCCGCGAGCTTGGCCGCAGCCCTGCTTGGTGATCCTGCCATGGTAGGGGCCCTCGCCAGACTGCCTGACGCTCGGGTTCAGCCCCAGGTAGCTCACCAGCCTGGTCGGATCGGCAAAGCGCCGAATGTCGCCGACGGCACCTATCGAACCGCGGCGCTCGCAATGCGCGCGGCATCCAACACTTGGCGGCCGATTTCGGTCACTGATGAGCTCATCTGCTCAGTGGCGCAGGCAACCGACTCTAGGTTAGCCGAAGCCTTCTCGGAAGCGACAAAGACTACGGTATTGCCGGCCAACTCGGCACTGGCGATCGCAACCGGCGTACGAAGACCCACCATCTCATTGACGGTGGTTGAGACTCCGCTAACTGCGAAAACCGCATATCCGAATGAGAGCGCTATGATCGCACATTCCGCTGCAAAACCCGCAATCAGCTGACCACGAACGCGAAGCATCAACTTGGCAAACATCCAGAACACTCCACGGTCTTCAATTGCCCGCGGGCACCGTAAGAGAAGAAATTTAGAATCTCGTTAGCCAAAAACTCGTCCATGCCAGGTCAATTCCACACAAAATCTGTCACGTCTCAACGCCACGAAATTTGTCTCGATCGAGAGGGGCAAAATTTGCGACAATTTTGCGCTTGCAGACCATGTAGATTCTGCGAGGAGGCTCGCTCCGTGAGACCTTGGACAACCCGCCTCTTCCGAGTCGTGTGATCTGAAGTACGCTGCGGTCGTCTCTCTCCGGCGTTCTCCGGAACGCGACCATGGATGAAAGCGCTCTGCTGGCGATGATCCAGCTCGGCCCAGAACCCGTCAGTCGCCACGAGCACTGGCGTGTCGTCCAGCGCAATTGAACAGAAAGCTGGCTCGACGAATTCTCGCGAGCGGAAGCTTCGCGTGAGGCGATGACGACCGCTATCGTTCGCAAGGTCGCCGATCGTCATCTGCGACACCGAGTTGGCAAGCGTGTGCGGCTGGGTTAGCCAGGACATCGGACCCGCCGGCGCCTGACGGCCAACCAGGCAATCGCCTGCGTGCAGAACGAGAGCTGTTTGAGCAGCGCCGACATGCATCAGAAGGTAACTCGCCGAATCCCTCCGAAACTGTTTCGACAGTTTAGCATGCGTCGCGCGAAGTTGAGCTGTGAGAACCCCCGCGGTGATGTTTTCGTCGGTCGACACGTACCAATCGACCATCCGACGCGCAATCTCGTGGGCAAAGGCTCCGCTCTCTGCTCCAGAGGTCGAACCGTCGAGCACTATGGCGAGGGCCGACGTCTGGCGTATGCCGATCCCGGCGCAATCCCGGTTGTCGGTCGTCCTCGTTCCCTGCTGGCTGTGCCATTGGATTGCAAACGCCATATCAGCCGTTGCCCAACTGGCTCAATGCAACGAATCGGTCGCGAACAATGTCAGCACGCCCCACCGGGCCGCGAATATTTCCTTCGAGGAAATGATCGAAGTCGCGATCTGCGAGCAGCGCTCCGAATTGCTCGGCAATGTATGAGCTAATGTCTGCATCGGAGGCGGCAACTTCGTCAAGCAGTTCCTCCCGCCCGTCGACGAGCAGGAGAATGTCCTCGGCGTCGCGGCTGCCGATAAGGTCCCACTACCTCTTCCGCGATAAGCCTCCAGCTTCGTTGCGATGAACAAGGGCGGCGTGAGGCGACGAATCGTAATGGCATCATCCAGGGGCGTCTCAACAGCTGTTTCGATGCCCTTTGCGTACCAACGATTGCTGAAACCGAGGATCTTCTCGTCGTCGGGCATGAAATCGACCTTGAGTTCATTAAGCTTCATCCGACAGATGACATTGTCCTCGGGTGTCTCGGAAAAACCCTGCGTTCGCAACTGATCCACCAGCTTTGCCCACTCCGGGAAGCCGACGAGATCCACGATCAGGTCGACATCATCTGTCGATCTGACTCCTTCGAGGGTGACCGGATCCGTTATGTAGAGAGCGGTTGTGCAGCCTCCGACGAAGACCAATCGCGCACGCAGCTCATCGCCGAGTGCGCCGGCGACTGTCTTCAGCATTTCCTTGAGATGCCCCTGGATGGTCACCCTAGTCTCTCCTTGAGCAAGTTGGCCGCGAGACTCGCTTCGCGCTGATTGCCGAGCCGTATTGCGTCGACGAGAGCCAGATAGGCATAGAGGCGATCATCCCTCTCGGCGGCTTTCGGCACAGTCTTGAACAGCGGCGCGACGGACTGCCCCATCTCGCGGCCGCGCGCATAAGGCCAAACATGAATCAGGCTACCCGCGCTGTAGAGTAAGTCCTTCAGGACCGGGGCGGCGAATGCCGTTGGCATGCCGCGCTGCATGGGACCCGGGCTTGCCGGAAAAACGAACTTCAGGCCGTATGTGATGAAGTCGCGCAGGTTCCTGCGATTGGGATCGGGACGGCTCGTCATCGGGCGCTTAATTGCCATACCCGATGCAAGGCTGCGCTTGATCGAGGCGGCGACTTCGGTTTTGCTGATTCCGAGGGACGTCTCGAGTCCCCGCACCGAGTATGGGTCTTCGCCATCTTGGCCAAAGGGGCCTACCCCGCCGGCGTGCTCATGATCCTGCAAGCACACGAGCTTCAGCAGGACGACAATATCCTGACTTTTCATGGGTTCCGCGCGCATGTCCTCTGTCCTAGGACTGAGGACAGTATGCGTGCAGACGGGTGTCCGTCAACTGGTCCGAGGTCTTAGGTCCTTTGACCGCTCAAAACGGGCGAGTTCCAGTCAAAGATTCCATCGCAGCTGAGTTGCTTCCGACCGAAATTTACATCATATTTCGGACACGCTCAAGGAGCCGACCCCGGACCTCCGATCGCGGCTCATTGCCCGCATCGACGCGGCACCCACAGAGGTATGGACAATTTCGCCGACTTCGGAAGCCGTGCGACCGTCGACAAGGCGTTGCAGCGCCTGGTCGTGGCTGGCGAACTACGCCGCTTCGATCGTGGCCTCTACGACCGGCCGCGAAAGAGCAATTTCACGGGCAAGCTGGGAATCCCCGACTATCGCGCCGTCATCAAGGCCGTGGCGCGCCGCGACCAAGCCCGCGTCGTGGTTGACGGGATGACTACCGCGAATGATCTCGGCTTCACCAGGGCCGTCCCATCGCGCATCGAGGTCCTGATCGACGCCCGCCTGAAGCCGATCATCCTTGGAAAGCAGGTCATCCATTTCAAGTCGGCAGCGCCCAGCCGTCTCTATTGGGCCGGACGTCCAGGCATGCGCGTCGTGCAGGCGCTCTATTGGATGCAGGACATGATGACAAGTAGGTATGATCGACAGCCAATAGTGAACCTCCTGAACAGACTGTTTGCAAATCCGCAGCATGGAAGGGTGATTCGCGACGATCTTCGCGCAGGTCTGTCAGCTATGCCGATCTGGATGCAGGATTTCCTTAGGCCCTTGCTCGAGCGTGACGACGCCATACCGGAGGATGGCTCGTGAGCAGCGCAGCTTGCAAGGAGGTCATCCGGCGAGAAGTTCGATCTTTTCTTAACGACAGCGAACCGGCCTCGTGCGCCGATCGACGCGCTCGCGCGTGACTATGCGAACATGACGCCAATGATCTTGCGGCGGGGCTTCGGTTCGAGCACATCCTGGCGTCAATGGAAGAGATCGAGCGCGCGGCGAAACAGGCTCCGATGATGGGATCAAGTCATGGATGAGCCTCCGGAGAATGTTCCGCACGACTGCCCGATCCCGCCACGATCGAGGCGGTCCTCGCCCGTCTTCCGATCGGAGCTAACGAAACGGCGCTGGCGGCCGCGCTGACAGAGACGTTTGCTGGATTCCCATTTTCGACGGCGGCCATCGATGACCAGTATTGGCGCGACAGACGCTCGGTGATCGCCGCTGACGGGACACGGATCGCAGAATACCGGTCGTGGATGGAAGCCGAGCTTGCCAAGAACAACGGCGACATCGGCGCGCTCTGGACGCGATTGCGCCAGAGCGATCTTCAGACTTCTGAATGGCGCGGTAAGACGGTCTACGCCTTCGCGCCGACTGGATCGGGCGCGGCGGACTATGTGCAAATCCGTCTCGGCCGGGAAGTCGAATCGCGTGCGGGGCCGATCGTCAATCGACGTACCGCCCTTGGGGCAAGGACGAATTACTCGATCCGTCATGGATCACGCACGAAGAGATGTCCGACAACAAGGTCATCGCGGGTCCGCTCTATCGGATGCTTGGGCGCGCGGGCAGCAGCGTCATCTACGTTCGGAGTTACCTTACGCGGTGCGCCCGACTCGAGCGCGAGAGGCGCGAGGCGCAGCGGCCGGAGATGGAACGTCGTGCGGTGCGTGAAGTGACACGGGAGGGCACAACCGAGACGCCGTTTCTTGAACTGGTGCCGGACTGGTTCGAGTTCGTACCGCGGGAGAACCGTTTCTTCCAGGACTGGGACGAATCGAGCGCCTCGGCTGAACGCGTCTACGCGCACTGGGCCCTCGATATTTGCGACTACGACCACAAAGGCACGCGCGAGGTTGGATTTGTGCCGCGTCCCCTTCATCTGCCGGACGAGAGGCTTGGCGTGGGAGGTGCGTCCGTCCATTTCTTGATGGACCGCGTGGAAGCGATCGACCGTGAAGTCGGCGTTCCATTCGGCTGGTTTTTTCTGATTACGCATGGCAATCGCGTCGAGCCGGAGGTTGGTCAAACCATCGCCAAGGGCCTCCGCGATCAGCGTGTCATCTTGCCCAATCGGGATGCTCGAGTGCTTCTGCGCTGGGCCGAACGGCCGTATGGATTCTAAGAGGACGACGGCTGCGGGAAGCTGGCTTTGCTCGACTTGTCGGGACGGATGTCCGTTGCAGGTCCTGCGATGATATCGACCGCGTCCTCGTTAGAGCGTTTCACATTTTGATTGAAGCATAACCTGAGTTTGCGAAGTAGTTGGCGCATTCGCGGGGCTGGACCTCCTGGACGAGGTGACCGATATGGCGCCAGGTGTCCTCGAGGGTGCGCTTCTGGGCTTGCCGCATCCAGTGTTTGATCTTGGAAAATGCCTGCTCGATCGGGTTGAGGTCGGGCGAGTATGGCGGCAGGTACCAGAGCCTGGCGCCAGCCGCCTTGATCATCTGTCTGACAGCGTTCGACTTGTGGCTTCCGAGATTGTCGAGAATGACGATATCGCCCTCGCGCAAGGTCGGCAGGAGCAGGTGCTTCACGTAAGCGCGGAAGCATTCGCCATTGATCGGGCCGTCGAAGACGAAGGGTGCCGTGAGTTGTCCTTGCAGTAAACGATCTGCGTCTTCGTCGGATGCATCTGAAGTCCGCACACTTCCAGCCTCGCTTGAAGCTCCGCCTTAATGGCTTCTGCTTCTTGCTCGGTCCGGCAGTGCACCAGTCCGTCATCGGCATACCGACACCAAGGAAGGTCGGGATGTGTCCGCGCCATCCAGAGATCAAACGTATAATGCAGGAACAGATTGGCCAGTATTGGGCTGATCACGCCCCTTGAGGGTTCCGCGGATCCGCTCAACGAGCTTCCCGTCCTTTTCCCTTGATGCCGTCAGCCATCTTTCGATGTAGAGCAGCGCCCATTTGCATTTCACGTGTCTCCGGACCGCCTTCAGCAAGAAGATCATGCGGGAGATTGTCAAACAGTCCTTTGATGTCGAACTCCAGGACCCAATCATATTTCCAGCACCGCTGACGCGTGACGCCCACGGCGTCCAGAGCCGATTTTCCTGGCCTGTGACCGTAAGAGTCCGGCAGGAAGATGGATTCCAGTTCCGGCTCAATCATCCGTTTGACCACCATCCGATCGCTGATAGTGGGCACACCTAAAGTCCTTTCGCCGCAGGTCTTCTTTGGAATGGAGACGGCGAGCACCGGAGGTGGAAAGTACACCCCCGACGACATCCGATTCCAGATCTTGTAGAGATTCCCTGCAAGGTCTTTCTCGAACATCTCGAAGGTCTGTCCGTCCACTCCAGCCGCTCCGCGATTGGATTTGACCGCCTTGTACGCTTCGTACACTCGCCGCTTCTCAATCGAGAACGGCTTGTTTATCGCACTGTTCGAAGTCATCCTGTTTCCAGTTGGTCCAAGAGTACGACTACCTGACCCGATCCCTTTGCTCCGTCCCCATTACAGGGCCCTCAACGCTCCTACGGATCGGTCCGCCCCAGTCTCTTGCATCGGTACTCCCGCCTCGCGGTTGGCACCGCTTGCGCTTCTCCCTTGGCATCAAGAGCCTGGTTCCTGCAGTTCCACGCGAAAGCCTGTGTCCGACTCACGCCCCCTCTACGCCGGTCGCCGCCCGCCCAGTCGTCAGGCATCTGGCGGACGTGTCCCAGGTTGACGAGACGGTCCTGGTTTTGACGACACTTGAATTAATAACGACGCGTCTCAGGAGGGTTCACTTTCGTTCGTCTTTCGGACACTCACCTGCTCGGTATATTCCGAACTTCTGATCCGACGCTCACCACCACAGCTCTTTACCGCAGCAGCTCGGATTGGTTTGAGACCCGCCCCTGAAAGCTGATCTCGGGGGCCCGCCCCCATCTTTCTCGCAGCTTCACCATCGGTCTTAGTTCATTTGAACTCCTTCCGCTGTCTGCAGCACACTCTCATCGATGAAGACGAGCCGGCCCGGATCGAGCCCGGCCTGCCAAGATCGCCAACGCAGGCGCCTACGAGAGACGTCGGCGCGAGCCTGTTCGAGGGCGAACAGTGTTCTTTTGAACCGCAGCCCCTCCCGGCGCAGGAACAGCCAGACTGCGTTGTGTGAGACCTTGACCCCACGGGCTGCCAGCTCTGCCTTCAGACCATGCAGCGTCAGGTGCGGCGTCTCGGTGATCCGCTCGACGATGAAGGCCCGGTGCGGATCAAGCACAGGCTTGCGGTGACCACCCATCTTGCCGGGGGCTACCGAGCCGGTCGCTCGATAACGCTGAGACCACTTCACGACTGACGAGACCGCAACGCCAAACCGTTCCGCCACAGATCGGCAGCTCTCACCCTTGGCAACAGCGGATACCGCGCGCTTACGCAAATCGTTGGAAATTGGTCGGACCATCAGATGCTGGCCTCCAGCCCAGCCAGCATCTTGAATCATATTCGCCCCAGATCCGGGATCCCTTCCGATTCAATAAATCTGTGAACCGCTCTAGGTCGGAGTTCGACCCGTACGGAGCCTCCGTTTCCAACATCCTCCAATGCGGCTTTCCAGACCCGCCGTATTGCCCGGCCGAGTGTGGCGGGATCAACTGGACAGTCTGTGACGAGCGGAACCATGACATTGCCGGTCACGCCGGCCGCTTCGTAGGCTTTGATGATCGCGAGGGTGGCGCGAGAGGCGGCGACCACTGACATCGCTTCGACGAGATCGAGGGGGACGATGCCGTTGGTTTTCGGTGTCCGGACGATGGGGATTGTGGCTGTTTCGATCGTCAAGTTCGCGTCCGCGCTCGATTGGTCTGCATCCTAGTATCGGTTGGCCATAGTGGTGCAACAAATCTTTGCGTGTCAACCCCCGGTAGTGATACCGCCCTGCGCAGTAGGGCCGCGTGATGCTGATCGATCGCGCAATGATGTATTGTCGTGTGGATGCGCCGTCGGCGGCTCCATCACCGGGGCACCGAAGGTGCGCTCGATGGAAATTATTGCGGAAATCGAGCGCGTGGCGCGAGAGGTATATTGCGGGGCGATCGGCTTCAACGGGCACATGGACACGAACATTGCGATCCGCACTGTCACGATCGACGACGACCTGGCCGTATTTCATGCCGGCGGTGGAATAACGGTGCTGTCGGACCCAGAGGCCGAATCGAGGAGACGCTCGCCAAGGCTCAGCGGATCTTTGATGCATTTCGTGCTGAAGCAGCTGGTGCACTTTGATTGCCATCATTGACAACTACGATTCCTTCGCCTTCAACATTGCCCGCTATTTCCGCGAGCTTGATCAAGCAACGGAGGTCGTCCGAAACGACTTGGCGAGCATCAGCGATCTTGTTGGCCTCAAGCCGCGCGCGGTCAGCCTTGTACTCAAGTTGCCGGTCCTGAATTTGGATCCGCAAGGAACATCGCCGCTGCCGGACCTTCAATTCGCTGGACTGATAAGCGTTCACAGGGTAAGTGCCGGCAAAGGGGGCAAACGTGAACGAAGACTCACCGGCACCGCGTGACATTCATCTGCTTACTACCGACACACTGCTCGCCGATTTGATCGGCGGGCGAGCCGTCGCTGTCGCCGCGGGCGACCATCTTTCGATAGACTCAGACGATGCCCGCGCGGTGTTGGATTGGTATCGCCGCAATCGGGGCAAGTGGGCCGGTAATCTTTCCGCAGGCGACGTCGAGGCAATCATCAACGTCATTGGGACGGAGCCGCCGACGCTGGAGACCGCGGCTGATGATGGTCAAGCTCGCACTGTCAAAGTGTTGCGGCTGGTAAAGGTCGTCGCACACCGGTTTGCTGGGCTGCACGTTTACGGTCGTTCCACCGCGCCTCCCGACACGTTCGTCTTCGAATCTGGCAAGACTGTCACCTAGGGCGCCGATGGTTCGGGCAAGACGTCCATCGCCAACGCCATCGTCTGGTGTTTGACCGGTCACCTCATCCGCTCCCAGCGCCCACCCGAGGAGGGACCGACCGAGTTCGTTTGCGAGGCCGCGCGCAACGACGACACGGTAACGACGCACCCGATGTCGGCAATCACGCCTATGCCACACAAAGCTAGCGATCTGCCTGCGGACGGCGAGGCGATTCCAGCCGACAGTTGGGTCGAGCTAACCTTCGTCGACGCCCACGGTGACCCGCTGCCACCCCTCCGCCACCAGGAGGGCCGCACCCCGCGCGGCAAGATCACCGAGACACCGCCCGATCTCGACGCAATCGGCATCGACCCAATTGCCTCGCGCATTGCGACGACCATGCCCGCGCTGCTGCCGTTTCTGGCGGTCGGCTCTACGTCGCAACTCGGCGAGGCAGTCGCCCGCCTGACCGGCCTCGCTGACCTCGTCGATCTCGCCAAGCATGCCGGTAAAGCGTCCGAGCGGATTGCCAAGCGCACGACCAAGGAACTCGAAGCCCAACGCATCAGTCGTAGAACGCTACCAGCAGGCTGCCGACGACCTCGCCGGCGCCGTCGCGGAATTTCCCGCCATCGCATTCGAAGGAGATGCACCTGCGGTCGATGCTGAGGATTCCAAAGGCGGAATCCAGGAGATCAATGAGCATTTCGCGGCCCTGAAGGCGACGGCACTGGCCAAGGCGCGCGAAGTATTGGGCGAACAATTCAACCCCGAGGACAAGAAGGCCCGCGACGACCTCGAGGCGAGCATTCGGCCAGCCATCGAACAGCTATCGAAGCATCTCAGCGAGTTGCCCTCCATCGCGCGGCTCTCGGCCCTGTCGGCGAGCGCCGACGAGATCGCGGTGGTCGCCAGACTGTTGGCGCAGATCGATGCCGAGGCGGCGACGCTGGCCGCGCTTGCTGCGAGCCCCGACCGCGCGCGGCGGGCGCAGCTGTACGCTAGGCTTTCCGCCTGGATGCACGAGCATGGCCATGCCGATGACGGCATGTGCCCGGTTTGCGTCGGCCCGCTCCACGGGGAATGCGATCCGGTTACTGGTAATACGGTCAGCGACCACCTAGCGGAAGCCACGCGAGACCGCGAGGTTATCGCGCGCACCGTCGCCGAATGTCGTCGCACTGGTGCAGTCGCCTCCTCCAAGATCTTCCGCCTACCCTCGCGAAGGAAACCCGCGGCGACTTGCCAGGGTCACCCATCGACTTATTGAGAGCTGGATTGATTGACGAACTGTTCGGGACGGAATCGTTCCGCGGTGCGCTATCGGCGCTTCGCGCCGATGCTTCGGCGCTCGTGGATGAGCGCCTCGCGACTTTGCCTGCCTTCGAAGAACCGGACACTCGTGTGCTGCCTGCCGTATTGGTGACTGGAACGACGGCGTTGCAGCGGATAGTCGACCGCACTGTGCGTGCGTTGGCGTTCGCCGAATGGCGCGGAGCCAACGCCGCAGCACTGAAGAGTTTCCTCCAGCCGTTCGGCGCGGCCAGGACGGTGCCGCCGACGCGAGCCGGGCGATCGGCCGCCGATTGTCATCGCTGCTCGCGATCGTTGAGGGCGTCGCGCCGCTTAATACCGCGATCGAATATGTTCGCCGGATAGAAGCCGCCCGCGTGGAACATGCATCGAAGCAGGCGCGTATGGACGCCTGCTGCAGGGCCGTATCCGCGCTTGATCTGCTTGTGCCACTCGCCGAGCTCGCCCAGTCTCAGGTTGAGGCGCTACGGGCGAAGCTGCACAACCGGTCGGAGCACTGGCGGCGCGCGATCTACCGCAACGCGACCGGCTTTGCTCCCGACCTTACCGGAACTGGTATGGACGCACGGGGCGTACTTGAGCTCAAGGTCGGCCGCGAGGGCGTGACCGCACCTGCCCAGCATGTCTCCAACGCTTCTGCGCTGCGCGGCGCGCTGCTCGGCTTCTTTCTCGCCTTCCGCGAGCACGTCCTCACAACCCGCGGCGGTCTGTCATTGCTGGTGCTCGACGACCCGCAGAATGCTCGACAACGACAATCGCGAGCGCCTCGCGCGAGGTTTGGCTGGGCTCGCCGAGGCGGGCGCTCAGCTTCTAGTGACCACCCACGATCGCAAGTTCGCCCGCTCGCTCGTTGCCGAGAATCGTGCCGCCGACCGCGTTGAGCATCTATCTGTCCACCCGGTGAACGCGGTGCGGCCGACTCTCATCGTCTCGCCAGCGATCGAGGAGATCGATCGCGGGCGCCACGCGTTTCATATGAACTCCGATTCCGCTTCTGACGCACAGAACTATGCGGCCTGCGCGTCTTCCTCGAATCGCGGCTCGGTGATCTATTCGATGATGTTGCTCATCCCGCGTATGCCACATCGACGAAGCCGCTGACGCTCATCCCTCTGATGGACAAGCTGCGCGGGCTCGTCTCGATCGGGACAGGCGAACTGTTTGCCAATCCGGTCGTCAAGCGGTTCGCGGAGGATACCGCCCTCGCCGAAGGGGCGGAGCCGCGGCGTGTCCTCAACACGTCGCACCACGACAAGGCGTCGATCAGCTACATGGACGTAAAGGCTGTCGAAGCCGACTTCGCGCGGCTGCGGACCAGCATCGAAAAGGTCCACGAACAATTTCGCTTGTACCGGTGGCGCGAGCCACTCGCGCCTTCCGAGAGCAGAACGGACGTCGCGCCCTTGCGGCCGATCATCCGCCCCACCTTTTCCGTTCCGCTCTGCCCAGAAATCGCCGCGTTCGTCGGCGAATTGCCCGTGGGCGGGACGCAAGATGTTGCTGTCGAACGGCTTAGTGGCGAATGGTTCGAGGGCAAAGCGCTCTTCTACGTCCGCGGCGACACGTTGGGCTTTGCTATCCCCGGCGGCGCGGTCGCGATCGTCGAGGTTGAACCTTATCCTGGCCGCGACCAACATCTTGTGATTGCTCAGTATCGCAATCGAGTGCTGGCACGACGGCTGGTGACGTCACGTGGCGCAATCGGTGTCTCGCTAGCTGCGCAGATGCCCGACCCGCGGACCTCGCGCCCGACACTGACGTTCGACGAGAGCAAGCTGCGCGTGCACCGCATTGTCGGCGCAATCTTCACCGATATGCCGCCGCCGCCTGGAAGTGGCGAGGCAACGCCTGTCGATATGGTGCCGGAGCTTGCGCACGTCGTCGTCGCTTACCGCGTCAGAGAGGACAGCGCCGTTCCACTCGCGCTTCCCGGTCAGATCATTTTGGGCGGCGCCGAGCTAACAATTGGCTATCTCGATCGATGGGAGAACACACTTGTCGCAGTAACGCTCGATGATGGTACGAGCATTCTCAAGCGGGTCGGTGCCCGTCTGCCCGGTAAGTTGGCTCACCTCCGCCAATTCGAGACGATCGGCGGCCTCGGTTCGTCGATTGTCCTCGCGACCGAGGCGACCGATATCTTCGGCGTGATACCGACCTTGGTCACTGCGCGAGGAGTCGTTGGCGTGCTGTATGATTGCGCGTGATCAGGCGACGGAGTCGTTCGGATCGTTCGCAGGTACACCGAACGCCCGTTTTCTAACAGAGAGTGCAGATAGTCGCCTCACTGCTATCGGCCAGTCTTTGCAGTTCCCGAAATTGAAGTCGCCCGCAATCTCATCCAATTTCAACCTCGCCCATCGAGATCCTAAAGAAGATCAACGCCGCTGCGGTGCTTTGTCGGCGATGCGATTACCATCGGCAAGGCCCCTGCATAGCCGATGGCGGCTTGAGGAATAGCCTCGGCAGCGCGCTCCGCGTGCTGGCTCACCGGCCGGGCTCGTGAACGAGCCCACCCGCCGTCCGGCTTCGATCCCTCGCGCTGATGCCGTCTACCCGTCAGGCCACGTTCTTTATCGGAACCCCGCGGGGTTCGAGAACCGCGGTCGCCACATGCCCGTCGAAAGCTGTGCGGGCAACGCCGACCAGATGCTGATGATGAGTGAAGAAGAGCACTTGCGTCTTTTCCGCCAGCTGTTGCAGGACTTTGAAACCAGCCGCAGCCCGCGCATCGTCATAATTGATGAAAAGATCATCGGCGATAAATGGCGCTGGCGCGGAATGCGTAAGATACTCTTCTACGGCAGCGATGCGTAAGGCCATCAACAACTGATCGGCCGCGCCTTCGCTCAGTCCTGATACTGGGACGGCGCCTCCATCCCCGCGCAGACCCGCTAGGTGCGGAACATCCTTCTCATCGTATGCGAGCGTAAGCCGTTCGAAGGAACCGGCGGTCAGGATCGAGAACAATTCCCCGGCTCGCTTGAGCAGCGGCGCCTGCTTTTCACGCCGGAACCGCTCGATCGCCCATCTGAGGATCACCGACGCCGAACGAACGCGCGCATATTGCGCGGCAGCGTCGCCGCCGACGGCCTCGAATACGCGCTCGGTATCTTTACTGTGCTGGATATTGGTCAGTTGCCGCTCCCGGACCTCTTCGAGCGATTTCTTCAAAGTCTGTTCCCGCGCCGCAGCCTGGTCGGGATCGTTGCTGTGGCACTCCTCGGCGAGAACCACTAGGCCAAGACCGTCACCATCGGCTTCGAGCGTCGCGCAACCGCGCCCGTTCATCCTTGAGCGCGCGTTGTTGGTCAGACCGCTGAATAGCTTCGCGCAACGCGTCGATCGTTCCAGCGCCGGCCGCCCGTTGGAGCCCTGTCATAATGACCCGCGCGTCATTTCTCGACCTGTCGCAGTCGTCCAGCTTCTTCTGAAGATTTTCAACCGCTTCACTCTTCTCGTTAAGTGAGTCACGCGCCTGCTTCGACGCATTCAATCGTGCATGAAGCTTGAGGGCGGCCTCGTCTGCGTCCTCACCCGCCAGCTGCACCGACACCGATGCAACGAGCCTTTCGACCTCCGTTGCAAACGCCTTGATGTCGCGCTCGATCTTTCCGATTCGCTCGTGCTGCAAGTCCGCAATCTTAACTGACGTCTCGCGCATCTGGTCGATCGCGTCGATTTGCTCCTGAATGGTCTCAATGGGACCTTCAGCCGAAAGACTGAGCGCCGCCAAGGCGTCCTTCCACTGCGCATTCCAGGCGGCGCGTTCTTTCTCGGCGCCCTCGACCACACCGCGCTTGCGCTCGACGTCGGCCTTGAGCTTCCGCTCATCGAGCGCAAGCTCGGTCCGCTTTTGCGCATTCGCCTCTTCCGTGCGGATGCGCACTTCCGCCGTCGCCAAAATGCCGTTCAGGGGCAGGCTGCCTGCCGAGGCCGCAATCGCCGTATCCTGCAGCAAGCCCACTAGCTGTCGCTTGGCTTCTGCGATTTCGTGTTGCAGCGACGTTGCCGAGCGAGCTGCGCCGTCGCGCTTGGCGATCTGATCCAGCAGATCGGCCCTCGCGTCGAGCCAGTCGAGCATCTCGTCAGGGGGCAACGGGCCATCCGTGACACCGTTCCACATGCCGGCCCAGGCATGGCCAAGGCGCTCCGCTCTGCAGCTAACGAGGCAAGTTCTTGCTTGTTGGAGTCGAGAGCGTCTTGCTGGTCGGCGATCTGCCGAGCCAGCACCATGGCCGCAGCCGTCGACTCTGCGTTCTGAAACCGCTGATCCGCCGCCGCATCGGCATGGCCGACAGCCGTTTCATAGGCGTGGAGCAGCGCGTCGCCATCTGCGAAGGCGCGCTCTTCCGATTCCGGCACTGCGATATTGTCGACATGCCGACGCCTGATGATAGGCCATCCTGCGTCCCGGCGTTCCCGCAGCTTCGTCAAATCCTCGGCCGACACGATCTTTTCATCGGATACCAACCGCGCGTAGGACTTTCGATTGTTCTCGACAGCCCGAGTCGGATCGCGGATAGCCGCTTGCTGGCTTTGAGTACGGCCTTCAAGATCGCGCACCGCGTCGCGATGTGCCTTCACTGCGGCTTCGACCAGGATTTTCATGGCGCGCAAACTCGTCTCGTCAACGACCGCGGGATTCATCATCGCCATTTGCTGCCGACATAGTTCATCCGCGTCCCGATACTCTCGCTGGGTAGCCAGGAGAGGAGCGTCAAGATCGCCCAAGGCGGAAGTGGATTTGACCACGCCCGCCAAGCCCGACAGATCCTGGGGGGTCCCGATCGCCTCAATGCGAGCCTGGAGATTGGCCAGCTTTTCGCCCGCGTCTTCAAGGGTCTTCTGGGCATTCTCGACGGCCGCAAAGCGGCCGCCGCGAGAGGTCAGCAAGCCTTGCACGGCCGAAGCTTTGGCACGCGGCGGGATTCTATCAACCAGCTCGGCGGTCTCACCCGTCCAAGCCAGTTCGGACGCGGCCCACTTGAGAGCGTCTTCCGCCGCTGCGAGCTCCGCCCGCCGCTTTGGCAATCAGCTCTTCCCGAAGCGAGCTGGATTCTGAGCTTGGACAGGCGTTCGATCTCCGCCTCATGGAGCAGAACGTTATCGTCTATCGCGATCGCGGCGCGCTCAGCGCTGAACGTTGCTATCTGTTTCTGAAAGGCTGTGATGCGCGCCTCCGCGGCGGCGTTATCGGCCGACGCCTTGTCGAATTGCTTCGCGGCATCAGCGGGCAGATCGGCAACGACGCCGAGGGCCGTTATCTCGTATTCGATTTCGCCGAGACGCCGTACGTTGCGATAAACGCGCCGGACGCGCACGATTTTGGCGAGCTCGGCGACTTGCTCTTCGATCTCTTTCTCGATCTGGACACAGCGTCGCGCGCCTCTTCATAGGCGGATTTCAGCTCCTGCCATTTGGTCGCGGTGACCGTGTGTTGGCGCAACGTCGCTTCGGCCTCTTTGAGACGTTCCTCCGCCTGGTAATATTTCCGGTGCCCCGCCCTGCGGCTGCCCCACAGCCCGTCCGCTTCTTCCTGCATCGCCGCCAGTCGATCGCGAAGACCGGAGACGCCCGCCCCCGCGGCGAACAAGGTCGCGCCGACATCGTCCTTGGCCTGGATGATGTCCCGGCCGCCATCGCGCAGGCGCTCATGGGCGAGACAGAACATCCGGCAGAAGAATGCGCGATCTATCCCGCCGACCAACGGTCCAAGCAGCCCGTCGCCCGCAGGAAGAGGCAGCTCGTCAAGGCCGAGCAGCGTGTCCTTGTTGCCCTTGCGCCGCCGGATCGATAGCTCCGTTCCCTCACGTTCCAACGTCGCGCCGATGCGCAACGCCGCGTTCTCATGAAGAACGTTTCTTGCAGACTGACCCGGAATCCCGAACAGCAGCTCTTCAATCGCCGACATCGTCGTCGACTTGCCGGCCTCGTTCTCGCCATACACGATATGAAAATCGGGCCCTTCAGACGGAATATGAAGCGAGGCTTCGGTGAAGTGTCCGTACCGGATCAGGTCAAGGGAACGGACACGCATGGATCACCGCCTCTCTCGCAGCCAAGCGCGCGCTCAGATATGCGCCTGCCTGCTCAATCACCGCGCCAAAGTCTTTGTTGATCGCCGCCTCCAGAAGCGGATCGTCGATATCCAGCGCGGCATCATGCGGAAGCCTGCGGACGAGATCGCCCAGATCGCTCGCGATCTCCGCCTGCAAGTCAGCGTCGTCCGCAGCATGAGCCAGCAGGACAGGGAGATCGTTGATCGCGCTCCCATCCGACAGAATGCAGACCGCCGATGCCGATCTGGTCACATTGATAACGCGTTCGATCCAGGCGACCTCTTCACCGAGCGCGAGGGCTGCGGCGCGCGCTTCCGCCAGCAATTGCAGCCCGGAGGCCAGCAACTCGCCATGGAGAGCGGTCGCGCCGCTCAGCTGGATGCGGCAGGCCAGCAACCGGCCCTCTGCGTTTCTGGTGGCCTCGCCGATGATGCTCTTGATTTGATCGATGACGTCCCCAAATCGTGCGCGTTCGCCAACCGGCACGTCGAGATATATCCATCGCACGACGTCGGTATGCAATGGCTCAATGCCTTGCAGCGCGCCGTCCCTCACCGTGATCAACTGCGCCGACTTTGCGCCGGCTTCGCGGATATGGCGGCCTTGCAGGTTGCCGCAGAGACGTGCGGCTGCTCGTGCAGCACGCCGCCCTGATGCACGTGTGCAAGAGCCCAGTAGTCGTAGCCCTTGTTTACCAGTTCATCGAGCGTACCCGGTGCGTAATTCTCATGGGGGCCTTTCGGTCCTCCACGGGCGGTGTGTAGAACACCGATGTTGAAATACCCCTTCACGGGCGGTGGATAAGCCGCCGCCGCGTTATCCGTCGTCGCCTGCATACGGAAGCTCTGACTGTGGATCGCAACGCGAGGATCGTCGAGTTTGAAGGTCTGGGATTTGCGATAGCTGAACACCTGCACGTTGTCCTGGAGTGGCAACCGTTTAGTGATCTGACTTTCAACGTCGTGATTGCCGTGAAGAACGAAAGCCGGGATGTTCGCCGCGCGCAGGCGCCCCATCTGCCGGACGAAAAGGAGCCCGGTCTGAAAATCGCGCCAGTCGCCATCATAGAGATCGCCGGCGATGATCATGAAAGCAACCTGTCCGTTGATCGCTTGGGTGACAAGGTCCTCGAAGGCTGCTCGGGTCGCCGTTCGGATTCTTTCAGCCGCGGGACCTTCCTGACCGCTCAGACATCCGACGCACCGTTTGGATCTCAGCCGGTCGGCGTCGAGGATGCCGCATTCAGCCTGTCGGACAACGATAACAGCGAACTTGCGCTCAGCCCCTGGAGATGGCCGATCAGGATGTCTTCGCCTGAGAGAGCGATTCTCGAAATGCTGGATGAGCTCCCTGCGGATGAAAGCTTCCAAAAGGTCGATACGCTGTTCGAGGGCTTGGTGAGCCTGCGACCAAAACTGCTGAACCAACTGCTCGAGGAGTGCCGCAGCATCAAAGTCAAGCGCTTGTTTTTCATTTATGCGGACAAGCATGTACATCCGTGGCGAAAGCACATCGACACCGCCCATATAGAATTGGGCCGCGGTGACCGCAGCCTTGTGCAAGGCGGGCGGCTTCACCCGACCTGTCGCATGACAGTTCCGGCCGAGCTCGTGCCACAGGAAACGGTCGATGGCGCGTGAACGATACATGCGCCAGGTGGAGCTGCTGGTCCGGACATTGCCCTACATCGCGAGTCAGGACAGCTTCGCTCTGAAAGGCGGCACCGCGATCAATCTCGTTTATCGCGACATGCCACGACTGTAGGTCGATATTGACCTCGTCTACTTGCCGATCGGCGACCGCGACGCAACCCTCGCAGGGATCGACGCCGCTCTTGATCGCATTCGCGAGGATATTCAGCGTGATCTCCGCGGCGTCAGCGTTCAGCGCATCGCCGGCAGCGACAATAACGACACGCGGCTCCTCGTCCGGCAGGCTGGCGCCGAAATCAAAGTCGAGACGTCACCTGTCGCATGCGGCAAGGTTCACGCTCCCGAGCTTCGCGTCGTCAGCGATCCGGCCGCCGAAGCCTTCGGATTTGCGGAGATGCAAGTGGTGGCATTCGAGGATCTCTTCGGCGGCAAGCTCAATGCTGCTGTCGACCGACAGCATCCGCGCGACCTCTTCGAGGTGAAGTTTCTGTATGACAATGAAGAACTGACCGACGCGCTCTACCGCACGTTCCTCGTCTACGTCGCAAGTTCGGGGCGTCCTCCGCATGAACTCGTCCGTCCGTCATTGTCAGAACTTGATGACATCTTTGCCAAGGAGTTCGAGGGAGTGACGGTGCCGCCCGTCGGCCTCAACGAGCTCAAGGCAGCGCGGTCGCGGTTATTGTCCGATATGCTTGCACGGCTCGACGACGCGGCGATGCGCTTTCTGCTAACGCTCCATGACGGCGAGCCGGACTTCGAGGCCTATCGGCTTACCGCAGGCCGCGCAATTACCGGCGGTTCGGCGGAAGCTGCTCAATATCGCAAAATTGAAAACGCAAAATCCTGAAAAACATGCGCAGTTGCGTTCGGAGATCGAAAAGCTGCGGTCATAGCCCCTATAGCGGGTGTCTCTTCGTGCCTCGGCGAGATGCATTTCGACCAAGGCGTGACCAAGCCATATAAATGCGCGACCCACCCTGAGACGAACTAGTGGTCGCCGCCGACAAACTTGGGTACACCAAAGAAGGCGTCCCATTCGAATGACCTTGGCCGCGTAACTGACCTGGTCCCGGTTGTCTGAACAGCAACTGCGCGTCGATAAGTGGAGCCTCTGCCGGGTTTAGGCTGCCGTGCGAAGCGGCAGCGAGGTGAAGTAGGCTTGATCCGGTGTGCCGCCGTCAAGGCTCGAATGTGGACGGCGGCAATTGTAGAAGTCCAAATAACGGCCGATCGAGGCGCGAGCTTCGCTGACGCTGTCGTAGGCCCGCAGATACACCTCCTCGTATTTGACGCTGCGCCACAGCCGCTCGACGAACACGTTGTCCCGCCAGGCGCCGCGGCCTCCATGCTGATGGCGATGTCATTGTCAGCGAGCACTCCGGTGAACGCCGCGCCGGTGAACTGCGAGCCCTGGTCGGTGTTGAAGATCTCCGGCTTGCCGTGACGGGCCATGGCATCTTCCAGTGGCGCGACGCAGAATGCGGCCTCCATGGTGATCGACAGCCGCCACGACAGCGCCCGGCGGGTCGCCCAGTCCAGCACCACGGCCAGATAAACGACGCCTCGTGCCATCGGGATGTAGGTGATGTCCATCGCCCAAACCTGGTTCGGACGCGTGATCTCCATACCGCGCAGCAGCTATGGATAGATCTTGTGCCCGGGCTCGGGTTGGGTGGTGCGCGGACGGCGGTACAGCGCCTTTATCCCCATCCGCCGCATCAGCGGTTTGAAATGCCGGCGGCCGATCTTGCACCCCTCTGCAGCCAGTAGGCGTCGCAACATACGCGAACCGGCGAATGGAAACTCCAGGTGCAGCCGGTCGAGCCGCTGCATCAGCGCGAGGTCTTTGGGCGACACCGGACGCGGCAGGTAATCGACGCTGCCGCGGCTGATGCTCAGGGCTTCCGCCTGCTTGCTGATCGGCAGATCGTGTTCACGGTCGATCATCGCTTTGCGCTCAGCAATCCCGCCTTGGTGAGCGCTCCTTCTAAAAACTCGTTCTCCAGCGTCAACTCGCCGATCTTGGTGTGCAGCGACTTCACGTCGATGGTGGGTTCGGCGATCCGACTCCCGCCGTCCGGACCGAACACATCGGCAGCGCCGCCTTCGAGCTGCGCCTTCCACGATGTGATCTGATTGGGGTGAACGTCGAACTGCTCCGCCAGTTGTGCCAGCGTGCCGTCACCCTTGAGGGCGGCAAGCGCCACCTTCGCCGTGAAAGCCGCAGTGTCGTTCCGCCGTGCTCGTCTGCTCATCGTCGCTCCTGATTCGCGGGTCAATCTTGCCCGCCGTCAGGCAGAAACTCCACTTATCGCGCTGTTCAGATTTGCGGGACCAGCTCAAACCTCGCAAACTCATGCTGATATCGGATTGATCACTCAAATCGTCAGTGTCATCGAGGGTCGCCGACCTCTGCCCAGAGGAGGCGCTCCTGCTCGGCCTTCAGCTCTTCGAGAGATACCGGGATCGGATGGAGGTCGAGATTGTACATCGGCAATGGCCAATGCCGATACAGTACATTGACATGATCCTGGGTTACGGATTCGTCCGGCAAACTTTCGGAAATCAGCCGGTCCAGAAGTTGCTCGGTTAGACGTTCCGCGTCTTGCAGCGTCTCCTTCTCCCGACACTCAAGCTGCTCCCAAACCTCTGATGTGGCTCGTAGCCCCTCTACTGTGAACATTCCGCAGGCGGAGCAGCCCGGATCACGAGCAATCAGTTTGTCAAAGCCTTCTATCATTTCGGTCATCGACAATGATCCATCCGTTCGCAGTGCAACGAGCAATCTTCTGGCATCGTACGGATACGCGGTCCTTGCCTTTGCCTCCGCCGAGGAGTTCCTGCGCGCTGCGGCATTGGCCGAGACGACCTGCGTGATTACCGACGTCCAAATGTCCATGATGAGCGGAATTGACCTGCTGATGCATATGCGAAGCCCCGGTCATCGTATGCCGTTCATCTTCATCACGGCGATGGGGTGCGCGCACGAGCGATCAAGGCTGGCGGGATCTGCTTTCTTGCCAAACCGTTTTCCACGGCTGCGTTGATCAAGTGTTTGACCATTGTACTGCCGGGGTCAGGCGACACACACGCGTGAGGACCTTGGCCCCCTCCCCACGGCCTTCAGTCCCAAAGCGGGGATGCATTGCGAGATTCCCGTAGGTTGCGCTGCCGCGGTTATTTTGAAGGTAACCGGCATGAGCTCCCACGTCCGCAGTGATCAGTGAGCGCGGGCGTAGCGGATCGGCATCCAGTATTGCCGCAAGGCTTCGACCGCCGTGGGAATATCGGCGTGGGCGTT
>NZ_JAKLTZ010000020.1:0-94241 GCF_022012555.1 Bradyrhizobium zhengyangense | reverse complement strand
GGGAAAATCGATCTGCTTCAAGCCAGGTTGATCGGCGCAGAATAGTCGGCGTTGCACCAAACTTGCGTCAGAGCCAAAATTGGACGCCGATGAGGGGTCAAATTTGCAGGCCGATTGACAGGCAAATCGCCGCTCTTCATGAAACCGCGGTATGATCTGCCGTGGCTGGCGCAATTCGCAGCAGAGATGGCGGCGCGCTGTTGGCCGGTCTTCGAGACGAAGGCTTGGGGATGCTCGGCTACCGAGGTCGACTGGCGGAAGCATGGCTTCGAGGGGTCGCGTCTCGGCTACCTGTTGAACGGTGCCGGCCTCTTCCACCATGCGCATCGCGCGGTCGACGATTGCCACGCTTTATTGGAAATCCTCTCGATCGACCTGCCGACAACAGGAGAGCCTGCTCTCGCGCTCCTGCTCGGGACCGCCCGCAAGCCGACGCTGCGGGTGTGGGCGGAGCAATCCCCGTTCGATCTCAAGGATTTACTCAAGAGGCGCGGCTATCGCGGGAGCGACGGCAGCGACGGTCGGTCCAAATCCTGGGTACATCGACGTCTGCGAGACAGCGTCCGAGGACGAGATCGCTTTCCTGAAGGCGATCCAGTCGCGCAGACCATTGATGCTGTGGAATCCGTCGGAAGCATAACATCGGATCGAGGGGAATGTGCTCTGCATCATCTGGGCCAGCGCGTGTCCCGGACCGAGGTCGAGCGCGCGGTCGACCCCTTGCTCCGCAAGAGCCTCCAGTGTCGTCTGCCCAGGCGATCAGGCGTGCGGCTTTGTAAGCGAGCTTGGTCGTTCCGGCGCCGAGAAGATGCTTTCTGTGCCATCGTCGGCGAGGAGGATTCGCTGAGACGAGACCGGCGCCTTTGTGCTCATCGAACAAGCGCAGTGAACAGCCCGACCAGCAGGCCTACGACCGTAACGAATAGACGGAACCCGGACTCAAGCAGCGAATCGAGTGTCGCCTGCTTCTGTTCGTAACTCTTCGTCAGTTGGGCGATCGGAAACGCGCTTTGGTAGGCATCGTTGAATCGACCGTAGATCACTTCACCGGCTACCCACACAGTGCCGAAGCGGCTGATCAAGTTCATGAACTTCCGCTTTTGCAGCAAATTCTGCCAAAGCGGTTCTGCTAAGCTGAAAGCGACCACCGAGATCGACAGCCAGAAGAGGATGGAAGCGCAAACTTCCAAAAGCCTCGCTGGCCATCTCAAAAGTGTTAGCGGCCACGATGCCCGCACAGATGCGTAAATGATGACTACTGCAACAAAGAGAGCCACCAGCGAAATTAAGGCTACAGCGAGCGGGTTACGCCAAGTCCTAGGATGCAACTCGGTCCGAACGTTCTCGAGATCGCTCCCTAGTCGTAAATTCACGTGCTGCAGCGAAAACAACTGCATGACCGGGACCTCGGCGAGGAGCATCAACTGGAAGAGGTCGTCGAGAATCGAGTCTTGCACCGTCTGCCCGGCCTTCGGCCTTGAGAACGGCATCTCCGCATGGATTTCGACCGTGCTCGCACGCGAGACCAGGATCACCCCATAGTCGTATTGTAGTAGATTGGCCTCGAACGCCTGTTCGACCTCGGAGGCCGCAATGGTTTGGTCCAAGAGGCGGTAGCGGTTGTTGATCGAAACGATCTCCTGCCCTGTTTTCCCCTCTTTGAGGTCGGCCGCATTTCTCGTGTCCGCGACGGAGGAAACGTACAAGAAAGGATAGGAGAAAGACGGGTCTTGTTCATCACCCTCTTGACTTGGTTCCTTGAAGTCGCGCGAAAGATCCGGATACTTCTCTTGAAATCTGGCCCAGTAGGCTCGGGCACGTTCCAAGACTTGCCTATAGGTCTCGTTCCATCGTCGCAGCTCGGGATGAACCGCAGGACGCTCGGGGGGCTCGGTGAATAAGGCCGGAGATTCTTCCCGGAACATCTGCAGGTAAAATTTTGCAAGGTCCGAGACCTGCTCAAAGGGGGTCGACCTGTGAGCCACCTTCAGACAGCCGAAAGCCGCAGCGGGGTCGGTCAGCTTGAAGAGGTCAACCGCTTGCAAAGCATCGCACGCATGGATTGACCCGATTTTCAGCCAGAAGGCGATCGTGCCGACGCCCGTCCCAGGGAAGAGTGAAACGATCGCCCTGAAGCGAGGATTCTCAATCGGAAATTTCCGCGGCTTTTTAGCCTCCTCTCTATCAGGCTTCTCTTCAAGCTCTTGTTTATAGAGGTCGAATTTTTCGATCGGCACCTCGATGCTGAACTGAGTGACCTCGCGCCAAGCCGGTTGCGCCTTGTAGATGTTGTCTCTAGCTTTGCCGAATGCCTTGACCCAGCTTGGTGTCGCCGCTTCGGGCGTCTGCTGGGGGGACGTCGCTGCCTTGGCCGTCTTTTTTTCAGACTTTACTCGCGTGAAGTGCTTCGTGCTCCCGCATCCCCCAAACTCATGAATATTGGGTTGGTACAAGAACGGCATAATCGCCGCCGCGTAGACTTCGCGGTACGGCGGGGGTGAGTCCTGTTCGGGCTCACCTGTCTGCGTCAAGCCTGCGCAGCCTTCCGTGACGCCACACGCCTGATATCGGCGGTCGCCAGGAAACCGGCGATCTCGCGCACGGGCAACTGCGCGACAGCCGACCGCTCGGCTGATGACAGCTGTGTGAATTCCGGCATTGCTCTGATTTCACGGGCGCAATCGTCGGGCGCCGTCAGCAGCAACTCCTTCGCTCTGGCGAGCACGCGCTCAAGTGGGCCGGTAGTCATGGCAAACGTCCCGTTTCAAAAGCCGTTCTCGCGACCGCCATTGGCGGGGTCGATCGGCGGAATGTAGATTGTCGTCGCGTAATTTACCCCATCCGCCGCCAGGCTCCAAGCGCAAAGCGGAACGGTCAGAAACAGCGGCTCCGCGCCGCTCTCATCGAGGTCGCAAAAAGTTATGCGGTGGTCGGCGGGATACTGCTCGAGCAGCCGCTCCATCAATGGTGCCAGCAATGCGGGAGCCAATGCCTGCTCGCCGTCTGCGGTGGGGATCCGAAAGCTGCCGATTTGCGCGACGAGGGTCGATCGCCACGGATTGATCGAGGCTGTGCCTTCGACCAAGGGATCGGCCGAGATGACCTGGAAGCCGGCCGGGCCGACCACAAGCGGCAATCGTGCGATGATGGAATCGACGAATGAGACACCTGGTACGACGTGCGTCCGCAGACCTCTTGCCGGTGCGCCGGCTATCATCAAACGAACGGGCTCGTCGAGATACATCGGATGCCCGTAGGTCAAATACGCGACCGGACGCTCCCTGGTCGCCTTTTCGAAAATATGGGCGGCGACATCTGCGTAAATCTTCGCTCGCTCTTTCCCTTTTTCGTAGAGGTGCTCGATGTTGACGAAATCAAGCCCGTTGCTTTCGAGAAACGACCGGAGATTGGGGCTTGGCAGCGTCGTATATGAGACCACCTGACGCAGGATCGAGAGCGCTTCCAAAGTGACGTCTCGCGCAGGCAGGATTCCGCATCCGATGAGGTAGAGATCGGCGGTCTTGATCGGCGGGTACTCCGGCGAAGGTGGACAGCTTTGCGACATCACAGGTCGTTTTTACCCCAGTTCCTTCACTATCCGCTACTCCTGCCCGGAGAAATCCGGAAATTGGGAAGCGAATTCCGCTTGCCCCATCCACCCGCTCTCCTCTGTCGCCTAGCCAGCACCAGAGTTCCGGCTCGCGCGTGCTGCCTTGCGCCCTTCCTTCGCCACCTTCGCGATCGCGACGTCGAAGTTGGTCCGCCCGCGGCGCTTGTGCGGCACCGGGGGATGATCAAGAGCGGCGATGTCGTAGCGCGGGTACTTCTCGATCTCGGCCGCTATCGTCTCGATCCAGCAGTCTCCGTAGTCGTTGCCCGCGTTCGAGTCCTTGGGACGGTGGCCGGTGATGAAGCCTTCGACCTCGCGGTCCATCTTGACGTGCCTCGCCACGCTCTTGAACAGATGGCGCCAGCCGTGGTTGGGCTTCACGTCGTAGGGTATGTTGATTCCGGGACCGTGAACCCATTCGCCGATCCGCTCCGCGAGCTTGTGGAATTGAGGATGCCCTGACCGTTCCGCCGCGACGACGTTCCGGATCGTAGAACAGAGGCTTCTTGAGCTTGGCGCGGGTCGCCACTTACCTCGGTCGAGTTCGCCGCCCGGGCAGCCCCGTCACGCAGGCGGGCCCATTGAGCCTCGATGGCCACGTTGACGGCGCCGATCTTGATGTTGGCCCTGGCGTTCGTCCTTGGTCCCCAGAGTGGCCCAGAGCTCGGTCTTGCCGACCAGGGGCACCTTCTTGCGGATCCAGTAGTTCTCGGAGGTCGGTCGCTTGATCGGCTTGGGCATCTTGAAATTCGACATGGTGGAGCACCTCGGTGTGGGACCGGCCGTACAAGAACCCCTGAAAATGAAGGTTAGGCTTGTAAACAAGGGGTCCGCGACCCCGAAAGGGGGTGAGTCCCACTCTCTCTGCCAGATCGTATTGAAATCACTTATATTTTTTTGAAGTTTTGTTACAAACCACGGCTTGCCCACCGGAAGACCGAATCCTCTCGCATTTTTAACTGGGAAAGAAGGCGCGTTCCGGCGGGACCCTATTTGTTCACGTCACCTCTCGTGTCTGGGCAGCAGCCCACCACATTTTGTTGATATTCCGCTCGATTTGGGGGTGATAATGGCTCTACTCAACTTGCATCGCGCATTCACTGACGCGGCGACCGAGAACGACTATCTCGCCCGGCTCACGGTACCGGAGCCGCGCGAGGGAAAGCTCCGCAAGGCACGTGACGAGATCCGAGAGACGCTTAAGGCTGGATTTTCGGATTGGCAACGCTTCGCGGATCGTAGTTTGGTTATGGAAACGACTGCCGTTCGGAAGGGCGCGACCGAACCTCGATTGCGTCTGAAGTTCCGTATGCAGGGTAGTGCCTCGCCCGCGTATCGCACGCTCAATGATCCGGCACATCCGCCGCAGCAGATTGATTACGACGATGGCGTTTACCTTCCGGTCTCGTTTCTCGCCAAGACGGGAAACCCCGTGATCGCGGCCGCAGGTTACTACCGGTTGGTCGAGACGGTCCTTGCGCCGCTCTGCGAAAAACGAAAATGGACGTTGGATAGACGAGCCAAAAAATGCGTCCGCGTCGTCCTCGACAGCAAAGCTTACATCGACCTTCCGCTGTACGCGATCCCGGATCAGGAGTTCGTTCGGCTGGCCGAGGACGCCGCATTGACCAAGCGGGCTGACAGCGCGCTGTTTCTTGATGCAGAGACGCTCGATGACGAGATATACGAGCGCCTCAATCAGGACGAACTCCGGCTCGCTCTTCGGGAAGGCAAGTGGATCGAATCCGACCCTCGTCTGCTCGAAGATTGGTTTAAGCAGGCGGTGGCCGACCTCGGACCGCAAGTTCGACGCGTCAATCACCTCGTCGGCGCGGGGCGAGATTTCAGCCTGAATTTTCCGGGTGGTAGTTTTCCCGAAAGTGCTTTACGGCACCCTCAATTTGAACCCAGTCGTGTTTCGATTTCTCAAAAACCGATATGCCGGGAGCTGGGTACTTTGGATTTGCCATCGCGCCGACTGCAACACCGATCATCGAAGGCAAGCTGGTGACTTTCCAATAGACCGTTGATCCGCACTGCGGACAAAAATAGTTATGCATTTCCCCGCCGCTTGCAGCGGCATGTGCGAACTCTTTTGAAGTTCCTGAGACGGTAACAACCTCCGCGGGGTAATATGCTCCCACGCCGAACGGCGCACCTGTTCGACGTTGACAGTCGATGCAGTGACAAGCAACGACTATCTTGGACGGTTCTTCCGGGAGCGAGAGCATGACTGCACCACAGTTGCACCTTGCGTAGACCATAGTAATTCCCCATCGTCGTCCGAGACTCACTGCAAAGCACTAGGCTAGCAGATTAGTTGCGCGAGGAGAGTGCGAAAGCGACGGCCCAGGCCGCGCGCGTTCTCGATGAGACCGCCGACAAGATAACTTTGTCCGGCGACTACGTCCGATCGGACAGCGGTTCGCCGGTGCTGGATTCGGATGGCCGGGTGATCGGACTTATGATCGAAGCGACCAACCAGCCGGGCAGCGCGACGCAAGGCATCGCAATTCCGGTGACGCGCTTCGCATCGATCCTCAGCGGTCCGACCGCGTCACCGATCGCGCGAAAAGCCATTCCGAGCATGGCCGAGCTCGGCGGAACCAGGCCGACGAGCACGGCCGTAGATGCTATCGAAATCGCGGTTTCAGGGTGCGTCTTTCTCGGAAAACGTTCGGCTCGGCTCGCCAAAAATACGCCCGACATGCCTTTCGGATTGAGTACTCTGCAGATACTCCTCGACGCAGATAAGCGTGGATTCTTGATGGGCACGAGGCTTTCCCCGGATATCGCAGTCAACCTCCGATCCGATTGTCCGGTCGTCGAGTCTGGATCCGCCTACTACTCGCCCGCGCGCGTCCAATTGAAGCCCGGAGACCGGGTGACACTCTCCGAGATATTGCCGTTGAACTACCTCGACGACGTGTTCTTCTGGGCGCGAGTAACCGCTCGGGGGAGCAACAGTGGTTCGAACGACAGTAACGCGGGCATCGACCCAAGTGCGGCCCCAGCGGACGCCGGCTCGCTTCAAATCGGCGAACGTGATGTCTGCGGCAGCGCTTTACTTGGCCTCCTTACCGTCATCGGTCAGCGCCACGCAGGCGTTTGCCCAAGACCGTGGCCGATGCACGAACTCGGGTAGGAACGCCGCAGCGCAGCACTCGCCGTCATGGCCGCTATCCGCACGTCACGGCGCGCGAGTTTGCCGAATATGTCGCGCGAAGATTATAAACATCCCAGTACGTCGGGACTGGTATTTTTCGTAGTGGGCGGCGAGGCATATGTATGTACCGGCCAGCGAGGAGGGCCGTTGGGTGAGAGGACTGCCTATGAAGAACCTTTCATGTAGAGATCGCAGGACCGGCCAAAATACCGGCCAATCGAAACGTTAAAGGTCTAAAATATGCTTTAAAGTCAATGCCTTGAATGAAAGTTCCAGCGGTCACGAAAGCGCAATCGGAGATCGGCCAATAAATGGGCCAAATTCGGTTGTAATTTGGAAATTCATGCGTAAAATCAGCTAGTTAATTTGCGATAAGATCGGCCAATGGCGATAGAAACACCCCAGCGCATTGAGCCGGCGCGGCTTGAGGAAACGTCCGAGGCCATCGCGGATGTGGTTGCCGACCTGTCGGCAGCCTCGGCCAGGCTCGGTGTCGGGCTTCATCAGCGCACAGCTGCGAACCTTGCCAACTTGGTGCGGCTGATGAACACCTACTACAGCAACCTCATCGAGGGCCATAACACGCGGCCAAAGGACATTGCTCGCGCGCTCGAGGGGGAGCTTGACCAAGACGAGGGCCGTCGCAACCTTCAGCTGGAGGCCGCGGCACATGTACGCGTGCAGACGGAGATCGATCGCCTTACCGCCGACAGCGAGCTCGGTGAGCCGGCCTCAGTGGAGTTTATCAAGTGGTTGCATCGTGAATTCTATCGAGGGGCGCCGGGCGATATGCTCCAAATCCGCGGCAACGACACGACCTTTATGATGGTGCCCGGCGAATGGCGGTCGAAGCCTGAGCATGATGTTGCGATAGGCCGTCACGTTCCGCCATCTAGCGAGCGTGTTGACGACTTTATGCGCTATTTCGAGCAACGCTACGCCTTCAGGCCGCTGAAAACAGCCGGCCGAATCATGGCGATCCCTGCGGCGCATCACCGCTTCAACTACATCCATCCGTTTCCTGACGGAAACGGCCGCGTTAGCCGCTTGATGAGCCACGCTATGGCCCAGCTGGCCGGCATCGGTTCACACGGGTTATGGTCGATTTCGCGCGGCCTCGCCCGAGGCCTCAAATCGCCGAGCGAGTACAAGCGCATGATGGATATGGCGGACTCGTCACGACAGGGAGACCTCGACGGACGGGGCAATCTTTCGCTGAAGGCGCTCAACGAGTTTGTTCTATGGTTTCTCCAGGTCTGTCTTGATCAGGTGAAGTTCATGGACGGGCTGTTTGAGCTTGATAACCTAGGCTCGCGCTTAAACACCTATGTCGAACGCAGCGACACGCTCAAGCCAGAAGCAAAGCGCCTCCTCGAAGAGGCGCTGGTTCGCGGGCAGTTCGAGCGTGGTGACGTCGCCCGGATAACGGGTTTGCCTGAGCGCACCGCGCGTCGCGTGCTTGCTGACGTGCTTGCCGACGGCGTGCTCGGATCAGACACGCCCAAGGGCGCGGTATCGCTCCGCTTTCCGGTTGAGGCCTTGGATGTGCTGTTTCCGCGATTGTTCCCGGAAACGTGATTGCGGGAGTGAGTGGTAGGAGACTCGTTACGCCCCTGAGCGCGCCCAGACACCCGTAATGCCGCGGGAGCGCAGGAAACATGTCGCGCGCCATGGAAAACTGCCCCCTCACAGCGACATCGACATTCCGGTTCGGGTGGATCAGCCAGCAAGGGCGAGAGTCGTCGTCACGTATCGTTATCAGGTGCTCCTGCTTTCCAAATTGCTGAAATCCCAGATTGAACAAGACGCGCAACCTGTTCGGCCGCGCGCCTTGGCTATGCAAGTTTTCGCCAGTCGGAAATCGCCGGCATGTGATGACGTGCCAATTCGTGACCAAATAGAAACGTCCGTTTCGGCTCCAAATAAAACCCATGGCAATGTCCAGGCTCTCTTCATTGAAGAGCTGTTCGAGCGGCACGACAGCCAGCGAGTAACGATCAATTCGGGTCATCGGAACCTCGGTGAATTAGCTTGCGTGACGGATTCCTCATGACACTATCTTAGGGTGCGGGCGTGCGATCCATCAGCCCGCTCGGGAACAAAATCCAGCGTGTTTCGACCTACCTGCTTGATGAATTTAGCAGCTAACCTGCTGATTTTGCTTGGCAAGCATGCTAAGTATTGCAGGCTGTCAGAAATCACTATCTATTTCTGACAGATAGGAGGAGGGGCATGCAGACCGTAGCTGAGCGCATTCTGGAATATGCCCGAACATTGCCCGAAGGCGCCTTGATTGGTGCTAAGGATGCTTTGCATTTGGGGAGCCGTGCAGCGGTCGATCAAGCTCTGAAAAGGCTTTCTGAGCGCAACGAGCTGATGCGCCTTGCTCATGGGTTCTACGTCCTGCCGGTCAAAACCCGGTTCGGTGTACGCGCACCGCAAGCGGAGAAAGTCGTCCAAGCGCTCGCTGCCACGCGTGCCGAAACAATCGTCCCGCACGGGGCAGCAGCTGCAAACGCACTTGGTCTTACGACCCAGGTGCCAACGAAACTCGTCTATCTGACGTCTGGTCCTGACCGGGAGCTTAAGCTCGGCGCACAAACCGTTGAGGTGAAGCATGCGCCAGAATGGATGCTGTTTCCGGCAAAGCCGGCTGCCGGGCAAGCCATTCGCGCCTTGGAATGGCTCGGCAAACGGCAAGCGAACGATGCGCTGCGGGTCCTTAAGCAGAAATTGTCGGCGGAAACGTTGCAAGACCTCATCGCCGTGCGCCCCGCTCTGCCTGCGTGGATGTCAAAATCGATCAGCCAATCGCTGCTAAGCTATGGCTGAATCCTTTCTGACGTTTTCTGCCGAAGATCGGCTTGAGGCACTTGGCGTTGCTGCCACCGCCTCAGCCGACCCATTCATTTGCTTGAAAAAGATAGTTGGGTCGTATGGGCCTTGCAGGGCCTGTTTGAAACGAAGCTCGGCGAACATCTCGTTTTCAAGGGCGGCACCTCGCTCTCAAAAGGTTATGGCATCATCCAGCGCTTCTCCGAAGATATCGATCTCACCTACGACGTTCGTCAGATCATTCCCGAACTCGCCAAAGGCGATCACCCGATACCCGAGACACGCGCCCAAGCCGACAAATGGACGAAGGCTGCGCGCGAAAAGTTAGTCGTGTGGGTCAAAGATGAAGCCCTGCCGGTTCTACAGCAACATGCCGCGGCGACGGGTGTGAATGTAAAATTCCGCGTCGATGCGGATGTGATCTATATCGACTATCACCAAGTCTCCGAAGGTTCCGAATATGTAGCGCCGTCCGTCAAACTCGAATTCGGTGCTCGATCAACCGGCGAGCCGGCCGAGATACGCCAGGTCACATGCGACGCAGCATCTTATCTGCCGGAATTATCGTTTTCGGCAGCGGCGCCCAAGATCATGCTGCCTCAGCGCACCTTCTGGGAGAAAGCCACCGCCGTCCACGTCCTTTGCGCCCAAGGCATCAAAGGCGATCGCATCTCCCGCCATTGGCATGACCTTGTGAAGCTTGATGATGCTGGCTATGCCAAGGCTGCATTCGACGATCAGGATCTCGCAAACGAAGTCGCCGACTGGAAAAGCAAATTCTTTCGCACAAAAGATCGGGACGGCAACGTGATTGACTATCATGCCGCCGTTTCCGGCAAACTCCAGCTCGTCCCTGACGGTGAAATGCGCAAAGAACTTGAGGCCGACTATCAGAAGATGGTCGATGCCGGTTTGCTTCTCGGCGACGCCATGCCTTTTGCCGGTCTGATGATGCGCTGCGCAGATTTGCAGAAGCGTGCCAACGAGCGACATTGATGCGCCGCCGCCCTGTCCATCGTCGGCTATGTTCATTCAATCGCCTTTCGCATGATCACATCGAGAACCCCCTCAAGCTGGCAAGATCTTCAGGAACAGTCCGCACGCATCTTGGCGGAATGCGGGTTTGCCGTCGAAATCGAAAAAAAGGTGAAGCTTGTTCGTGGCCAAGCGGAAATCGACGTCTATGCCGAGGAAACTCTGAAAGGACGAAAATACATCATCCTTTGTGGGTGCAAGCATTGGAGGGCCGCCGTTCCCCAAACCGTGGTTCATTCCTTTCGCAGCGTGATGACGGATGTCGGCGCCCACAAGGGCTACATCATCTCGAGTTCGGGCTTTCAGTCGGGAGCCCGCGATGCCGCGCAGATGACAAATGTCGAGTTGGTCACCTGGGATCAGTTTCAGAACGCGTTCGAGCCGAGTTGGCTCGAAAATTGTTTCACTCCGGTGATCACAGCGAAGCTCGATCCGCTGATGGGCTTTTCCGAGCCGTTCCTGCCGCCCTCGTTTCCCCATTGGCCTGAGGCCGATCAAAACGAATATCTTCAATTGAAGGATGAGCTCGATCCCCTCGGCTGGTTCGCGATGTCGATGGCTACTTATTCGAGGATTCTCCGCCATAGCAGTTATCCACCGCTGCCGCTCAAGAATATTCCCGATCCCACCGAGAAGTATAAGGGGCTTCCCACGGATATCATGAGCGCCGTGGGTTATCGCGATCTTCTCGACGCCACACTTCACCATGGAGAAGCGGCGATTGCGAAATTCCGCGCGGTCAGAGATCGCAACAAGTAAGCCAGCATTGAACCATCTGTCGAACAGTTGAAGCAGTGTCGGTCTCCGACTGATCAGACCGACTTCAGCTTAGCGACACGCATGTAGCGGGTATAGCTGCGGGTACCCGCTGGTTGCGAGTTCGAGTTTGTGACAAGCGAAGGAACGACGGTAAAGGCGGGTGCGGGCAATAGCTTGAGCAATCGCCTTGCAGTCTTCAATGAAGATTTCATCGACCTGAATCTGCAATGGTCGGCTGGTCGGGCCAAACCCGTCTTCTACATCGGCCGAGAACAGGCCGAGTTAGCCGCCGAGCTTGCAAAGAAGGAGGCAGCGCTACCGGTTGCCAACGAACGCAAGATCGCGGCAGAAGCGCTCTTTCGCGCAAAGGAGCAACAGCTAGCAAACTTCAAGCGTGCGCATGCTCGTACAGTCTCAACAGAGCTGCGGCAGGGAAGCCGATCGCGGTTCTTGCAGAACACGGTCGCGTCCCACACCGAATCGTCCGCAGACAAGCCGACGAACCAGCGAAACAGCAGGTTGTAGTCAAGCTGCTCCATCATGCCGTTCCGACCGCACCGTGTAGAACGCCTGCAGCAACAGCGCTCGCAACAGCCGCTCCGGAGGGATCGATGGCCGTCCTTCGCGGGCATACAGCCGATCAAACGACCGCGACAAATCCTTCAGCGCCGCATCAACGAGTTCCCGGATCGCTCGCAGCGGATGGTCCGCCGGGATCCGGGTCTCCAGCCGCACGTAGCTAAAAAGGCGTTCCGCATGCTCATCTTCGCCGCGCATCCCGTTCCTCAATCGAAAGGAATCAACCGCATGCACAGAATCACACTCCAGCCGCCTCACGAAACGACTTTTTCAGCAGCCTGCTAGAAGCGGTCGAGACAGTTCTCAGTCCGGCGGTTGCCGCCATCGACGCAAAGTTAGCCCGACCGACAATTGCGCTACGGGAACTGGCGTGGAACGACGACGAGACGATCGCCGTGACGTTGGGCTTGGTAAACGCCTGGGTGGGCACGCTCAACGCTGCCATCAAGCAGCACAACGAGACCTTCGCGCAATTCACCCAACGGCAGGATGAAGCCCGTCTTGCTCTGAGGCGCCACCATTTGGCTGACAAATCCCAGGAGTTTCAGAACGCGTGCGACGCGGTGAGCGAAGCCAAAACGGACGTTGATGCTAGGACGCTCAGTTACAATCAACTTCAAGAGCAAGCCACGGACTTGCGATCTCGGATCAAAGAGCACGGTCAGGCTGCGGAGAAAATCAATCGCTTGATCGAGGCCTACCTTGGCCACAAGGAACTTTCTATTGCAAGCGTAGAAAAAGGCTATGAAATCCACCGTCGCGGTAGGCCGATAGACAGCAGTCCTAGCGAAGGGGAGAAGACGGCGATCGCACTCTGCTATTTCCTTTCAAGGCTTGAGGCTGAAGGGCGTTCGATCAAGGACCGTATCCTCGTCGTGGATGATCCGATTTCTAGCCTGGACAGCAGAGCGTTGAACTAAGCGTGTTCCCTTCTTTTAAGTCGGCTTGGGAATGCAGCTCAGGTGTTCGTTTTGACACACAACCAAAACTGCATGAACGAGTTCAAGAAAGCCTGGAAGGGTTTCCACAAACCTCGCAACGAAGCGACCCCGCCTACGGCAAGCCTCCTGTTTTTAGATGTCAAAATTCCAAAAGGGCTGGACGGACGCTCAACAGCTATTGTTGAGATGTCAAAGCTGCTCCGTGAGGATGAGTCTGAATACCACTACTTGGTGGATCACGTCCTGAAGTTCAACGCCAGCGCAGATCCAGACTACGAATACGCCTACATGATGCCGAATGTACTTCGGCGAGTGCTCGACGTTTTCTTAGCGTTCCGGTGCCCGGGAAGTGCAGGTTTCGCTTCGAAGATGGGCCAGTTGCGAAAAGATCATGCTACGCTCGACGGCGAGCGCCTGGCCGCGCTGGAACGTCTCGTGCAACTGGAATCGCACTCCGATAACATCGATGACCTAATCGGGTTTTCCTCTATGACGCTGGAGGAGAGTAAGGCTGCCACGGCGGCCTTGATCGCGATGATGGAGGCCGTAGACCCTACCCATCTGGCTGGGCTGCAACGACTATGCCGATGAACCCTTGTCGCAGTTCCAACCCGGCGCAAAGAACACAGCTATGCTAAAGTGGTCCAGTTCGGAGGCAAGGACCTTGTTGCCTGGCCGACTAGACCACGACGGCTGGTGAGCAGATCGTGCTGACGGCGAACGAAGTAAGGGCACGCGCAGAATCCACTGCACGACTGCGTGCTGTTTGTCCTTCACGGTATCACCTTGGGCCGACGCAAGAAATCAGGGGGAAAGATCGACTTGCAGCGTCCGTGGAAGCCAGAGAACGACCGTTTGAAGCCGGTCACCTTTATCTATCGTCGCAACAGCTGATCGTTTTCCGCTTTAGTATTCGCCATCAATGGCGATCGAGCCCAATCGCTGGATGCAGCGCAAAGAGGGTAGGGGACGGATCACCCAGTTTTCCGTTCGGCCTCGACAGCGTTCTACAACAGCGGAGCATCTAGGCTGGGAATCTCCGGCATGGCCTTGCCGGCAATTGCCTGCAGGTCGCCGACCATGCCCACGGTCGAATCGATGACGGCCAGGATTTGGGTTTCCCGCTTGGCCCATTGGCCGGCCCATAAACTTGCGCTCCTTGTCGAGATCCTCGCGCATATCGTTGAATTTCTCAACGACAGCTTCGACCCGCTGTCGAAACTTCGTGCCTGTCAGGTAGTGATAGACCTGCTCCATCTTGGTCTGCTGGCCCTGCTGAACGAGGCGTGAGCTGCTCACGTCGATCAGACCCTGGCGGAGCGCCACGGCGACCGGCAATGCGCAACGCGGATGAGCCACCCATACGCCGTCGACGAGGTCAAATTGCTCGATTTGTTTCGGCAGCGCGTGGGAGATGATCAGAGCGACGTCGGCGCCGGAACGGCGCTGGTCGTCACGTAATTTGGCGAGCCACACGTCACTCCATGCCTTGGTGCGTTTAGTTTCCCAAAGGATGATGCCGGCAGATTGGCCGATAGCACCATTTACTTGCTGAATTACGTCCGCCCCGAGCTCACCTTTTCCCACCGGCTCAATCGAATCTGTCGGAAAGCGTCCGCGCAGAAGATCTTCGAGCTCGAGTTCGAGCACTTCCCCTTGGGATTGCTGTGATCCCTGCTCGGCCTTTCGCTTAAGTTCCTCGATCGTGCGCGTCATCGACTCGATGGTCTGGTCTTTCTCGGCAACGCGCAAGCGCGCAGCCTCGTCGGCTTCGTGCCTGGCCTTGATCTGGATTTCGCTGATTGAGGCCTGCACGCGCTTCTCTATTGTCAGGTCGAGTTCGCGCTTTTCCTCTTCGAGTGCGCGCTGCTGTCGCATCAGTTCGGCTTGCTGTTTTTGGGCCTCGGCAAGCTTTGCGTTGTTGGTAAGCAGGTTGGCTCGCAGCTCCGCAGCTTCCGCTTCCTTCGCCTGCAGCTCGGCGGCGGCCGCCTCTCGCGCCTTCTTGCTTTCGGCCGCGACCAACTGGGCACGTTCGGCGGTCAATCGCTTCGCAACGTGATCCTCGATTTGCTCGCGGTCCTTAGCGACCTGCTCGCGTTCCAGCCGCAGTGCCTCTGTCTTACGCTCCATCTCTGCATCTTTGCTGGCCAGCTGCTGTTGAAAGCGCTGACGGGTTTCAGCGAGGAGGGGAGCGGCCAATGACTCCGTCAGACGGATCTCGTGATTGCAGTTGGGGCAATGTAGGGTCGCCTCGTGCGAAGCGCCGGTTGCTTTGAAACTCATGAATTCCCCATCATCGTTGCAACCGGATTCAACATGATCTGTGCGTGATTGCGATGTCGCTCGACTTCATGTCCACATACGCGTCGTCGATTTCGACCTTGGCCGGCGGGTTTTCCACCGACACGTCGATCTACCCGAACGCGTGCACGAGCAGCCTCGCACGAATGTAGTCCAGAATAGAACAAAATAGGAACGCGCGTCAACTTTGGATCCCGAGGTGAGTTTGTATGACGACGATTTTACTTAGTCTGGCCATGGGAAATGGATAGAACTTAAACCTTGGATATAGTTTGAATATGCGCTAGTTTACTTAGTATGGCTGAGCAAAAGGACAGAAAGCTAAACAGGCTCGAAAGGACCCTTCCGCAGGGACTTCTGGTCGATGCCGCCTGGATGGAACGACATGGATATTCCACCAGCTTGCGCAGCCAATACGTATCGGCCGGCTGGCTCGTTCAGCCGGCGCGGGGAACCTTCAAGCGCCCGCTCGGTGAACTCTCCTGGCAGGGCGCCGTCGTGTCACTCCAGCGATTGCTCGGCTCCGACTTCGTCGTTGGCGGACGCACCGCCATCGAAGTGCAAGGCTTCGGCCACTACCTGAGCCAGACGGGTCCTTCGACCATACATCTATACGGAACGCGGTCTGCTCCCGGCTGGCTCGGCAAACTTCCGCTCAAACAGAAATTCCGCGTTCACCGCACGCAAAGCCTGTTCAAAACGCACGGGAGCCTGCCCACATCAGAGTCGGGGACAACGCGGGAAATACCGGGACCATTCGACTGGCCTCTCACGGTATCGACGCCCGAACGCGCGTTTCTCGAACTGCTCGACGAATTGCCCCGCCACGAAAGCTTCCATCACGTCGATGCACTGGCGGAAGGCTTGAGGAGCCTGAGCCCCCGGCGGCTGCAAATGCTTCTGAACGACTGCAAAAGCGTCAAGGTCAAACGATTGTTTTTCTGGTTCGCGGAGCGACATCAGCACGCTTGGCTCAAACAGATCGACAAGTCGAAAGTCAATCTCGGCACGGGAAAGCGCATGCTCGTCAAGGGCGGCAAACTCGACACCAAATACCTCATAACCATCCCAGACGACCTCAATGCCCCTGTCTGAAAAATATCGGCATCAAGTGGCCTTGTTGATCGAGACGATCCCGTTCGTCGCGGCGGAGCCCGATTTTGCGCTCAAGGGTGGCACCGCCATCAATCTCTTCCACCGAGATATGCCGCGCCTATCGGTCGATATCGACCTGACATATCTGCCGGTGGCTCCGCGTCCCGAATCTCTTGCGGCGATAGATGCGGCGATGAAGCGCATGACAGAGGCCATAAGGAAAGGATTGCCGGGCGCGCGGCTGACGGAAGTCGTCAATCCCCGTGAAAAGATCGTCACCAAGCTGACCGTCCAGAAAGGCGACGCGCAGATCAAGATCGAGATCACGCCGGTGATCAGGGGCTGCGTCTTCGAGCCGGAGCTGCGCGACGTGTCGCCGAGCGTCGAAGAGACGTTCGGCTTCGCGCAGATGAAAGTCGTTTCGTTCGCCGATCTATACGCCGGCAAGCTTGTCGCGGCGCTCGACCGGCAGCATCCGCGCGACCTCTTCGATGTCCGCGATCTGCTCGCCAACGAAGGCATCACGGACGATCTCCGCAAAGCGTTCATTGTCTACCTCATCAGCCATGACCGGCCGATCTCCGAGGTCGTGGTTCCTCGTCGCAAGGACATCCAGCACGAATTCACGCACGGCTTTGAGGGCATGACCGCCGATGAAGTGACCCTGGACGAGTTGCTCAAAACCCGGGAAACGCTGATCGCCGAAATCGCGGGAAAAATGCGGCAAGCTCGCAAGGACTTCCTCATGGGATTCAAGCGCGGCGAGCCGGATTGGAACCTGCTAGGCGTCCCTGACGCAGCGGACCTGCCGGCGGTGCGCTGGAAGCAGATCAATCTGGACAAGCTTCCTGCCGAGCACAGGGCGACGCTCGTCGCGCAGCTCGAGAAGGTCTTGCGCAATGCCTGAGGTCGGAGGAGGGGATCTCAGTCGAGCACGCTCGTAGCAACTTGTTGAGAGAATTTTTGGGGTACGCCCGCCACCCAGCGAGCCCAGAGCTTGCGGGCTTCAGCTCAGCCGCCTATCGAACAGTGGACGCGCCTACCTATGCGTGCCGTACACGTTTCCGGTGCTTGGATTTCGGTAGGAGCCGCCTTTATGAGAAGAGCCCGAGCCGCCGATGTAAGTCCCGCCGTGGCTAGAGGTATGATGGTCTCCACCATACGACACGCGGCCGCCAAAATGGCTACCACCTATTCCAACAGCAGACGCTCAGAAATGCTCGCTGTTGTGTTTGTCGGATTTGCGCATTGAGGGCATGAACCGCAATATCGTTCTCGTCTTTATCACCGCCTCTGGCGGCAAGAAGATGCGCGAGGCAGGCTTGGCGAGATTTGCCCACATCGTCTTTGCCGATCGTAGCTTGCTCGAGAAAAGGCGCGCGATGCGCCTATCCGCTGAACGCGCGTCGATGTTGCAAGCCGGATTCGCCACCTCGGGTGAGAAGCCTGATCATGGCGACCCGGGTCGGCGCCGAGTATGCCGAAATAGATTATTCAAGGTAGACGGAGGGGAGGGTGAAAGCCTGACTCGGTATTGGTGCGCTCCTTCTAGCGCTCATCATTGGCGCGCAGTTCATCACCATCTTTGTTGTCCAGCCTATTGGCGCGTTACCCGAGGGGCGGACCGTCGTCATAGCTCGCCTTACAAAGCTGAACTTTATCGACAGCGCGGACGCCTTTTGCGACCGAACAATGGGTGGTGTCAGCCTCCTGTGCCAGGCTGCCGTCCTCGGCAAGGTCACGAAGGAAGGTCCCATTCTCCTGCGTCTTCCTTATTCGGCGACCCTTTATCAAATCAGCACCGGCGGCAAACACTACGACCGATAGAAAGCGGCGAGCCGCCTATGAGGTTCGCGTTCGCCAGGAACGATGTTGCCCTTCGTTAGCATTGAAGTGCGAGAGTCTATCGCGCCATCGACCTAAAACTCCCTCGTCGACAGCTGGCGCGCCAGGGCGACAGCAGCCCTTGGTCTGAGTTGCATGTCGGGCTTGATGGCAAAATGAAACTTCTTCCTCTTGATGAAGGAGAATGGTCCAACCTCCTCGGGACCTAGGCCGAGCGTCGAGGGATTTTGCGCCTATTGACTTTGCGCCGCCGGTTTCGATGGTCCAGAGACCGTCCCGGCGGGCAGGGGGTATGGATACGACCTCTGGCGTGAGCTCGGCGCTTTCGCGGTCGTCTTCGGGGGGGGGGCGTGGTGGATCGTTCACGCGCCGAACCGGGTCAGTCGTCGCCGAACTTCCGTCGTTGGAAGCCGGCAGCGAGGATGCCTGGAAATGGCAGTTAAACCCGCGTGCAGTCGGCTCAGTTCGCAGTGGTTGCCGTCGGCGAGCTGGTCGAAAATCCATAGCACGCCGTGCATTTGCAGCCCGACCGAGGTCGCCAACTCGCGCAGCCCTCCGTCGCCGGTCAGAAGCGTCCATTGGCGGGCCTCCGCGATGGCAAACGCGAACGTGTCCGGCGTGGAGAGATGAGCGCGTTGCCGCGGACTGTCGTCGCGCGGGTCAATTCTGCCGGGGACAGCTCTTCGACCCGTAGGCCGAGCGCAGTAAGGCGATCGCCCAGGTCCCCGGCCAGCTCTCGAACAAAGAGCAGGTCGGGGACCGCAAACTCAAAAGGGAGACGAAACAGGTCCTCGAGCAAGGCGCCTCGCTCCAGATCGATCAAAACCGAGGTATCGGAAACGAGGACCGCCAAGGTGCTTACGCCGCAACTTGATCCAGACGAGCGTCCAGTTCGCGAACCGTTATTCCCAGCAGTTCAGCGGCCCGGGCTTCGCCGATGACTCGTTCGGCCAGCGCACGATAGCAAAGCCTCTCGAAGCGCTTCGGCTCCTCGAGTTCAGGCTTCATCCGGCCTGGCTCTTCATAGGGCGCCGTCCGCCATCCCCGTTCCGCGAAGATCTTGAACAGCCGGCCAAAAGCGGACTGGCTGATGATGCCGAGATCCTTGCAGCGATAGGCGATGGCCTGGATGCTGACGCCAAAACGCTTCTTGAGCGCGACCAGCTCGCCAAGACTGATCGACGATCGGCTGACCCCAACTTCGGCCCGAAGGACGTCGGCCGGCATCAGGAAGGCGCCGGCAAACCGATGCGCCGCCTTTTCCTCATCGACGCCGGGGGATGGGGCCAGCACCATATGACCGAGCTCATGGGCGAGATTGAAGCGCTTCCGCTCCGACCACGTGCTTTGCTTGATGACGATTACTCGCGCAGCGTTGCGGTCCTTGCGTCGCACCTTGGCGGCAAGCCCGTCGATATCGTCGAGATCGAGCGACAGGATCTTGATCCCGCGCTCCTCCAGAAGCTCGGCGAGCTGCGGGATGGGATCGTTTCCCAAACCCCAGTCTTCGCGGACAGAGCGAGCCGCATCTTCGGCGTCCCGGACATCGGCCACCGGATGTGGTGCGCTGCGTGGCTGCTCCCAATCGATGCTGCGCATCTGGAGCAGGTCCTCGATCGCGAGATAGCGCTCCAGCATGTGAATCGCGCGGGCTTCGAGGGCGGCTTCTTCCCGGAACGACGTGCCCGCCTTCTTGCGGAACTCGACGCCCTCAAGGGCAAGTTCGTCCTCGCTGAGCAGGTAATCCTCCGTCACGTGGAGCGTCGCCGCCAAGGCGATCAGCACCCGCGAGCTCGGCATATCCTCGTTTCTCTCATATTTGCCAATGGCTTGGGCCGATACGATGCCATCCATGGCGTCAGCGAGGCCACGCAACGACAGGCCCGAGGCCGACCGTGCGACCTTAAGCTTGTGTCCGATCATCTGGGCCTCCTTTGCGTCTCAGTTTACAGAAGTACGATATGGGCACAAATTTGTAAACCAAAAACCCTTGATGCGCGGAAAATTGAGCCTATATGGCCCGCATACCGCTCCATTGTCCCGGATTTGTAAACCGGTCTGGGTCGGACAAGTTCCACTGTGGCGTACTTTTGCGCCAGCCGCCGGCGAAACCGACCAGCAGGAATCGAGCAGCGATGTTGAACAATACTCAACTGCGGTACTACGACAGCAACGTGCTGCGCCTGCCTGCCGACAAGCGCAAGGAATACCACGAGCAGGTCGATCGCTTGATCGATGAACTCCGCAAGACCGTTCGCGACAAGACCGAGATCAAGATCACTAAGGTCGTGAAGGCCGGCCTTCGCCAAATACACGATTCTGCGGAAGACCGCTGTCGATCCGGTCGATGTCGATGTCGTTTTTTACATTTCTGGCCGAGACGTCAGCAAGGAGACGCTGGATAGCCTGAACGACACGATCTACGCGCTGCTGATCAAGCAGTATCCGAACAAGTCGGTCGAGGATTTTGAGATCCAGCGCAAGGCGGCGACCGTCACCTTCGTGGGCACGGGCCTCAGCGTTGATATCGTGCCGGTCATCGAAGACGAGAACCGCGCCGGCTACGGTTGGCAGTTCGACATTCACGACGGCACGAAGACGCAGACCTGCGCGCCTTGCCAGATCAAGTTCGTCCGCGATCGCAAGGACCAGGACGCGGATTTCCGCACCTTGGTGCGCATGGCCAAGAAGTGGCGCAACCAGGCGGAACTGAAGCCGCTGAAGTCCTTCGCCATCGAGCTGATCATGGCGCATGTCCTCGCCAAGCAGGGCAACGGTGCAAGCATCGAACAGCGCTTTCGCAATTTCCTCCTCTACGTCGCGCAGTCGCAGTTGAAGGAAGAGATCAAGTTTCCCGAGAATGTCGCGCCATTCACGACGTTCTGCGATCCGGTGGTCATTCTCGATCCGGTCTACAGCCTCAACAACGTGACCAGCCGGATTTCCGAGGACGAGCGGAAACAGATCGTCGCCGCCGCCCAGGAGGCCTGGGAGACGTCCAATTTTGCATCGGCCGAGAACGACAATGAGGTCTGGAAGGAGATCTTCGGCCCTCGATTCAAGACGGAGGACTGAAGATGAGCATGACCCAGGTCAGAAGCGCGAGCGCGACCTACACCTACGTCGACATCGAGAACGTCGTTCGGCGCGTCAACGCCGATCTCGTGATGATCGCGGACAGCACCGGCTGCTGGACTCCGGAGGAGGCTCGCAACTACGCCCATGACATCGAGGTCCTGGCCAAGGACGGCTACCTCAAATGGGTCGACGTCACGCTGATCAGCAGTGGGGTCGAGATCAAGGCCGTCAGGTTCGAAGTCGATACCGACGCCGGCTCGCTGTCTACGAGCCGGCCCGGCGGCGTTCTTTGGCCGAAGGTCGCAGGGGCCAAGCTTCGTGTCGTGCTGAGCTACACCGACGACTACACCAGTGCCGCACGCGAAGCCACGAAAGGTAAGCTTAAGATCGGTTGGGTGACCTGCTACGACGATACCAGCCATGCCGCTCTCTCGTCGGCTGGCGGCCGCAACTATGTCAGCAATGCCTATGGCATGCAGCGCAAGGATTGGGCCTCGTGAGTCAACCCAGCATCTTCGACAGCGAGACGCCGCTGCCCAGCGATACGCTGGCCAAACGCGAGAAGACCCTTCTGGGGTTCGATACCCGATATGCGCGGGTCCACGATCAGCTTCGTCTGCTGCTGAATGTCCGCGAGCTGGCGGGCTGGAGCCACAAGAATCACGGCAAGAGCCTTCCGATCTGCGATCTCGTCGCCGAGCAGTATCCGCTGGTGATCTTTCACGGCGATGTCGGCACCGGCAAGACCGCAACAGCGGAGTGCATCGCCAACAAGTTGGTAATCGAGGCCAGAAGCGAAGATTCGATCCTGTTCAAGCTGAGTAACCGCGTCCGCGGCAGCGGCATGGTCGGCGAGATGGGAACATTGATCGCGGAAGCCTTCAAGAAGGTCATTCAATCGGCCGGCAAGCACCGCCGCGCGGTCCTGATCATCGACGAAGGCGACAGCCTCGCCGCCTCGCGCGCCCAGGAGCACAGCCACCACGAAGACAAGGTAGCGGTGAACACGCTCATTCAGGGCGTCGATGACCTGCGCCAGTACGGCGGCCGGATCGTGGTGATCCTGTGCACCAACCGGCTGTCGGTCCTGGATCCTGCCTTGTGCCGCCGCGCCGCCATCATCGAGGAGTTCCGCCGTCCAACGGACGACGAGCGCCGCCAATTGCTCACGATGGATCTGGCCGGGTTGTCTCTGACGCCCATTCAGCTATCGCAGCTCGTCGAAGCCACCGGAGCGCGGGCAGGCAAGCCGTCCTGGACCTATTCGGATATCAGGACGAGGCTCTATCCGGCCGCGCTGGCAAAGGCCTTCCCGAGCGGGCCACTGCGCTTCGATCAACTCAAGCTCGCCGCCGCGGCGATCACCGCGTCGCCGGTGATGGAGGATCGCTGATGGCGCGCTCCCCTCTGTTCGGCCGGCGCATCCACATTGCCGGCAGCATCGTCGAAGACCTTGCCATCGCCTCGACCGCCGACGTCAATCAGGCCCGCGAGCTCGTTGCTGCGCTGGTCAAGGAATTGGCCCGTCGCGGTGCGAATTTCGTCGTGCCTGTCGACGCTGAACCTCTGCGCAAATCCGACGGGCTTCCGATCTGCTTCGACTGGCTGATCTGGAAGACGCTCAGGGAGAGCCTCGCGTCACGCCCGGCGAATGTTCCGGGCCCGCTCGCGGTCGCCGTGCAGCACCACAAGAGCGAAGATCAGGTCCCGGCTGAGTATGCCGACCTATGGGACGAGCTGCGCAGCTCGCCAATGGTCAAGATCGAGAACGCCGCGCACTGGAACATGGCCAGCAAGCGCATGGAAGCCCAGGCCCGCTTCGGCGATATTCTTGTCGCGCTCGGGGGGACGGAAGGGGTCCTCTACCTCGCAAATCTCTACCACGATGCCGGAAAGCCGATCATTCCCCTCAATCTTCCCGTGTCGCCGGAAACGGCGGGCGCTCGCCGGCTCTACAGCTTCGGATTGACTAGCAGCCAAACCCGCCGCCTGTTCCAGGTTGCGGATGACGGCGACGCCCATGACTGGCTCAACAAGATCCGGTTTCCGCCGCGCCAGTCCATCCCCGATCGCGTCGCGGTCCTCGTCGACCTGCTCGAGTCCCTGGAAAGACCAAAGGCCTTCGCGGTGCGGCTGCTGAATCCGGCGCTGCCGGACTATGCCGACGTGCAGGACTTTTTCGACACCGTCGTGCAGCCGGTGATCGAGAACGAGCTTGGCTACCGGCTCGTCGTCATCGACGGCCGGCAAGCCCACGACCATGCCCGTATCGATCAGGAAATCTTCGCCAAGTTGCACCGCAGCGCCGTCGTGATCGCCGACATTACCGGCGGACGATCGAATTGTTTCCTCGAGCTGGGATATGCTCTGGGTCGCGGGCTGCCTACTATGGTGACGGCGCGTGAGGGCTCGGACCTGCCGTTTGACATCACCACGCTCTCTGGCCTGCATTGGAAGAACAGCGGCGCGGCCGAGGATCGCCGGCGCGCCTTCCGCGAACATTGGCAGGCGATCCGCACGCGACCCTCGCTCGTGCCGGCGGAGCCATTGATCTCATGAGGCGTAAAACCGAAGTGTTCGTCTCAGTCGACGTTGAAACCGCCGGGCCGATCCCCGGTGAGTACAGCCTTCTGTCGATCGGCGCCTGCGTTGTCAACGATCCGGCAAAGACCTTCTCCTGCGAATTGAAGCCGATCAATCGCAATGCCGATCCGAAAGCCCTGCAGGTTTCCGGCCTGTCGCTGGATGAGCTTGCCAAGAACGGGCTCGAACCGGCGGAGGCGATGCGGGCCTTCGCGCAGTGGCTCGACGCGCTTGTTGAAAAAGACGGCTCGGTCGTCTTCGTCGGGCTCAACGCGCCGTTCGATTGGTCATTCGTAAATTATTATTTCCATCGGTTCACGGGCGATAATCCATTCGGGTTCACGGCTTTGGACATCAAGGCGCTTTTCATGGGTGCGACGGGGTGCGATTGGGCCGATACGCGATCGAGCAAAATGACGGAGCGCCTGTCGCCTCGGTTGAAGGGCGATCATCAGGCCCTGCATGATGCGCAGTATCAGGCCGAGTTATTCAGTCTCATTCGAACCAAGCTCTTGGGAAATCGGTAGAGCATGGCGGGAGACATGAAGCGACGCTCGCTCATTGTCGAAGGACCACTCGCATTCGCGATGCAACTTTTTGCAAAGCAACTACGTTTGATCGGTCGCTTTTCTATTAAAGGGGAACAATAGGTGGCATCAGTCGCGCGATATGTCGTTGAGCGGTCGCCGGACCAGGTCCGGCTCGCTTTCAAGAGCGTCCTCGAAATTTGCAAGGAAAGGAATATCTCCAGCGTGACGTTGGTGGTGCCGCAGAAGGGCGGCTTCGATCGGACCATCGTGGCCGAATTCCTCGGACCGAACGTCGTAAAGGCGCTCGTCAAGGGGCAACCCGTTCTGGTGGCGCAGGGCGTTCAGATGAAGTTGGAAAGTGCGCAGACCTCCCGGGGGAGTTGGTCAGATGGGCTGCTGATCGGCGGCCACATCTCGGACAAAGACATGAACAAGCTGGACGATGCGATCGGCGCGCAAGCGATCGTCTACCTTCCTTGGAACGATACCGACGGCAAAAACTGGCGAGCGACATGGGGAGCTCAGATCGTAGGAGCCACTACTGCACCGGCACCGACCGTTAGTTTGCCCGAGCCCGTGGAGGAGGCGCTGCAGAGCCTGACCCAAGCCGTCAATTTGGGTACGGGTCTCAATCATCCCTCAGACAAGAAACACGCAGAGCGCACAATCGCGCAGCTGCGTCAGGAAGGGCATTCGTTTGATCCAGTTGAGGTCCGCCGATGGGCTCAGCGGAACGGCTGGTCGTCAAGTGCGGCCGCAGACCTTGAAAAGGTAGCTCGCAAAGCATTCCGATAAGGTCAGTGTTGGATTCTAGTTTGGGATCCAGAGAAGGCAGCCGTTGAGAAGAATATATCGATGTCTCCTGCGCATTCGCCGTGATGGCGGACCTCAAGCGCGGCGAGCCGGATTGGAGCCTGCTGGGCGTCCCTGGCGCGGCGGACCTGCCGGCTATACGCTGGAAGCAGATCAATCTGGACAAACTGCCTGCCGAGCACAGGGCGAAGCTCGTCGCGCAAGTCGAGAAAGTCTTGCGCAACGCATGGGGTCGGAGGAGGAAACCCTCCATTTACCTGGCGGCCATGCGATGGCAACTTGTTCAGACGGCTTCTCCAGGGGAGACGCTGCCACCCAGCGAGGCCGGAGCGCGCCTCAGCTCAGTCGCCCATCGCGAGCCTCGCCGCGACCTGTCTCGTTGTCAGCATGAAATTTTTGAATCGTTGGCGCTGATCGATTCATTTATTTAATTGGACGGTCGATTCGGCGGCTGCGATTCTGGCGCATGTCCGAACTCACCGTGCAATATCTCGTGCTCGAGCGTCGCGATCCGGCCCGTAACATGGCGCGGTTCTATGTGCTCACGATTGAGCCGACGCTCTTTGGCGATACGGCATTGGTGCGCGAATGGGGCCGTCTCGGTGGGCGCGGTCGACGGCGACTCGATCTGTTCAAGCCGTCGAGGCTCTTGAGTCCTGGCTCAGGCGCAACGCCCGTCGCGGTTACGTCCAGCGGCACTTTCCGGGCTCGGAGCCGGCGTGCGACACGCCACAAGTCGGCTGATCTGGACAAAATGTCAGTGGAAGTATATCAAAGTAATCCGAGATCATACTCGACCATATTCCAAGAATTGCGAAAGTATTCCATAATTAATTATGCGAATTTAAATAGTGTCATGGTTTCAGTAGGAGAGATCAACCGAACTCCATAATAGAAATGCTCCATCAGTTGCTATTCAAGCGAGGCGTGGATCCGTGCGGCGCCAGATCGCCGGGAATGAGTGAAACAGATCGAGTCGACCGCGCTGTTGCCCACAAGCAGAGCATGTGTCATTCGACATGGTCACCGGCTCCCGCCATCCGGAACTGACCCCCCGCATTGCCTCACTAAAAATGTTACCGGACAACTTCTCTGCCGTGTCTGGGGCGGAGCTGCCGAATCAGTTCGGTGGCAGGTATGGCAGGGAAGATCAGCATGCGCGCAAAGCGCGAGATCAGATCAGCGGGTGGACCGAATGCTTTCCGCTTGTTGTGCGTGAAGCAGCTCTTGTGGTCGAAGCTCTCGAGCGCGCAGAACCTATTTCCCTGGCCCGTTCGGGGGCTCGATTTTGACAACGACAGCGCCTTCATGAACGACACGGTCGTGTCGTGGTGCCGTTCTCACGATGTCGAAGTCACTCGTTCCAGGGCCTACAAGAAGAACGATCAGGCATTCGTTGAACAAAAGAACGGAGCTATCGTTCGCCGCCTGGTGGGCTACGGGCGGTTTGAAGGCATTGATGCCGCCCGTTCATTGGTTCGCCTGTTTGCGGCGGCCCGGCTATACATCAATTTCTTCCAGCCCTCGTTTAAGCTGAAGGAGAAGCACCGCGAAGGTGCCAAGATGATCAAGTGCTATCTTCCTCCCGCTACGCCGTACGAAAAAGCATTGGTCCACCCGAGGCTCAATGAGGCATTCAAAGGTCGGCTGCGGGAGATTTACCGGACGCTTGATCCTGTGGCATTGCTGGCACAGATGCGGGACGCTCAGAATGAGTTGGGTAAGCGTGTCGATCAACGGGCTGGAAAGTCAGCGATGACTGTCGCGCAGGGGCACAGTGATTTGGCGGCCTTTGCCCGAGAGCTCGGCGATGGTTGGAAACAGGGTGAGCAGCGAGGCATTCATCGGCGTCGCTATGTGCGGCGCAAGCCTGTGCCACGTCGGCCATCGATGCTCGACCCATACATTCCCATCATCGAGGAATGGCTCGCCGCAGCTCCGCACTTGTCTGCGGTCGATCTTCTCTCCCTGCTGGAAGCGCATGCGCCCGGTCGGTTCAGCGGCCATCAGCGGCGCACGGTGCAGCGATTGGTGAAGAATTGGCGATCAAAGGCCGCTCGACAGCTCATCAGCAACACAGAGATCACACTATCGGTCCAAGCTTCGCGCCTTCGTATTTAATCCTGACAGGTTCTTTCGCTGAAGCACCGCAAGCCGCTCGCTCGCTACGGCGCTCTGGGGGGCGAGCTTCGCGAGCGGCTTGCTCCGACTCGCGGCAGTCGATCCAGAAGACACCAGGGTGACTTCGGTAACATTGTCATCTGAGGCAATATGGGGGGCAGTTTTCCATGGCGCGCGACACATAAGGAATGCGGTATTTGCCGCTTTGCGAGCAAGACCGTTCCTGTGCCGGGATCGCTGGTCGATTTCTTGGCTCCGCGGTCCACCAAGGCTTCGAGGTTTTCGAGCCCACCGAGCTTGCGATAAGTCGGCCCCGTACCGTATGTGCGATGCTTTTCCAAAGTTCGGCGGACAGGCCGAGAAAGCGTGCCGCTTCGGGGCTCCGCAAGTATCGCGGCGGCAGCCGGCGGTGGTCTGGCATTTGAGATGCTCCCTGCTCTTCTGGAGGGCTCGCGCGGCTGATCGCGTGCCGACGAGCATGATGGTGTGGAGTAGAAGAGCGCTTAAGGGGATGCCGAAGATGCGGGAATGATTTCGGCACCCCTGCTCTGTTCCTTGCGAGATGACAGGCAGAGCACGGCCGTGTCTCTTTGGATGCAGAGGCCGTTGGCCGGTTAAGCCATCAATCCACGGTATGGATGTGCTCCATCAAAACTATTGAGTTTTGCCGATCCTACGAATGGCGGATATTGGGTTCAGATGGCGCACTTAGACATCGAGATGAGCTACCGTCTTCTTTGGCTGGCGAGGGAATGGCATCGTGGCGGCTCGAAGCGACGGGCTTCCGCGGTCGCTTTGCCGCTTATTTCCGATAAACCACGGTATAGCTTTTCTGATGGTCTCAATATGGCTTAGCTCCGCGCGGCGGGGCGATGCTTGGAGGCTCCGGCCCCGAAAGGAGCTGGGCGCAGCCGATCTCAGGTGCGGTGCTGTGGCTGGCTAAATGGATTGAATTCATGGCACCCAGATCATGCGAAACAGGGATAGGGTCGTCTTCCATTTCCGCTACGAATGGGATCGATGAGAGTTACGGTCTATCTGCAACAAACCTGAACAACGGGCAATCTACGTACGCATTGCCAATCGGAGATGGCGCGCGTCCATCCGAAGCGCGCAGTAGGCGCTCATGCAGCGAACAAGCCAAAGCTGCCACAAGGGCCATCGAATGTTGTCGCGGCATGATGTCATCCTCGCGGATGTCACGTCATCTGAGGATAGGGATGGTTGACCCTATCTGGATTGCCATTGCTGGTGTTGTCTCTTTCTACCGGACGAAGGTTTTAAGACGGACGCTCGGTCTGTCCAAGATAGGCTGTTGAATGATGAACCGCGATGTAAGCCATGCGCCTGCGGTGTGCTTTTTGCTCGGTCTTCCCCGCTCGGGGACGACGCTGCTAGCGCATTTGCTGCAGCGGCACCCGGATATTTTGGCTCCGCCTGAACCGTGGCTCATGTTGGCACTTGAGGCCTTCGGTAAAGTCGACCACCGCCACCCAGCCGGCGCATCATTGGTTCAAAGCGCAACCTCGCAGTTCTTGGGGCGAATAGATCGGATGATCGTTACCCGCGCTTTTTCCGATGCAGCTTATTGCCAGTATTTAGCTGCTGCAGGCAAACGCACTCTCATAGACAAGACGCCGCGCTATTGGACGGTGCTCGACTTTTTGGATTCCCTTTATCCGGAAGCACCGCGTCTCGTTCTCATGCGTAACCCCTACGCCATCGCCGCATCACTGAAGACGACATGGGGCGTCCCTCTGCTGGCCGCAAGTTCCCCGCCCGCCATCGCATCGTGTCTCGCCGATATCGCGTTGGGCCAGCCCACGCCCGCGATCGCATCTTCTCTCGCAGATCTTGTCCTGGGCCTGCCTGCGCTAGCAGCATACCGCAGTCGACCTCAGACGCAGGTGGTCCACTATGAGACCCTTGTGGCGCACCCCGATGACGAAATTCGGCGCGTGCTTGCCGGCCTCGGTTACACTCCGACCGAGACGGGATCGGCGCCGGGGGGGCAGACGGACTATCTCCGCTCCAGCACTTTCGGAGATCGCAAGATCCTGGAGCGAAAGGCCGTCGATGACCGCTCAGTGGAGGCTTGGCAAACTGACTTGAGCATCGAAGAGATGCAAGTCGTGACCGACCTGGTTGGGGCGAAGCTCTTGACAGAGCTCGGTTATGAGCGGGATTTTCAGTACGCAAAGCAAGCCGGCGTCGTCGATAGGGGGCCGGAAGCAACCCAAGGCTATCGCCACTTATTTCGGACCTGCTGGGATTTTCTGGACGGCAAGACGGGAGGATCGTTCGAGCTCCCCGCCGAACTCAATAATAGTGGTGGGCAAGCGGAGGAACACGCCGCGGTTGCTTTCGCAGCCTCAGTGTTTCAGCAAGCGCAACGTCTGGCCGCCACTAAGAAGGAAGAGAATCTGCGGGTGGCAAATTCAATCGCGGCGCAGTTGAACGAGGAGCTCACGGCGGTCGTGTCCTCGGAGGTGAGGCGACAGCTTGCGCCGGCGGGCCGACGATAGGACAAACGCGTGACCACCGCGCGCCCGATCGCCCCACCGGCCCACAGGTCCCTCCCGCGCGCGCTGCTGCGTCGCTTGACGTGCAGTGGGAGCGAATAAGTCGAGGTAGTCGGTCATGATGTATCGCAGCGAGGTGCGCGTCGCGGCGGCGCACGCGGCGCAGGCCCAATCTCGACCATGCGGCCTCCGCAGATGGGGCACACGTCGAGGCGGTGACCAAGGAGGATGGCGCAGCGCTCACGATAGTCGACAGCTTCGGCAGGCGGAGGTGGCTGCGGGGCTTCAAGTGCCGCTCGGATGCGCGCGAGTTTGGCGGCGCGGCAGGCGTTCGCCAGGAAACCAAAATGACGGATGCGGCGGAACCCCTTCGGCAATATGTGAAGCAGAAAGTGACGAAGGAACTCCTCAGTGTCGAGCGTCATTACTTTGGATTTGTTCCCGGCGCGATAATCTTTCCACCGGAAGCGGACGTGGCCCTGCTCACAGGTAAGAAGCCGGCCGTTGGCGATCGCAACGCGATGAGTGTAGCGCCCGAGATAAGTCAGAACCTGTTCTGGTCCGCCGAAGGGACGCTTGGCGTAGACGACCCACTCGACCTTGCGGAGGGCGTTTAGATGGCGGGCGAATGCCGCTGGCTCGACGAGGTGCGCGAGATGGCCGAACAACTGGAGCTTGGTGCCATCGAACGCCGCCTGCAGGCGCTCCAGGAATAGCCGACGATGCAATCGTGATAGCACGCGAACGGGAAGGAAGAAGCCGGGGCGACAATGAACCCAGCTTCCATCAGGAGCGATCCCGCCGCCTGGTATGCCGGAATTTCTCCGGTCGAAGCTTGCGGGCTCGTCAATCCGTGCAGTGTATGAACTCTACCAGGCTTGGCGTGAGCAGCCCAACGCCGTCGAGACCATATGTGCAGCACAGGAGAGCTTCACCGACGCCCACGCCCGCCAGCTGGCTCGCAAAATTCGTAGCGGAGTTGGGGGCTCCCATGCTGATAGCGAAGGTGCCGCTGGAGCTCAATCGGCGCGAGGCCCGATCGCACCGCAAGTAGCATTGCGACCCATAGAGAGAGACCGTGTAACGGCGGCCGCGGAGAAGAGCTCCAGGTCTTCCGTCCATCGAAATGAGCGAATGAGTTCGTCAGTGACGATCAGAGTGCGCCACCAAGATCGCGCGGGCTGTCTTCTCGTCGATCGGCTCGCGTCTCAAGGCTCACGCCATGCCGTGCTGTTGGTCGATGGCGCAGAAGAAGTGGAAGAGGTGCCGGCATCGACCATCACCATCGAAGAGATCATTTTCGCATGAAGCTGGCCTTCGACTGTCTCCTCAGAAAGACCGCTGCGCTTGGCATGCCGGCGGAGCGGATTTCCCATCCGAAGGATGGCGCGTTAGCGCAGCAGCCGGAGGCCGAACGCGCCCCCCACAGCGCCGTAGAGAGGCCGGAGGCTGCTGGTAAGCCGCGGTCCACATACCCGGTGCCAATGTTGCCGGTCTCCACGCGCGGCGTTCGTGGAATAAGAGCACCGGGGCTGACGGCGGCGCCATTCCCGGAGGAATTCTGCGCATCGATCGTCGGCTGGGTTGGATCTCACCTGCAGCAAATCCCGAGCTTTGAATGCCGAGCCTGTTGGTTCGAACCAACACGGAGGGAGTGGAAGGATTCGCTTTTTCTAGTGCAGGATAGGCTTCGCGCCAGCGATGTATTAGATCGCGATTGGGATTGGAGTGCATGGCTCTGATCTCGCTTCGCGTCTCTGACGAAGTCGCTGCGGAGTTCTCAGCTTTGGCAGCGACCCAGGGCGGCAAATCCGCGCTCTTGCGGCGTCTCATTGCTGAGGCACTTGCTGAACCAGTGCCGCGCATCTCCGTGCTGCCTGTCGGGCGACCGGAGAAGGTGACGGTGCGATTTCGCGAGAGCGAGATGCGGCAGCTCGCGGAAGTGTCACATCAGCGCGGCATGACCCGAACCGGCTGGATCGTTGCATTGGTGCGCTCGCGGTTGGGATCACCGGTGCAGCATTCTCCAGGCGAGCACGAGGCGCTCCGCGCGATTGTTCGCGAGCTCAACCAGATCGGCGGCAACATCAATCAGATCGCGCGCGCAGCGAACGCCAGTGTGCTGCAGGGCAGGGCGGTCGAGCCCGATCTGTCCGCAATTCAAGAGGCCCAGTTGGTCATCGAAAAAGAGCTCGCGCAACTACGCAATGCGCTGCACGGCAACGCGGATTATTGGGATGGGCGGCGATGAGTCGGCGCCATAAGCCGCGGCCGGCAGACCTGGCCTCCGAGCTTCCGCCGATCTCATATGTTTGGGAAACGCCCAATCGGCGCCCGCGGCGGGCCGAGTGGGATATCCCCGATCCGGCGGTTCCTAGTCGCCTGACGCCGGCTATGCGCGCGAAGCTCGAACGGATCGTGCGCCGAGCGCCAGAGGTGATGGTCAAGATCACCGGCCGCACCAAGGACGTGGCGCATCTCAAGTCGCACCTTGCGTATATCACGCGAAACGGCGAGCTCGATGCGGAAACAGAGCAGGGCGCGAGTCTGGCCGGTCGTTCCGGATTGAAAGACCTACAGCAACGCTGGGAGGATGATGCCGGCCTTGACGACAAGCGCCGCCGTGATGGGTCGCTTTCGATCAACATCATTCTGTCGATGCCGGCTGGCACCGATGCCGTCGCCGTCAAGGATTCAGCCCGGGCATTTGCCATCGAAACGTTCGGGGACAATCATGACTATGTCTTCGTCCAGCACCTCGACGACAAACATCCCCACGTGCACTTGACCGTCCGGTCCCTGGGCCACGACGGCAAGCGTCTCAACCCTCGGAAGGCAGATCTGCAGGCTTGGCGGGAGCGATTTGCTGGCGAACTCCGGCTTCGCGGGATAGCGGCCGAGGCAACGCCGCGGCGAACCCGCGGGCGAGTTCAAAAGGCCGATCGCGGGGCGGTGCTCGCTATGCGCAAGCGAAAAATCGTACCTGATGTCGACCGGCTCGCCCGGAAAGAGGTGCTTTCGGAGGTGAGGGGCGGCACGACTGCAAAACGTCCTTGGGACGAGCAGATCAAGTCACGTCAGGATGCGATCCGGCGGCGATATCTCGATTACGCAGCCGAGCTGCAGCATTCTGGAGCGGCGGCAGATCACGCGCTCGCGCGCCAGGTTAGGCAATTCGTGAACGACATGCCCGCCGTTGAAACCCGGCGGCATGCACTAAAGAATGAGCTTTCGGAGCTCACCAATAGCCGTCGCCGCAAGGCAGAGCAGGGAATCGATGCCGAGTTGCGCGGTCACAAGCGAGACGATGAGCGGACGAGGTAAGGCGCCCGCGCGCTCCGCCAACCGTTTCATCGGTTGGCACGTAGATGTGCACTGGCGGCTTGTCATGTTCCTCGAGCGCGCGAACAGCATTGGAGCCGTCAACGGGAAGTTACACCCCTATGGAGCGGCTGCCCTGAGGCGCCTAGGTCCTTGAAAGCTGGCTGATAGATCGTGCATTCTTCGAATCGGCCGTCTCGCCGGACCTGCCACAGGGTCAAAGTGGGCACTATTTCAAATCCTTGGATCGACCGTCATATCCAGGTCGGTGCGTAATCTGTGGACATCGGCCGCCGATATGAACAGGTGGATCCTTTGACCGCTATCCCTTTGACTGAATCTGCGCTCACGTCCGTGAAGCGTGCGGTTAGGCAGGGCTATCCGAACTACAAATCATCCCATCTGACCGAGGCGATCGCAGCCGCATGCGGCTTTGCAAGTCATGCAGCGCTGCGAGCCCGCATGTTGGAGCGTGCACCGGTGCATCCGGACTTTGCATTGCTCGAGGAATTGCCGTTCCTGAGCCGGCTCGCGGCGATGACGGGTGTTCCGACATCGGACGAAGACCTCCGCGGATTCTCCTTCGATCGCCTCAACTACGAGGGTGCGGACGTGATTCCGACCGCGTCCAAGGGGGTAACCAAGGTGAAATACGACGGGTCCCGCAGGCGGCGGGCCTGGCGCAATGTGATGGTCGCCGGGATCAATGCTGGCATCGACCAGGGATTGTTTACGCCGCGTGCAGGAGAAAACAGCTGGCCGCTGCTGGATCCGAGGTACGGGGACGATGGTCGAACGTACCGATTCATGATCGAGGATATTGCGGCGATTGCCAGCGTTCACGACGCGGATTGGGACGAGCTATCAATCCACGTTGCTCTGTGGCCTGCGATCGACGGCGAACGCTGGGTCCGAACGGCAAATGGCGGTTTCCTGGCGGGCGAGGTGTTTGCATCCGGATGGCTTGAGCGCCGTGACGGAGCGTGGCTCCAGGTGGGAGATCACCCCGAGTTTGGTTGTCGGAAGCAGCGCCTGGACCTGATCGCCGCGCTGGATATTCGGCCCAAAGGTTATGCGGATCGCGGCAGCTTTAGGCTTTGATTACGAACGAGGTGCGGGCTGCACGACAGTGCCAAGAAGGAGACGCTTCGCTCTCTCTACGCCTTTGCGTGCTGCGCGCCCCGACTGCGGGATGCCTGTGAAGGCGGCTGTCGGGATCAGACTGATGATGCCGGCGAAAAGTGAGTTTCCTCGGTGGCGATGATGTGCCAGTACGGAGAGCGACATAGTAGGCGCCGGGCAGGAGATGTGTGCTACCGGTGTCGAGGACCAAACGGCTGCCTGGATGGATGATCTGCAGGCGATCGGCAGGCAAGTCTCGCCACCGTGGCGACACGATCAGCACGACGGCGGTCGCCGGCTGACAGCCTAGCGTCTCAACAAGATAGACTTCGGGAAGCCGCGTCTCGTGGGCTCGATAGGGGCCAGATGCCACCAAAGCGGGCAGCGGCCTCTCAACTGGACTCGAAGCCGGCCGCTTTTCGGGCGGCGTGAAGTCGTTAGCCCGATCCGTGTCCCGCTTGTTAAGGCTCCTTCATCCCCGATCTTTTCCGACGACCTACCCCTTCGGGTTGGCCCTGCCCGTCGATTTCAAGGAGTCGTTTGCCCAGCTCCTTCTTTAGAGCGTTGCGATCGCCACCGGACAGGGGTGTTGGATGGTGGTTAAGCGCCATTGAGTAACAAACCGATCGCGAGCGGATCCTTTAGGAGCTCTTGAAAGATAGCCAGCAGCCATCCTCCTCGTAGCGCGCGCTACGATTCTGACATGTCCGATCGGCCGACTTCTGCCCGACGTCCTTCCAGACTGCATGCTGATCGAAAGACCCGACCGCATCTGCCTTTTCGGATCTCAACGATTCGACTGCAGCGCTGGCAGGTCACCCGCAAAACGTGACGAGGGATCTCCGATAGCCGTCGCTGCTGAATTGGCACGCCTGGACTCGTTCCGACGCTCGCGTCAGCCAGGATTGAATCCCAATACTCTTGCGGTAAATCTGCGTCTGAACCGACGGAATGCGATGACGACGACCGAGTAGCGGCGGTCCATTTTTCAATCTGTTTTGGTGACGGCATTCGCCAACTCGCGCGTCGGGACGACACTCCCGCGGAAGGGGAGGGGGACAAAGCAGGTTCTTTTTTCTGACATATTGTCAAAATACGAAGGACAAATTATCAAAACGGATTTTACATAATGACAAGTATTGAGCTGACTGAAATTTTGACATTTCTGGGCCTCGACCTGGCCGAGGCTGCGCAACTGTTGGGAGTTTCGACGCGAACGCTTCGAAGATGGATGGAAGGCGAGGAAATTCCCGGTCCGGCCCAAGCCGCTCTGCGTGCCTGGCACCAACTCCACGCGCGGCACTTGGCTTGGAAGCCGGACGCCATTTCCATATTCGAGAACGACCAAGCTCAGCTCGAGCGTGCGCGACTTCATGCGCGAGAGGTGAGCGGGCTGATCAAAGCGGTCGAAGCTCGCGGCGGGCCGCAAAATCCATGGTCGGTCAATATCGCTAAAGGCGTTGCGACGTTCGGTCCTTTTGAGATCGGGTTTTACAACCTGCAAAACGGAAGCTTCTCTCTCAGCGGGTACCGCCGCAAAGACAGCTCGCCGGACCTCGTGCGGGACAGGCCGTACCTTGAAGATGCCGCGTACAGCATCAGCATGGCTTTTTCAAAGGCCGGCGAAAGCGAAATTGCGCTGGACAACGTCGCGGAGTACGTCCGAAAACATTCGGCCGCGTTTGTTGTCGATGGCCCGCAGCGGCTGTCGCCTGCGGACTCCAAACGCCGCCAGCGGGACATCGAATTACTCGCCGGCAAAATCGATGAACTGGCGAAGCTTGCCGCCAAGGGCAGCGCCAATCACCTTCAATTTGAGGAATTACTGCATCAACTCCACGAACTCGGGTTCTTCCCGACTATCGATCTGGTTTCAGCAGTAGCTAAGGCTATGGTCTAAAATATGAAGAATTCAGTGAGCGTTCCAGATCTTGGCGCGCGAGGTGAGAATGTGTTCATCGGTTGGTGTGAACCGGAAGGGTTTCGTGCCCAGAAATCACAGGCAGACCGTCTCGGCTGGGACTACCTCCTTGAAGGCGAGCCTTTGCGGATGAAAGAGCGTCCGCTTGATTCCCAGAACGATCTTCCGAAATTCTTGATCCAAGTGAAAGCGACAGAAGGATCTCAGCCGCCGAGGATCAAGCTGTCGGCGCTCAAGCATCTCGTTGATGCTGACCTGCCGGCGGCGATCGTCGTCATGTTTTTCGTCAAAGACGGGCGGACGCCGATTCGCACTCTCCTCGTCCCGGTCGATCAAAAAATGATCTACGACACCCTCAAGCGGGTTCGCAGCGAGGAAGCCAAAGGAAAGCGGAACATTCACAGAATCACGATTCTTGTGCCACTCGATCGTGCGGTAGAATTGTCTCCAGCAGGAGAAGGGCTGGCAAAGGCTTTAAACGGAATGCTCGGAGGGGCACCTGCCGATTATAATTGCAGGGAAGGTCGACTACCGCAAGACTTGCGGTTTTGATAACAGATCCATTGTCGGTCGATTTTTCGTTCCAGGAGAAAATGCGGGCGAAAAGATCGGTCAGCTCTTTTTGGGTGGCCCTCGCACGCTTAAGGTGACGGACCTGACGATTGAGCGACGCCGGTTCGGAATTCCGCTCGACAATGATCGCGATGAGTTTCGGGAAGCGGTGCTGGAGCTAAACGTATCGTCATCGATGTCAACCACGGTTGAACTTTCTTCGGAAGCAGGCGAGTGGACCTCGGTAGAGCTCGAGATGTTCGTCACTCCGATATTCGATGGAAAGCTCGGGCCGGTGCGACTTGCAAACAACTTCCTTGAATTTTTGATCGACTTTCCGAAGGCGGAGGCGAACCTAACGCTCAACTATGACGGTGAACGAATTGTCGACCTGGAGGAGGCGGTCGCCATCATCGAGATTGGCGTCATACTGGCCAGGCCGCAGAAATCGATAACGCTCCGTTTCAAGGGAAAAGAGCTCAAGTTGGAAATGGCACCAGGCGAAGGGCCATTTGCGCATTGGATTCCGGCCGCGCCAGTTCTTCGTAGGATTGTATCGGCGATGGTTCGGGCAGGTCGGCAGACAGCGCGCCGCTTTAAATTTGCCGACTTCGTCGATTGGGTTGATACTCACATCGAATTTCTTGCCGTAGCATCAACGCCAGGCGTCAATATCATCTTCAACCATTGGCCTGACGAAATTCAACTGACTTCTGACGATGCTTTGTTGACGCCTTTTTCGCTCGAATGTTTTGGGTCGCGCTATACGGCGCTTATCGAACTTCCGATTGTATCATCGAGCCGCTCGGAGCCGGAGGTCACGCTCATCGGTGGTCGGCCCCATATTGTATCAGAGGTGGTGCGGGCATTGAATGCCGATACGTCTGACTTTGTCGAGAGCGCAGTTGAACGATCGAATAAGGATCGGGGGTCGAAAAGACCGGCCTTTTTCGCGGAGGGATTCTCTAACTGGGATAAGGTCATGCTCTCCATCTCGTAGAGAAGTGCTTATCAGTCACAACGGTGGAAGTACGACCGTAAAAAGCAAGGCCAGCGCAGCCGGCAAAGTCGGCTGAGCTCTCTAAGGCTGGAGACGAGCTTGCGGGGAAAGCAGTCTGCTATTGGGAAGGCAGGTGCTATTCTTTCGATTTCGTCGACACCCTCATCCTCAAAAACTTGGCGCCAGTTGATTGCAATGGTGTCGATCCGATCGATCTCGGCCCTAGCCTCGTCTGTGCTCAGCACGAAGTCCCCGCAACACGAAACGCAGTTAGCAATGCTCGGGCACTTGCTGCCGGATCAGTGTTTCCGTCGAAGCGATCTCATCGCCTGCTGACGCCGGCCGACTTACGCCACTCAACTTAGCGGGCAAGCTGTCATTCGGCATGCAAAATTGGATGCTGAAGGGATCAATTGTGACGCCGAATGACAATAGCGGATTCGACGAACTCGACCTCGCTCTCCGTCTCGTCCTGCAAGCCATTGAGCAATGAGATCACCAGCTCACCTTGTTTTCTCCCGTCGGACTCATAAGGCGTGCGGCAGTCATGGAAACGTCTGATCGAGGAGCGCAGTCTGTTCAATTCTGCGCACTGCCGGTCCAATCGCCGACGAGGGTGGGCCAATCGATCGGACGTGGGTTCTTGCCGATCCAAACGTCCCAGAAATCTGGGTCTGACGATTGCGGCCGATGTGCCTCGGCAAGTTCATCCATCTCCACGAGCAAAGGAATCGGCGTGGCCCATCCCAGCAAAATTGCCTGACGGGATGGTAGGCTAGGTAGCTCCTTTAGCAAGCCCGCCACATTGTCGGGAACGAGACGTCCAACTAGCGCCTGATCGAGGTCGTTTACGATCCGGTGCAGTAGGAAAGTATTGCACTGTGCAAGGATCGTGGGCGAGAGCTCCGATGGGCGTTGTGACGATAGCATCAATCCAAGACCAAACTTGCGACCTTCGCGCGCGATCTTTTCGAACGTCTCGCGACAGAGCTGGGTCGGGTTTTCTGCCGGCCCATCTTCGTTGGCGCCTCGCCGAACAAAGTTGTGTGCTTCCTCTAGAACCAAGGTCGTGGGCAGAGGTTTGCCATCAGGATGAAGCCGTCGGTAGCGCTGCAATGCCTCAAACGTCAGCCGTCCCAGAACCGCAACGACTACGTGGATTATTTCTGAAGGCACCAACGAAAGGTCAACGATTGCGACCTGTCCGTTGGCCGAGGCGTTGCTGCCCACGAACGCGTCAAGCCAGGCATCGAAGGTGATCGCCGGGTCACTTCCAATCACTTGACCGAGTCTCGGGTCCGACATCATGCCGCGGATGCGCATGCCGAGCGTGCTGATGAATCCGGCCAACGCACCTCCCTCCGTCGCTGCTATCCTCTCAAGGTGCTCTGGCAGCATGTGTACGTCGAATGGTATCGGTGCATCTTCCGTAAGATGCGCGATGGCGAAAGCATCCTCTACCAGATCTACGAAGCTCTGCAGTGACCTCCGCACCGCTTCCATGTCCTGTACTGAGAAGGAGTTGAACCAGTCTCCTGACCGACGGGAATTAGCGATAGTTTCGATAATGCTGCTTATCTCTTCCAGAGCTGTCTTGTGCTCACCATCAACGGATTCCGTCATATTGCTGCAGTCTGATGCAATGTTGTCTAGCAGTTCGCCGCAGCGCCGCCGATTGCTTGCGCTGCCAGCGTAGGTCGCGGCACCTTCGGCCAACATAGCGGCGATCATGATGCGATAGGAATACAAATGCCGCCTGACGATAGTTTGGCGAGGCGTCCCCGCCAGCTGCCCGTTCTTTAGTTCACGAAGCGCTTGGAGCAGCAGGGGCCGCTGCGCTCCGGGTCGTGCGAACGATACCGCGGTCCACTCGTGACCGTTCCAGAGCCAGGCCGGCAGACGGAGCGCGCGTTCACCCCTGTTGAGGTCGATGGGCGGGACACGAAACAGGCGGATATTTCCGCCCCTATCTGCAAATGCTTTGGCGTACTCCCCATTAGGATCAAGAATAATAAACCGCGCATTCGGCTGTTCTGTGCCATTCTCAAGAGCGGCCTGCGCCGCATCGAGTGACCAGCGGATCAGCCCAGCGACGGAGCAGGATTTTCCACTACCGGTGTTGCCGAGTACGGCGACGTGCCGCCCGAAGATCTTATCGGGATCGACCATAATTGAGGTATCTGCAGCCAGCGGTGACGAGCCGATGCGAACGCGGCGGTCCTTGTCCTTTGCTCCGACGATAGCTGTGATTTGTTCCGGCGTTGGGATTGGTATCTGATCGCCTACCGAAGGGAACGCAACGATTCCTCGACTCAATTCGAACATACTGCTTCCCTCGCGTCGGTTTCGAGCGACAGACAGGGTGCCGATCGGAGTGAGCGACATCTTCCGCAGAGGGAATGGCAGATCGATCAGGCCGAAATCCTTAAGCCCCGACCGTTTGGGGTACGGCGATCGTTCAATCCCGATCCACGTGACGTAGGCGACGGTAGCACCAGCCTCATTCGGTATCAGCACGTAACTATTGAGCCTTGGGAAGCTCATCGGTGTGCCGGTGTTGAGCGCAGTAGCCTGTGGCGCATCGAGATCGAGCAGCACACGGATCTCATCCGAGGAGATCGACTCGACCGTGCCGATGACCAGTTCAGCGAGCCGTTCGATCGGGGAGCTCACGTTCCTCCTCCAGAGCCCGCTGGCGGCTGACTCGGTTCGGCTGGCGCCAGGCCCGCAGCGGCATCTGCGAAAGCGCGGTTCTTCAGCAAGTCAGACATACGCCCGGTGATGTAATCGAGCGCGGGCTTTGGCAGATAATCGTCGACGAGGTGCTGGAGGCTTCCGAAATGGTTGCCGGCGAGGAGGCTGACTTGTGCAGGACGAGTTTGATTGAGAAATCCCTTGATGCGATCGTCTAGTTCAAAGGCGATGATCACGAGGTGTGCGGACGGAACCGACAGCATATCGAGCAGAACACGGTTGATGTGGTCATCACCGAACCCGTAGCCGTAGGTCACCACCACCGAGTTGGGTCTGCAAGTTGCCGAGGCGAAATCACGGAATAGCTCCGCATAAGGATATTGGGTGGTCTCCACGTCCTTAGCCGGATTAGGATAGATCATCACGGTATCAACTGGAGAATCTGGTAAGCTCGGATGATCGTCGTCGGCACCAAATGGTGTCTCTGACCGATAGATCCGATGCGCGATGGGGTCGAAGCGCCAATCAAGGCTGCCGTGGAGCTTGGTCAGACGGACGACGCCTTCCATAAAGCGCGGCTCACCGCGGATCCCGGGTGGGTTGTAATGATAATCGAGCTCGATCCGAGTGTTGCGGAACAGTGGACGCAAGCTCCCCACAAAGCGATCAATGATCCGTAGCCCCGCTTGATCGCAGCCATGTTCGATCAACCGGTCGTAGTTGGTCGTGAAGATATGTAAACGCTCGCGTGAAGCGGCGCGGCTGACGAAGCTGAGCAGAAATGACTGCACCGTCGCCAGTGCTGATGCACTGTTTGCTTCGAAAATACCTCGCTCGGTAGCAAGCAGTGAGGTTAGGAATGTCGCGATTGCGGAGTTAATGTCGTCGCGAACACCTTGCGCCGACCCCTTATCGATGATGTCAAGACCATCGAGCACAGCAATGGCGCTACGCAACTGATCTTCGATGTTAGCTTGACCGCGACCCATCTTTTTGGCGCTTGCGGTCGCGTGACGAGGATTGCCTTGGCATGTTTCGACTTCCCCGTCGCAATCGCCATACCCGTCGCCTTGACGCCGGCAGCGAAGCCCACAGCAATGGTAAAGCCGCTGCCAAGCAGGAGGTTCAGATGCTCAGCTTGGAATACCGCCGAGAGCCACGGCTCGATCTTTCGGCGGTGTAGCGCGATGAACCGATCAAGTTCGTCTGCGCTTTCTGGGATGCTATCGAAGGTCTCGCTCGATGCACCAACCCGGTAACCGTGCGCCTTCCACTCCATGGACCCTCGCGACGAGTTGCAGGACCGACCTGAGTCCCCGCTAGTAAGTCTTAAAGCAACATAATCAGAGGTTGCAAGGCGGGCAGGTAGTCAAAGTGAAAAAGGTAAGCAGCGAAGCGGCGAGGGGATGAAGGGCATCGAGATTAGCTTCCTCGACTAATCGCTTGAACCGGTGAGGAGACGAGATCTGACGAGGAGTGCCGCTATCCTGGCTCCCTCACGCCTCCAGCTTCAGTCGATCCCGTCCGCCGGCTCGGGTGGAGGCGGCGGGAGCGAGGTATGCTCTCCGACTCGAGCTCGCCATCAGCTTCCGCCATCATCCCACCTTTCGTTCAGGAGCGGCGTGGCTCTCAAGCAGTGGCATATCCAGGCTCGGAATCTCTGGCATGGCTTTGCCGGCGATCGCCTGCAAATCGCCCACCATGCCAACGGTCGACTCCACCACGGCGAGGATCTGAGTTTCGCGCTTGGCCCATTGCCGGCCCATGAACTTGCGTTCCTTGTCCAGGTCGTCGCGCATATCGTTGAATTTCTCAACCACAGCTTCTACCCGCTGCCGAAACTTCGTGCCGGTCAGGTAGTGATAAACCTGCTCCATCTTGGTCTGCTGACCCTGCTGAACGAGGCGCGATCCGCTTACGTCGATCAGCCCCTGGCGCAGCGCCACGGCGACCGGCAATGCGCAACGCGGATGGGCCACCCATACGCCGTCGACTAGGTCAAATTGCTCGACGTGCTTCGGCAGCGCATGAGAGATGATCAGAGCGACGTCGGCGGCGGAACGACGCTGGTCGTCACGCAGTTTGGCAAGCCATCCGTCACTCCATGCCTTGGTTCGCTTGGTTTCCCAAAGGATGATGCCGGCAGGTTTGCCAATGGCGCCATTTATCTGTTGAATAACGTCCGCCCCAAGCTCACCTTTTCCAACCGGCTCAATCGAATCGGTCGGAAAACGTCCGCGCAGAAGCTCTTCGAGCTCGAGCTCGAGTACTTCCCCTTGGGATTGCTGTGATCCCTGCTCGGCCTTGCGCTTGAGCTCCTCGATCGTTCGAGACATCGACTCGATAGTCTGGTCCTTCTCTGCAACGCGTAAGCGCGCAGCCTCGTCGGCTTCCTGCCTGGCCTTGATCTGGATTTCGCTGATTGAGGCCTGCACGCGCTTCTCTATTGTCAGGTCGAGCTCGCGCTTTTCCCCCTCGAGTGCGCGCTGCTGTCGCATCAGTTCGGCTTGCTGCTTTTGGGCCTCGGCAAGCTTTGCGTTGTTGGTAAGCAGGTTGGCTCGCAGCTCCGCGGCTTCCGCTTCCTTCGCCTGCAGCTCGGCCGCGGCCGCCTCTCGCGCCTTCTTGCTTTCGGCCGCGACCAGCTGGGCACGTTCGGCGATCAATCGTTTCGCAACGTGGTCCTCGATTTGCTCGCGGTCCTTAGCGACCTGCTCGCGTTCCAGCCGCAGTGCCTCGGTCTTACGCTCCATCTCTGCATCTTTGCTGGCCAGCTGCTGTTGAAAGCGCTGACGAATTTCAGCGAGGAGGGGAGCGGCCAATGATTCCGTCAACCGGATCTCGTGATTGCAGTTGGGACAATGCAGGGTAGGTTCGTGTGAAGCGCCGGCTGCGGTTACTTTGAAACTCATGAATTCCCCCGTCATCGTAGAGCAGGATTGAACACCATCCGCGCGCGATTGCGATGTCGCCGCTCTCGATGTCCACATCCGCGTCGCCGATATCGACCTGGCCGGGGGATTTTCCACGGAAGGCATCACGACATGTCGACGTAAGGCCACGCCTCAGGGCGAGCCGTTCTATTGGGAATATATTCTAGATGAGAACAAAACAGGATCAAGCGCCAATTGGCTGCGCAGGCTGGTGGAATAACCCTGTCGTTCCATCCAGGCAGCATCGACCAGAAGCCCCTGAGGGAGAGTCCTTTCGAGCTTGTTTAGCTTTCTGTCCTTTTGCTCAGCCATACTAAGTAAATTAGCACTTTTCCAAACCAACCCGAGGGAATCCTCTATTTTACGTAATCTGACTGGGCAAAGACGCCGAAACAGCCGGAAATCTCGCGATGGCTCCTGGAAGAGGCCCATCGCGTGGTGCTTCGCTGCTCCGATATGTTCCGGCGCCGAAATTAGACGGCCGTAAGGAATATGAGTCATATTTCTTACGCGGTCTTGACTTTGTAAGATTTAAGGCGCAAATTTCTTACAAGGGAACCGTAAAATGGCTAGCACAGCGAACCAGATATACGATCGGATGAGCCATGACCCTCAGCCGAGCAAGGTATGGACCGCACGCGATTTTGCGGACACCGGCACTCGATCGGCTGTCGACGTCGCCCTCCACCGCCTCCGGAGTGACAACCGCATCAGGCGCATCGACCAAGGTCTCTACGATCTTGCTCGCACCAACCAACTGACGAAGAAGATTTCGCCACCGGACTACAAGTCGGTGATTCAGGCGGTCGCGAGACGGGACGGCGCCAAAGTACTGGTCGACGGAATAACCGCCGCCAACAACTTGGGACTTACCAACGCCGTCCCGGCGAAGGTGGTCGTGTGGACGGACGCCCGCGTGAAGCCGATCCAACTCGACCAAATGGTCATCGACTTCAAGAAAGTCGCGCCAAGTCGACTTCTGTGGGCTGACCGCCCGGCCGCGCAGTTGGTGCAAGCTCTGATTTGGCTGCGCGACGTTCTTCCTTCGGATGGCGACAAGATCGCAAAGCGCCTCAAGTCCATCCTGAACGACGGCGACGACGGGCACCGCATGCGAAAGGATTTGCAGGACCACTTGGGTGATCTCCCCGACTGGCTCGTTCCTATCGTAAAAGATATCCTCAAGTCCGACGCAACGGCGCCAGATCCGCTCCCGCCGATCCGCGGCCAATGAGATGCGATCATGACCGACCTGCCGCAGATCATTCGAGCAAGCGCTGAAGACCGGCGGGGACTGTTCCAACAAACCGGACAGCGTCTCTCGTGCCCCCCGGAGAACATCGAAAAGGACTTTTGGGTCTGTTGGATCCTCGACGCGCTCTACAACAAGGCGGGCATCGAGCAGCGTCTGCTTTTCAAGGGCGGCACGTCACTCTCGAAGGCCTTCGATCTGATCCAGCGGTTCTCGGAAGACATCGACATCACCGTATTCCGCGACGACCTGCCCGGCGAAAACTTCCCGTCAGATGACGATCTCCGCGCGATGGGATCGAACGAACGCAAGCGAAAGCTTGACGAAATAAAGGAGCGGTGCAGCAGTTTCATTAACGGCGAATTCCAGAACGCGCTGACGAACTTCGCCGCTGGTGAGCTCGAAGGACTGACGTTCAAGATCGAGCCCGATCCGGACGACCCCGACGCTCAATCCCTGCTCTTCCACTATCCAAGCGCATTCGCGGATTCCGACGAGCGGTACGTCCGACGCGTCGTGAAGATCGAATCCGGCGCTAAGTCGGCGCTCGATCCGCATGAGACGAAAACGATCAGTCCATATTCTGCCACCGACACCGACGGCCTGGACCTCACCGTGCCAAACGTGCTGACGATCAAGCCCGAGAGGACGTTCTGGGACAAGATCATCATCCTACACGGACAGCGACACTGGTTCCAGAACAGAGGGGAGCTCTACAAGGACGGGCAGCGATTGTCGCGCCATTACTACGACATATTCCGGCTTCTGACCTCCGAACACGGCGAAGCCGCACTTAAAGATCTGGAGCTCGCGGAAAGCTGCGTTCGCCATGCCCGCCTCTACTTCAACCGGAAGCCTCTCGATCTCGACCAGGCGACTCCCGGAACGTTCGGTATCGTACCGGTCGACGGCATGCTCGAACCTTTGAAGGCGGACTACCAGAAGATGGCCGGCATGATCTTCGGAGGATCCCTTCTTTCGAGGATATCCTCGGCAAGATTAAAGCAGCCGAAGCGACCTTGAACGCCACCTGACCAAAGTCTCAATCGGTCCTCCACCGGCTACAACCCTGCCGATGGACTTGCCGACGTGCCTGCCGTCGGCGGCCGTCGCGAAGTCGGGTACCCACATCATCGGCGAAACCCGGTGGAGCGATTGAAAACGAGTTCGCTGGACGCTTAGCCTCGATACGGCTTCGATGCCAGGCGCACGCCGCCGTCAGGGATTCCTAAGTTCGGACGGGCAAAAGGCTGCACTTGACGATTGCGAAGAATGTGCGACCATAGGTTGTTCACGGAAACGGGGCGGGAGGAAGCCATGGCGCGAAAGCCGACCAAGAAGCCGAAGGTGAGCTTGATCGTCTCCGACGACAAGGACGTAAAGTTGAAGGTCCGACCCGGCAAGCTGCACGTCGTTCAGGTCGAAACTATCACTCCGGATCTGAAGAAGGCCGGTCGCGTCGGTGCTCGGCTTTGCGGGTACGGCACGAATATCTGCCTCGCCATCGTCGATATCGACAAGTGACTGCAGCGCGGCATCGTCTGCGATCATCGCGCTACAACTTCTGCGTCCCGCTAGGCGACGACAACGTCCTGTACAACGCGGGTACGGGCGCTTCGGTTCGGCTGTCGGGCCAGGACGCGCGCGAGCTTGCGCAGCTGCTTTGCGGTCCTCCGCGGAGGGTCGCCGCCAAGACGATCCCGCGTACGCTCCTCGCCACACTACGGCGAGGGGGCTTTCTCGTCGACCACGAATTCGACGAGCTAGACATGATCCGCGAGCGCTATTGGCATGCGCGTGGACGGACGCCTATGGTCATCACCCTCACGACGACGCAGGACTGCAACCTGGGTTGCTACTACTGCTACGAAGAGAGATCCCGCGATGCTCTCGCAGAAGGCGATGTTCCGGCGATAGTCGATTGGACCCGACAGCGCCTTGTCGCGTCGGGTAAGGACAGCCTTCACGTCGACTGGTACGGCGGAGAGCCGCTCCTCAACGTCGATTTCATCGATGCAGCGTCCGCTGCGCTTCAATCGTTATGCAAGGAGATCGGGGTAAGTTACTCCGCTTCCGTAATTTCGAACGGGACATGCTGGCCGGACGACATCGCCGGCTTCGTGAGGCGACACCGCCTCCGGCAGGTGCAGATTTCCTTTGACGGCCTCAAACCGAACCACGACAAGAGACGCCGATATAGAAGGGGCAGGGCGCCCGATCCGTCTGTCTCCTCGTTCGATCAGGCGACCGCGGTGGTCGACGGATTGCTCGAGGTGGTACGCGTCGACGTAAGGTTCAATGCCGATCACGGAAACCAATGCGATTTGGACGGCTTCATCGCCTTCTGCAAGGACCGCGGCTGGTTCGACAGAGCGTTTCCGTGCGTTTTTCAACTCGCACGGATATCCGACTTTTCCGAGCGCGCCGGATTTCTTAGCCGCACGAAGCTTTCTGAGGAAGAGTTTGAGAGACTTCGCGAACGGTCCCGGCAGATGGTCCCCGACGAAGCAACTCTCGACGAAACCACAACCCGCTCGCTCTATCCTTTGCCAAGGACCTCCGTTTGTGCAGCGCTGGCCAACGATTCGATCGTGATCGGAGCGGACGGCAATCACTATCGGTGCGGGCTTCAAGTGGGCGAGAAGGACCGCCCCGTCGCCATCCGCCGTGCCGGAGGCGACATGGTGCCCGGCCGCGATGCGGCCTGGTGGACCGGCTTCGACCCAACGCGGCAGCCCAATTGCAGCCGCTGCTCGTTCCTTCCGGTCTGTTGGGGCGGCTGTCCGAAGAAGCACTTGGAAGGCGACTCGCATTCCTTGCACGAGCAGAGCTTGTACTGGCGCAAAGCTTTGCCGCAGAAGATCGCCTGGCAATTCGGAGTGGCCCTCCAGGAAAGCGAATTCACATTCGCCGAGTCCGACCAGTTTAGGCCGGCTTCTCTCGACCCTTGATGTCCACCTGGTTCGGTACCGACAGCTGGACCTCGAATGGATGTCGAGTCCAAAGCTTTGGCAGAGACAAATGGTCCCTCCCGCAACTGCATCGCGTCGACAGCCGCAGAGCAGAAGTGCGCCTGCGACCGCAGTCCAGACATCGACAAACTAATGCAAACAATATTGCATAAGCGAAGATCAGAGGCGCGCAGAATGCCAGCACGCCGATAGCGAACTGAAGGCTCGATAGGCTTGCGATGGTGAACGCTCCGACCACCAGAATGGCGGCAACCGCGTCACCTATAGCGCTCCATTTGCCCGGCCTTGTTTCGCCGGTTGCGGCGATGCGGACGCCGTTCAGGAAGGCGAGCAGGCCGAGGATGGCGGCCGTCATGAGCGCGATGCGAGCACCCCCGATCAGCGTTCCGCTCCAAATCCGATCGGCGATCTGGTCGAGCGAAAATTCATGACGCCAGCCGTATAGGACTTCCAGCACGATGCGCGGGATCTGTGTGGCTAGACCCGCGACCAGAGCGTAGATCGGAACGAACAGGGCGTACCGACGTGGGTCCAAAAGCAGACCCAAACCCAACCTTGCAAGATCAGCGCGCAGAACGGCATACAGGAAGAGGCCGGAGGCGACAGTCAGGCCGAAATTCCAAGCCTCTCTCGCCACGCCGAAAAAGTCGCGCCAGCCCGCCGTCAGCAACAATGTCAACGGCTGCAAGCCCGACATGACCAACGGATACAGGATCACCGAAATCAGGATCAGGTCACGATTTCTGATCACGCGGGTTCGTGCGGCCGGATCAGGATGCAGATTGAAGAAATCTTTGAAGGCGTCGAACGGCCGGAACGCCGGCGGCTGCTGGGCGGCGAAGACGTCGGCCAAGGCGTCCGTTCCGGCAAGTTGGGAGCCGCGGAAATCGTGGATGTGCTCGCGGCGAACGACGAAGAAGTATGAATAGACGAAAACGATCGCGCTCGAGAGGATCAGAACCGCGAACTGGGAGGACAGGCCGGCAAAGATAGCGCCATCGAAGACCGGAATGAAGCCTCCGAAAGGGGGATGGCTGCCGATGCCTCTGCGATCGATGAAACCGAGCACCAGGCAGAATATCGCGACCGCCCAGCCGAGCGTTCGAAAATGCAGGAGGATGCCGCGTCTTGCCCAAATTTCAAGCCAGGTTTCGCCAAGTTCGAGGTGCGATACTTCATGCCCAATCATGGCTTCGAAGGCACGTGGTTGATCGCGTTGTCTAGCACGCTGATTGAGACCGACGACGACCGCATCGCCGGACGGCGTCACGCGTTCTCTGGCTTCCAACGCGTCACCGTTCTTCGGAGTGTACAGGAGGCGAGGCTGCGAACGCAGGGTCGAACGTGCCGCGATCTGCTCCAGCGTTGATCGGATGGGATCGAAGGACGGGTTCACGGCAAGTCGTTCTAGTTTCGACGCGGCATTCGTTCCGTTTCGCCATCGGTACAGCGATGCAGCTGCGATGACGATCGCGCCAAGCACGGTCAGGCCGATCATCGAAAGCACGACGTTCTGATGGATGACGTCGCCCATGTACCGTATCGGGTAGCCCTCCCATAATTTTGCGAGAAAAAGATACTGCAGACAAACCGAGATGATGATCGCCGCCGCGGCGGGGCCGTCGGAAATGCCGAGGCGGCGCAGCAAACTCCTGGGATGGGTCCCCTTCATTTCTTCGGGCCAACCTTGGCAAACAGCTTGGCGAAACCGGCCTCGAGTTTAGCCTTCTCGGCCGCGGAGAAGCGGCTCTTATTGATCGCCGACGACACTTCCTTGCGAAGCTTCTCCACGTCGTCCTTCCTGGCACGACGATCCAGCACCCGATCGAGCAGGGACCCTATGGCCGTCTTTACTCTGTCCTTCACGACGTCCTTGGCGACGTCCCCGAAGAACGCCAGAAGAAACGGAGCGACCATGGCGGCGAAAGTCGCGACTTCGGCCCCGCCGATGAAGCGGCCCTCATCCTGTGCGTCCGCGCGATGCCATTCTTCCACCAGCGCATCGAAGCCGTCTTCCACGACGAACGTGTCGTCAGGCTCGACCTCGGCGACGATAGCAAGGGCCCATTTCTTGAGGTTTTCACTATTCACTTCCGTCATGATCTCTCTCCAAGGAAAGGCAGTGCAGGTGCCGCCATCGACATGGTCCGTCAGCAATTGTTGCCGGAATGCTGCGGCGCGGCAATGCACAGCCGAGCAATAGGTCTGTCGGCCAGAGGATCGTTGAGAACAAGGCCGGGTGGGCGGCCCCATTCGACCTGCTGAAGGAAGGGCAGGTTCACCTCCGCCTTGGAGTTGCAGGCTTTGAGGGGAGCCACTAAGGCCGAGTTCGAGTGGCTCCAGCCGGCGAAGTCGACCGAAAAGCAATATTCTCGTGGCATCTGCTCCGTACTGTCGTCGATTGTAGCCAAAAGAGTATTTATCGACCGGCTTCCCTGCGGAGTGATCAGCTTCCCACCGACCATCAGCCTGTATTTGATTCCAACGAGGATATCCGCGATGTCCGAATGTACGGTTTGTCCACTCCATTCGATGACCGTGCGTACCCGGTTCTTACCGCGATAATTCCGGTTGCTCGCGACGTCGTGGAGATCGTCGGCACTGAAAGTCACGCTCCGGACGTCCGCCAATACCGCCTTCTTGCTCGTTCTCGCATTCGTGTCGACGTTCTCTAGGAAAACGCTGACGCTTTCGGTCAGCCCCTTCGCATCCCATTCGACCTTCACCAGATCGAGAACGGTCAGCGCGAGGTCGGCGTTCGCACGTGCGGCAACGGGCGGTCTGGCCACGATTGACAGGGGCTCAGGCCTTGCGATGAGCCAAATGCCGAGGCCGACGAGTGCGGCGCAGACTAGAAGCACTATCAAGGTCAAGACGTTATGGAGAATGACGATGAGGCGGATCAGTTTCACGTCCTGATCGTTCACCACACTGCGGACGGCCGTGTCCCGTTCGATCAATTGACCGATGCGCGTCGGCGTGAGCGATGCGTAATCCTTGATGTCGACATTTGGAGCGGCGCGCAGCTTATCGACGACGCCCTTCATGAGGTCACCGCCGATGCGGTACTGGCCGGCCCAGAGATAGACGAAGAAGCCCACGATGCCGAGAACGGCTGGCAATCCCTTCAGAAAAACGAATGCATCCACGTCGATTGTCTCCGCACGGTAGAATTTTGCTCAATTTTCGCTTGCAGGACAAGTCCGGCGCAATCTAAGTGAATCCATGGTCGCGCGGGAGGAAAGGCTGCGACATTCGTGCATGGTATTAGATTTTAACGGAGATTTGTGAGGGGCGTGGGGACAGATGAGCGTTCACAAGATTCGCTATGTAGTCCGGCCGCCCAGCGCCTGCCCAAAGGAGTTGCTTTCCGGCATAAGTCCCGGCGGCCAATGCGAGGTGGATACCGATTTCGTGGCCGCATGTGCCATCGGAGAGCTCCTTCAGACCGGTGGCGGATCGAGCAGGCCATTGGCCCTGCTGTTCGAAGAGCTCCTCGTCCCCGGCGGAGACGGACTCATTTGGAAGGGCAAGGGGCCTGGCCGCGGCAAGGAGATGCGGCGCGCGTTTTCGGGGTTGTTCGGGCGATTTTTCGCCCGGGCTTACCTCGCCCGATACCACGGTTTCGATTGGTTCACACCGATCGACGGAGATCCAACGAACGTCTCGAAGCGTCTGCGTGTCACCAGACTAGCCGGAAAGGGGACCGAGCTTCCGGATTGGATCTGCGGCTCCGGATCGGGTCGAGTTGCGGTCGCCGAGGCAAAGGGTACCAGTCAGGCATCGAACGGCACCGGCACCGGGTTGCCTGGTCCTATAAAAACTGCCGACGGCCAACTCAAGGGAGTCGTGGTCGAGAGATTGCGGAACGTGGCCGGGAAGGAATAGCTGGACCGCGGTTCGCGCAAAGGGCTGGGCGGTCATGTCGCGTTGGGGGGTCGAAATCCCACCACGAGGTGCTTTCCTCTACGTGCTGGATCCGGACACGCACGGCGAACCCCCGTCGGCCCACGAACGGGACGATATAGTTCAGGACATTGCCCGGGCTCATGTCGGCTACCTTCTGGCCGGCATGGGGTTCAGCGAGATGGCATCGCAGCTCTTGGCGGAGCACGTTGCCGGCGGCAACAGGCCTCTGGAGGGAGCGTTCCTCGGGTCTGACGGTGAGGACTCCGCCACCTATCTAGGCGTACCCGTTGGGCCGCTTGGCGTGCTGCCGTTTCCCCTCGGTCAAGCTCAGACCCTCGCCCAAGCGATGCCGAACTCGATCCGGTTCGTAGGGGTCGATGCGGATGTCATCCGGAGAGCTCTCGCAGGCCAACGCCTCGACGCGAGGGCGCGCCGCAGCGACGGACCGGTTCAGATCGGCGGAGACGGTCTGCTCTATGCTCCGATAGATCGCGTTGCGCCGCGTTCCTTGGCGATCTGACGGAAGGACGATCCCTCTCGTTCGATAGATAGGGCAGGTTCCGACACTTGGAGCTCGAAGACAACCGAGGACTGAAATGCCCCAGCCAGAATGGGAGCGATACAAGATTGCCGACAAGTACGCCGAACTCACTACCGTGCGGCATATCGTGCACCTGCCTGTCGCCCGCCGGATCATCGAGGACGGACGGATAAAGTCCGGGCTTGTCTTCGACAAGAGCCGGCTCAACAAATCACGCATCAGCGTCACCTGGCTGTCGGCCAATAATTGGTCGCTGGGGTCACTCTATGGGACCGTCGAATTTCAGTTCGATTGGGAGAAACTCGTCAAACACAAGAAGATCTACTGGGTCGAGGCGATGCCGAACTACCACCCGCCGGCCTTCCGTTTTCTCATGGCGTTCGAGGATATCGCTTCGCCGTTGGTGACGAAGTACGATCCGGAGAAGGATGACGGCCCATTGAGGCGTGTCGACGGGAAGTGGCGGTGGCATCCGGATTTCTGTTCAGAGTTTATGGTTGCGGATGATTTTCCGTTGTCGGACATCTCGGGATTGGACTTCGTCCGGCATCACCAGAATTACTGTCGAACCAAGCCGGATTGCTTCGAGAAAATCGCAGACCCCTCGCCTCAGACGACGTCAGGCAAGCTTTTGTCCTACGTTCTGGCGCATGGAGTCCACGCCTTGGACAAACACATGCAACCGGATGGCAGCGGAAGGAATCGGCTCCTCGACATGGCCAGCGCCTGGTTGTCGATCGGTTTCAATCAGGTGGAATATGCTGGATCGGTCGCCTCGAACGAGGATTGCGATTCCGTCATGAAGGGCGCATTGGCGCTCTTCGCAGTCGATAAAATGGATGACGGCAAGAGGCTTTTGAAGCTGATCGCAGGAAGCGCGCAATCTGTTTCCGCACTCACTAGGCTGATCCGAATTCATTTCGGCTCGCCTACCTGGGACTTCGGCTTGTGATTTGCGGGAGATCAGCGCTTGCGCCGGCTCAACCGATCTTGCCCATGGCGACGAGGTGCCCGTCGGAGCCGATCTCACAGTACGTCGCGGCTGTACCGACTATGATGAATACCAAAGGGTCGGACTTGTGCCTTCGCAACTGCTTGCGCCACGACCGCCGGTCGACCCAGGACGGCGTTGGATGCCGCTCGGGATGGGTGTGCCACTCGCCCACGAAGTTCACGGCCCCTCCACTTTCGAACCACTCTCTGCTCGCGATTTCCTGATGGCCCTTGTCCTGCCGCACGAATCCGAAGCGGGTGCGGCGGTCTTCCGGCATCGGAGTCGTGCACTTCAATACTTCGACGTGCGGGCCTCGGTAGCGTCCCAAAAGTATGCCGCCGGCCTCGCGATCCGACTCCGGCGGAGCCGCGAAGCGCGCGAGCTCTTGCGCGACGGCGTCGGCGAGGGTCACCAGACGGCCCTTCGCGAGAAAGATCATGCGCTTCCGCCGCAGGCGGGACACTTGACGACCCGCTTGGGATTGCCGTCCTTCACCTCGTTGGCGGTCCGATGATCCATCGTGAGAGACCGCCAGCGATGACGCTCGCCGTTGTTCGCCCAATCGAGAACCATGTCGCACGCGAGGCCGGCCGCGCTAGCCGCCCGCGACACGGGGAAGGGGATGTAGTGGGCGTCTCCGCACGCGAGATTCCGGGCGGTCTCGATTTCCACTCCCTCGCGTAGCAGCCGGAATCTCTTCTCGCCTGCGAGCTCAACCTTCAGACACTTGAAGCAGGCGAGATCGGGATCGTGCGACATGAAGCCGACGGCGGCGGCACCGTTTCCTTCGAGCCAAGTATAGAGGATCGGCGGGAAGTCAGGACGCTTTCTTACGGCGTAGTCGTTCAGCGCGATCGACAGCGCTTCTTCGCCTGTGGCATCGATGCACAGGTCGTACCGCTGCAGGATTGCCAGCTGCTTCATGATCGAATCGCAGCTGAACCCGATGTCCAGGTGCGGCAGCTGCTGGCCCAGAAAATCGGCGCAGGCTTCGGCCTTGTTCCACGTGAGATACGGCGCGCCGAGGAGGTGCCGGCCGAGATTCGCGCCCTGGAGTTCGTCGTCGTCGACGAGCATCAATCTTCCGCCGCCGGCGCCGGCACCGCTTTGAGCCAGGTGCTGCGCAAGAAATCCGCCGACCGTTCCGCATCCGATCAGCAGGATGCGCTTTCCTGCGAGGTTCTTCATGTGACCGAGATTCCTCGAAAAGACATAGCCTTCATCGGCGGGGACTCCCACATAGCCCGAAATTTCGACAGCGGCCGGTATCCGATCGAGCGTTCGCGCGATGCTGGCTCGCCTGTTCTTCAGGAATTCCGGCGTCCGATAGGGTTTGGCGATCTCCGCCGATACGAAGAACCTTCCGTTCGGCGCGGACAGGCAGATCCATTGGATGTGGAGATCTTTCGTCCTGGCGAACGCCGCTTCGATCGATCCGAGCGCATTGGGGGCCATTTTCTTCAGCCAGCCGTTGAGCTGCGCCAGATCCTTGGGCGGCCACGGCAGCTTCGGATCGAACGAAAGCGGCGGCACCAGAATTATCGGGCAAAGGATACCTGGACCAGGATCCTTCACGGTGTTCCTCCGGTGCAGCTTCGCGAAACTTGTTTTGTCGTGGGAGACGACGATGGTTTTGTGCTCCGGATCGCGGTCCAGCCTGAGGATGTGGACCTTCGCGTCGCCTTCGAAAGAAGGGGGCAGATCGACCAAGACCTCGCCGTCCGACCAGTAGCCGCCGAACTCCTCGGCGAGGTCGTCGACCAGGCGGCCCCTTACGGCGTCACGCAGCACCTGGTCCGCACGCTCGAGGCACTGGATGATGGTCTCGGCGGGCTTGTAGCGGTCGAGCACGACGCTCTTGCGGTCGAGATAGCAGAACGTGCCGTCCGAGCGGAGCACATGCGGGACCTGCCCCTTCGATCCCGCTTCCGGGTCGGTCAGGCAAATGACCGGAGGCCTGATGAAGTCGAGGTCGTCGACGGATACGACCGCCGGGACCTTGAGTCCGGTCTCGTCGAGAAGGCCGATGTAGTGAAGGCCACGACGCGAAAAGTCGCGCCGGAAGTTGCGCTGACTGAAGGCGTCGTGAATGCGCCGGACAGAATCGTCGTCCCGCTCAGGCACTGGTCGATTTGCCGACCGTGGGGGCGGCGGCGATCCTCGGAGCATGCGAGCGTATCTCGGCATGCGCGGCCTTGGTGACGTCGACGAGATCGATCTGATCCGGAATGCGGTCACCGAACAATGCGGTCAGCCTTTCAATGGCTTCTTCGGGATCGAAGCACTTCTCGACGATCTCTGTGAGCTCCGCATCGAACTTCTTGGCCATGTCGATCGCGATACGGCGGCTGGCCGCACTCAGTCTGCCGTCGACGCGCTCGTCGCGGTCGGTGGGATTGTAGACCGGGCCTTCCAGCAGGCGCGGAAGACGTTCGGCGATCCGCAGCAGCGCCAGGTCGTCACGGCCGGGAACGTTCGGACGGCCGAGGTCCTCGCACGCTTCGAAGGCGCACACCATCAGAAGGATCGACGATACGTCGTCGAGATGGGGGCGGTGGTGGTCGCGCCAGGCCTTCAGGTACCGGCAGACGCGGCGAAGCACCGGACCATAGATCTTGATGGCCTCGACGAACCAGTCCCGGATCTTGCGCGGATCCGACGAGATCCAGTCGTGCTCGCGATGGGCGAGCAGGACGCAGTCCGACGGCAGCGCGTCCCAACGATCATCGCTGTCGACGCGCGCATCGCGGGCCATAGCGTCGAACGACTTCATCTGCTTCTCGAGCTTCTCGAATTCCGCATCTGGAATCGCGTACAGCGGCACGTCGATGTGCGAGTTCGACGAGATCACCAGCCGCGAGCAGGTCGGCTTCTTCCCGAACTGCCAGCCTTCTTCCTTCGCGAGCTTCTCGAGCGCGGCGTCAACCACCTTGAAGAAGGCGGTAGCGGCGACGGAAGGCCGCTGTACGCCCTGGATAAACGTCATCGGGAGGTAGGCGCCGTCGTCGAGGTCCATCTGCTGCGGCGGGGTCCAGCACGGATCGTTGATGGTCCGATATGCGAAGCTGCCCTGCGTGAAAAACCGGGGATGGACTGTCACGCCGAGCTCCTGCTTGGTCAAAGCCGCGAACGTCTTGCGCAGGCAATCTCGAACCTTCTCGCGCGCTTCCATGAGGCACGCGCGGTCGGTATCGGCGATGTTCAGGTTCTTCAGGAAACACGCCGCGTCGCCAGACGCGTGCAGCACTTTCGAGACGTTGGCCATGGCCGATCTCCATCTGGAAAAGCGAGGGAGATCTAGACGGTGGACAATGCCCTCCAGTCGCACAACCGCGCGAATCAGACTCTATCTTGAGAGTCCACTAGATTGTAGAACAGAAAATGAACATTTCATACGGGATTCCCGAGCCTCGGTGGATCTCCGATGCCACAGCGTGCTCCGAAACTAGAGATTGCAATGACTTTTCAGATACTTGCTCTCAGCGGCGGTGGCTTTCGAGGCCTGTTCACAAGTTCGGTCCTGGCGCGCCTGGAGGAGCAGGCAAAGCGCCCCCTTCACGAATGCTTTGACCTGATCTCGGGGACATCGGCAGGCGGCATTATCGCCCTCGGTCTGGCGATGGGAAAGAAGGCCGAGACGATTCAGGAGATGTTTCTCAAGCACGGGGAAGAGATATTCCCCCGCGGGGAGACGCCGAAAAGCCGGCTGGCGCAAATGCAGGCCCGGTGGTTCGAGTGGCGACATCCCAAGTACGACGGTACGGTGCTCCGGAGCAAGATCGAGGGCGTGCTCGGCGCCGACGCCAAGCTCGGCGACGCGAAGACGCGCGTGCTTGTTCCGACGGTCAACATGACCAAGGGAAGCGTCCAGATGTTCAAGACCGCGCATAATCCGAGGTTCATGACCGATTACAAGGTGAAGGCCGCGGACATCGCCATGGCGACGGCGGCCGCGCCGCTGTACTTCCCGATGGCCGAGATCGGGAACAGCTATTTCATTGACGGCGGCGTGGTCGCGAACGCACCTGACCTTTGTGCGCTGCACGAAGCTGTCCAGTTCCTGGATCAAAAGATCGAGGACGTATCGGTGATGAGCATTGGCACGACCACCAGCAAATTCTCGCTGCCGACGTCGGCGGGACGCAATTTCGGCCAAAGGGACTGGCTCGAGAACAACCGGCTTCCATCGACCATCATTTCCTCGCAGCAACAGCTGGTCGATTTCATGCTCAAGCATCAGCTCGGCGATCGCTACATCAGGTTCGACGAGCAGCCCTCCGCCGAGCAGATTTCCGATCTCGGGATGGACCTCGCGACCGAGAGCCGGCGGAAGACCCTGCTAGGGATGGCGGACGGTTGCTATCAAGCGCTGTGCAACGATAGGCGCGTCATCGATATGTTGGCACATCGGCCTACCAAGCCGACGTTCTATCACGTGTGAACTACGCAAGAGGGATCCAACGCGTAACATCGGCAGATTGCCTGAAGGCCGCGAGCAGGTTGAGATGCGAGCTACTCGTGGGGCCGGAAAGCTAGTGCGGGATCATCGAGGTTAAAGTTTCGGTCAATGTGTCGCAATCGAGATTTGCCAAATGGAACGTTGAAGTGAAACAACACGACTATTCGTTGCACGGTGGACTGAACCGAGCCAAGGTCGGACGCTACCTAACGTTGATCGCCGCGTCGGTATCGGCTGCGATCGTTTTCACGCTGCTTTCCGTGGTCGACGTGGCGAACCGCTTCGGGCTCAATGTCAACCTGCCACCATCGGTCCTTTCCCTCGTCGGTGCGGGCATGGTCTTTGCGGCGCTCTATTGGACGCTCGATCGGTACGCGTGGCGATGGCCCTTTCTGAATGCGGCGCTGAAGGTCCCGGATCTCGCTGGGAGCTGGTCCTGCGAAGGACGAAGCCTCAAGCCCGACGGGAGCCTCGGCTACGCATGGAGGGCGACCCTCACGATCTTTCAGACCTGGGACAAGATCCGAGTGAGGCTGAAGACGGATCAATCGGGCTCCGACAGCATTGGGCAGCCCTGATCTGCGACGACGCAGAGGGATATAGGCTTCTGTACAACTATCGGAACGACCCGGCTATCGGAGAGGTGGACTTAAGAAGCCATCTCGGTTCCTGCATGCTTATTTTCTCGAAAGATCTGGAATCAGCAGAGGGCGAGTATTTCAACGGTCACGGCCGCTTCACATTTGGCACGATTAGTTTGAAGAGGGACCATGGTAAGGGACATCAATAGTCGACTGAACAAACTGCGCCTGCGTCGCAGGGGCGTCGACCGTCTTGGAAAACTCAACGAGGCTTCCCGCAAGGAAGTGTTGTCGAAGAGCTTGGCTGCGGAAAGCTGGCAGAATAGGGCTCCGTCGCATGCTTACACGCGATATGCGCTTGGCGCGATGCAGGAGGTGGGACCTGAGTACACCAGAATCAGTGTCGAAACGGCCGAGCGCGTGGGCAACCAAATCCAGAAATCCATCGATTCGGTCGAATTTCGGCTTCAGGGGTCGGTGCCCCTCAACGTCCATATCCGGGGAGTCAGCGACGTCGATCTGCTCGTGCTGGAGACCGGTTTCCTCATATTCCACTCGTCGGGGCCCGCGGCAGGCACCTATGTTCCCACGGCGCGCAACTCGCTTGGAGTGCTAGGCGAACTACGTTCCTCGATCGAGAAGATCCTGCCATTGAACTTTCCAGCCGCCGACGTCGATACGTCCGGTGGGAAGGCGGTCGCCGTTTCTGGAGGGTCTCTGGCGCGACCGGTGGATGTTGTTCCGTCCCACTGGTACGATACCGTCGTCTACCAGCAGTCTAGACAGATTCACGACCGAGGAGTTGTTATTCTCGATCGCAAAGTGCCGAAGACAATCGAGAACTTCCCATTCAAACACATAAAGCTGATCGAAGATCGTTGCAGTTCGTGTCTCGGCGGCCTGAGGAAGGCCATACGGCTCTGCAAGAACGTCAAGGCTGATGCGGTCGAGGAGGGTACCAAGATCAATTTCCCCAGCTTCGACATAGCCGCTACCATGTATCACGCGGATCAGACGGCCTTGAAAATCGGATATCTCTACGAGTTACGGGTCCTCGCGGAGGTGCAGCGACATTTGGATTACCTGTATCACAACCCTGAAGAAGCAAAGAAGTTGCGCGTCCCGGACAGCTCCCGGTTCATTTTCGACACACAGGAGAAGTACGAAGGCATGAAGGCGCTCTCACATGAAATCGATGATCTCGTGAAGAACGTCGCCAAGGAGCAGAAGCCGCAACTGACGTTCGATCTGGGCATACCCTGGGGGGTGGCGCGAGGCGCCATCGAGTCGATCGAGATACCGAGTTAAGTCGTCGGGCCGCTAAAGCCTATTGACGCTGCCGCGTTCGAATCTCCACGTCGTGCCCTTGGAGACCAGGTAGAGAGCCAGGATCCCGGGAACGAGGGACATCGCCACGCAACTGTTGAACGCCGATCCTTTGTTGACAGGTGGGGGTATCTCTGAGGGGGGAGGGAAGAGGCGGTAGGACCACCCCGTGATGGTACAGCGCGAATGATGATCTACGGCAGCCATGATCGCTCCATCGTGAATCGCCTCGTTAAAAGCGATTGCTGCTCGCACGGTCTCCGCAAAATTCTGGTCGAGGAATTGGCCCACCTCGGGGGAAGGATCGCGCGGCATTGGCTCGGCGAAACGTGGTAGGTTATTCTGATGGTAGAGACAGCAAATCAGCGGATCGAAAGCTGCTGGACGTCCAGCCAGAATCCTGAAGATTTCGTCTATTCCAGTCATCGCGGCTTCGGTCTTCGACATGATCAACTTTCTTCAGACCCGGCTTCTATTTACGATAGTCGTCTGTCTGGCGATAGCGATATTCGCAGGGTTGAAGTTTGCCGATGTATTCACCGGCAACACCTACGAAGACGTCTGGATATTCTCCAGGTATGTCTTTGGCATACCTGCTGCTCTTGCTGTCGTCATCTACGGGGCATGGCGTGCTATCCCGATACTTCAGCGTATGACATTCCCCTATTTGGGTGGCCGGTGGACCGGTGTGCTGCGCTATGGTCCACCCGACAGGCAGGAGCTCAGGGATGCCACGCTGACGATCCGACATCACTTGAGCGGGATGTCTCTTGTCCTCGAAACCAGGGAATCGACCTCGACTACGCTGGCGGTTGTAGCCACACGCGATCCTACCGGCACGCAATACCATGTGTACTACGTCTTCGAGAATCGACGGAAGGCTGAGTACACTAAGCCTGGGCTTCCTACGATTTATCGAGGCGTGGCTATAATGAGTGTTGGGATGTCGGGGACGAAGACTTTAAGCGGTGAATATTTTACGGACCAGCCGACAAATGGCATCGCCGAGTTCAAACTGGAGAGGCACGCCTGGTTTTAGGCGACGATGCCGCGCCCGATCTTGCGATCGGCGGGTGTGGGCGCATCCATGACCGGGCTGTACCGCTAAAGGCCTCGCAATCGATTGGGCGCAGTTGTCGACGCAACGGCATAAGCTCTATCGGGCGGCGCTTGACGGGGTCATCGGCGGAAAGCGGATACGCTTGGCCTCGGCGTTTGTTGCCACAATGAAATTTCTGAATCTTAGGCCCTGATCGGTTCATTTATTTAATTGGACGGTCGATTCGGTAATTGCGATTCTGGCGCATGTCCGAACTCACCGTGCAATATCTCGTGCTCGAGCGTCGCGATCCGGCCCGTAACATGGCGCGGTTCTATGTGCTCACGATCGAGCCGACGCTGTTTGGCGATACGGCATTGGTGCGTGAATGGGGGCGCCTCGGTGGGCGCGGTCGACGGCGGCTCGATTTGTTCGATGGTCACGCGCAGGCCGTCGAGGCCCTTGAGTGTTGGCTCAGGCGAAAAACCAGTCGTGGTTACGTCCAGCGGCACTCGTCAAGCTGTGACCCGGCGTGAGATGCTGGGCTGGACGAAAAGCCGAAATAAGTATATCAAAGTAATCTAAGGTCGTTTCAGTCCTATTCGCAAGAATTGCAAAAGTATTCCATAATCTTCATTATGCGAATCCAAGTAATCCTAGCCGATCACAACCTCTTTTAGTATCGAGCATTTGCAGAACGAGCTATTTGCCAGCGCAGCAATTCAACCCAACTTGCCCTGCCCCAACGCGCTCTCGTGCTGATCAATCAAGTGACGAGTACGCGAGCTGACTATTTTATCTTCGATATTCGCAGCCGTTTGAAGCAAACGTTCTCAAGCCGTGAAGTCGACCTTGTCCGTCCTTCCCAAGGCCGAACGTAAACGGAAGTGGCTTCTCAGCTTGCCAGTTCCCTCCTCGGCCACCCGCTTGCGAGCGAGGGTCCGACAGGCCTCCAGAACGTCCCAAGGGATCTCTCCGAGGTCATCGGCGACCTCGACAAATGACCGCCAAGCGGCGGACGACAATCGTTTCGACACTGGCTCGAGCAAATCGTCCAATGCAATACCAGCGTCTGTTTCCGCATCATTGTCTGATCCGAACAGATAAATACGTCCGCGCCAGATGATGTAGTGACTTTGACAGCCGGTATCGCGCCAAACAGAAGGAAACACACTCATTTTTCCTCCTTCCGCATTGTAGATACGCCAGGCGGGCCCACTTCTTGGATCGAGGTTGACTGGAAATCGTTCGCCGCAACCGCAAGGACAGGACAACACAAGCCAACGTGGACCACCGCGGTTGACCAGGACAGCATCGCCGGGTTTCGACAGGTGCTGGTCCGCCTCGCCTCGTGAAGAAACCTTCGCCCGAAAGTTGAGAATGACGATGCCCATGAATTCGCCTCACTGCGGTGCGAAGTTGTTGTTGAGAATGCGCTCTGCTAACACGTACGCAGCGGCGCGACGCTCATCCTCAGGACCTTTCAGGTTTGGATCTTTGGCCGCCTTGTTCAGAAGGGCCAGTGCAAGAGCCGCTCCGTATTGATCTGCTGACGCGACACGCGCGGCATAGTGCCGGATCTGTCGCACGGCTTCGTGAAACCAGCGATGCGGATCGCGCGGATCACCGTGCCCGAGCAGCATGTCGAGCGGCTTACCACCATACGGTTGCTCAATCGACCTCCACCACTCATCGAAGGACCAGAGCTCATGATTATCGAAGGCATCGACCAATAGGCTGGCCTCCAAGGTCGCTATGTCCCACACCAGCGGTCCATCCTGATTGGCATAGAAGTCGATGACGAGCGCCTCGTGCCCCCTCACCTGAACATTGTCGACGTGGAGATCGCCATGAATCTTTGCGAATAACACCGGAGAACTTGCGCAGTATTCGAACAATGTAAACAGTCGATCGCGGTCGCATCTCGAGCCGATCGATCGCGCCCTTTGCATCCGGCGCCGGTCAAATTGCTTTGGAAAGCGCGGACCCAGGGTCTGCGAAAGTGGCGTATCTCGGCGTTCGATATTTCGATACCACGCTTGCAGCGTTCGATCGAACAGGCACGATATTGCCGGCCCGGCCCGGCCGCTCCGTGCGGCAAGCCTTAGACTCTCGCAGGATTCGATGAGATCGCCGACCAGCACACCGCGTGTCGATCCGAGACAGCATAAATCGTAGTTCAATCGCGGCCCGAGATTGAAAGGCACGTATTTCTCGACATTCAATTGGTAATTCTGAAATTCTTGAAAGATCTTGCTGCGATCACCGAGTTTGACAAAACGCGGCATAGTATGAAAGGCGCCGAAGACCGGGTAGGCACGGTATACGGCAGCCCCGGACCGGCCTTCGGTCATTGGACTGAAATGCACGGCCGTGTAACCTCTGAATGCGCGCTTCAGAAGGACTTGGCCAACACCAGCGTCGTTCTCTCCAAACTCGCATTCGGGAGCGAAGCTGAAACTGACAGACTCTTGTACGGCCTCGCCGGGGAGATGCCGAACCAAGAAGTTGGCCGCTTCCGACCAATTGGCAATGGGCGACAAGATGGTGACGTGCGGCAGCGGGGGGAGAGGCATCGGATCGCCCAATGATCTCTGCCACGTGAACTGATTGCGCAGGACGTCGCTCGGAAGGTTGCTGGCAAACACACGCGCCTCTTCCAGACATCTATACACTTGCGGAAGACCAGCAACGCCGAACGGCACGACAAAGACGCGGCATTCGTAATCAAGCAGGTGCTTAAGGCAGCTTCGAACGATTCGCTGGAATCTTGATGGGTAATCTTGTTGCTGGACGATTACGACGGCGGCAAGGCTCGCCAACAGAGCAGGCTCCATCGGCTGAAAAGCGGTAATCTGCTGTTGTCTGATCGTGAGGCCGCGGTCTTGAAACGGCGCCTTAGCCTCAGCCGGGGGATCGGCGCCGATCCAGCCAACCTCCGACCGACCAAAAGCTGTAACGTCAACGATTGACATTTTGAGCGAGACGGCCTTGGAGAGCCAATCCATCGCCCCTTGCCAAAACGCCTGCCCGCGAGCAGACGATGCAGTCCTGGACGGGCTCACCCTTGACCGACCGGAGGCGACTTCTCAGACCATCATACAGAAGATGCCGCGCCGGCGATGGCACGCCGACAACAGCGGACAAGAACATGGTGATGGCGAGCGAGGTAATAGTGCTGTTGATCGAGATCACCGCGGGCGCAGGTTCACGAGCGCCGACGAGATAAGGATCCTGCTTGCGCTCGGCCTCCGACATCATGTCGCGGCGGACCTCGTTACCGTCCAAGAGGCCACCGCAGGTGAGGCAAGCCAATCCAGGCGACAGCATCTGGGCGCGGCCGGTAATGTGAGTGATCTTGCCCCCCTTAACGGCGATAACCGTCCCGATATCGATGCAAGGAATGAGATATTGATAAGCTAATTGCTGAAGGACGGCTCGACTACCGTGTGAATCGGTGCAGCAAAACAGCACATCAACGTCTCGCAATTTCTTTGCGGTTTCGACGAAGACGACGTTCTCTTGAAAAGAGGTGACTACGGCACGAGGTTGAACTGCGCGAATATATCGCTCGGCCACCGCGACTTTGGCCTGCCCCGTATCGGCAGATGCGGACCCTGCCAAGCGGTTCAAATTAGTCAGCTCGACGTCATCTGGATCAACTAGAACGAACTCCTTGACGCCGAGGTGAGCCAATTGCTGCACAGCCAGCGATCCCGTGCCACCAAGTCCCACGATCCCCACCCTGAGGCTTTGGAGGATGCTCTGCCCGGCACGACCGAAGGCCCGAACCTGCCGATCGTAAAGATCGGAAGGGTCGTGTGATCGACTGGGATCAAACAGGACTCGTCGATCATCCCCTACCGCAATCAGACGAAGATGTCGGTCGCTTCCAAGGTAGCGACATGCATACCCTCCGTCGCTCACAACAAGGGCCAGATGCTGCAAGTCAGGGGTTCGATGCCGAAAGAAGTGTGCGAGAACCTCCTCGCCCGCATCGTCAATGCGCGAAAACTCGGGCGCGGCCCTCCCGGGATGGCTATGCACAAACACCAGGCTACTTTTGGTCCGCGCAGCAATCTTTGCCCACCTGGCGATGAACGCAGGCCGCAGCTCTGCTTCGAGTTGGCTGCGCCGAGTGTAGTCGTCTTCAGCGGGCACTACGACCTCTCGCACCAACACCCTTGCACGACCGTCGGCCCGAGACGTTCTGCCGCACATCAAGACCAAGCATAACTCGGTTCGACCGCCCAGCACGGAGCGCCGGACGAAGTCGAGATCGGCAAAGGTGATGAGAAGATCGTCCACTATCGTGCGGGGTTTAGACGTTGCGCGATGACGTTGACATAGGTCAGCATGTTGTCGCGATTTGGATTCCAAGATTGCAAGTGCCACGAAAACCAAGTGCCTCGCGGCTCACCCCCTGGGACCGGATTGGCATCGTTCGAGGCGGTTGGAGCGCCGCCGTCCACCAAGCGAACAGGCCCCGGTTCCAACCAGAAGCAATCCGGTTGTGCCGAAGGATATCCCGGTGGCAGCAGAAAAATGACGGTCCCTTTAGCGATGCTCCAACCTTCTGGAAGATCGAATTCCGGAATCTCAACCAATACAGCTCCGTTGGACATCGGGGTTCGACGCGCCAAGGGAAAATGCTGTTGGAGCGCCGCAAACTGCTTATCAATGATTTCCATGTCCAAATGTCGCCGGCGGCACTGCAAAAAAATGCTTGATCCGATCGTTCAGGGGCACTGTATCTGGGTCAGCGATCGGACGATCCGGCGTGTCTCCCTGCTCTTCCAAAAAAAGCTGATAATTCGCTTCGATCTTGGCGATCCGCTTAATGTCGGCCCCGGAGAGATAAGAATGCTCGGTCTCGTATTTCACCCCATCAACGAAAAAGTGGAATTCCTTTTCTTTTTTGTCGTTCATGATCTCCTACCTGCTCCGGTGCGGCCTCCCGACGAAGACCGATGCGCATGCTATCAGCTAGAACAAATAAAGAACAGTGTCAAGGTCTTCTCCCCTTGGATCTTGCAGCTAGGTGCCTGTCAGTTGCGCCGAGTTCGTGCGGCTCAACGTGACTGGCGGCTACCAGCGAGTGGCGAAACGCCGCCGCTTCGCGCGGGCCTAGCTGCGTCCTGGATCGCGGAAGCAATCTAAGCGGCTGCTTGCGGCGCCGCGCGCGGGTGAATTCTTCAAGCTTGCACGTCAACTATCCTCAATCCCGACGCGGGCATGACCGTTCCGAGCTGGAGTGCTACGCCATCACCACGCCCGCACCTCCAAGACAAACCAACGAATGAATGGCGTGAGTCGACAGGAGGTCTCGAGTGCCTCTAAGATGTAGGGAAGTAAGTTCGCGGAAGCCGCGTACGGGTGGGGCAGTGAACTTCCAGGTGACGGTTCTCAAGGTGCTGGTCAGCTATCCGGACGGGTTCGCCGTCCTGGAGGACATCAAGCGCGATATGGCGATTCTGGCCACCAGCGGACGGGACTGGGCCGAACGCACGAAGCGATTGGCGGCCCGCGTGCCTGACCTGGATATCTTCTCCCAACGTCTCATCGAGCGAAGGAACGGCGGCTGGCGCATCACTGATAAGGGACGCGAGGTTCTCGCGGTCATGGAGGCGCGGCCCGCACCAGCTCAGCCAATGGAGCTGCCTGATGCCCGCGCGGTCGAGGAGCCGGCGCCAGCCACGACACTGTCGCCGATGCCGTCGATCACGCCGGTTCGACGCCTGCGCAAACAAACCCGACGCCAAGCGTTGCGGCAGTTGCAACGTGCGAGAGCTCGCTCGTGAGCAAAGGACGGGCCTTGGCTCCAGCATCGAAGATGATTGATTCGTATAACCTTCATTATGTAATATCCGAAGTTGAGTTTGCATCAAATTGTGTAGTCTGAAGTTGGTCCCTAAGTACCTGCTGTCGTCGGTTGCGTAGTCGCGTGATCCCCGCTAGAAAAGTCATCTTCAGCAAGGGTGCTCACAATGGACGACTATTCGGACGACATAAGACGACCGTTGTGGCCGCGTATCGAAGTGTATGCTGGCGCAGGTCGCAAGCGTCGGCCGGATGTTGGTGCTGGACGCTGTAGCGGAACCGTTGGAACGTTCAAAGAAGTGTGGGCCTCAGAGGCAGGCCTCGCGCAAGAACCGGCTTTGCGCAAGCCCGCCATTTAACCGATGGCAGCATCATTAGCCGTGAACACGGCGTCTACGCCGGGAAGCTGCGCATGCGCCAGCGTCGTGCAGGCCGTGTTGCGGTCCAGGATCAGCCGACGTGGGTCAGTAAGGCCGCTCGCAACGGCGTTGTCGCGAAATCCGAGCCGGCGGCGGGTCGTGCGCGGGTCGGTGCCGTCGATGAACGCTAAGTTCTTGCGTCCTTGCGCGACGAAGTGCCGGGCGACGGTATCGCCCGCCTGGTAGTTATCGAAACCGACGACTGCATCGATTGGAGACGATGGCAGCTCCCGTGTTTCACCTACGGGACTGCGTGCATGCCGCAGCAGGCGAGCGCCCTCCTCCGTTGCGGGTGATCCGACCATGATGATCGCCTCCGGCCGCCGCGACAGCAGTGCAGTCAGCAGGCGATCCTGCGAGGGGAGAGTCGTAGCGCGACTGCGCGAGAATGACTGAGAATCCGAGCGGTTCGAGCACTGACAAAGGCGCCTGCGCATGCCGAGCGTCGATACAGACCACTGGAAGATCAGCCCTACGAAGCTCGTGCCACAGCCAACTCGCCATCGTCCCGGTCTCAAAACAAATGCGCTCGGCGTGTGGAGCTCGCTTGCGGAGCAGTGCCGTGAGCGCCCGGGGTCGGACTTGGCCTTTCCCTCTAACAAGACCTGACCGACCTCGTCGAGCACACACACTGACGTTTCATTCTGCGAGACATCCAGCCCAACATATTGCTTCATAGCCCCTCCGATTCGTAAGATGGTGGAGGGCTTGAAGATAGTGGACCTTTCGTGCCGCGGGCGCGACCGCAATTACGTCATCGTCTGCAATATTGCCCCCCTAAGCCGGGATCGCGCCCAACATTGACCCAGTTGGGCTGTTGCGCTGCCTGCTTTGGAATGAAGCAGGTGGTCGGCGATGCTGGTCATGGAGACGATTGCGCGAATACGGCGTGAGCACTTCATCAGAGGCAAGACGATCAAGGAGATCGCCTGTGACCCGAAGGTGTCGCGGAACACGGTCCGAAAGGTACTGAGGTCTGGGGAGACCTCCTTCGAGTTTGACCGCCAAGTGCAGCCGCGGCCAAAGCTGGGAGGATGGCCAGTAGAGCTTGACGGACTGCTCGCGGCGAACGATGCTAAACCGGCTCGTGAACAGCTGACGTTGATCCGGATCTTCGAAGACCTGCGCCGGCCGTGGTAACGCGGTTATAGTTCTGGAATTCAAGTAGAGGCATTCAACCGCTGCTCGCCTAAGCGACTGGCGCAATAGCCACCGTTAGCCTTCTTAGGAGAGCCAGTTCGGCCTCACCAGCGGCCGTGCGCCTAAGTACCAGCTTGGCAAGCTCTGTTCGATTGACGGGAGTTCGCATACTTGCAGGCAGCGCCGCCACCGCTTCATCATAGATCTTTCCCAACACCGAAAGAATTTCCGCATCGAAGACCTCACCTCGTACCTGCAACACTTGTACCAAATCTCCTGTCGAAACATCGCGCTGGCGACTCGCTGCAACAAAGCCTGCCTGACCTACTTACGCGGGCTGATCGTCCGCGTCGGCGAAAGGGTGCGCCCGACGCTCAGTTTGTCTCCTTCCAATCGCTGCGGCCAGACCGGACAGTCGCGCGCAAGCTGTCGCCGGCCAGCTTGTAGGCCCACGACCCCGATTACGGCCCACTGGCTTCGGATTTCCTGGTCTGACCAATGATGTCGCCACTCGGTACTCTACCGTTAAAGCCCCTAGATCCCAAGTCGAGCGGCCTGCGTTGACAGTTGCTCCGCCTCGGCAAGCCGATAGGGTGGGATGTCACTACGCACTGTGGCCAACAAGGACTTACAGAACGCAGGCGTGAGCTTGCCGCGGTGAATCACGACGTTTTCGCAGCCCGTCGCCGCCCGGGCGTTCTGCCACTGCTGATTATAGCCGCGTTGTTCGTTGGACTTGACGTGGCAAGCGGCGAAGTCGGCGTCATCCAGCGTCGCCAACTGGCCCGTATGTACCGGTCGCTTCGTATGGATGTGAACCCACATGGGGCTCGGCATTGCACCATTGCGCAGCGCCTTGGGTTGCAGCTTAACCTGAAACAGCACCCCTGGCTCGCCCTTTAACGCGCGCGGTAGATCGGCAGGCGCCAACTCCCCGGCCGCGCGCAACTGTTCAAGGTACTTCTGCGACGGAAAGCCGTAGGTCTTCATGCATTCAATCCTAGTCAATGCCCTTCGCTCGTCCAAAGTCTTGGCGAGCCCCTGCGCCTCGGCCCGCATCATCTTGAGTCGGACTAGCTTGCCATGCACCTCGGGCACTTGCGTTGGCGTGAGTAGGATACGTCGACCAGGCTCCGCGAGCGAACCCTCACAAGCCTGCATTTCGGCGGCCTGGGTCTGCAGGCGCTCGATCACGGCATCCACAACGTGGTCGGCGTCCTCGGGCTTCATTTGGCGGGCTTGCGAGACGGCCCGTTGCTGACCAGCCAGATCAAACTGCAAAAGTGCGTCCAACCGCTCGAGTAGGCGCGCCAGCGTCTCCATTGATGGCGGGGCCTGCCAGATCGCCAAGTGTGCCGTCGCCGAGGATGTCGCCCTCGCATGCGCCTCTTCCGCGCTCACGAGCTTCTTCGTACCCAGATCCGAGAGCACCACAACTTTGGCTGCTGGCGCCGTGGCTTTGTCGGTTGTAGCGATCTGCAGCTGCGTCCCGTCGCGTGCCGAACTCCCGGCGAGAGTGCTCGGTGTACGTTTGGCTTTACCCTTCCTGCGCGCAGAAGTGCCTTCGGCCGCTACAGCCTCTCGCGTAGCGTTGGCCGGCTTCGCAGCCCCTGCTTCGACCGCCGGTGAATTGATGGCCGACGTTTTGGGCTGTAGATCCAGCAGCCGCATAACGTCGTGTGCAGTGACCCACGCGCTTTCCACGATCTGATGCAACAGTTTCAATGGCAGGTCGTCACCGGTCCCCTGACCCCTTAGCTTTGAAACGAGGTTGTGCACTCCCAACGCAAATTCAGAAAGCCGCTCCATAACTCCTTCCAGGACCGCGCAGTGCGCCGCGTCGAGTGCGCGTCCTTGGCTCTGTAGAACTGCGTCCTTTGTCGATATGAATGCCGGAAAAACGTCATCGATGAAAGTGCCGAGCAGGCGAGCCCGTCCGTTCTCGGCCATGAGGATTTCCCTCGTGGCTGGGTCGAACGTGCTTTCGAGAGGCTCAATCATGATTTGTGCGAGAGCGACCTGCGATTGCAGATGCATGCACTTGGTGTGCAGTGCCCAACCGCTGTGCAGCCGCAGTGCGGCCTCGTCGGCCTGCCGCTTTTGGGCCGTTACATTGGGTAAATTAGCAGTAGCGGCGCAGACGCATTGCATCCGTTCCGAACGCAACGCCTTCTTTCCCCACCACTCCATGCAGTCCGCATAGCGGTTTGCTACGCCGGAAACCGCTCGGTTCAGTAGGTCAGAGGGAGTGTTGGATAGCATCCGTTGGAGCACGACGGTTGCACTTTTCCTGCTCTGCTCCAAGGCGTAGATGGTCGGGGTGGCCAGAGCGTTACATTGCTCCGCCGCATGGAGCACCTCGTCCCGGAGACCGCGAGCCTGATCGTCAGACAGAATCCTGCGCGCCTCGTGCTGGGGCAGGCTGGCGTAGTACTCCAGAACTTTTGAGCCGACCTGGATGAGCTTGTCGATCAGCTCTTGTGCCTCTGACGAGCTCCGCGCTTGCATGGCCGCCTTACTGCGAGCGCCAACTTCCGAGAGCAGGCTTTCCATTTGTCGCTTTGTTGCCTTGATCTCGTCACCCGTCGATGAAATGGGGACTGCCATATCCGAAGTTCGCGGCTGGCTGCCGACCAACGCCGCTCTATCCTGAGGCCAAGAGCGCATTCGCTCCACGATGGAATAGAAGGATTGGCCGCCCTCCCCAGCGGCGAGACTCGATTCTGAACGCAAACTGCTCGAGTCCCAAGTGCTGTCGGCTCCGGGAGCCCCAACGAGCGATTTGCCAGGCCGGCCAATACCCGTCATATTCTAACTCCGATCCAGGCGAGAACGTGAAGCCTAATTAGATAGACGGCTTGGCTGACGATCAGCTGACGAACGGCATTCTCCCGGACTCACCACGAAAATCAGAATCACCGTGCTTCCAATTCCATAGAAGATGCCTTGGTTTGAGGTTTCCGGTCTGCAGACACGCGTCCTGCTTTGCAACCAGGCCGTGGAGACGGAGCGCAACACTCCCCGCCCTAAAGCAGAGGCTGGTGGGCCCTCAGCAGGCGAGGTATCGGACGCGCACGCTGCAGAGCCGATGGTGCGATCACAGTCGGGCTGAATACGCAGAGCATTCGATTGACCTTCGCGGGCAGTTGGAAGCGATGATCTATCGGTGGTCCAGTCGCGGGAATACTGCCTTTGATAGCGCTAGTTCGGCGCAGAGACCGAGAGTGGCGCGAGTGCAGGAGACAGCCAGCGGGTCGTTTTACACGCAGGCGATTGATCTCAGTCAGCTTTCGTTGATTTGCACAACCTTCATTTTGGAATATCCGAAATCAGAGCTGCATCAAAATTGTGCTGCCTGAGGCCAGTCTATTTTTGAGGGCACTCGCAAGGGAGCACGCATCGACGAATGCGGTGAAACGATTCGCAAACAAGCTTACAGATGCTCCGCGTCCAGCTCGGCGAGATTCGCAAGCGCGTTGCCTCGCTTCTCATCACGCGTGCGCTTATAGGCGAATAGATCCTCTGCCCTAATCCTGCGATGACGCCCCACTGTCACGTGCTGAATTTCGTTCTTCTCTAGCAGAGAAACCAGAAACGGACGTGAGACATTTAGGATGTCGGCAGCTTGCTGTGTGGTCAACATCTCATGCACAGGCACAAGGGTCACCGCATCGCCGCGGCCGATGTGCCGAAGCAATTCCATTAAGAGGCTCGACAGGGCCGGCGACAAGGTTATCTCAGCAGCCTTTTGAGCATCGTCGAGCACGCGTAGCTTGGCATCCCCAGTCGCATGCGACGCGAGTATTTGACGAAGCTGGTTGGCTGCCGCCTTCTCGCTCGCGGAAGGCAGGCGAGTACCTCCCAGCTCTTCGGCGTAGGCTGGCATCGTAATCGTTGTTCTCCTCGGTACGGCATTGTATGTAGGCTATATTCGAAATAAACGCAACAAGTGAAATAAACGAAAATACTGAAGTTCCGGTTGGCTGGGGTCCCCTCCCCGGGGTCAAGTAGCTCAATGCAAGGTGAGACTTTCGGGGCCGCCCCGGATAAGCATGGAATGCTGCGGAACTGGCCCAGGACCGGGCAACCGCCCGGTGAAGTCCAGAAGTAATTCTGGGCAGAGCCTACGCATAGGGGGAAGGCTGTTTTATCAAGACTGATCTTTTTCCGTTCAGCCCCCCGGCCCTGCTCTCACATCCTAACAGGACCGACGGCTTCATCCGCAATGTGGCTCGGCTCTGACCCTCGATACGCATCCGAGGGTCGTGCAGTCGGAGCTTGCGCTCGTGCGCTTCTCGTTCCACGCCGATTAAACGGACCTAGCGAGGCATGGCTGGGGAGATCTTCATATTCTTTCAGCACCTGAGCCCAATCCGCCCCATTGGCGATGACATGGGTAGACAACGGCCAGCCGCGTCGCGGTCGGCTGCGTGGAGTATAACCTATAGCTGTTAGAACGGTCTATCTGGACCCTCAACTGATGCTCGCTTGGGCTGCTTGCGCTCTGGCTAATCGAATGACAGGAATAATGAAAGTAAGATCAACCGATGAAACGCCACGACGAACAAATGTCCAACAACGCGAGGACAACCGAACGGGCCTTCAGCGGCCCTCGTTCGGCGCTTCGGGTGATGGATATCCTGCAGGCGTTAGCGGCCGAACCGGAAGGTCTTACGCTGGCAAAGCTCAGTGACCGCCTAAAACTGCCGAAAACGAGCGTCTTCAGCCTCATGCGCGCGCTCGAAGGCGGGGGATATGCTCGCAGCGACAACGGCCACTACATTCTCGGCGATCAAGCGATCAAGCTTGGCGCGAGCCTGGCTCAGGCTCGATCGTTCCCGAAATGTGCGCGTCCCGTCCTGGAGCGGCTCGCACGAGAGACCGAGGAGACGATCCTGCTCGGTGTCCTCTCCGAGGAGGGCCACGAGATATCTTACGTCGATGTCATCGAATCGGAAAAGCCGCTGCGCTTTGCGGTCCGCATCGGCAACCGGCGGCCGCTGTATTGTACGGCCGCAGGAAAGGCGATGCTGGCATTCCTACCAGAGAATGTTCAGACGGCGTATCTGACCCAGACCAAGTTTGTAAAGTTCACGGACGACACATCCTCGAAAGAGGAACTCGTCGCCATGTTCCCCGAAATCCGTCACCGCGGCGTCGTTGTCGACGCTAATGGTATAATTGATGGCGCCACCGGCATCGCGAGCCCCTGTTTTGACGAGGCCGGCCTCGTCAGCTGCTCGGTGACGATCGCCGGCCCTACCGCGCGCCTGCTGCTTGCGCGCGAGCACATCGAGCGGCTGACCTTCAAGGCCGCCGAACAGATCTCGCAGATCCTCGGCTATCGCGGCCCATATCCGCCGGCAGAAGATTCTGCCGAGCGGGCCGACACCGGCAAGCGGCGCAAGAAATGACCTCGCGCCAGGGACGCCGTCCGGTCAGCCGTCAATCCAGAGAGTATCCCTGATTTCAGCGCCGGCGGCCTGCACGTTCTTGTCCATCTGCAGCAGCTCGAACAACGACGAGCCGGTCTTCAGACGGTCGCGCAGCTCGATCTCCTTCCGATTGCGCTCCCGTGCGCCCTTCACCGCACGCTCGAGCGAGCGCAGCGGAATCGCGAGCGCCCCGTCATCATCGGCGACGATCACGTCACCGGGATCCACACGTACGCCGTCGCAAACGATCGGCACGTTCACCGCGCCGGGGCCGCGCTTTTCGGGATGACTGGAGGAGATCGACGTCGACCAGGTCAGCGAGCCGAGCTCACGCAGCGCAGCGACATCCCGGGCCGGACCATCGACAATGATGCCCGCAATCCCCTTCTGCTTGGCGAAGGTCGCGGCCACGTCGCCCCACAACGAGCCGTGCGCGCCACCGCCGTTGACGAGGACGAGCACCTGGCCTCGCTGCGCGACGTTGAGGGCGGCATGGATCATGAGGTTGTCGCCAGGGAAATTATACGACGTGACGGCTTGGCCCGCGATCCGCTGGCCTGGCGCGATCGGCCGCATGCGCGAGCTCATGAGCTGCATGCGCCCCTCGACCGGGCCGAGTGCCTCGTGCAAATCGGAGACCGGATATTTTGCGACCTCGGCCAGGAGGTCTGCCGGGCATTGCGGAATGCGCTTGTAGATGACGGACTGCATGTTTCCTCTTTCTGTAAGCGTTCTTCACGTACGAAGGGTTTTCAAGTTGCCCGGAGCCGCATCCTCGGGTGCTCACACGAGCCGCATCTGCCAACGGTCATGATCGAGCATTGCATCAGCCAAATCCGTACAGAGCCGCCGGATTTCGAACCATGATCTTGGTCAGGACGGTTTCGTCGCACCACGAATAAAGCGCCGAAAGGAGATCTGTCGCGTCAGGGGTCGGTCCATGCGTTGCGGCATGCGGCCAGTCGGTCGCCCACAGCAGACGATCCGGTGCCTCAGCCAATAAGGCTTCGACGAGCGGCTCGAGCTCGTCATAAGCCGGTGCAGCGGTATTCATGTGATACGGCGCCGAAATCTTCGTCCAGCAATTGCCCGATCGGAGCAGCCGAAGGAGAGCCTGAAAAGCAGGTTGTTCCGTTCCCTTTTGGGCGTCGGGATCGGCCAGGTGATCGATCACGAAGGGGCACGGCAATTTTTGCAGCCGGTCCTCAAGCGCGACGATGGAGCGACCGTCGAGCATCAGCGCGACATGCCAGCCCCATCGCCGAATCCGGGATGCAATTCGCTCCAGCTGTGCGAGCGGCAAGCTGCCTGGCCGGGTCGCAATGAACCTCACGCCTCTCGCGCCCTTGTGGTGTAGCTCGTCGAGTTCTTCGTCCGAGACATCGGGATCGACGACGACAACTGCACGTGTTTCCACGCCTGCGATTTCGCGCATCGCATCGAGCTGCCGGCTGTTATCCGATCCATAGACGCTGGCCTGGACGATGACGGCACGATCGATGCCAAGCCGCTCGGCCAACGCCATATAGGCTGCGGGTGTTGCAGCAGGCGGCGCGTAGGTCAGCTCGGTCCGATAGGGATATCGGGCCTCCGGGCCGAAGACATGGAAATGGGTATCGGTCCGTCCCGGCATGGTCTTGAAACTTGCTTGAGAACTCCGGGTCACCGTTCTTCTTTCTTCTTGGCACGACATCGTCGAGACCTTCGACCGCGGCAGACGGTCCGGAGCCTCACTTCCCGATCAGATTTGGCAGCGCGTGCGTAAACCAGGGGACATAGGCGATGAGCAGCACGCCGAGACAGAGCACAACGAGGTACGGCACCATCGATCGCGACGCCTGGTCGATGTCCGCGCGTACGACAGCGCAAGCGATATAGAAGCCGATGCCGACAGGCGGCATGAAGACGCCTACGCCGATCGACAGGATGATTACCATCGCATAATGAATGGAATCGATGCCGAGTTGATTGGCGATCGGCATCAGGACGGGTGCGAGGATGATGATCGCCGGCAACCCCTCCAGCAAGGCCCCGACGATGATGATCAGGGCGATCGAACCCAGGAGAAACAGCAACTTGCTGTTGCCGAGCAGCGCGACGACCTGGCTCAGATGCGCGTTCAGCCCGGCGGCGGTCAACACCCAGCCGAATGCGCCCGCGGCCGCGACGATGAACAGAACCATCCCTGTCAGCCGTCCGGCTTCAATCAGGATTCTGGCGCATGCCCTGAGCGTGAGCGCGCGATAGAACACGGATGCGAGGACAAGCCCATACAGCACGGCGATCGAGGACACTTCGGTCGGTGTGGCGAAGCCGAACTTGATGCCGAGGATCATGATGACCGGCATGCCGAGCGGCAGCAACGCGTCCGTGCCGGCCCTGGCTCGCTCTCCGGCGGTCGCTTTGGGATTGGCGGACAAACCGCTGTTGCGGGCGGAAACATAGATCAGCAGCATGAGCATCACGGCAATCACTGCCGCGGGTATCAGACCGGCGACGAACAGCGTGCCGATCGAAACCGGTGTCACCGTTCCGAGGATCAGCATCGCGATGCTCGGCGGGATCGTCTCGGACATTGCGGCCGATGCCGCCAGCGCCGCGGCGGATTCCTGGGGCTTGTAGCCCGTTCTTTCAAGCTCTCGCCGCATGACGGATCCTACGGCGACCACGTCGGCCGCTTTCGATCCGGAGATACCCGACACGAGATAGGTCGTGATCACCACCACCTGGAGCAGACCGCCACGGAAATGGCCGACCAGCGACATCGCAAAGCGCACGAAGCGCACGCTGATTCCGCCCTGATCCATGATACCGCCGGCGAGGATGAAGAACGGTAACGCCAGCAGGATGAAGTTGCTGTTGGCGTCGATCATGCTCTGCGCGATCGCGACCAGTGGAATGTCGTTGGCCAGGAGGTAGATCAGCGAGCCCGCCATCAGTGCGAAGCCGATCGGCATGCCGATGCCGATCATGGCGAACAGCACGATCAAGAGCGCCACCAGCGAATATCGCGAGCTGAAAGTCTGTGTGAAGAGGCTGGCATCGGCGAACAGGCAGCCGGCAAGCACGGTAGCGGCGGCAAGCGCGACCAGGAGCGGTCGCCCGCGCTTTGCCAAGAGCCGCTCGGCGGCGGTCAGGGCGATCAGCAGCAGCCCGAGCCCGAGCGGCACGACCAGGGTGGCGGTCGGCCAACCCGTGATCGGCAGATGCTCGTCGAGACGGACCATGAACAGCGAGGCGCTGCCCCGGAGGATGGATATCGCCGTCACCAGCACCCCAAGGTCGACCACGCAGCCCAGGACCTGTCGCCAGTGCGGGGTCAAACGCTTTGTGATGACCTCGATCGAGGCATGTTCGGCGCGCCGATAGGCGATGGCGCCGCCCATGAAGGCAATCACGCTCAGCGACAATTTTGCGGTTTCGTCCACCGACAGGATGGAGAACGGCGTCACCTCGCGAATCAGCACGGAGAGCAGCGTGATGGCCAGCTGCAACGCCAGCGCGATCGCCACCATGATCTCGGCGATGGCACCGAGACCAAAGCGCGACAGAGCGTGGCTGTGCCCTGAAGCCGGAACATCACAGACCTGCTCGGTCATCCCTCGGCGGCTTTCAGCAGTTTGTCGATGAGCTGCTCGCCCATCGACGTGCGGAACTGAGCGAACACGGGCTCGACCTTTTGCCTGAACGGCGCGTAGTCGACGGGGTTGAACTGGATGCCGGCATCTTGGCAGGTTTTCTTGGCCGCGGCGGAGGCCTCGACGATCGACTTGCGGGTGTCGTTGCCGAACCGCAGCGCTTCCTCACGCAGGACCTTCAGGTGCGTCGGATCGAGCTTGTCGAGCTTGAACTTCGAGCCGAGCAGCGCCATCGCGTTGTAGGTGTGATTGGTTTCGGAAACGAATTTCGTCACCTCGTGCAGCTTGGTCGCGACGACGGAGAGCAGCGGGAATTCGTAGCCGTCGATCGTGTTCTGCGTCAGCGCCAGATACATCTCGGAAACGTCGAGCGACACGGGCTGGGCGTTGAATGCCTTGGCCATCGCGACGAAGACCGGGCTTTGCTGGATCCTGAACTTCATCCCGGAAAGGTCGTCGGGAGCTCGCACGACCTTTCTGGTGGTCTCCACCACCCGCCAGCCATTGGTGCTCCAGGCCAGGCCATAGACATTCTTCGGCGCGAGGCTGGCGAAGATCATCTGGCCGATCTCGCCATCGGTCACCCTTTCGCCGCTGCGCGCGTCGCGGAACAGGAACGGCAGATCGAGCACCTGCATCATTGGGAAGATGGAGGAGAGGAATCCCGCGGTGTGGTACACGAGATCGACCGTCCCGGTCGCAACGCCGGTCGCGATGCTGACACTGGAGCCAAGCTGTCCGCCGGCGAAGATATCGATCTTGACAGCGCCATTGGTGCGTTCGCCTACCCGGCCCGCAAAGGCTTCCGCCATCTTGTGGTTGGGATGGAGGTTGCTGTCGGGATGAGCGAATTTCAGGGTGACCGCCCCCTGCCCCCGCGCGATGTTCGGCGCGAAAAGACCAAGGGCCGGCGCGCCGATGCCCGCGAGCAGCGTCGTCTTCACGAACGCTCTCCGAGTGTGATTCATTGTCACGATCTCCTCCCTGCTCGTAACGATACTCGTTGGAACGCGGCCAACTCGCGTGGCCGTTGCCGTTCAGTTCAGCAAATTTTCGCGGAACGTCTCGCCCTCATATGCGGTGCGGAACACACCTCGTTTCTGCAGAATTGGGATCACCTGGTCAACGAATTCCTCGACGCTGGAGGGCGTGGTCGTCGGCGTGATATTGAAACCGTGGCACCCGGTCTCCCGCCAGATCGTCTCGAGCTGATCGGCAACCTGCTCCGGTGTTCCGATCAGTTGCGGCATGCCGACCGCAAGGCCCCAGCGTACCGCCGCCTCGCGCAGCGTGAAGCGGCGATTCTCGAACGAGGCCGACATGGCCTTCATCAGACCCTGCGATGCCTGCGTCTTCTGCTCCTCGAGCGGCAGATCGAGCTCGACTTGGCTGAAATCCACCCCGAGCGAACCGGACAAGCGGCTCAGCGCGGCCTCAAGCGGAATGCGCGCGGCGAATTCGTCGAGCCGGCGCCTCGCCTCCGCCTCGGAGCTTCCGAGAATCGGCTGCACGCCGAACGTCACCTTGGGCGCGGCCGCGCTCCCCGATGCTGCGCCGAGCTCCTGCATGAAGGTTTTCATGCCGCCCAGATGCGGTTGAATGGAGAACACCACGTCGGCGTGCTTCTGCGCGAAGCGCTGGCCGCGGCCGGAGGATCCGGCCTGGAACAGCACCGGATGGCCCTGCCGCGACGGCAAAGCCGGCGGCACCGTATGGCAGCGGAAATACTCGCCCTCGTGATTGATGATGTCCACCTTGGCCGGATCAGCATAGACGCCTGTCGTCCTGTCGGCCTGGACCGCGCCCTCGCGCACCCCGCTCCAGAGCGCACGACAGACTTCCATATATTCATCGGCGCGATCGTAGCGCTGGTCGTGATCGAGTTGATTGAGACCGAGTGCACGGTACTCGCCGCGCAGATGGCCAGTGACGATGTTCCAGCCGACCCGACCGCCGCTCATATAGTCGAGCGTCGAGAGCGAGCGGACCGCCTGATAGGGATGATTGGCCGAAATGGAGAGCGTCACCGCAAGGCCGAGCCGATCGGTGGCGGCGGCGAGTGCACTCAGCAGAACGACCGGATCGTGCGGCGGCCAGCACACGCCGTAGCGCACCGCCTCGTCGGAACGCTCCTTGTAGCGGTCGAACACACCCGGCGTATCCGCGAAGAACAGCCCATCGAACAGGCCGCGCTCATAGGTCTGCGCAAGCCTCTGCCAGCGCTTCAGGCTTCCCATCGCCTCGAGACGCTGATCGGCGGGATCCGACCAGCTCAGGATCGTGTGATTGATAGGCGAGTTGATCAGAAACCCGATCAAGTGCATGCCGCCACGCATGAAGTCGCTCCCTCCGAAAAGCCGAGCCGCATCGCGCTGGCGCGACGCCCCGGTTTTTCCTTGCGTTCTCATTTCGGAACGTTATCCTTATATAAGAATAGATAGCCAATCACCACGGCTGTCAAGCCGGTTGCGCTCACGTGTCGTCACGGAATGCGCGGCTTAACGAGACGCGGATTAACTCCGCGCACGGGAGAACTCGACGATGTATGCAGCACCGCCAAGCGTGGAGGCGCGCGTCTTCACTGCAATCCCCGAGCATCTGTTCAAGAGCGGCCAGCGCTCGGAATGGGCTGAGGTGCAGTTTCACGGCGCACCGACGCCGACCTTTCTCGAAGGCCCATCCTTTGACCGCAATGACGATCTCTGGGTCGTCGACATTCCTTGGGGCCGCCTGTTGCGCATCACGCCGAACGGTGAGGTCAGTGTTGGCGCGGAGTACGACGGTGAGCCGAACGGCCTGAAGTTTCACAGGGACGGGCGCGGCTTCATCACCGACCACAAGCAGGGCATCATGGTGTTCGACCCGGCCACGGGTCGCGTCGAGCCCTTCCTGGAGCGCTCGCTGTTGCAGCGATTCAAGGGCGTCAATGATCTCGTGTTCGCCTCGAACGGCGACATGTACTTCACCGATCAGGGGCAGACCGGATTGCATGATCCGAGCGGCCGCCTCTATCGATTGCGACCCAGTGGCCAGCTCGATTGCGTGCTCGACCGGATTCCGAGCCCGAATGGCCTCGTGCTCAACAAGGCCGAGACGATGCTGTTTCTGGCGGTGACGCGCGCCAATGCGATCTGGCGGGTGCCGCTGATGCGCGACGGCACCGCAAGCAAGGTTGGCACCTTCATCCAGCTTTCCGGAGGTGGCGGCCCCGATGGCCTTGCGATCGACGAGGACGACAATATCGCGATCTGTCACGTCGGCCTCGGCGCCACCTGGCTGTTCAGCGCGCTCGGAGAACCGATGCTGCGCATCAAGTCTCCGAAGGGACTTCTCACCACCAATTGCGCCTATGGCGGTCCGGATCGGCGGACACTCTTCATCACGGAATCGAAGAGCGGTACGATCCTCGCAGCGGAAATGCCGGTGGCGGGACGGCCGATGTACTCCCACGCTGCGTGATCAGGATATTCGCAGCAACCTCCGAGCGACTGACCAGAAGGCCGAGTGCACGCCATGCAGCAGTTCTCCCCGACCATCGCGGCCGTCGACAGCGGCGATCCCAAGGCAGATCCGGCCGCGTTTCGGCGCTGCCTCGGCCAATTCGGGACCGGCGTGACCGTCGTCACCGCCGCTCACGGTGACGAGCTCGTCGGAATGACGGCGAACTCGTTCTCCTCGGTCTCGCTCGATCCACCGCTCGTGCTGTGGTCGGCCAAGCGAACGAGCCAGAGCTTCCCGACCTTCAAGGTCGCCACGCATTTCGCCGTAAACATTCTATCCAGCGACCAGATCGCTCTCTCAAATCATTTTGGCCGCTCGGGCGGCGACAAGTTCGGGGGCGTCTCCTGGAAGCGCGGCATCGGCGGCGCACCGCTGCTCGAGGGAACGCTGTGCAGCTTCGAATGCCGCAAGGCGGCCGAATATCCCGGCGGCGATCATCTGATCATGCTGGGTGAAGTCGAACGCTTCGTGCGCCACGACCGCGGCCCGCTACTGTTTGCGCAAGGACGCTATTGCATGGCCGCCGACTTCGCCGATCCCACCGACCTGTCGAAGGCGACCGGACAGGCGCACGCCGGCGGCCCGATGAATGAGTTCATGACGGCGCTGATGTATCGTGCCCATGGCGTGCTCTCGGCAGCGCTCGACGAGGGTCGCCATGCCGAAGGTCTCAGCGTCCTGCAGAGCCGGTTGATGGCCGCGATCGAAACGTTGCCGGGACGCACGCTCGCGAGCTTGCTGCCTGAATTGTTTCTCGGGCTCAACGCCGCGGAGAGCACCGTGAACGAGCTAGTGCGCATGGGCCTCGTCGAGGCCGACGCTAGCGGCGGCTTGACACTCACGGCCATGGGACGCGACCGCAACCACGCACTACACGCGCGCGCCCGCGCAATCGAGGCAAAGGAACTGTCCGGCATTTCGCCCGGCGAGATCGCGAGTTGCCGGCACGTTCTCGACAAGCTCGTTCGCCGCGCACCGACGGCATAGTAAGAACCAAGGCCGACGACGAAGGAACAATGGTAATGAAGAAACGTATCGCAATCGTCGGCGCCGGCGCTGTCGGCAGCTATCTCGGCGGCCATTTGGCGCGCACCGGCAACGACGTCACGCTGATCGATCCCTGGCCCGAGCACATCGAGACGATCCGCCAACGCGGGCTGCATCTGTCCGGCATGAGGGATGAGGAAACCTGCATCGTTTCGGTCCCGACGATGCACCTCACCGAGGTGCAGAGCCTTTCGAGGCAGCGGCCGATCGATATCGCGATCATCTCCAGCAAATCCTACGATACCGAATGGTGCACGACCCTCATCAGGCCGTATCTCTCGCCGCAGGGCTACGTCGTCTCGGCGCAGAATTCGATCAACGAGGAGATCATCGCCGGCGTCGTCGGATGGGGACGCACGGTCGGCTGCATCGTCGGCAATAATTTCGCCGTCGATCTCTATGAACCGGGCTGCGTCCGTCGCACCATGCCGCGCGACTTCGAGACCAAATCGATTCTCGTCGGTGAGGTCCATGGGCGCGTGACGCCGCGCGTGAAGGAGCTGCACGCCCTGTTTACCCCGATCGACGGCTCTGGCGTCACTACCAATCTGTGGGGCGTGCGCTGGTCGAAGCTCTGCGTCAACGGCATGCGCAACGGCGTCAGCGCCGCGACCGGCATGAGCGGAAACGAACGCGACGCCCATCCCGTGATCCGCCGCCTCGTCATCCGCCTCGGCGGCGAAGCGATCCGGACCGGCCAGTCGCTCGGCCTCGACCTCGAGCACATCACGGGCATCGAGCCGAACCTGCTACGCTCGGCATCCGAAGGCGACGCCACGGCGCTGGCCGAGGTCGAGCGGCACATGCAGAAGGGAACCGGTTCGCAGGCGCGCAGCAATTTGCAGCGTCCCTCGATGGCACAGGATATCCAGAAGGGGCGGCGCACCGAGATCGGTGAGATCAACGGCTTCATCGTCCGCAAGGCGAAGGAGGCCGGCTGCGCAGCGCCGGCGCATGAGCGGATCGTCGATATCGTCCGCAAGGTCGAACGCGGCGAGGTTACCCCGCGCCCGGAGCTGCTGTTCGAGATTTGAGATAGAAAGCCGGGCGATGGAGACGATCAACATGCTGCTGCCGCCGCTCGAAGCGTGGGTCGCAACCATCTTCGCGCGGGCCGGACTCGGCGAAGATGACGCGAGGCTGGCAGCCCGTCGTCTGCTGCTCGCCGACATCACGGGCGTACGGACCCATGGCATCGCGCGTCTGCCCTCGTATTGGCGCCAGCTCGCGCGCCGCGGCTTGAACCCGAGGCCGGATATCAAATGCGGCTGGCATGGCACGGTGTTGGTAATCGACGCCGATCTTGGGCTTGGACAAATCGTTGGCCCCAAGGCGTTGGCACTGGCGATGGATGCGCTTGGCCCGACCCGACCGTTCGTCCCCTTTTTGATCCGCAACGCCGGACATCTTGGCGCAGTCGGCTCGCATCTGCTCGACGTCGCCGAAAGCGGCAGGGTCGGCTTCCTGTCGCAGGTGACCCAGCCGGTGATGGCTCCCGGGGGCGCAACGCGGCCGGCAATCGGTAACAATCCCATTGCATTTGCAGCGCCGAGGCCGGACGGACCACCGCTGCTGATCGACTTCGCGATGAGCAATGTCGCGCGCGGCAAGATCCACGTCGCCCTACGCGATGGCCTGCCGATCCCGGAAGGCTGGGCGATCGACGCGGAGGGCCGGCCGACGACCGACCCGACCGCGGCGCTCGCCGGCTCGATCCTACCGGCCGCCGGTCACAAGGGACTCGCGCTGGCGATGATCGTGGAAGTGCTTGCGGGAGTGCTGACCGGGGCAAGGCCCCTGTTGTCGGAAGGCGGCGCCCCGGGCGGCGTCGGCGCCTTCGGCTTCGTGTTCGATCCGGCGGCGCTCATCGGCAAAGATGCTTTCGATCAGAACATGCAGGCTTGGACGCAGCGCTATCTCGCAGCGGTCGGAGGAAATGGCCGCATTCCCGGCGAGCGCGCGGCAGAACTGCGCGCGCAAGCGGACCAGGTCGGGATCGCGATCGAGCGCAATCTCTTCGAACAACTTGCCGAACTCGGTCGAGAAGGCGGAGCGGTACTTCCAGCTTAGTTCAATCGTTCGCAGGTGAGCTCCGAGGTGCGGTTTGTGGTGGCCGTCTCGTGCGCTGGCGGCGCCGGTGGGAGGACGCGACCGATGAGGGACGTGGCGGTCGTTACGGGCGCAGGGCGTGGAATCGGTCGTGCAATCGCCGACGCGCTCGGTAAGGCCAATTTCACCGTCGCCCACGTGAGTCCCGAGGATCTGGAGCAGGAGCCAATTCCGGCTCCCGACCGGTATTATAGATACGATGTTTTCCGAGATCGGGAAACGATGCGTTGCTGGCCCGGATTGCGGGAGAGCTCGGCGAGCCACCTGCCTGGTCAACAATGCTAGCGTAAGCTCACTGCAGCACTGCAGCGCGGGGATATCCTCGACCTTGAGCCGGAAAGCTACGATCGGACGCTGGACATCAACCTTCGTGCCGGCTTTTTCCTCACACAGTGTTTTGCGAGGAGGTGCCTGGGCCTCGTCGAAAGGCGCCCGGGATCGGTGATCTTCATCGGCTCGGCGAATGCAGAGATCATCGGCGAAAACAGGGCCGACTGTTGTATCAGCAAGGCGGGCGTTGGAATGACACCCGGCCTGACGTCGTAGATGGTGATAGGCTCGGAAGCCAGTCGTGAGGCGAACAGCTTCGTCATCATTCGCACCGAGATGACAGCCGCGGCGAAGGATCGTTATGACGATTTGATCGCCACCGGCGGCATTCCAATGGCGCGCTGGGGCCTGAAGAGATCGGCCGGGCCGTGACCCTCCCTGTTCGCGGAGAGATCCCTTATGCGATCGGCATTCATATCGACGTTGGCGGTGGCCAACAGCTCTCCCGCCTTTGAACTTGAGCTTGCAGTCTTGCGTCCGGTCGAGTTCAGAGCAGAGCGCGTCAGGCGTCAGCGATTCGCGAGGCGATATCCTCGAGCGGACGCCGGCTGAAATCCTTCGCGAGCTGGATTTTGAGCAGTCCGAGCTTCGCAGTCTTCGAGTGCTGATTTGATGGTCGGTGGTGCCAAGAAGCCTATGTCTCGCCCCAGCCGGGCGGGAGCGGCTGGTCCAACCCCGCAGGCAGCTCGGTTCCCGCGCCACCCAAGTGGGTGATGGTCTAGCGGGGTAGTTCGGCGATCTCACCGCCGCGGTCTCCCGGGCTCACTCTATGTCTGGGCGCAAGTCACATCGTTGCGCGAGTTCCTGCCGCATCGGGCCGCAACGCCTCGCTCAGGGGAAGCCATGGCCGCTTGCTAGTCGGTCAATCAATCTATCTAACATCTTGTCGCAGCGGTCAATCTGGTCAATTTCGATAAACTCATCCGGCTTGTGACCCTGCTGCATCGACCCCGGTCCGCAAACGATCGTTGGAACCCCCAGTCTCTGCAAAAACAGGCCGGCTTCCGTTCCGAATGGCACCTTCACCACGTTGGCGTCACCGGTGAGAGACTTGACAAGATGGACGACCGGGGCGTCGCAGGCGATATTGAGCCCGGGATAACTGTTGACTACATCAATATTTATAGCGGCTTCGGACGCGATGGTCCTTGCGCCATTGGCGATTTCACTCGCTCTAGTTCGCAGCCTACTCAATATCTCCTCAGGTATCTCCGCTGCGACATTCCTGATCTCGAACTCTAACTCGCATCGGCTCGGCACAATATTGAGCATTCCCCCCGATTTAATCGTGCCGACGTGAAGCGTTGTATACGGAATTTCGTAGCTCGCATCCCGCGCGCCCTCGTCGCACAACTTAGCTTGCTCTCTGCGGATGGCTTCGACAAATTCGCAACCCAAATGGATCGCGTTTATCCCGGTAGGCGCCAATGCGGAATGGCATTCCCGGCCAACGCAAGTAACGCGAGCCGCAACCTTGCCTTTGTGTCCGATTGCAACGTTCATATTTGTTGGCTCACCAACGATACAGAAAGATTGCCGTTGCAGCTCATTCACCATCGAGTCAAGCAGACCTCGCACTCCTACACAGCCAATCTCTTCATCATATGATAGTGCCAGGTAGAGAGGCGCATTTAAGCGTGTCTTCGACGCCTTAAGCGCGGCGGAAATGGCACAGCCCACAAAGCCTTTCATGTCTGCAGTTCCACGACCATACAGCTTACCGTCTTGTCGTGTGGCGCTAAATGGCGGTTTGGTCCAGCTCTGATCATCGGCCGTAACGACGTCCGTATGACCTGAGAGAATTGCGCCTGGCCGATCATCGGGTCCGATCGTAGCCAGCAAACTCGCTTTTCGCCCGTCCTGCGAATAGACAAGACGGCAGGTCACGCCGTTTTCGCGAAGCAGCTGAACGACAAAGTCAATCAAATTGAGGTTTGATTCCTGGCTGACGGTCGGAAACGCAACCAACCTCTGAATAATGGCGATGCTGTCCATCTGTATTTTGCTCAGTTTTCCAGTTCTTCTGAGGTTCGTAGCGTTCGCTCGTCGCCAGACTACAGCGTCATCATGGTTGTCCGAGACAGCATCAGATCTCCGCTATGAAAGGTCGATACAAAATTAACCCCAATCTGCCCGACATTTGCCAATGCCCACAATTCAGGGGTCTTCTGTCAACATCCGCGGGTTTGCGTAGACTGCTGACTTGAAGCGTATAGCTCAATCTACTCTGTGCTCTGGCACCGCGTCATGAAGACGATCAAGGGAGCGGTGCGGCCAATGGCGAGCGCTCGTCGGAGCGCTATTCGTCACCCGGGACGCCGAACGAAGGAGCCGCTCGTGGATCAAGCGCGCGCTTCACGTAGGCGTTAAGTTGGGGTTTGTAGACCTTCCAGGCAGAAACGAGCAGTTCGATCGGACACTCTTGTGTCCAGTCGCAGCGCAGGTCCACGACTGGCCAACTGACTTGGTCAACAAGCTTCATGCCGGCTGAGTGTAACGGACCGGCCTCCCCGCCGGCGGCCAACCCGGCTCTTAGTGACGCAATCAGGCGGTCACCAAGATGCCCTGACGAACCAATGAATGCATCGACAATTGCGTGCGGTACTCCGTCATTTGCTAGGAGATTGCCGCCGGCCGCGACATTTTCTCCGCTCGTCTGAGCCCATATGCCTAGTGAATTGGGCCCTGAATAAACAGCGGCATTTCCGTCGCGGTCAACTGCCAGTAGCTGGCGATACTCGATAAATCGACTACGTTGTTTCACTTCTTCGACGGCTTCCCACGCGGACATGCCGCTCTCCATCGCATCCAAGGCCAATGGTCCTAGCGAGGGATCAGTTACGTTCTGCGAAGCGACCGCGCCGACACCAGCTCGCGCGAATGAACACCTTGAAGCGACAGCCGGAGATGAAGACGAAATCGCTACGCCGAACATTCCAGTCTGGTCGCACCGAGCAACTAGGGAAAACGTCATACGCTCACTCGGGTATCACCGCTGTGGCGTCGATTTCAACAAGCCACTCAGGTCGCGCCAACGCTTGGACAACAAGTCCTGTGGACACGGGATGCACGCCCTTTATGTACTGACCCATCGTTCGATAAACGGCCTCCCGATGCCGCACGTCGGTAAGGTAAACGACAACCTTGACCAAATGTTCAATCTTACCGCCACTTTCTTCGATGAGTTGCTTAATATTCTGCATCACCTTATGCGTCTGCTCGACAGGATCATGGCTGTCGATGTTGACGGCGTCATTCAAGCTCTGGGGGCACTGGCCCCGTAGCCAAATAATTTTTCCGCCGCTAGTCACCACTGCCTGACATAGATCATTGTCGAGCTTCTGCTCCGGATAAGTGTGTTTCGTATTGAATTTCCGAATCCGCCTATGAGCCACTTCTTGCTCCTTCTTACGTGTCAGCACCCGCAACCCCAACTGGTGAACTGTTTCGCCAAAAAACTTAGGGGCCTCCCGTCGCTTTTCGTGGATCAACTTTCTCCGATTTTACGACGTGATGTTCCAGGTAACGCCGCCGAGTAGAGATACGATCAGCAATATATTTAGCGTCATGCCAGACACCCCAGATAAAAGCGGACCCTCGCCTAGATTGCCAAGGCAAGCCCACAAAGTAGACGCCCGGCTCCGAGGATACCCCACGTTGGTGTTCGGGTTTTCCGGCCTCGTCGAAGGCCTTGACCTTAAGCCAGCTGTAGTCCGACGAAAAGCCCGTCGCCCAGATGATCGTATTCACGCCGGCAGTCTTTAGATTGAGCTCACGCTGCGGATTCATTAGGCAGTCCGGGTCCGGGAGTAACCTGCGCGCTTCAGGCTCCTCCGGAAGTGCAAGTCCATTCCGCCTAACGTATTCATCGGCCTCATCCAACAGAGTGAAGAGCGAGGCGTCACCCATCGCGACATTCTTCGCGAGATCACTGGCAAACGTTACGTTGCCTGCCTCGAACGCTTCAGTTGAGCCAACAAGCATCATTCCGTCTGCGGCGAGCTTCCTGAAGTCGACCGTGTATCCCCCACGGGCCCCACTGACGGAGATCGTTACGTGCTCGGTACCGCGAACTCTTGCTTCATTATCCCACTTTCCCAAGACGCCGAGCCACCAGCAGAAGTCGTAGCCGCGGTAGGAGCGCGGGGGGCGTTCGTGGGGGCCCACGGAGAGATAGACCTTCCGATCAGAGCGCAGAAGTTCGTCTGCGATCTGGCTTCCGGAAGATCCTGCGCCAACAACCAACACGGCCCCTCTAGGCAACTGCTCCGGGTTTCGGTAGTCGCTCGAGTGAATTTGGACGACTCCAATGTCCTGCGGTACTACTTGAGGTATTGTCGGAATCTGGAATGGACCGATCGCTGCAACTACGTTATTTGCCTCCAACGTCCCTTGCGAGGTTTCCACTCGAAAGCCCAATCGTCCCTCGTTCCGTTGTACGGCCGTAACCTCCACCCCACAGCGCACCGGCGCGGCAATCTTCTTTGCGTAGGCAACGAAATAGTCCGCGATCTCCTCCTTACCCGGGAACGCATCAGGGTGCGTCTGAAATGTTAGGCCGGGGAAACGGTCATGCCACGCGGGACCATTAGCCACCAGCGAGTCCCACCGGGCTGTTCGCCATCTCTCCGCGATCCGGTGCCTTTCCAAGACGACGTGAGGAATACCAGCCGAAGTCAGATGTTCACTCATAGCCAGCCCTGCCTGACCGGCTCCGATCACGATCGTATCTACTACTTCTAATGACATCTCTGTATCCATTTCTAATTCGATTGAGTGATCGCGTCGAACATGGAGGAAATCCGGTTCGAGAGTTTGGAGGCGAGCATGATCATGTGGGATTATGTCGGAGCGCTTAGGCCTGCATCTATGCGCCGCAGAAGCTGTTCTGAAACTGAGCGCGGAGTTGCAACATGATGGCATCATACCGCTATGGAATTAGCGACTATCCGTGCGCTTGATACAACCGCCATCCCATTCAGGTTGTGGCCATTGCGGCTCGCCGGCGCTAATAAGGCTCGATGTGAACCATTGCGGGTTCGGGCAAATACATCACGGAATCCGACCAGGCCGTCCCTCATGGAAATAGACCTCGCGTATTCTTGGCGCCCCGCACCCGCTCGACGCCTATGGCCATGGCCGCCGTGCGATTGAACACCTTGTCGCGGCTCGCCCTCGCCACCATCCGATCGAACGCTCGATCGAGAATCTGGTATTCGCGTCGTACTACTTCCTCCTCTTCCCAGAAGAGTTGTTGCAGATCCTGCACCCATTCGAAATAGCTCACCACTACCCCGCCGGAATTGCACAGAATATCCGGGATCAGGAAGATCTCATTCTGTCGCTGCGTAAGAACCAGATCGGCTTCCGGTGTCGTCGGCCCATTGGCCCCTTCAGCGACAATACGGCAACGCAGCTTCGTGGCGACAGCAGCGTCGATGACCCGCTCCATCGCGGCTGGCACAAGAACATCACAAGACAGCGTGAGGACTTCCTGCGGATCGAAGGCTAGTTCACTCGAATACCCCGAGAGACTGCCATGTGTTGCCGCATGTACCACGAGTTCTGGAATGTTGAGGCCGGAAGCGCAGTAGAGCGCGCCGGTGTGGTCGCTGACGGCGATCACTTTAACGCCCATATGGTGAAGCTCAAGTGCGGCGATCGAGCCGACATTTCCGAAGCCCTGCACAGCAGCCGTTGCATGGTTCAGATTGATGCCCTGTTCGTTCATCACGCGGCGCGTCAGATGCGCGACGCCCCGCCCTGTCGCCTCGCGGCGTCCCAATGTCCCTCCGGCGCTGACCGGTTTACCGGTAACGATCTCCGTCACGGTCCGGCCCTGATACATCGAATAGGTGTCCATAAACCACGCCATCACCTGCTCGTTGGTCCCCATATCGGGGGCCATGACATCAGTGTGAGGGCCAACGAAGGGGATCATCTCCTGCATGTAGCGGCGTGATAATGCCTCTAGTTCGCGCCTTGATAGATTCGATGGATCGACGCTGATGCCGCCCTTGGCGCCACCATAGGGCAAGCCGGTTAGGGCGCACTTCCAACTCATCCAGATCGCAAGCGCAGCAACCTCGCCGAGGTCCACACTAGCCGCGAAGCGCGTGCCGCCTTTCGTAGGTCCTAGCGTGAGGTGATGCTGAACTCGATACCCTTCAAAAACCGCCGTCGTGCCGTCGTCTCGATGAATAGGACAAGATACAGTGATCGCGCGCTTTGGTATTAACAAGCGCGCCCTCGCGTCCTGCGGCACAGACAGGTGATCAGCGATCACTTCGAACTGTTGTACGGCCATGTCAAAGACAGGTCCACTGTATGTGGTCACGTTTGCTCCATTGTACTCGATCGAAACCGGATCGGACGGCGGATAGCTACCATTCGAAGTATTCCCGCCGCTGTAAGAGGCAAGCAAGCCCCTTCAGCGAGGTCGTTATGCTGAATTTCAACGAGATTCGATGAGCTGAGCGCTCAAGGTAGGTCGAAATGCCCTTGGACGGATGCCTTGCGGAAAACAACGTTCCCTTGCTTTTAGACACCTGCTGTCGCTGGATAGGGAAAACAACAAGCACTACACGAGAGCGGAGACATCAATTGTGTACATTCGCCTCCGTCTCTCGTGATAGGAGTCGATGCAAACGCACTTCCCATCGCGGCTCCACCTTGGGTGAAGATCACACCGGTTCTCTTTAGCCAGAGTTGGATCAGTATAAAAGCTTCCGAGGTCGAGCCGGACTTCATTGTTGGCATCGAAAAGGAAGAGATCACGCAGGTTGGTCTCGGAATGCGGATACGTATCGCTCAAAAGCCAGCGCATATTCACAGGTGAATAGGACATGTGTCCGTTCTCTCTTAGGAGGCCGTCGCCAATAGTCTGGACTAAGCCATTGTGCGCGTCTTGGTAAACCTGATAGTTTATACGTCCGGCGTGAGGTCCCCAGACGACGATGCTGCTATCATCCCGCCATAACGGGTGAGAGATCTGGTATTCGGACTTTTCGTAGTCGTAGGTACCTACGGCCTTTGAATCGAACCGCCGAGCCAGCTGCGGCAATGGATGATCAGAGCATTCAAGGAGACGTAAGTTGCTTCCATCCGGATCCATTGTGATCAAGCGATGCAAGAAGCAGGTCTCGTCTTCAACACGCTCTGTCCATCGGTGAAGGAAGAGCACACGTGTTGATGACGGATTTATCTCAATATGGCTCACCCAATGAATTGCCTTATCCATGGATGGCTTATGAGCAAGCTCGTAAAGTTGGCGGTAACTGACAACGAGTGTCGAGTCGCCGCTTGCAATGTCGAGGCGCCAAATGCCATCATCGTCCGGTGCATTATCCAGTGGAAGCCGTCCCGCGAGTGCGCAGTAGCCGATCGTCTCATGCGTTTTGTAGAGACGTCGATAGTCAATGCACATCGCGAATTTGCTGTTCGCGGCTACGACGTAAATCGGGATATTGAGATCGCGAGTGCGCCCCGTATCCACGTCGGTAATCCGCGCACCGATGTTGGGATACGGGCCACCCGCGTCGTGCGACGTACGAATATTGTAGATTATGTTACGGCCAGGCATGCCGGTGAGCCATTGTAGTTGGCTCCCCATTTGCCAGTTCCAGGCTTGGGTTCGATCAACCAGCCGAAACTCACGCGCTTCATCAAAATAACCGACATTGCAGCCGCTATTTCTGCCAATGCGGAAGTTAGGTTCATCGACTTGGTGGCCTAGGATAAGGCGACCCTGCCCGTCCCACGGCGTCTTATTATAGTAACCAAAAAAGAAGTTGTAATCCTGACCACCAAGTCGTGTGATGCTGACTCTTTCGTTGATAGTTGAAGGGGACATTGCTCCTCACAGAGTCGTCGTGGTCGATTGCCCAAATGGCATGACGCCTAGTAGGCCTTATTGGTGATGAATCTGGTATTGAGATAGCCTTCAGTTGATTCTAGGCCACCCTCGGAACCGTACCCAGACTCTTTGACGCCGCCAAAGGGCGTTTCCGGCAAGGCAAGGCCCAGGTGGTTGATGCTGAGCATACCGACCTCAAGATTCTCCGCCAGGAACTGAGCGTTCGCCGATGATTCCGTGAAGGCATATCCGGCGAGCCCGAAGGGCAATCGGTTAGCCTCTGCAACAGCTTCATTTGGATTGTCAAAGCCGCTAATGAGCGCGATTGGGCAGAATGGCTCATCGTTCATGACTCGCATCGATGGATCGACATTCGCAAGTACTGTTGGCTGCCTGAATGTTCCGCGAGTAAATAAGCTCTCGCCGCCGCACATGAGCTTTGCGCCTCGCTGCCTCGCGTCGTCCACAAATTGATCGAAGAGTTTCCCTCTGCGTTCGTTCGCGAGGGGGCCCATCTGCGTTGTCGCATCCAGACCGTTGCCAACGACAAGCGATTGTGTCTTTTCAACAAAAGCTGCGACGAACTCATGATAAACATCGTTGTGTACCATAAACCGCGTCGGCGCGGCGCAGGTTTGACCGGCGTTGCGATACTTGCCTGAAACGAGCAGCGCCGCGGCTGAGGATATGTCGGCGTCTTTGAAGACAATCGCCGGCCCATGCCCGCCGAGTTCCATCGTCGTCCTCTTCATCTGCTCGCCCGAGAGCGCAGCTAGATGTTTTCCAACCGGAACAGAGCCGGTGAAGGAGATCTTCCGAATCGCCGGGTGGGCAATCAGGTGCCGCGATATTTCATCGGGAGTGCCGTATGCGAGCTGGACAACACCTGTTGGAATGCCAGCATCGACAAGTGACGTGATGATTGCCGCGGCAGATCGTGGCACCTCTTCCGAGGCCTTGACGATCACGGAGCATCCGGCAGCCAACGCTGGAGCAAGCTTCTTCGCGACTTGGCTCGCGGGGAAATTCCACGGGGTGAACGCAGCAACCGGGCCTACTGGAGCACGTACGACATATTGCGCAACGCCTGCTGCACGCGACGGTATCACGCGCCCATAGAGCCGCCTTCCCTCTTCAGCAGCCCATTCGAAGGCATCGGCGCAACTCGCGATCTCCGCTCGCGCTTCCAAAAGAGGCTTACCTTGCTCCAAGGTGAGAACATGGGCGATGGACTCTAGTCGATCGCGGAGCAGGCCAGCTGCCTTACGTAGCGTAACTCCGCGTTCCACCGCGGGCGTTCTCCGCCAAACATGGAACGCCTTCTCGGCGGACGCAGCTGCACGGTCGAGATCGGCCACCGTCGCCTTAGCGACGTGACCGATCTCCTCGTCAGTTGCTGGATTAAAGATCGGGATCGTTTGCTTCTCAGAGCCGGAGCACCATTCTCCGTCAATAAAGAGGAGCGTATTCTCATATTTCATGTGTTCCCCGCAAGTCATCCGTTATTAAAGCGTCCATTCAAATAGACCAGCGGAGACGCATCGTGGAGACCGATCTCGATGACATCGCCAACGATTATGACGTGATCGCCGCCATCAAAGCTGCTGTTCAGGTGACAGATAATATATGAGGCGACGTCCTGGATAATTGGTAATCGATTTAGACCTTCTCGATAGGAAATCGCCGAAAACTTATCTGTCCCCTTCTTTGCAAACGTCATCGCAATGCGCTCTTGGGATGAGGAGAGCATGTTGATGCAAAACCACCCTGTCGAAGTGATGGCGGGGAGCGAGTTCGACTTTCTGTCGATGCATATCAGGTATTGCAGGGGGCTGATCGATAGGCTGACGACGGCGCTCATCGTGGTGCCGAAAAGCGCTCCGTGACTATCGACTGCAGTTACGACGGCGATTCCAGAGGCCCACTTCCGCGACACTTCTCGAAATGTTTCGGGCGTCGCTGTGGCAATGGCGCGACCTGCATCGATCATCTAATGGACCCTCCTTTGAGGTACCAGCGAAAGCATGATAGCGGTGGCGAAGGACGGCCCCGTCCACAGCGAACAAAGACGTATCATTGCCATTGGCCTTCATCCAATTGAGATACTGAAGGCATGTATTCGGATCAGGCATAGTTGCACCAAACTCGCATGTTCCGCGCGCGGCGCGCAGCGCGCTGATTGCCATTGACCGTTGATTATACTCCTACCAACGCCACTCATCCGTGGTCACGGGCGCCTCAAATGCCAGCTGTGTTAGGCAGCCCGGTGGTCTCCAACGGTCACGATGACCAGGCGACGATGCTTCGGAGTCCCCTACGCAGAATCCGTTCATCCTCGAGCCAAGCCGCTCTCAAACCGCGACGGTAGCCATTCACTCCTCAGAAAAAAGGAGCGCCGACCTCTGAGGCTGGCGGCCGAGTTCGGGAGGGACGCACAGAAGGGCGTAACCGGTATGAGCTCCCACGTCTGCAGTGATCAGCCTGTGCGAGCGTAGCGGGTCGGCATCCAGTACTGACGCAT